>JAUSOF010000003.1 GCA_030656145.1 Pseudomonas sp.
AGCAGGCCCAGCGGGATATCAGTCACTTTTTGATGCATCGGTACAACTGGATTCGGCCCCATCAATTCAACGGCGGGCTAGCGCCCGCTCAGGCCGAGAAAAAACTCAACGTCGTGTCCGGGATTAGTTGACCACTACAGACGCGTGGCCGCCCAGGCCGTGCGCACCAACGCAGGCAACGAACACTGGAGCGCACGGCGCATCCTACAGACCCAGACAGCACCTCAAATGCTGTGGCGATAACTGAACGCAACACGCTATTGGTACATAGCCTTTTAATTGGTTATGTCCCCGTTAGCTGTTGCCAGCAATGGTTAGGTTGGCGCGTGGCGTGACGGTTGAGCGCAGGTAGCTTGGCGTTCGGCGCAGCGCAGCCCTACAAGCGGCTGCCTATGTCGTTGGGCGGTGTCGCCTTGCGCCCCAGGCAACGCTGCTCGCCCCAATCTCGGTGTATTGCCTCGCCACACTAAGCCGCTGCATAGCCATCAACAGCTTCGCGGACAAGTCCGCTCCCACAGGTTCACTGCCCGGCCTGGTGGGAGCGGGCTTGTCCGCGATTGCACTCGTCGGGGCGCTGCATGCCGTACGCCTCCTGTGCGAAAACTTTACCTGTACGGGTAAACACTCTAGATCTGTAAATTAATACTACATAGCCTGGCTCAGGGTTCAAGCGAGAACTCGACTACGGGAGCACATGGCATGACAGCGAACTGGGCACTTATGGGGATCGCCGGCTGCGGCTTGTTGTTTGTGGGCTTGCTCGCCGCGCTGCTGCTGGTGCATGGCCAGCATCTGCAAGCGCTACTGCTCGCCCAGTGTCGGCACAACGCGATGCAGCGTGACTGCCTGCAGCGCTTGCACCGCGATGAGCAGGAGCTGCGCAGCACGGTCCGTGCCGAACGTGCGCATGTGGCGCAATTGCAACGCAAGGTTGAGCTGTTGCAGGCGTTGCTGGGTGAGGCCGGGGCGGCGGCTTGGCGATAACAGGTGGCGGGGCCGGGTCGATAAACTTCCACGCGCTCAGTCAACGGCAATCGCTGATTACTTCGCGGGCGCCTCGACAACAATGTAGCGCTTGCCCCCACTGCGTTTGGCCGCGTACATGGCTTCATCCGCATGCCGCACCAGATGCAGATCACTCTGGCCGTGCTCGGGGTATACCGCGATACCCAGGCTTGGGGCACTCATCAACGTTTCCCCTTCCAGATGGTAGGGATCGCTTAGGGCGAGAAGAATTTTCTCGGCCACCAGGATGGCATCTTCCTGCTTGCCGATGCTATCCAGAAGAATGGCGAATTCGTCACCACCCAAACGGCCAACCGTATCGGACTCGCGCACGCACTGCCTGAGGCGATGAGCGACCTCGCGTAGCAGATGGTCGCCAGTGGTGTGGCCAAAGGTATCGTTGATGTGCTTGAAGTTGTCCATGTCGAGATAAAGAACCGCCAGCCGCAAGGAGTCTCTCTGCGCCCTTTGCAGGGAGCTGCGCAGGCGATCCAGGAACAGCGCGCGGTTTGGCAGTTCAGTCAGCTGGTCGTGCTGGGCAAGATGCTCCAGGCGCGCGTGCGTGCGTTTACGCTCTATTGCATCGGCCACCTGGCTCGACGCAAATTGCAGCAGCGCCTTGTTCTGTTCGTTGTAACGCGCGGTGCCGCAATAGCTCTGCAGCACCAGAGCACCGATGGTGGCCGTGCCCGCTATCAGCGGCACACCAAGCCAGTCCAGGGGATGCTTGCCTGCCACGGCACCCAGCGTTGCAAGCCGCTGCTCGGCCGTCTCAGGCGTTAACAACAGCGCTTCACCGGAGCGAATAACCTCGGCACAGAAGGTACTGGAGCCCAGCGGCATGGGTGCCGGCGGCGGGGCAAACTGATCGACGTAATAGGGGAAGCTGAGCTGGTCATCCGCGGCGTCGTACAGCGCCACAAAGAAATTCTCGACGGGCAGCAACTGACCAATCACCTCGTGCACCCGCTGATACAGTGTCTGCAGGTCGTCAGCTGAATGGGCGGCGTGGGATATCGCATACAAGGCCGCCTGCATCGCCTCGGCACGCTTGCGCGCAGTAATGTCGCGCGCCACACCCACCCGCACCTGCTCGGCCTCAAGCCATTGGGCAGACCACATGATGTGCACGATATGGCCGTCTTTATGGATGTAACGGTTCTCATGGTCAGCGGAGGGCTTACCCGAATTGATGCGCTTGACGAATGCCAAACTGACGGCTCGATCATCCGGGTGCATCATTTCAAAGGCCGTGCGGCCAATCATTTCTTCGGGCCGATAACCGAACACGCGCTCGCTGGCCGCGCTTACCGAAAGAAAGCGACCCTCTTTATCTACTACGCAGACAACGTCCAGCAGCAGATCCAGAAGTTTGTCGTGGGGCAGGTGTGGGTTTGACGTCATGGGAATGACTATACGGTTATGCCTGCTGGGTTCGCTAGTACGATGATTTTCTATGACAGTTGCCCTATGGTGCAGTTGCTCAATGGCTCCTGGCGTGAAGCGCGTGATGCCGCGCGCGGCACCAGCCACGCTTGGCAGATACCGGCTACGACCCCGCGCCACCGGCGATGAGTTCCAGCAGGGTTTGCCAGTGGCGATGTTCCAATTGCCTGTGGCCAGGCATGCCGCTGCCTGTTGGGCTTCGCTGCGCTCAGCGCCGTCCCACCCAGTGCATGCGGCCGTTACTCATACAGAACCTTCCGGATAGGCCTCAGCGGGGCGCCATTGCTGCGCCCAGTTGCGTGGCGAGCGACTTGTCAGCGGTGCGGGGCGGCCACTCGGGGTCTGATCTACCCAGCCTGCTGCAACAAAAAGAAATCAATTAATAGAAAAGCGCTGGCTTACCAGCGCTTGAGCCTGTTGGGCCATTTTATCGAGCTGGCGGTCGCGCTGTTTTTCCGCCTCGCTCATGGCCTTCTTGCCGTGCTGCTTGACCAGGTAGCTATGGATCTGCCGGACTTCCTCAGATTGGTAGATCGGCGCCAGGTCTTGCACCGCCACCATGCCGTCCGAACCACGGCTGCGAGTACTCATCAGCACCTGCGGCCCCCGCGCAGCCAGCACCTTGAAACCCATGGCCTCGAAATACGGCACTTTGTCTGCCACACAGGCCAGTTCGGCATGGGGGTGGCGCGTGATGATTTTTTGCAGCATGGCCCGGGCAACACCCTGCCGGCGCTGACTGGCCTGGACGGCCATATAGGCCAGGGTGCAGGCCTCGGGGTAATCCTTGGCCGGCAGGTACAGGGCAAAGCCCAGCACCTGGGAAGGGTCCAGATCGTCCAGGGCCAGGATCAGCTGCGCCGTGGTGTCCGAGGCACTGTCCATCGCCTGCAGATACAGGTGCATCTCGTAGCCGATCACGTACTGGTACAGCTGATACAGGGGGTTGCTGGGCGTCAGCGACACCGGGCTGATATCGCCGAGGTAGTCCACCATCATCTGCAGGACCTGGTCTTTCAGCGACTCGGGCGGCGGGGTGTTCAGGTGTACAAGGGTGAACATCGTGAGTCTGGCTCCGGGGGCATGCCCGATTGGGGGAATCGGCGTTGGCGCCATTGTAACGCCCACCTCCCGGTCGAGCATCGAACCTCTGGGAGAGGGCTTGTCCGCGAAGCGGTTGATGGCTATATGGCTGTTCGTCTTGGTCCTGGTTTGCGGGCATGGCCCGTTCCTAGGGTTTAGCGTTGCTCTTGTAGTGGGGGGCTTGTCCGTGAACGGGTGTTGTTGCAAGGCAATACGCCGAGCTCGCCTACCCCCTCTGGCGAAAGGCGCGCGGGGTCACGCCCAGCCAGCGCCTGAAGGTGCGGCTGAAGTTGGAGGTGTCCTGATAACCCAGGCGCTCGGCGATGGCCTCAACACTCAACGGGGTTTGCAGCAACAGCCAGCAGGCCAGCTCCTCGCGCACGCTGTCGAGCAATTGCTGATAGTTGACGCCTTCCTCGCTCAGGTGACGCAGCAGGGTGCGCGGCGCCATGCACTCAACGGCAGCCATCTGGTCGAGGCTCGGGTAGTGGCCATCGCAGGCCAGCAGCCGCTGATGAATCCGCTGGCTCAGGCTGCCACTCTTCAATTGTTTGAGCTGATGCTCGCAGTCGCGCAGGGCCAGGCGCTGGGCTTCGCTGTCGCAGCCCAGGCTCGGGCAATCGAGTAACGCCAGGGGCAGTTGCACCTGCAGGTGCGTGGCGTTGAAGGTCGACTGCGGGTACAGCTCCCGGTAGGCGTGCGCCCAGGGCGGTTCGGCGAAGGGCCAGCGGATCATGGCCTGGCTGTGCAAGGCCTGACCGCTAACGGTTTGCAGCAGGTTGAGCGTGCCCGCCAGGATATGCCCCAGCACGTATTCGCGGACATCTTCGCTGTGCACGCTCTCGTGCAGTTGCAGCGTCAGATTGTCTGCATGCTCGATGCTAAAGGTGCCCAGATTCTCGCGCAGGCTGACGAAGCGTTGCATGGCCAGCAGGGCCTGCGCCACATTCGGGCTGGCCATGGCGAGTACGCCCGGCGCGCCGTGGGTCGACAGCTGGGTGCTGGCACCAACGCGCAGCCCCAGCCATGGGCACTGGCTGAGTTCCAGCCCACGCAGCACCAGACGGCGAAACTGGGCAAAGCTGAGAAAACGGTTGTCCGTGTGCAGCGCCGTCCAGTCCAGGCGCGTGCCATCCAAGATCTGCTGCGGTGCAAAGCCGCAGCGGCGCAACTCGGCGCACAGCAAGCGTGCATACACCGGGTGCAGGCAGGGTTGAAGCCAGGCTTGGGCATTGGACATGGGGCTGCTCCTGCACGCATCGCCCGCCGCCAGTGTCAGCGTTCGGCGGGGGTAAAAAATCGATGATCCAGCCCAGTAAACGTGCGTGCCCGCAGTGCAGGCATCTGGCTTGTTCACGCCACGGGGCGCGTTGGCACCATATGACGATTATCTGCCCGCGTAAACGGTATTGTCCGACAATCCTTGCGGTCATGCTGGTCCCACAGCAAACCCTGAGGGAACGTGTATGAGCGCCGTAATGCCCACCGCCGTAACCGAACAAGCGGTTTACCGCGACCGCAAACGCTATGCCTGGTTATTGTCGGTGTTCGCGCCGCTTGGCGTCACCATTGGCCCGCTGGCCCACCTGCTGGGAGCGACCAGCCAGCTGTGGTTTTTTGTCGCGCTGGGGGTGTTTTACCTGGGCTTGCCGTTGCTGGACAAGTTGCTGGGAGAAGACCTGAGCAACCCGCTGGAGTCTGCCGTGCCGGCCCTGGAAGCAGACGGCTATTACCGCGCAATCAACTATGCGGTGGTGCCGGTGCTGTGGTTCGGCATGCTGTTCAACTGCATCTTCCTGGCCACCCATGAGCTGCCCTGGTACAGCTGGCTGGCCACGGTGCTGGTGACAGGCTCGATACTCGGTTTCGGTCTCAACCTCAGCCATGAGCTTGGGCACAAGAAGGACTGGCTGGGGCGCAAGGTCGGCCTGTTCAACACCGCACTGGGCGGCTACGGGCATTTCTCCATCGAACATAACCGCGGCCATCACCGGCATGTGGCCACCCCGGAAGATCCAGCCTCCTCGCAGATGGGCGAAAGCATCTACCGCTTCATGTTTCGCGAGCTGCCGGGTGCTTTCTTCCGTGCCTGGGACCTGGAAGCCGAGCGTATGCAGCGCCAGGGCCGCTCTAGCTGGAGTTTGCACAACGAAATCGTCCAGGCCGGCCTGGTCACCCTGGCCCTCTACGGTGGTTTGATCGCCCTGTTCGGCCCGCCGATGGTGCCCGTGTTGCTGCTGGTTGCCTTCTGGGGCGCCTTCCAGCTGACCTCGGCCAACTACATCGAACACTACGGCCTGGTGCGGCAAAAACTGCCCAATGGCCGCTACGAACCCTGCCTGCCGCGTCACTCCTGGAACAGCAACCACATCATCTCCAACCTGGTGGTGTTCCATTTGCAGCGTCATTCCGACCACCACGCCCACCCGACACGCAGCTACCAGTCGCTGCGTGACTTCACCGACCTGCCGCGCCTACCGTCTGGCTATTTCGGCATGTTTATCGCGGCCTACATCCCGCCATTGTGGTTCCGCGTGATGAATCCGCGCCTGATCGCCGCTGTGCAGGGCGATGTCCAGCGCATCAACTTCCTGCCCGCCAAACGCCAGCAACTGATTCGCCAATACGGCCTGCAGGCGCAACCGTCCGCGTGGGAACACAGCCCGTGACGCTCCACGTCACGACGTTCGCGGATCGCTCGGGTGGACGCTGGAGTGACCAGCGTTGCATTTACGCGCAGACCAGACAGTGGTTCTGAACATCAAGGTGGACAAGCTTCGCGTTGTCCACCCTACAAATGGCCGCCACCGCGTAGGGTGGAAAACCGCGAAGCGTTTTTCTACCATTTGGCATCAAGGCCGCCGGCTTTGTGATGGGTATCGTTTCGCTCAACCCATTCAAGCCATGGCACCCGCTAGCCATCCATGCCAAGATTTGCCGGTAGATAAGCGAGAGGTTATGCCATGGATCTGCAGGAAATTGAGGATGAAGCCCTGCACCTTCCCAAGAAAGAGCGGGCCCAGCTGATCCAGCGTTTGGTCTTGAGCCTGGAAGCCCCCTCAGAAGAAGAGCTTCGATCAGACTGGTTGCTTGAAGCCCGACGGCGAGCAGAGGCGCTTGATAATGGCTCGGTTCAGGCTGTGGCCGGTGATGAGGTGATGAAGAAGGCCAGAGCCCTGATTCGATGAATTATTCCTTTCACCCGGCAGCGGAGGCCGAGTTCCTGGAATCAGTCGGTTATTACGAATCGAAGGTTCCTGGATTGGGTGGGGCCTTCATCACGGAGTTCGAGCCTTGGCCACATTGATTGGCGAGTCACCCAAAGCCTGGCAAGTTGAGCTTGAGCCAGATATTCGCAGAGTTCCTCTCCAGCGCTTTCCGTTATCCATCGTTTACCGGGAAAAGTCTGATGGTTTTCAGGTTCTGGCTGTTGCCCATCACCGCCGACGCCCACAGTACTGGCTTGGCAGGCTTTAACGCTCGGCGCGCGAGCCGGCGTTAAACGGTTGCCAGAAACCAGGAGTCACGTGGCTCGCTGCGTTCAACCCATTAATAGCTCCCATGCACCTGCGTGGGAGCAAGCCTGTGAGGCTCTGCGTCACGACGTTTGCGGATCACACTGGTGGACGCTGGAGCGTCGAGGGCTGCATCCCCACGCGGACGGTTCGACGGTTCGACGCCTCGACGCTTCGACGTGGGAACGATCTGAAGAATTTACAGCTAAAGCCGTTTCTCCCCAGCACCTGGTTACTGCGCACCCGCGCAACGTCGGGCCGCACCTGTGCGAAAACTTTACCTGTACGAGTAAACACTCTAGATACGTAAAGGATCACGACATAGCATGAGCGCGTGGCTCACTAGAAAGCTGGCATGCGCTTGCTGCTAAGGGTCACCTGGCTCAGCTTTACGCCGAGTCTATGGCCCGCGCCGTAGGCAAGCGGGGTGCTCTGCACGCAATCAGAGGCAACGGTTGAATAGGGCATGCGGATGGCTAGGCGGTAAGCAGGCGATGCGCATTGTGCTAAAAGGGCAGCCTTCAGCGAGTGGCGATCACGTACGCTGCACCCTCGACACCCCGGTATTAGTCGTTGCACAAGGAAGCGAAGTTTGAGCGACACGCACAACTACTACGAGCAAAACGCCGAGCAGTTTTTTGCCGATACCAGCGCCGTGGACATGAGCGCGTTGTATGCGCGCTTTCTCGAAGCGATACCCGCTGGCGGCTACATCCTGGATGCCGGCTGCGGTTCCGGGCGCGATGCCAAGGCGTTTGCGGCGTGCGGCTATCGTGTGTCGGCCTTCGATGCCTCGCCGGCATTGGCGGCGCTGGCCAGCCAGCACCTCGGCCAGCCCGTGGCGGTGCGCAGCTTCGTTGAGGTCGGTGAACTCAACAGCTACGACGGTGTTTGGGCCTGCGCCAGCTTGCTGCATGTACCGCATGCGCAGATGCCCGACGCGCTCGCCCGCCTGTGGCAGGCGTTGAAGCCGGGTGGGATGTTCTATTGCAGCTTCAAGATCGGCGCAGGCGAACGTGAGCATCAGGGCCGCCGTTTCACCGATGCAGACCAAGCGCAGATGGATACCTGGCTGGCGCCATTGGCCGATGTCGCCGACGTCAGTTATTGGCACAGCGCCGACCAACGTCCCGGGCGCAGTGATGCCTGGCTGAACGTGTTGGCCCGGCGTCAGCCAGTACCGGCCGCGCGCTTGGTCACTGGCGGCAAGCTGGATCACTTCCTGCCGCACCTGTGCGGCGCCATCAACAGCGCCAGCGAAGTGGACATGGCGGTGGCCTTTATCAAGAGCACCGGGCTGCGCCTGTTGCTGCCCGACTTACTGGCGCGGGTGAAACCGGGCGAGGAGGCCGCGCCGAGCGCCCGGGTGCGCGTGGTCACCAGCGATTACCTCGACGTCACCGACCCCGAAGCGCTGCGCAGCCTGATGTTGCTGCAGGATGAAGGCGCTCAGGTGCGCGTCTACGAAAGCGCAGGCAGCAGCTTCCATATGAAGGCCTATCTGTTCGCCGCCCAAGACGCGGACGGACAACTGCGCGGCCAGGCGTTCATCGGGTCGAGCAACATCAGCCGCCAGGCGCTGCGTGATGGCCTGGAGTGGAATTACCGCATCGACTATCCCGGCGATGACGGCTTCCTCGAGGCGCGCGGCCGCTTCGAAGAACTGTTCGCCAATCCACGCAGCAAGCCGCTGAGCCATGCCTGGATTGACGACTACGAAGCACGACGTCAGCCGCCTCTGGTCGCCATCGCACCGGGTAGCCTGGAAGTGGAACCGCCACCGACGCCGACGACTATTCAGAGCGAAGCGCTGCAAGCCCTGCTCCTGACCCGCGAGAACGGTTACCGGCGCGGCCTGGTGGTGCTGGCGACTGGCCTCGGCAAGACTTGGCTAGCGGCGTTCGATGCCAAACAGGCCGGCGCCCGACGGGTGTTGTTTGTCGCGCACCGCGAGGAAATCCTCCATCAGGCGGCCGAGACCTTTGTGCGCATTCGGCCGGGGCAGCGGGTCGGCTTCTATATGGGCCAGCAGCGCGACATCCAGGTCGACGTGCTCTGCGCCTCGGTGCAAACGCTCGGGCGCATCGAGCACCTGGAGCGCTTTTCACCACGGCATTTCGATTACATCGTCATCGACGAATTCCACCATGCCGCCGCGCCCACCTATCACCGCTTGCTCAACTATTTTTTGCCGGCGTTCCTGCTCGGCCTGACCGCGACGCCGGATCGTACTGACTGCTCCAACATCCTGTCGTTGTGCGACGACAACCTGGTGTTCGAGACCAACCTGTTTCGCGGCATCGAGAGCAAGCTGCTGGCGCCGTTCCATTACTACGGCATCTTCGACGACAGCGTGGATTACCAGGCGATTCCCTGGCGCAATGGCCGTTTCGATCCGGAACAACTGGCCAACAAGCTCGCCACCCTGGGCCGTGCGCGGCACGTGCTGAAAACCTGGCGTGAGCATGCCCAGAGCAAGACGTTGGCGTTCTGTGTGTCGATCCGCCATGCCGAGTTCATGGCCGAGTACTTCCGCAAGCAAGGCGTCATGGCTGCCGCCGTGTATGCCGGTTCAAGCCTGTCGCGGGGCGAGGCGCTGGAGCAACTGGGCGATGGTCGCCTGCCGCTGATCTTCTCGGTCGACCTGTTCAGCGAAGGCGTCGACCTGCCCGCCATCGACACGGTGCTGATGCTGCGGCCGACCGAGTCGAAGATTCTCTTTTTGCAGCAACTGGGCCGCGGCCTACGCAAGGCCGAGGGCAAGGACAAGCTGGTGGTGCTCGACTTCATCGGCAACCACAAGAGCTTCCTGCACAAGCCCCAGGCATTGATGGGCAACAGCATGAACCACCGGCAACTGGCCGCGTTTGCCCGCGCCGCCGCAGAGCAGCGGCTGGAGTTGCCCGAGGGCTGCTTCGTCAACTACGACCTGCAGTTGCTCGACTTCCTCAAGTCGCTCGACGGCGACGGCGTGCAGAACCACTACCAGGCCCTGCGCGAGGGGCTGAACCGGCGTCCGACCCTGAGCGAGTTCTACCGCTCCGGCGCCAGCCTGCCGCAGATGCGTAAGCAATTCGGCGACTGGTTCTCCCTGGTTGAGCAGATGGGCGACCTGGCCGAGGCGCAGCGGGACTTGGCCACGGCGCATCGGCCCTTCCTGCGTGAACTGGAAACCACCGCCATGACCAGGAGCTTCAAGATGATCTTGCTGGAAGCCTTCCAGGAACTGGACGGCTGGCGCACAGCGCCTAGCGAAGCGGCCTTGGCCGAACGCTCCTGGCAGCTCCTGCAACGGCGCCGGCCACTGCTGGCCGACTTGCCGGAGGAACAGGCTCGACTTGTAGATGGCAGTGCGCCGGCGTGGCTGCGCTACTGGCAGAGCAACCCGATCAACGCCTGGCTCGGCGGCAACCAGAAGAACAGCGGTACGCGCTTCTTCGCCGTGGAGCAAGGCTGTTTCGTACCGCGCTTTAAGGTCGGCGAAGCCGAGCGGGAAGGCTTCGCCGAGTTGGTGCAGGAACTGGTCGACGTCCGCTTAGCCTCCTACGAGGTGCGTAAGGCGGTCACGGCCGCACCGGTGGTCAACTTGCCGATCGCCACGCGCGGCGGCACCGAGCTGCCGTTCTTCCCTAACCTGAAAATAGCCTGCGGCCACTTCAAGACCGGCACGGCCGACAGCGAGCAATACCGCCTGATCGGCGAGGGCCATGGCCGCCTGGATAGCGCACGGCACTTTATCGCCCGCGCCTCCGGCAACTCGATGAATGGCGGCAAGCAGCCCGTGCGCGATGGCGACTACCTGCTGCTGGAGCAGATCAACCCGAAAAGCGCCGGCTCGATCACCGGCACCACCATGGCCATCGAGCGCCAGGACGCCGCTGGCGACAACCAGTACCTGCTGCGGGTGATCCTCAAAGCGGCGGACGGCAGCTACCTGCTGCGCGCCAACAATCCCGACTACGCCGATATCGCCGTCACCGACGAACTGCGCGAGCAGCTTCACACCTTCGCCCGCCTCAAGGCAGTGCTCGACCCGCTGGAACTGATGGTCGGCGAACGCTTACAGCGCGAAGACATCCCGCCGCTGTTCGGCGCCGAGTTCAACCCCGGCAACTGGAACGTCGGCCATGTGCTGCTACCCGAACAGCGCGCCCATATACTGCTGGTGACCCTGAACAAACAAGGCAAGGTTGCGGAGCACCGCTACCTCGACCATTGGCTCGACGAACAAACCTTTCACTGGCAAAGCCAAAACGCGACCACACCGAGCAGCAAAAAGGGCAAGGAAATCATCGAGCACGAGACCTTGGGTGTCGATATCCATCTGTTCGTGCGGGAGAACAAAGTCGAAAACGGCAAGGGGGCGCCGTTTACCTATCACGGTAAAGTGAGGTATCGCAGCCACAGTGGCAGTGCGCCGATGAGTGTGGTGTTTGGTTTGGTTTAGGGGCGGCGAGTGATCCGTCTTTTTAATTTTATTTGGGCCAGACCAGAAGCCCGGACAGCCGTTAATACGGCTGAGTTACATACCAATCTGCGTAAGGAAGCGTCAATTTGAGTAGTAATCGCTGGAGTCGAGACGAGCTGAAGCTGGCATTCCATTTGTATTGCCAGCTGCCTTTTGGCCGGCTGCATCAACGTAATCCAGAGATCATTCAGCTCGCCGGTCTTATCGGCCGAACGCCGTCGGCGCTGGCGATGAAGTTGGTCAACTTCGCCAGCCTTGACCCCGCTATTACCGCAAGTGGGCGCAAGGGACTGGGTGGTGCATCCAAGCTCGATCAAGAAACGTGGGATCAGTTTCATGCGGACTGGGAAGGCCTGGCGCTGGAGTGCGAACGCTTGAGGGCTGACTGGGCTAGCGGCGCTGCTGCTGTAGTTCCTTCCATCGAAGATGACCTGCCTGCCGACTACATCGGCGAAACGCGGCAGGTGATGGTCGAGCAGCGCATCAAGCAGCAGTTCTTCCGCAAGGCCGTGCTGAGCAGCTACCGAGGGAAGTGCTGCATGTCCGGCTTGGCAGAGCCGCGTTTGTTGCTTGCCAGTCATATCGTGCCTTGGAGTCAGGACAAGGCGAATCGCTTGAATCCTGCCAATGGCCTGTGCCTGTCCGCGCTGCATGACCGCGCCTTCGACCAAGGCCTGATAGCGCTGACGGATGAATTTACCGTGATCCTCTCGGCGTCGTTGCGTCAGCGCGACGAACCCTTTGTGCGAGAAGTGCTGTTACCGCTTGCCGGCCGACAGATCGAATTGCCGGAGCGGTTTATGCCGAGTGTTGAACTGGTCGCGTGGCATCGCGAGCGAGTGTTTGTGGGGTAAGTGAGTTGGCTGCATTGATAAACAGGGGCAGAGCCATGGCTTTATGGATGGGTTGCTGCTGCAAGTAGTTAAAAGACCACGCTCTTGAGCTAACGGAAACCGCAGTCTGTCCCCAGCTGTTTCGCTCTAGTTGTCCGATGTCACAATGGCCCGAACGAATCTCGATGGAATTTGCATCGTGCGTCCATCGTCGGTGCGGAGTATCAGATTTTCACCAAGCGACCAGACGACATGGATCTTAGTCAGTGCGCAGCCTTCATCCAAGGCTAACCATTTCAGCGTCGCCTCGTCGCAGTAGCTCTGCTCTAGCAAGAGTGCGTCGGTTTGGTAGTTTCCGAGTCCCAGGGCGCGCACCGTTTGGTCTGGTAGGGTGGTTAGTAGGCCGCTGTAGCCGGCAATCAGCAGTGCGAGGAATACGGAAAAGTGCAGTGCGACATTCCAGCCGGCGATAAAGAGCAACGAGCACATCGCCGCTATGAATGAGACGGCTAGCATGACTGCGATATAAACCAGCCACTTCCAGGCCCCAATATCGAACCCTTCGATGACCGGTGCAGTTTGCACCAGCATGAAAGTGATAAGCCCACCTACCGCCATGACTGCTACATCCGCGGCCCATAGATAGC
Source organism: Pseudomonas sp. (assembly GCA_030656145.1). Classification (GTDB taxonomy): domain Bacteria; phylum Pseudomonadota; class Gammaproteobacteria; order Pseudomonadales; family Pseudomonadaceae; genus Aquipseudomonas. Next base: position 12,998 of record JAUSOF010000003.1, read on the forward strand.
GAAGGAAGCTGAATGGCGGTAACCCAAAAGCGGCTTGGATGATTAAGCCAGCTATCAGGCTGACCAGAACCGGCATCAGAAAGAGCGATAGAACAAAAAGTTTCGGGGCAAGGATGGCAACCGTCAGCAGTCCGGCCGCACAGGCCAAGAAGGGAAGCCAGTACACCAGACAGCCCAATTTCAGAACCCACCAGGCCCGCTGGTTATTGAGATAAGGGCGCGAGTACCGCAGCTCGTCCTTGATCGTCTTGTGCTCGAGAAATTGGCTGAAGATCCAAGGGCCCGGTAGGAACAGCGGTACTACCAGAACGCCAATGATGGCGAAGCCAATGGCCGCAGCAGCAAGCAGCAGAGAGGAAAACTGGAACAGGTCGAAGCTGGGGTAAAAATGGTTGCGGTAGAAATAGAAGACGAATATGCCGAAGCCGAAGAGCGGCGGGGCGACCTTGGCCACTAAGGAAAAATGCCGACGAAAAAAGCCGTTAGATTGCTCAAGTGCCAGATCAAACCAATCGGTGTCCGTTGCCGGGCGGTCAATCCATTTCTGTTGCATTTCATCGTCCTTGGCGTCGTTCAAAGGCAGAAAGTGTACAGAGGCTGAACCAGCAGTGCTGGCTCTTCTTCCGATAGTCCTTGCGCTCCACCTGAACGCATCCTGGGGGGTACTCCCGTTCAGGAGCGTGGTCGCGATCAACCCGGAAAGGGGCAGCCGGCAGTGAAAATAGCAGCTTAAAAACACGGCTGACGCGACAACTACCTTGCAAAAAACCGGTCGCCGGCATGTATCCGCCGCTTCTGTATCGACATATCTAATGGTTCCACCCTTACGGCGGGTCAGTTTTGGCAGTCGCCCGGATGGCCGGCCCCGCCAAAAGTAACCAAAAAGTCTTGCCCCTGGCATCCGGGTCTCGCTCAGCTCGACTTCCCTCGTTCCATCATTGCTCCAGGGGCACGATCTAGGCGGCCCCCCACGAAGGGCCATCCCTGGCCCATCGCGGCTCTCGCGGCATCCATGCCGCTTAACCCCTTGCGCAACGATTCCACTCGGCCTCCTGATGGGGCGTTTGGCATCGCCTGTGCCATTGCGGTTCGATGACCAAAAGCAGAACCACAGCTTTTTGATGGGTATCGCTGCGCTCCACCCATCCTACGAATGTCCGCTGGACCTGTAGGAGCGGGCTTGCCCGCGATGCTTCTGCTGTTGCTCTGTTTTTGCCTTTCGCTCTGTCTTCCACAAATTGCCCAAACAACGCGGTCCCCGAATCCCGTCAGGAAGCCGACCCTCGGAACAGCGCCGGAGCGAGGGAAGTTGAGCGTAGCGAAACCCGGATGCCGGGCGCGCTTTCTCTTTGGTTACTTTCTCTTTCGCGCGAGCAAAGAGAAAGTGACTCGGCGTAAGGCCGAAACCAGTAGAAGAAGGCTGCGGAGAAAATAAATATTTTTTCTGAATTTACACGACCGGCACCTCCATACTCAGCAGTCTTAGGTACGTATCAGACGTCGATTTACCGACTTATTTGCTGAATTCGCTTCTATATAATAATTATAAAATAAATAGGCGAAGTGGATCGTATGCCTGCTGACAGTTCCCGCTCCTAGCTGGTGAAGTTTTGCCCAAGTTTGGTGCAGTGGCGTTTTACTTCTTAATGCGGCCTACTGTAGTCGCCCTGATTGTTAGTATGCTCTTAGATATACTCATTCGGAGGTGCAGAAGTTAATAATCATTATTGTTTGATAGTCTTTCTAATTATCAATATCTTTAATTTTCAGTGATGCCTTTTATGTCTTTATGTTGTGCATGTTGAACATTGGTTCGTTTCGCTCTATTCTGGATTCAGAATGGATTTTTGGCGGTATAGATTAACAACTATTTAATGCATGCACACTTAAGGAACTATCATGGCTAACGAAAGTCGTCGGAAATTTATGCGCCACAGCTTGCTCGGCATGGCTGCTATACCTCTTGGCATGGGTATTTTATCTCAACGTGCTTTCGCCCAAAGCCTTACACCGCTGGACCCGTCAACCCCTCAAGCCAAAGGGCTGAACTACGTTAAAGTGGCGGAAGAAGCCGTCGGCCACCCAGCTTATGCAGCAGGAGAGCACTGCGCAAACTGTATGCTCTTCCAGGAAGCCAACAATGGCTGCACACTGTTCCCTCAGAATATGGTTGAGACAAACGGCTGGTGTCAGGTCTGGGCCCAGAAGTCTTAACCGTCAGTTTTCAAGGAACGGCTATAAAAGGCGAGGCCGATTATTTTTTTAAGAAACCAAATCGGTCCCGGCTTTCTTTGAAAAGTCTAAGCGTGAAGTAAGTTATCTATGTACTCCTCCGTTTTCTGGCGCGTCTAGCGCATGCCTTACGTGGAACTGCGTAAGGTCGCCAAATCTGTTATGCCCTTCACAGCCACCCACATTGGCAATAACTCGCGCAATCATGACAATTAACCTGCCCGTCGACACTTAAATTGCCGTGCACTACTTTCTGGTCTGCGTTGCTATCAATGGAGTAGCAGCGAGGCTTCAATTAGTCGCCTTTTAGCTGGGCAAAAAGAAAGCCCTTGCTTTCGCTTGGGCTTTCAATCTTAAGCACTGGTTTGGTGCGTTCATTTCGCCGTGAATGAAACCGTTTCACGGCTTAATGATTTTGAGCGGGGGCAGCCATCAATCCCAGCTCAACGCCCCACCCGTCTGATACTCAATAACCCGCGTCTCGAAGAAGTTCTTCTCTTTCTTCAAGTCCATGATTTCGCTCATCCATGGGAACGGGTTAGTCGTACCCGGGTACTCTTCCTTCAAGCCGATCTGGGTCAGGCGGCGGTTGGCGATGAATTTGAGGTAGTCCTCCATCATCGCGGCGTTCATGCCCAGTACGCCGCGCGGCATGGTGTCGCGGGCGTATTCGATTTCCAGTTGGGTGCCTTCCAGAATCATCTGGCTGGCTTCGTCCTTCATTGCGGCATCCCACAGGTGCGGGTTTTCGATCTTGATCTGGTTGATCACGTCGATGCCGAAGTTCAGGTGCATGGACTCGTCACGCAGGATGTACTGGAACTGCTCGGCGACGCCGGTCATCTTGTTGCGGCGGCCCATGGAGAGGATCTGGGTGAAGCCGCAGTAGAAGAAGATGCCTTCCAGTACGCAGTAGTAGGCGATCAGGTTGCGCAGCAGTTCTTTGTCGGTGTCGTCGGTGCCGGTCTCGAACTTGGGGTCGGAGATCGAACGGGTGTACTTGAGGCCCCAGGCGGCTTTTTTCGCGACCGACGGGATCTCGTGGTACATGTTGAAGATCGCGCCTTCGTCCATGCCCAGTGACTCGATGCAGTACTGGTAGGCGTGGGTGTGGATCGCTTCTTCGAAGGCCTGGCGCAGGATGTACTGGCGGCACTCGGGGTTGGTGATCAGGCGGTAGACGGCCAGCACCAGGTTGTTGGCGACCAGGCTGTCGGCGGTGGAGAAGAAGCCGAGGTTGCGCATGACGATGCGGCGTTCGTCGTCGGTCAGGCCGTCAGGGGTTTTCCACAACGCGATGTCCGCGTTCATGTTCACTTCCTGGGGCATCCAGTGGTTGGCGCAACCATCCAGGTACTTCTGCCAGGCCCAGTCGTACTTGAAGGGTACGAGCTGGTTGAGGTCGGCGCGGCAGTTGATCATGCGCTTCTCGTCGACCGCGACGCGGGCGGAGGCGCCTTCGAGTTCGGCCAGGCCTTCGGCGATGTCGAGCTGGTCGAGAGCGGCCTTGGCGCGGGCTACGGCGGCGCTGTCGTCAGCGGCGATGGCGCGCGCTTCAACAGCGGCGGCACCGCCGACCTGGTCGAGCTTGTCGATGTTCATGTCTGCCAGTTGGGCAGAGGCGTTGTTTGCTACAACGGCTTCGGCGCCGTCTTCCTTGTCAAATTCATCCCAGCTCAGCATGGCTTGGCTCCTGCTTCAGGGTCGGTGGAATAACCGGCCTGTGTGGATATACAGTGATCTTGAGTATGTTCTGTTGCGGTTTACGCGCAAGGTGAAAACGGGTGCCGCTGGTCGGGGTGGCTCTAGTAGTTGGCGGTTGCCCCGTAGCCCTCGCCGGTAATGGCAAGGGCAGGTAATAAGTGGGGAGGGTGGTGTTGCCTTTTCCCCTCACCCTAGCCCTCGGCTTTGGCGTCCTGCGTCGCCCTACCTCCTGCATCCTTGCAGTCGTCTCCCCGGAGGGGGGAGGGGACTGATCTGTGTGGCTTTGGCTTTTGTGTTCACTCTTCTGGCGTGTCGCTCAGTGAGTGGGTTTCGCGGCCAAGGCCCCTCCTACAAAAGCGGATTCGGGTGTTGCTTTAGCTTTGTATTTACCTTTCGAACGTGTAGCTGAGCGAGTGAGCGCTAGGCGCCGGGTGGGCTGGCCCCGGGAGTGTACGGCTGTACATGACCGGGGTCGGCCCGCGCGGCAACAACGCGGGCGCCGCTCAGATCCACGCGCTTATTGACACGCCTCGCAGTCTGGTTCATCGATCGAGCAGGCTTTGGGTACTGGTGCTGGGCCGGCGGACATTTCTATTTCCGGGGCTTTGACCGGTGCTGCGCTGAGGCCGTCGTTGCCACCGCTGGACACGGCGTTGAGTTTGCCGGTGTTGACGGTGGATTTCTCGGTGCTGGTGGCAGCCAGGGCGCGGAGGTAGTAGGTGGTTTTCAGGCCACGGTACCAGGCCATGCGGTAGGTCACGTCGAGCTTCTTGCCCGATGCGCCGGCGATGTACAGGTTCAGCGACTGCGCCTGGTCGATCCACTTCTGACGGCGGCTGGCGGCGTCAACGATCCACTTGGTGTCGACTTCGAACGCGGTGGCGTAGAGGTCTTTCAACTCCTGCGGGATGCGTTCGATCTGCTGCACCGAACCGTCGTAGTACTTGAGGTCGTTGATCATGACCGAGTCCCACAGGCCGCGGGCTTTGAGGTCGCGAACCAGGTAGGGGTTGATCACGGTGAATTCGCCCGAGAGGTTCGATTTCACGTAGAGGTTCTGGTAGGTCGGTTCGATCGACTGCGACACGCCGGTGATGTTGGCGATGGTGGCGGTCGGGGCGATGGCCATGATGTTGGAGTTACGGATGCCTTTCTGTACACGGGCGCGCACTGGAGCCCAGTCGAGGGACTCGGTCAGGTCGACGTCGATGTACTTCTGGCCGCGTTGCTCGATGAGGATCTGTTGCGAATCCAGCGGCAGGATGCCCTGGCTCCACAGCGAACCCTGGAAGGTCTGGTAGCTGCCGCGCTCGTCGGCCAGGTCACAGGAGGCCTGGATGGCGTAGTAGCTGACGGCTTCCATCGACTTGTCGGCAAATTCCACGGCGGCATCGGAGCCGTACGGGATGTGCTGCAGGTACAGGGCGTCCTGGAAGCCCATGATGCCGAGGCCGACCGGGCGGTGCTTGAAGTTGGAGTTCTTCGCTTGCGGCACCGAGTAGTAGTTGATGTCGATCACGTTATCGAGCATGCGCACGGCGACCTTGATGGTGCGTTCGAGCTTGGCGCGGTCGAGCTTGCCGTCCTTGATGTGGTTCGGCAGGTTGACCGAGCCCAGGTTGCACACGGCGATTTCGTCGGCGTTGGTGTTGAGGGTGATCTCGGTGCACAGGTTCGAGCTGTGGACCACGCCGACGTGCTGCTGCGGACTGCGCAGGTTGCATGGGTCTTTGAAGGTCAGCCATGGGTGGCCGGTTTCAAACAGCATGCTGAGCATCTTGCGCCACAGGTCTTTGGCCTGGATGGTCTTGAACAGCTTGATCTTGCCGCCGTACTGGGTCAGGGCTTCGTAGTACTCGTAGCGCTCTTCGAAGGCTTTACCGGTCAGGTCGTGCAGGTCCGGCACTTCGCTCGGGCTGAACAGGGTCCATTGGCCGTCGTCGAACACGCGCTTCATGAACAGGTCCGGGATCCAGTTGGCGGTGTTCATGTCGTGGGTGCGGCGGCGGTCGTCACCGGTGTTCTTGCGCAGCTCGATGAACTCTTCGATGTCCATGTGCCAGGTTTCGAGGTACGCGCAGACCGCGCCCTTGCGCTTGCCACCCTGGTTGACGGCAACGGCGGTGTCGTTGACCACCTTGAGGAAGGGCACCACGCCCTGGGATTTGCCGTTGGTGCCTTTGATGTAGGCGCCCAGCGAACGGACCGGGGTCCAGTCGTTGCCCAGGCCGCCGGCGAATTTGCTCAGCAGGGCGTTGTCGCGGATGGCGTCGTAGATGCCGCCCAGGTCGTCCGGCACGGTGGTCAGGTAGCACGAGGACAGCTGCGGGCGCAGGGTGCCGGCGTTGAACAGGGTCGGGGTGGACGACATGTAGTCGAACGAGGACAGCAGGTTGTAGAACTCGATGGCGCGTTCTTCTTTCTGCTTCTCTTCGATCGCCAGGCCCATGGCCACGCGCATGAAGAAGATCTGCGGCAGTTCGAAGCGGATGCCGTCATTGTGAATGAAGTAGCGGTCGTAGAGGGTCTGCAGGCCCAGGTAGGTGAACTGCTGGTCGCGCTCGTGGTTGATCGCCTGGCCGAGTTTTTCCAGGTCGAAGGTCTTCAGGATCGGGTTGAGCAGTTCCAGCTCGACGCCTTTGTCGATGTAGGCCGGCAGGGCCTTGGCGTAGAAGTCGACCATCTCGTGGTGGGTGGCGCTGGTGGCGACACCGAGAAAGCCCAGGCCTTCGGCACGGATGTTGTCCATCAACAGGCGGGCGGTGACGTAGCTGTAGTTCGGCTCACGCTCGACCAGGGTGCGGGCGGTCATCACCAGGGCGGTGCTGACGTCGCTCTGGGCCACGCCGTCGTAGAGGTTTTTCAGGGTTTCTTTCTGGATCAGTGCGCCGTCGACTTCAGCCAGGCCTTCGCAGGCTTCGGTGACGATGGTGTTGAGGCGACCCATGTCCAGCGGCGCTACTGTGCCGTCGGCGTGGGTGACGCGCAGGCTCGGGTGCGGCTGGGCGACGTCGCTGCCGCCGCGCTTGCGTTCCTGGCTGCGCGATTCACGGTAGATCACGTAGTCGCGGGCGACTTTCTGCTCGCCGGCACGCATCAGGGCCAGTTCGACCTGGTCCTGGATTTCTTCGATGTGGATGGTGCCACCCGATGGCATGCGGCGCTTGAAGGTGGCGCTGACTTGTTCGGTCAGGCGCTCGACGGTTTCATGGATACGCGACGAGGCGGCTGCGGCGCCGCCTTCTACTGCGAGAAACGCTTTGGTGATGGCGACGGTGATCTTGTCATCGGTGTACGGCACCACGGTGCCGTTACGTTTGATCACGCGCAACTGGCCGGGCGCGGTGGCGCTCAGCTCCAGGTTGCCATCGTTGGCCTGTGGCGCTTGGGCCTTCGAGTTCTCGCGAGTGGTGTCGGTATGCATGTAGGCGTGTCTCCGTGATCTGTAATTTTTCGAGTCGGGCGCTTTCGGTGGATCTACTGCCGCTCAACACCATTTCAATAACGCCTGCACGCAGCAGATGCTGGGGGCAGGCGGCTTACAAACTGGCTGCAAGGGACTGAGAGGGTGTTTACAGGTTATCGCGCTTGGCCTGCTGTGCTCAGCCTCGGTTGCCAGCCCCGGCAGATTGCTCAGGGCTGGCACACGCCGCGTTCGCTTTGCTCAGTCGTCGGGGGTTATGTGGCATTGCGGCTGATTAGGCCGGGCTGCACGCCCCGGTTCGGCTGTCGCCCGTAACGGTGTAAATACCCTTTGAATGAAAGCGCCTCCCTGGCTGTATGTCTTGTGTCGGCGATGGCCGGCATTACTAGATGTAGTGGTAGGGCGCAAGGGCTACCTACCGTTATTCAGGCTCTGGCAGGCACGTCGCGCTGCTGGAGCAATGGCCGCTTCGCGTGTGCGGAGGCCGCCATCGAGGTGCTTTTTACTCACCGATCAAGGTTGGGGTCTAGACCTTTTGTAGGCAATTGTGCTTGTGCCGTTTTTGCGGTCAAAACCCAACATATAGGTGTTTGGTGCGATGGAGATACAAGATAGTGCGGTGTTGGGGGGATGGCAAGTCCTCCAGCCTGTGGATAAAGCTGTGGGTTACCTTGGGGTAACTTACGCAAACCCGCGTGCTTGCTGGGATGCGCAGCGTTGCACCGCTCGTCGTGGCCGTGGGTTTATTTTTGCGCCCGTGCCAGAGATTTGAGGTTGGCAGCAGAAACACAATATGTAGTTTTTTTTGTGGTGTTTTGGCCTGCTCTGTGCAGATGCGCCGCGGGTGCTTTGCAGAGCAGGTGTCTGCGTGCCGGGTGGCGAACATCTGACCGATCGGACAAGGATTCTCGCCTGCTGTGACTGCCTGGCGATGGTCGCGCTGCGGTGCATGCTGTTGTCACCTCCTTTAAGCATGCCGCTGGCGCACACCGATCTGCGCCATGGGGTTAGGCATTGCTACAATCAGCGACTTTTCGCCGTCGTTGAACTGTCCCCGGAGGCAGCCGTGCAGCAGCAAGACACCTGGCACATCCTTATCGTCGAAGACGACCAGCGTCTGGCTGAGTTGACCCGTGATTACCTGCAGGCTAATGGCCTGGCCGTGAGCATCGAGGGCGATGGCGGCCGGGCGGCAGCGCGGATCCTGAAAGAGCAGCCGGATCTGGTGATTCTTGATCTGATGCTGCCGGGCGAGGACGGGTTGTCGATCTGCCGCAAGGTGCGTGGCCAGTACGACGGGCCGATCCTGATGTTGACCGCCCGCACCGACGACATGGACCAGGTCCAGGGCCTGGAAATGGGCGCCGACGATTATGTCTGCAAGCCGGTGCGCCCGCGGTTGCTGCTGGCGCGTATTCGGGCGTTGCTGCGGCGGCGTGAAGGCGGCGCGGCGCCGGCCGGTGAAGGGCCGCGGCGCCTGGAGTTCGGTCGGCTGCTGATCGACAGTGCAATGCGCGAGGCCTGGCTGAGCGGGCAGGGCATCGAGCTGACCAGTGCCGAGTTCGATCTGCTCTGGCTGCTGACGGTGAATGCCGGGCGGATCCTCTCGCGTGAGGAGATTTTCAATGCCTTGCGCGGGATCGAATACGACGGCCTGGACCGCTCCATCGATGTGCGTATTTCGCGCATACGGCCCAAGATCGGCGATGACCCCATGCACCCGCGGATGATCAAGACGGTGCGCAACAAGGGCTATCTGTTTGTCGCCGAGGCTGCCGAAGCGCTGCTATGAATTCGATCTTTCTGCGTATCTATGCCGGCATGCTGGCGGTGCTGGTGTTGGTGGCGCTGCTTGGGGTCGGTACGTTGCACCTGGTCAACGAGGTGCGCTCTGAGCAATACCGCGAGGATCTGGCGCGCGGTACCTTTCGCTTGATGGCCGACAACCTGGCGCCCATGAACGATCTGGAGCGGCGCCGCGCACTGGTGCTGTGGACGCGTTTGTTAGGCATTCCCCTGGCTATTGAGGCGCTGGCTGATGCGGGTATCGACAGTGGCGCGCGCAATCGCCTGTTGCGCGGCCAGGTGCTGGTGCGGCAGACGGGCCCGCACGCGGCGACCATCTATAGCCAGATCAGCAAGCAGCAACCGTTATTGCTGACCGGCGAGGTGCAGAAGATCAGCGAGCAATTGCTGCGCGCTACTGTTTACTTGTTGATCGATGAGCTGGTTCGCGCGCCGCTGGACGAACAGCCGCAGCGTCTGGCCGAACTGAAGCAGGCCAAGCAGTTTGGCTTCGATCTGCGCTTGGTCAGCCTCGACCAGGCCGCACTGGACGCCGATCAGCGCCGGCGGGTAGATGAGGGCGATACGGTGATGGCACTGGGCAAGGGGGGCGACAGCATCCATGTGTTCGCCGGCATCGTCGGTACGCATTGGGTGCTGGAAATTGGGCCGTTGTATCAGATGAGCCCGTATCCGCCGCAGTTGCTGGTGTTGATCGGCGTGCTGGGCCTGAGCCTGATCGGTTTGACGGTCTATCTATTGGTGCGGCCGCTGGAGCAGCGCCTGGGTGATCTGGAGGGCGCCGCTTCACTGATCGCCAGCGGCCGTCTGGATGCGCGGGTGCCAACTCGGGGTACGGATTCGGTCGGGCGGCTGGCCGCGGCGTTCAATGCCATGGCCGAGCATTTGCAGCGTTCCCTGAGTATTCAGCGCGAGATGGTGCAGGCGGTGTCCCACGAGTTGCGCACACCCGTGGCGCGCCTGCGCTTCGGTCTGGAGATGATCGGCGATGCCGAGAGCGAAGTGGCGCGGCGCAAATACATGGATGGCATGGACAGCGATATTCAGGACCTCGACAAGCTGGTCGACGAGATGCTGACCTACGCGCGCCTGGAGCAGGGTGCGCCGGCACTGAATTTCCAGCAGGTCGATCTCGCTCAGCTGATCGATCAGGTGATCGACGAACTGGCGCCGCTGCGCCCAGGCATACGGGTCGAGCTCGGCCCGGCACTGCCTGCCCTGGATGGCAGTGGTGCGCTGGTCGAGGCGGAGCTGCGTTACCTGCACCGCGCCATGCAGAACCTGGTGAGCAACGCCATGCGCCATGCCGAATCGCGGGTGCGGGTGAGTTATCAGGTAGGTGCGCAGCGTTGCCGCCTGGATGTCGAGGACGACGGCCCCGGCGTACCGGAAGACGCCTGGGAGCGCATCTTCAACCCCTTCCTGCGCCTGGACGACAGCCGTACCCGCGCCTCCGGTGGCCATGGCCTGGGCCTGTCGATCGTACGGCGGATCATCTACTGGCACGGCGGCCGTGCCCAGATCAGCCGCAGCGAACACCTGGGCGGCGCCCGTTTCACCCTGATCTGGCCACGTAAGCAGGGTTGAACGACGGCGTTATTTCAGCCCGCACCGGCTGCGCACGCAGGCGTGAGCGACGGCGCTCCGGCGAGTGCTATCGCGGACAAGGCTAGGCGCCCCCGCCGCTCCTACATGGTCGAGCGGTGAACCTGTAGGAGCGGGCCATGCCCGCGAAGCTGTTTGATGGCGCCCACGACCTGCATGGTGACCCCGGACCCCGGACCCCGGACCCAGGATGCGCTGCGCACGCAGGCGTGAGCGACGGTGCTCCGGCGAGTGCTGTCGCGGACAAGTCCCCTCCTACATGGTCATGCGGTGAGCCTGTGGGAGCGGCGGGGGGCGCCTAGCCTTGTCCGCGAAGCTGTTTGCTGTGGCGGTCGCGCATAAGTACGGCCCCGTTCGCGCGGCTTGCTTGGGTCGGAGCCAGAACAATGCGGGCGAGTCCGAGGCCATGGCGCGGGGGGTTATTGGTGCGCGCGGCGCACCCTACGCGGGGCTAGAACGGTGCGGGGCACTCGAAGCGCAGGCGTTCGCCGCTTTGCGGGTGGGTCAGGCCGAGCATGCAGGCGTGCAGGCACAGGCGCGGGTAGGCGGCCAGGGCCTGTTCGTGGGCGTACAGGGCATCACCGAGCAGCGGGTGGCCGATCGACAGCATGTGCACGCGCAGCTGGTGCGAGCGGCCGGTGATCGGGGTCAGTTCGACCCGGCAGTAATCAGCGTAGCGTTCGAGCACGCGCCAGTGGGTCAGGGCGTGTTTGCCGACTGCATGGTCGACCACATGCCTTGGCTTGGTCGGTGGGTCGTAGCGCAGTGGCAGGTCGATGCTGCCGCTGTCCTGCTCCGGCTGGCCCCAGCACAGGGCGATGTAGTTTTTTTCGGTTTCCCGGTCATGGAACTGGCGCGACAGCTCGCGGTGGCTGTCGGCGTCGCGGGCCAGGACGATGATGCCTGAGGTTTCCCAGTCCAGGCGGTGGACGATGCGCGCTTCCGGGTAGCCGTTTTCCTGCAGGCGGGTGACCAGGCAATCGCGGTTGTCCTCGGCGCGACCGGGCACCGAGAGCAGCAGGGTGGGTTTGTTGATCACCAGCAGGGCGGCGTCCTGGTGGAGAATTTGTACTTGGCTGAGGGGCATGGGGATTCTTGGCTGGGGGTGCTGGAGCCTTTGTGGGAGGGGACTTGTCCGCGAAGCCTTTGTCTTGCTGGTTAAAAGCTTCGCGGACAAGTGACTAGGCGTCCCCCCCTCCTACAGGTTCTGTGAGTGGCTTAAATAAAATGGCGGCCCTTGGGCCGCCACTTATTCAGCTTTCGCCTGCGGATACAAATTAACGATCCGGCAGGGTGATGTTGAGTTCCAGAATCGAGCAGCTGCCCTGGTTTTCCAGTGCGACCTGCACCTGGTCCGAGTCGATATTGACGTACTTGCGGATCACCTCGACCAGTTCTTGTTGCAGCGCCGGTAGGTAATCCGGCTGGCTGCGCTGGCCGCGCTCGTGGGCGACGATGATCTGCAGACGCTCTTTCGCAATCGACGCAGTGGTTTCTTTCTTGCGTTCACGAAAGAAGTCAAAAATGTTCATTCACGACCTCCAAACAGGCGTTGCATGAATCCCTTCTTCTGCACATCGAGGAATCGGTGTGCCACTTCCTTGCCCAGCAGGCGGTCAACCGCGTCGCTGTATGCCTGGCCTGCGTCGCTCTGGTCATCGAGGATCACCGGCACGCCCTGGTTGGAGGCCTTGAGCACTGCCTGCGACTCAGGGATCACGCCGAGCAGGCGGATGGCGAGGATTTCTTCGACGTCTTCAACGCCAAGCATTTCGCCTTTGATCACGCGCTCCGGGTTGTAGCGGGTCAGCAGCAGGTGTTCCTTGATCGGCTCTTCGCCTTTTACGGCGCGGCGCGACTTGCTCGCCAACAGGCCGAGCATGCGGTCGGAGTCGCGGACCGAGGAAACCTCGGGGTTGGTCACGACAATCGCTTCATCAGCGAAGTACATGGCCAGGTGCGCGCCTTTTTCGATACCGGCCGGCGAGTCGCAGACCACGTATTCGAAATCTTTGCGCAGTTCCTCGATGACTTTTTCCACGCCTTCTTCGGTCAGCGCATCCTTGTCACGGGTCTGGCTGGCGGCCAGTACGAAGAGGTTGTCCAGGCGCTTATCTTTGATCAGTGCCTGCTTCAGCGTGGCCTCGCCGTTGACCACGTTGACGAAGTCGTACACCACGCGACGTTCGCAACCCATGATCAGATCGAGGTTACGCAAGCCGACGTCGAAGTCGACAATCACAGTTTTGTGCCCACGCAAAGCGAGGCCGGTACCGATGGCGGCGCTGGTGGTGGTTTTACCCACACCACCTTTGCCGGAAGTGACTACGAGGATCTTGCCCAAGGTGATTCACCCCAAAATGTAAAGAAAGACGGGAACCCGAGAGCCATGCGAGGCTTCCAGATGCCTTTTTAAGTCCCTGAAATTTGGCGGCAGTATCCGTTAAAGGCGGGTGATGTTCAACACGTCACCCGACAAGCTGACCTGTATCGCTTCACCCCATAGCGGGTCGCGACGCAGGTCTTCAGAAACCTTGTATTGGCCAGCGATGGACAGCAGTTCTGCACCCAGTTGCTGACAGAAGATGCGTGCCGCGGTGTTGCCCTTTATGCCGGCGAGTGCGCGACCGCGCATGGGTGCGTAAACATGGATGTTGCCATCGGCGAGAAGTTCCGCGCCGGAGCTGACTGGCGCCAGGACGATCAGGTCGCCACCCTGAGCGTAGACCTGCTGGCCGCCGCGCACTGGGCTGGTGATGATTTTGCTCGGCCTGACCTCTGGTTCTGCGGGTTTTTGCGGTTCTTTGGGCGCGGCGTTACCGTCGGTCGGTTCGATTGGCCGTTCGCGCGCCCCGGATGGCGGTAGCACGGGCAAGTCGAGGGCGCTGGCAGCGGCGATGTCGTTCTCACGGTTGGCGCGCACCGCCAGGGTGCGCAGGCCATGGCTGCGGCACAAGGCAATCAAGGCGCCCAGGTCCAGGCTGCCTTCGCCTTCTGGCAGCTTGTCCAGCGCCAATATCAACGGTGTATTACTGAAGAAGTTCGGTGCCTGGGCGACTTTTGCCGCCAGTTGCTGGTCGAGACGCTCAAGGTCGTTGTATGCCAGTTCCATCACGGTGATGGCCAGCATACTGCCCTTGAGTTGGAATACGGGGTCTTGGTCGAGTAGCTCGGCTTGGCTCATGGTCTGCCTGATACGCCTTGTCGGTCGTGACGAAAGTAGCCGGGACTTATAGCGATAACCCCGCTGTGCTGCAAGCTGGGCCGAGTTTTTGCGTGTTTTCTGATAAAACGCGGGTGATAAAAACGTCGGTGCTAGAATGCCGCGCTTTACGCTTTGTTCGGGATAGTTGATGGATCGTCCAGTCTTTCGTGCCTATTTTCTGCATCCACGCTTCTGGCCGCTGTGGGTGGGGCTTGGTTTGCTGTGGTTGCTCGCGCTGCTGCCTTATGCGTGGTTGATGTGGCTGGGTCGCCGGCTTGGTGGGCTGATGTACCACCTCGCCGGGGCGCGCCGGGAAATTGCCGCGCGCAACCTGGAACTGTGCTTCCCTGAGCTGTCGGCCGCTGAGCACAACAGCCTGCTACGCGAAAACTTCGCCTCGACGGGCATGACGTTCTTCGAGATGGCGATCAGTTGGTGGTGGCCGGCTGCGCGGCTGGCCAAGCTGGGCCAGGTCGAGGGGCTAGAGCATCTGCGTGCGGCTGAGGCCGACGGGCAGGGCGTGCTGTTGATGGCCCTGCACTTCACTACCCTGGAGATGGGTGGCGGCCTGCTGGGTATGCGCCAAGACATGTATGGCATGTACCGCGCGCACAAGAACCCATTGTTCGACTATGTTCAGCGCCGTGGCCGCGAGCAGCGTTTGCAGGGTGTCATCGAGCGCGACGATGTGCGCGGCATGCTCAAGTTGCTGCGCGCCGGCAAGGTGATCTGGTACGCGCCGGATCAGGACTATGGCGCGCAGCGCAGTATTTTCGTGCCGCTGTTCGGTGTGCCGGCAGCGACGGTGACGGCGACCAGCAAGTTCGCCCGCTTGGGGCGGGCGCGGGTCATTCCATTTACCCAGACACGCCTGGCCGACGGCTCTGGCTACAAGGTGGTGGTGCATCCGCCGCTGGCAGATTTCCCCGGGGAGAGTGAGGAGGCCGACTGTTTGCGGGTCAATCAGTGGATTGAGGCGGCGATCCGCCAGCAGCCTGAGCAGTATTTGTGGGCCCACCGGCGCTTCAAGACGCGGCCGCCGGGTGAGGAAAAGCTCTACAAGAAGCGCCGCGGGTAGTGCCTGCAATAGTGGCGAGGAGCGAAGGCACGCGCGATTGACGATCAATGTCTTCGGCGCTCCGACGATGCGTGTGAGCTGCAGGTATCGCCAGATCGCCAGCAAGCTGGCTCCTACAGAATTCATGTCATGATTTAATTTATACATATAAAACAACAGGTTATTTTTTGACAAGAGGGCTTCAGCCGCGAAGCTTTTGCTGTACATCGGATATTTCGCGGCCTAAGCGGGGGAGTTGCCCAATGGAACGCTCTCCTGCCAGGCTCTACAGCCGTTCAGGCTGCACGTTAAGGATTCGGAATCCCCTATGACACCAAGCACTCCTTCCAGCGAACCGGTCACCGGGCTGATTCTTTCCGGCGGCGGCGCGCGAGCGGCCTATCAGGTCGGGGTGTTGGCGGCGATTGCCGATTTGTTGCCGGATGCCGCGCAGAATCCATTTCCGGTGATCGTCGGCACCTCGGCCGGGGCTATTAATGCGGTCGGTCTGGCGTGTGGCGCCTTGCATTTTGGCGAGGCGATCCGGCGCCTGACCAAGGTTTGGCAGGGTTTTCATACCGCCCAGGTGTACCGCAGCGATTGGCCGGGTGTGTTGCGCCAGGCCAGCCGCTTTGTCGGCCACAGTTTATTGGGCTTGGGCGGGGACGTGCCGGTGGCGCTGCTCGACAGTGCGCCGTTGCGTGAGCTGTTGCAGCGTGAACTGGATCTTTCCGGGATCGCCGCGTCCGTGCGTCAGCGTCAATTGCGGGCGGTGGCGGTGACGGCGTTCGGTTACGAGTCCGGGCATGCGGTGACCTTTTATCAAGGGCGCGCCACCATCGACCCCTGGATGCGCCATCGCCGGGTTGGCGTGCCGACCCGCCTGACCGTCGACCATTTGCTCGCCAGCTCTGCGATTCCGTTGTTGTTCCCGTCGGTGAAGATCAATCGCGAGTATTTCGGCGACGGCGCGGTGCGCCAGTCCGCCCCCATCAGTCCGGCATTGCATCTGGGGGCTACCCGGGTGTTGGTGATCGGTGTTGGCGGCGAACCGCAGGCTGAGCCAGAAGGCGTTGCCAGCGCTAAGGCACTGGCTGCCAAGCCGCCGAGCCTGGCGCAAATCGGCGGGCATCTGCTCAACAGCACCTTTATTGACAGTCTGGAAGGCGATATCGAGCTGCTTGAACGCCTTAACCTGATGAGCAAGCTGATCCCGCCTGAGCAGCGGCCGCGTGGTCTTGGGCTCAATCCAGTGGAGGTGCTGGTGATTTCGCCAAGCCAGCCGCTGGACGTAATCGCCGCCCGCCATCGCCACGAGCTGTCGGCGGTGCTGCGTCTGTTTCTGCGCGGGCCGGGGGCAACCAAGGCCAGTGGCGCGGGGGTGCTCAGCTATCTGTTGTTTGAAGCCGGCTATTGCAACGAGCTGATCGAGTTGGGTTATCAGGATGCGATGACGCAGAAAGTCGCCTTGAGCGATTTCCTGGGCCTGACCAGTCAGCCGGTGGAGCAGGGGCAGCCGATCACGGCGTAGCGTCGCGTCAACCATGATATGTCGGTTCAATGCCAGGCTTGTGTGGGAGGGGCTTTAGCCGCGATTGACCTTGAAGGCGCTGAAAGCATCGCGGCTAAAGCCCCTCCCACGGAAAGCGACAGATTATTCGTGTCGCGACACGAGCCAGGCGCTAAAACCTGCCGGTCAGCTTGTGGATAATCTCCGCGCGCTGTGCACGAATGTGGCGAACAGCGTTTAAACTGCGCCTTCCCGACGCTTTCTGTCGCATTTGCGCAAGCTGCGGTTTTCCTCGGGTTGGCGCTATAAGAAGTTGTCGCATGGCGGCAATGCCGGCCCCGAATCAATCCCTACAATCCGTCCATCGCCTGCCACTGCATGCAGGTGTTACTCGTCAGGAGAGTTCCGATGTCCGTTCAGCACGACCCGGTGAATAGTCACCCGGTGCAACGCGCCGATTTCGACCAAGTGATGGTCCCCAACTATGCCCCGGCCGGCTTCATTCCGGTGCGCGGTGCAGGTTCTCGAGTCTGGGATCAAAGCGGTCGTGAGCTGATCGACTTCACTGGCGGCATCGCCGTGAATGCCTTGGGCCACTGTCATCCGGCCCTGGTCGCAGCGTTGACCGAGCAGGCCAACACGCTGTGGCACATTTCCAACGTGTTCACCAACGAGCCGGCCCTGCGCCTGGCGCACAAGCTGGTCGAGGCGACGTTCGCCGATCGGGCGTTTTTCTGTAACTCCGGCGCCGAAGCCAACGAGGCCGCCTTCAAGCTGGCCCGTCGGGTGGCCTTCGACCGGTTCGGTGAAGACAAGTACGAAATCATCGCGGCGACCAACAGCTTCCACGGGCGCACCCTGTTTACCGTCAGCGTGGGTGGTCAGCCTAAGTATTCCGATGGCTTTGGGCCCAAGATCCAGGGCATCAGCCATGTGCCGTACAACGATATCGAGGCGCTCAAGGCCTTGGTTTCCGCCAAGACCTGCGCCGTGGTGCTGGAGCCGATCCAGGGTGAAGGCGGCGTGCTGCCGGCTGACCTGGCCTACCTGCAGGCGGCCCGTGAGTTGTGCGACCAGTACGACGCGCTGCTGATCTTCGACGAAGTGCAGAGCGGTATGGGCCGTAGCGGCTCGCTGTTCGCCTATCAGCATTACGGCGTGATTCCGGACATCCTCTCCAGCGCCAAGAGCCTGGGCGGTGGTTTCCCGATCGGCGCCATGCTCACCACCGACGCGCTGGCCAAACATTTGGCGGTCGGCACCCATGGCACCACTTACGGCGGTAATCCGCTGGCCTGTGCGGTGGCCGAGGCAGTGATCGATGTGGTCAATACCCCGCAAGTGCTGGCCGGGGTGAAGGCTAAGCAGCAGCGCTTCAAAACCACCCTGGAACAGCTTGGTGAGCAGTACGGCGTGTTCAGTCAGGTACGCGGCCTCGGTCTGCTGATCGGTGCGGTATTGAGCGATGCCTGGAAAGGCAAGGCCAAGGCGATCCTCGATGCCGCTGCCGCACAAGGTGTGATGGTGCTGCAAGCCGGTCCGGACGTGGTGCGTTTCGCCCCGAGCCTGGTGGTGGAAGATGTCGATATTGATGAAGGTCTGGCGCGCCTTGAACGTGCGCTCATCGAGCTGACGCAAGCCTGAGTCGACAGCCTGGCGGCGAGCAGGTTGTGCTCGCCACGGGCTGCGCTTGCTCGGTTTATGGATAAACCGAGCTACTTCCAGGGATGATTTTCTCCGTGTGTGCTGTGGCCTTCGGGTTGCAGTTTTTCCAGGCTGTTCGCGACGAGCCGCCTGGGGCTTTTATTGAAAAGGAGTGACACCATGCTGGTGATGCGCCCCGCGCAAATGGCCGACCTGAGTGAAGTGCAGCGTCTCGCCGCGGACAGCCCGGTTGGTGTGACTTCGCTGCCGGACGATGCCGGACGCCTGCGCGACAAGATCGCGGCGTCGGATACTTCGCTGACTGCCGAGGTGAGCTTCAACGGTGAAGAAAGCTACTTCTTCGTCCTCGAAGACAGCGACAGCGGACGCCTGCTTGGCTGCTCGGCAATTGTCGCCTCGGCCGGTTATTCCGAGCCGTTCTACAGCTTTCGCAACGAAACCTTCGTGCACAACTCCCGTGAACTGAAGATTCACAACAAGATTCATGTGCTCTCGCTGTGCCACGACCTGACCGGTAACAGCCTGCTGACCAGTTTCTACGTCGAGCGGCCGTTGGTGGGCAGTGTCTGGTCCGAGCTGAACTCGCGCGCGCGTCTGTTGTTCGTCGCCAATCATCCGGAGCGCTTCGCCGATGCGGTGGTGGTGGAAATTGTCGGGCACAGCGACGAGCACGGCGATTCGCCGTTCTGGGATGCCGTGGGGCGCAACTTCTTCGACATGAACTACGCCGATGCCGAGCGTCTGTGTGGGCTGAAGAGCCGGACCTTTCTCGCCGAACTGATGCCGCATTACCCGATTTATGTACCGCTGCTACCGGATGCGGCGCAGGAGGCCATGGGGCAGGTGCACCCGCGGGCCCAGGTGACCTTCGACATCCTGATGCGCGAAGGCTTCGAGACCGATCACTACATCGACATCTTCGACGGCGGGCCGACCCTGCATGCGCGTACGTCGGGGATTCGTTCGATCGCCCAGAGCCGTGTGGTGCCGGTCAGGATCGGCGAGCCGATCAAAGGGGGCCGTTCGTACCTGGTGAGCAATGGCCTGCTGCAGGATTTCCGCGCGATTGTGGCGGACCTGGATTGGGTGCCTGGCAAGCCGGTCATCCTCAGTCTTGAAGCTGCCGAAGCACTCGGCGTCGGCGAGGGCGCCAGCGTGCGTCTGGTTGCGGTTTAAGGAGTTAGCGCATGATTGTTCGTCCCGTTCGCACCGCCGATCTACCGGCCCTGATTGATCTGGCGCGCACTACCGGCGCCGGCCTGACCACCCTGCCTGCCAACGAGGAGCGCCTGGCGCATCGTGTCGGCTGGGCAGAAAAAACCTTCAAGGGCGAAGCCGAACGCGGCGATAGCGACTACCTGTTTGTGCTGGAAAACGACGCCGGCGAGGTGGTGGGTATTTCCGCTGTGGCCGGTGCGGTCGGGCTGCGTGAGCCTTGGTACAACTACCGACTGGGCCTGACCGTCTGCGCCTCCCAGGAACTGAAGATTCACCGGCAGATTCCCACCCTGTTTCTGGCCAACGACCTGACCGGTAACTCCGAGCTGTGTTCGCTGTTTCTGCGCGCCGATCACCGCACGGGGCTCAATGGTCGCCTGTTGTCCAAGGCCCGCCTGTTGTTTATTGCCGAGTTCCGCGAGTTGTTCGGTGACAAGGTGATCGCCGAGATGCGTGGCATGTCCGACGAGCAGGGCCGTTCGCCATTCTGGGAAAGCCTGGGCCGGCACTTCTTCAAGATGGAGTTCAGCCAGGCGGACTACCTGACCGGGGTCGGCAACAAGGCCTTCATCGCCGAGTTGATGCCCAAGTTCCCGCTCTATACCTGCTTCCTCTCCGAGGATGCACGCAACATCATCGGTCGCGTTCACCCGGATACCGAGCCGGCGCTGGCCATGCTCAAGGGTGAAGGCTTCAGTTATCAAGGCTACGTCGACATCTTCGACGCCGGTCCGGCCGTCGAGGCGGAAACCGCGAAGATCCGTGCCGTGCAGGGCAGCCAGGCGCTGGTGCTGGCCATCGGCACGCCGGGCGATGACGCCACCACCTTCCTGATCCACAACCGCAAGCGCGAAGACTGCCGTATCACCGTCGGCGCCGCACGTCTGGCTGCCGGCACCCTGGTGGTCGATCCATTGACCGCCAAGCGTCTGCAGGTGGCCGTCGGCGATCAGGTAAGAGCGGTGCCGCTGTCGGCCCGTGGCTGACTACCCCGGGCCGCCTGGAACTGGTCCGGGCTGCCCAATCGAATAGCCCACTCGGCGCAACGCCGAGTGCTGAAATTGCTGGGAGTGATAAAACAATATGAGCACTCATTACATCGCCGGTAGCTGGCACGTTGGTCAGGGTGAAGCCCTGGAGTCGCTGAATCCGGTCAGTCAGGCGGTGGTCTGGCGTGGCCAGGCGGCCAGCGCGTCCCAGGTCGAGGCCGCTGTGGTCGCCGCCCGTACTGCGTTTGCGGGTTGGGCCTCGTGCTCGCTGGACGGGCGCATCGCCGTGCTGGAGCGTTTCGCTGTGGCCCTCAAGGCGCATGCCGACGAGCTGGCCCAGGCGATTGGCGAGGAAACCGGCAAGCCGCTGTGGGAGTCGGCCACCGAGGTGACCAGCATGGTCAACAAGGTCGCCATCTCGGTGCAGAGCTACCGCGAACGTACCGGCGAGAAGAGTGCGCCATTGGCCGATGCCACTGCTGTGCTGCGGCACAAGCCGCATGGCGTGGTCGCGGTGTTCGGCCCTTACAACTTCCCTGGCCACCTGCCCAATGGTCATATCGTGCCGGCGCTGCTGGCGGGCAACTGTGTGCTGTTCAAGCCCAGCGAGCTGACCCCGAAAGTCGCCGAGCTGACGGTCAAGTGCTGGGTCGAAGCCGGTCTGCCGGCCGGCGTGCTCAATCTGTTGCAGGGCGCGCGGGACACCGGCGTAGCCCTGGCTGCCGACCCCGGCATTGACGGGTTGTTCTTCACCGGGTCGAGCCGCACCGGCAACCTGCTGCACAGCCAGTTCGCCGGTCGCCCGGAGAAAATTCTGGCCCTGGAAATGGGCGGCAACAACCCGCTGATCGTCGATCAGGTCGCCGATGTCGAGGCCGCGGTCTACACCATCGTCCAGTCAGCCTTTATTTCTGCCGGCCAGCGCTGCACCTGTGCGCGCCGTCTGCTGGTGCCGCAGGGCGCGTGGGGCGATGCCTTGCTCGCGCGGCTGGTGCAGGTCAGCAGCCAGATCAAGGTTGGTCGTTATGACGAACAACCCGCGCCTTTCATGGGTTCTGTGATTTCTCTGGGCGCCGCGGCACAGCTGATCGCGGCTCAGCAGCAGATGCTCGACCAGGGTGCCACGGCGTTGCTGACGATGACCCAGCCGCTGCCCGGTGCCGCCTTGCTCACGCCCGGAATTATCGATGTGACGGCGCTGGCCGAGCGCTCGGACCAAGAGCTCTTCGGCCCGTTGCTGCAGGTCATCCGCTATGCCGATTTCGAGGACGCTATCGCCGAGGCCAACAACACCCAGTTCGGCCTGGCCGCCGGTTTGCTGTCGGACTCCAGGGCGCGTTACCAGCAGTTCTGGCTGCACAGCCGCGCCGGTATCGTCAACTGGAACAAGCAGCTCACTGGCGCTGCGAGCACGGCTCCGTTCGGCGGCGTCGGCGCTTCCGGTAACCATCGTGCCAGCGCGTATTACGCCGCGGACTACTGCGCCTACCCGGTAGCCTCACTGGAAAGTGAACGCCTGAGCCTGCCTGCCACCCTGACCCCGGGAGTAAGTCTGTGAAGCCTGCGTATGAAGTGAATTTCGATGGATTGGTCGGCCCGACCCACAACTACGGCGGCTTGTCCTACGGCAACGTCGCTTCGCAGAGCAGCAGTCAGGCCGCCTCAAACCCGAAGCAAGCGGCCAAGCAGGGCCTGGCGAAGATGAAGGCCTTGATGGAAATGGGCTTCAAGCAGGGCGTGCTGGCCCCACAGGAACGCCCGGATGTCGCGGTATTGCGGCGCCTTGGTTTTACCGGCACTGACGCCCAGGTGATCGAGCGGGCAGCGAAGGACGCCATGCCGTTGTTGGTTGCGAGCTGCTCGGCCTCGAGCATGTGGACGGCCAACGCCTGCACCGTCAGCCCCAGCGCTGATACGGCCGATGGTCGGGTGCACTTCACCGCTGCCAACCTCAATTGCAAGTTTCACCGCTCCATCGAGCACCCGACCACCAGCCGCGTGCTCGGCGCCATGTTCCGTAATGAGCAGCACTTCGCTCACCACGCCGCCTTGCCAGCGGTGGCGCAGTTCGGCGACGAGGGCGCGGCCAACCACACGCGTTTCTGCAAGGGCTATGGTGATGCCGGGGTAGAGTTTTTCGTCTTTGGTCGCAGCGCCTTCGACAGCCGCTACCCGGCGCCGCAACGCTATCCGGCGCGGCAGACCCTGGAAGCCTCGCAGGCCGTGGTGCGCCTGCATGGGCTGAGCGAGGCGGGGGTGGTCTATGCTCAACAGAATCCGGCGGTGATCGATCAGGGCGTATTCCACAACGATGTGATCGCGGTGGGCAATGGTGAGGTGTTGTTCTATCACCAGGATGCCTTTCTCGATACCGGCAGGGTGCTGGCCGAGCTGAGCGAGAAGCTCGCCCTGCGTGGCGGCAACCTGCAGGCAGTATGCGTGCCGCGCGATGCGGTCACGGTGGAAGACGCGGTGAGGTCCTACCTGTTCAACAGCCAGTTGTTGTCGCGCGCCGACGGCGGCATGTTGTTGATAGTGCCCGAGGAGTGCCGCAACAACGCCACTGTGTGGAACTACCTGCAGCAGCTCACCAGCGGCAGCGGGCCGATTCGCGAGGTCAGGGTGTTCGATCTCAAGCAAAGCATGCAGAACGGTGGCGGCCCGGCCTGCCTGCGTTTGCGCGTGGCGCTCAAGGATAATGAACTGGCGGCGGTGAATCCGGGAGTGATCATGACCCCGGATCTGTACGACACGCTCAACGTCTGGGTCGACAAGCATTACCGCGATCGCCTCGGCGAGAGCGAGTTGGCTGACCCGCACTTGTTGATTGAATGTCGCACGGCACTGGATGAATTGACCCAGATCCTTAAACTGGGCACGGTTTATCCTTTTCAATTAGCCTAAGTGGCAAGGTCGTAGGGTGGATGTAAAAAGCGACATCCACCCTACGTCCAAATCTGTGGAGATTTTATGAGCGACGCCCTGCACCTGATCCTCGAAGATGAAGATGGTACCCAGCTGGAAACAACCTGCACCCGTTTTGCGGTGATGTGGCAGGGCAAGGAAGTCTGGTTTCAGCAGGTGGGTAATGGTCAACTGATGATCGGCGTTGACGTGGAGGAGGGGGACAGCGAATACGCCAACCTGCTGCTGCGCCCGCTGGCCACCAACCTGGTCAGTCTGGAATTGGAGATGGAAGCGGCAGAGCCCGGCGACGACGAGCACGTGCACGGCCCTGATTGCAATCACGAGTGAGGTAACTCCTATGCTTGCCCTCGGCAAACTGCTTGAACTGACCCTGGCCGGTTTTGAGCCGTCAGCGAAGATCCAGCTCACGCCTGAGGGCGCGCGTTTACGCTGGCTTGCCGAGGGCGCGCTGGAGGTGACGCCGCCAGTGGCCAGCGACAATGGCCTGGACCTGCTGCTTTCGGCGGGTATCCACGGTAACGAAACAGCCCCTATCGAATTACTCGACCGCCTGCTGCGCGGCATTGCTCGTGGCGAGCTGAAGCCGCGAGCGCGCATCCTCTTCCTGTTCGGTAATCCGCCGGCGATCCGTCGCGGTGAGCGTTACATCGACCAGGACATCAATCGCCTGTTCAATGGTCAGCACGAGCAACATGCCGGGGTCGAAGCCATGCGTGCTTGTGACCTTGAGCACCTGGCCGCGAGATTTTTCAGCAACCCCGAGCGCGAGCGCCTGCATTACGACCTGCATACCGCGATCCGCGCCTCGCAAATCGAGCAGTTTGCACTCTACCCCTGGCAGGAGGGGCGACCGCGCAGCGTGCGTGAGCTGGCCCGGTTGAACGCCGCAGGAATCGAGGCGGTGCTGCTGCACAACAAGAGCTCGATCACTTTCAGCGCCTACACCTACACCCAGCTGGGCGCCGAGTCGTTCACCCTGGAGCTGGGCAAGGCGCGTGCCTTTGGGCAGAACCAGCAGGTCAACCTGGATCTACTCGAACAGCGCCTGCAACACATCATCGAAGGCAGTGAGCCCGAGCCGCAAGAGCAGGACACCGAATTGCGCGGGCTCCAGTTGTTCGCCGTGGCGCGGGAAATCATCAAGCACAGCGACACCTTCAAATTGCACTTGCCGGCCGATATCGAGAACTTCAGCAAACTGCCGGTCGGCTACCTGCTGGCCGAGGATCTGGCCGACACCCGCTGGATAGTCGAGGAGCCGGAGGCGCGGATCATCTTCCCCAACCCCAAGGTGAAAAACGGTTTGCGCGCCGCCATCCTCATCGTCCCTGCCGCAGACGTGCAACTGGCCTGATCGCCCCTCAGGGGGGATCGGTACGCACAAGCCTCGCCGCGCTCAGCCTTCGCAGGGTGCGCCGTGCGCACCAAGGTAATGCGGTGCATGATCGGCTTCGGGATGATCCCTGTATCCGGTGCGCGCGGCGCACCCTACGGGGGGAGTTACTCCCGCATTGCCAGTCCGGCCATTCGGACGCAAAACCCAGGTTGGGCCGGCCGCCATGGGTATCGTTGCGCTCAACCATCGTATGGTGCGCCGTGCGCACCAGGGTGACGCGGTGCATGATCGGCTTCGGGATGATCCCTGTATTCGGTGCGCGCGGCGCACCCTATGGGGGATATATTGGCCCATCTGTACCTTGTTCCCATGCCTGGGACGCCTTAGCCTCGGTGCTCTCGTCACCTTAAGGAAAATTGTCCATGTCCATCATCGACCTGCGTAGCGACACCGTCACTCAGCCGACTCCGGGTATGCGCGAGGTCATGCTGGCGGCCGAGCTGGGCGATGACGTCTACGGTGAGGACCCTACGGTCAATCGCCTGGAGCGCTATCTGGCCGCTGAATTGGGCTTTGCCCGCGCGCTGTTCGTGCCGACCGGCACCATGAGCAACCTGCTCGGCCTGATGGCTCATTGCGAGCGTGGCGACGAATACATCGTCGGCCAGCAGGCGCACACCTATAAATACGAGGGCGGCGGTGCTGCGGTGCTGGGCTCGATCCAGCCGCAGCCGATCGAGGGCGAAGCCGATGGCTCGCTCGACCTGGCCAAGGTCGAGGCAGCGATCAAGCAGGATGACTTCCATTTCGCCCGCACTCGTCTGCTGGCGCTGGAAAACACCATGCAGGGCAAGATCCTGCCGTTGAGTTATCTGGCGGCTGCCCGCGAGTTGACCCGCAGACGTGGCCTGGCCCTGCATCTGGATGGCGCGCGGCTGTACAACGCGGCGGTCAAGCTGGGCGTGCCGGCGCAGGAGATCACCCAATATTTCGATTCGGTCTCGGTCTGTTTGTCCAAGGGCCTGGGTGCGCCAGTGGGCTCGGTGCTCTGTGGCAGTGACGAACTGATTGGCAAGGCGCGGCGCTGGCGCAAGATGGTTGGCGGCGGCATGCGCCAGGCCGGCATCGTGGCTGCCGCCGGGCTCTATGCCCTGGAGCATCAGGTGGCGCGCCTGGCTGAGGATCACGCCAATGCCGAGCGTCTGGGCGATGGGCTACGCGGCTTGGGTTACGCGGTCGAGCCGGTGCAGACCAATATGGTCTATGCCCAGGTTGGCGAACAGGCCGGCGCACTCAAGGCCTTCTGCGCCGAGCGCGGGATCAAGCTGACGGCCGCGCCGCGCCTGCGCATGGTTACCCACCTGGATGTCAATGCAGCGGATATCGAGCGGGTGCTCGAGGCCTTTGCCGAATTTGCCCGTGCTTGAACCGGCCCGCTGCAGGGCTAAGCATTGCCCTCGTCATGCCAGTCGCCGCTGGCCTGCGTAATTCGACCCAACGCTCGTGATTTTTCACGCACTGCATCGTTATAGCCGTTATCTATTGATAAACACGCTGTACCGATGCTACAGGCCCGATATAATGCGGCCCTTTGCAGACTGCGTGAAAGCTACTGCGCTCGGCTATGCGGCGTTAAAAACAGGCTTAAAATGCTCATTTACAGCGCGTAAACTGCGCTTTTCACCTGTTTTTGCCTTGCCTGGCCTTCGCTCGCTACGCTTTCACGGAGTCTTTGTTGCCGGCTTTGCCGTGGCCGCCTGTTTCCGTGGATGATCCTATGAAAAGCGCAGAAATCCGTGAAGCCTTCCTCAGCTTCTTCGAAGAGAAGGGACACACCCGTGTCGCTTCCAGCTCCCTGATTCCGGGCAATGACCCGACGCTGCTGTTCACCAACGCCGGGATGAACCAGTTCAAGGACTGCTTCCTGGGTCTGGAAAAGCGCGCCTACACCCGCGCCGCGACCAGCCAGAAGTGCGTGCGTGCCGGTGGCAAGCACAACGACCTGGAAAACGTCGGCTACACCGCACGGCACCATACTTTCTTCGAGATGCTGGGTAACTTCAGCTTCGGCGATTATTTCAAGCGTGATGCCATCCACTTCGCCTGGGAGTTTCTCACCGGCGAAAACTGGCTGAAGCTGCCGAAGGACAAACTCTGGGTCACCGTCTACGCGACCGATGATGAGGCCTATGACATCTGGACCAAAGAAGTCGGCGTACCGGCCGAACGGATGATCCGCATCGGCGACAACAAAGGCGCGCCATACGCCTCCGACAACTTCTGGACCATGGGCGATACCGGCCCGTGCGGCCCCTGCACCGAGATTTTCTTCGACCATGGCGCGCACATCTGGGGCGGCCCACCCGGCAGCCCGGAAGAGGATGGCGACCGCTACATCGAGATATGGAACAACGTGTTCATGCAGTTCAACCGCACCGCAGACGGTGTATTGCACCCGCTGCCGGCGCCGAGCGTGGACACCGGCATGGGGCTGGAGCGCATCAGTGCGGTGCTGCAGCACGTCAACTCGAACTACGAGATAGACCTGTTCCAGAGCTTGCTCAACGCGGCAGCCCAGGCCATCGGTTGCGCCAACGAGGCTCAGGCTTCGCTGAAAGTGGTGGCCGACCATATCCGCTCGTGCGGCTTCCTGGTTGCCGACGGCGTAACCCCGTCCAACGAAGGCCGTGGTTATGTGTTGCGCCGCATCATCCGTCGCGCCTGCCGTCACGGTAACAAGCTGGGCGCCAAGGGCAGTTTCTTCTACCAGATCGTTGCCGCGCTAGTGGCCGAAATGGGCGAAGCCTTCCCGGAACTGACACAGCAGCAGGCGCATATCGAGCGCGTGCTGAAAACCGAAGAAGAGCAGTTCGCCAAGACCCTGGAGCAGGGCCTGAAGATTCTCGAACAGGATCTGGCTGAGCTCAAAGGCACGGTGATTCCGGGCGATGTGATCTTCAAGCTCTACGATACCTTCGGCTTCCCGATGGATCTGACCGGCGACATCGCCCGTGAGCGCGAGCTGACCCTGGATGAAGAAGGCTTCGAGCGCGAGATGCAGGCCCAGCGCGAGCGCGCCCGTTCCGCCAGTTCGTTCGGCATGGATTACAACGCCCTGGTCAAGGTCGACAGCGACACGCGTTTCCTCGGCTACAGCGGCACCAGCGGCAGTGGTGCGATCATCGCGCTGTTCCAGGGTGATAAGGCGGTCGACAGCCTGAGTGAAGGCGAGGAGGGCGTGGTGGTCCTCGACCAGACGCCGTTCTATGCCGAATCAGGTGGTCAGGCGGGCGACTGCGGTTTCCTTGAGGGTGCCGGTGTACGCTTCGATGTACGTGACACCACCAAGGCCGGTGGCGCTTTCCTGCACCACGGCATCGTCAGCAAGGGCAGCCTGAGCGTGGGTGCTTCGATCAAGGCCGAAGTTGACGCCAATGTGCGTCAGGCGACCGCACTCAACCATTCGGCGACCCACCTGTTGCATGCAGCCTTGCGTCAGGTGGTTGGCGAGCATGTGCAGCAGAAAGGCTCGCTGGTCGATAGCCAGCGTCTGCGTTTCGACTTCAGCCACTTCGAGGCGATCACGCCGGAGCAGCTCAAGGCCCTGGAAGATATCGTCAACACCCAGGTGCGCAGCAATAGCGCCGTGGAAACCGTCGAAACCGACATCGAAACCGCCAAGCAGAAAGGCGCCATGGCGCTGTTCGGCGAGAAGTATGGCGATCAGGTGCGCGTGCTGAGCATGGGCGGCGATTTCTCTGTCGAGCTCTGTGGCGGCACTCACGTCAATCGTACTGGCGACATCGGCCTGTTCAAGATCACCAGCGAAGGCGGTGTGGCGGCGGGCGTGCGGCGTATCGAGGCGGTCACCGGTGCAGCTGCTTTTGCTTACCTGAATGCAGCCGAAGAGCAGTTGAAAGAGGCCGCGGCACTGGTCAAAGGCAGCCGCGACAACCTGTTGGACAAGTTGACTGCCATGCTGGAGCGCAACCGCCAGCTGGAGAAAGAACTGGAGCAGTTCAAGGCCAAGGCCGCCAGTGCGGCCGGCAATGATCTGGCCGGCTCTGCTGTCGAGGTCAAGGGCATCAAGGTGCTCAGTGCGCGGGTTGATGGCCGGGATGGCAAGGCCTTGCTGGCCATGGTCGACCAATTGAAGAACAAGCTCGGCAGCGCGGTGATCCTGCTTGGCGGCGTGCAGGACGACAAGGTCGTGCTGGTGGCCGGCGTGACCCAGGACCTGACTGGCAAGCTCAAGGCCGGCGATCTGATGAAGCAGGCTGCAGCAGCAGTCGGTGGCAAGGGCGGCGGTCGTCCGGACATGGCGCAGGGTGGCGGTATTGATGCTGGCGCGCTGGATGGCGCGTTGGCGCTGGCTGTGACCTTTGCCGAGCAAGGTCTGTAAGCATCGATCTGGGCGAGTGCGAGCACCAGGCTCGGCACTTCGCCCGGTAGTGTATTGAGTTGAATGTTTAATGGGCGCCCTTCACGGGCTGAGGCGGCTTTGAAATGGCTTTGATCGTACAGAAATTTGGCGGCACCTCCGTCGGCACTGTTGAGCGTATTCAGCAGGTTGCCGAGAAGGTGAAGAAGTTCCGCGAAAACGGCGATGACATTGTGGTCGTGGTTTCCGCCATGAGCGGTGAAACCAACCGATTGATCGAACTGGCCAAACAGGCGAGCGATGATCAGCCGGTGCCGCGTGAACTCGACGTAATGTTGTCCACCGGTGAGCAGGTGACCATTGCCCTGTTGACCATGGCGCTGATTCGCCGTGGTGTGCCGGCGGTGTCTTACACCGGTAATCAGGTGCGTATTCTCACTGATAGCGCACACAACAAGGCGCGTATCCTGCAGATTGACGACCAGAAACTGCGTGCCGACCTCAAGGCTGGGCGCGTGGTCGTGGTTGCAGGCTTCCAGGGGGTGGATGAGCACGGCAATATCACCACGCTCGGGCGTGGTGGCTCCGATACCACCGGTGTGGCCCTGGCGGCGGCACTGAAGGCTGACGAGTGCCAGATCTACACCGATGTCGATGGTGTCTACACCACTGACCCGCGTGTGGTGCCCCAGGCTCAGCGCCTGGAAAAGATCACCTTTGAAGAAATGCTGGAAATGGCCAGCCTGGGTTCCAAGGTGCTGCAAATTCGCTCGGTGGAATTCGCCGGCAAATACAACGTCCCGCTGCGCGTATTGCACAGCTTCAAAGAGGGTCCGGGGACCCTCATTACCCTTGATGAAGAGGAATCCATGGAACAGCCGATTATTTCCGGCATCGCTTTCAATCGCGACGAAGCCAAGCTGACTATCCGTGGCGTACCGGACATCCCGGGCGTGGCGTTCAAGATTCTCGGCCCTGTTAGTGCCGCCAATATCGAAGTCGACATGATCGTGCAGAACGTGGCGCACGATAACACCACCGATTTCACCTTCACCGTGCACCGCAACGACTATCAGGCTGCGCAGCAGGTATTGGAAAATACCGCGCGTGAGCTGGGTGCGCGTGAAGTGGTTGGCGACATCAAGATTGCCAAGGTTTCTATCGTCGGCGTCGGCATGCGCTCCCATGCGGGGGTTGCCAGTCGGATGTTCGAGGCTCTGGCCAAGGAAAACATCAATATCCAGATGATCTCGACCTCGGAGATCAAAGTGTCCGTGGTCATCGAGGAGAAATACCTGGAGTTGGCAGTGCGTGCTTTGCACACTGCTTTTGAATTGGATGCCCCCGCCCGACAGGGTGACTGACGGCATTGCCCAAAAGGCGCGCACTGTTTGCGCGCCTTTTGTCTTTTTGGTTGGTGTGGATGGACTTTCTTTCTGTCCACACTAGTCAATACTTGGGTGAAGGCCTCGCTGGCGCGGTATGGGGGCTGCCACCATTTTATTTTTGCAGACTGCTGTATTGGATTTAAATCCGTGAGGAGAAAGGAATGCTGATTCTAACTCGCCGGGTCGGTGAGACCCTGATGGTAGGTGACGAAGTCACTGTAACCGTGTTGGGCGTGAAGGGTAATCAGGTGCGCATTGGCGTTAACGCGCCGAAGGAAGTAGCCGTGCACCGTGAGGAAATTTACCAGCGCATCCAGAAGGAGAAGGACGAAGAACCAAGCCATTAATTTTTATCTGATTTTTGGCTTTGCAAGCGGGGCGTTTATGAGTATTATACGCCCCGTGTTGCGGAGAGGTGGCCGAGTGGCCGAAGGCGCTCCCCTGCTAAGGGAGTACATCTCAAAAGGGTGTCGGGGGTTCGAATCCCCCCTTCTCCGCCATTATTTAGTGTTCTAGGGTGTGATCCTGCTTTGATCAGTAAGTTGTTGAAATTAATCTGATTTAAGCTTGATTGTGAGATTTTTCACCCTATAATGCGCCCCGGACAGTGCACTCATAGCTCAGCTGGATAGAGTACTCGGCTACGAACCGAGCGGTCGGAGGTTCGAATCCTCCTGAGTGCACCATATTGAAGATGACCTGTAGCGATGCAGGTTGTGTTTGAAGCCAGCGGTGATCTGGTTAAAAAGCGCCACTTGCACTCATAGCTCAGCTGGATAGAGTACTCGGCTACGAACCGAGCGGTCGGAGGTTCGAATCCTCCTGAGTGCACCAACAAATAGAAGGGCCTGCAGCGATGCAGGCCCTTTTTCTTTGCGTCGCCGAAAGTAGCCGTTTAGCACGGCATGCCACGCCACGATGTCCTGTCAGGCACGCGCTGCCCTGCAGACCTACCAATACCAGCTCGATCTCCTCCCAAAGTACCATTCTGTCGCGGGCGTTCTGGGTGCATAACTAGCACTGCCGGAATTCACCGGTTTTGATAAGAAGAGGACCGCGCCATGTGGACTAAACCCGCCTTCACCGATATGCGCATTGGTTTCGAAGTCACCATGTACTTCGCCAATCGTTGATCCGCCTTGCCCCGGCCCTGTCGGGGCATCTCACCCGGAACTCATCATGCATATCCAGATTCTCGGTTCCGCCGCTGGCGGTGGTTTTCCTCAGTGGAATTGTAATTGCCACAACTGCCGTGGCGTGCGTGACGGCAGCCTGAATGCGCAGCCGCGTACTCAGTCGTCCATTGCCCTGTCCGACGATGGGGTCAACTGGATACTGTGTAACGCCTCGCCGGATATCCGCGCGCAAATCGAAGCCTTTCCGCTCCTGCAGCCGGCACGCAAGCCTCGTGATACGGCGATTGGCGCGATTATCCTGCTGGACAGCCAGATCGATCATTGCACCGGTCTGCTGACCCTGCGCGAAGGCTGTCCGCACACGGTCTGGTGTACCGAGATGGTGCATCAGGACCTCACCAGCGGATTTCCCCTGTTCACCATGCTCGACCACTGGAATGGTGGCCTGCAGCATCAACTGATCGAGCTGGGCGGGGTGCCGTTCACGATCCCGACCTGCCCGAACCTGTCGATCACCGCCATTGCCCTGCGCAGCAGTGCTCCGCCTTATTCGCCGCACCGCGGCAACCCGCACCCAGGCGACAATATCGGCTTGTTCGTCGAGGACCGGCGCACGGGCGGCACGTTGTTCTATGCCCCGGGGCTGGGGCAGGTTGACGATGCCTTGCTGGCCTGGATGCGTCGTGCCGATTGCCTGCTGGTCGACGGCACCCTGTGGCGCGATGACGAAATGCGTCACTGCGGGGTGGGCGACAAGCTCGGCAGCGAGATGGGTCATCTGCCGCAAAGCGGTTCCGGTGGCATGGTCGAGGTGCTTGACGGCCTGTCGGCCAAGCAAAAGATCCTTATTCACATCAATAACACCAACCCGATCCTCGATGTCGATTCGCCTGAGCGCGCCGAGTTGTGCGCCCACGGCATAGACGTCGCCTGGGATGGTATGAGCATCAATCTGTAGGGTGCGCCGTGCGCACCGAAGGCAGACCACAAGAGCACCGGAGAGCCGATGAGCCAGACCGCCATGAGCCCCGCCGAATTCGAGCAGGCGTTGCGCGCCAAGGGCGCCTATTACCATATTCATCACCCTTTCCACCGCGCGATGTATGCCGGTCAATCCAGCCGCGAGCAGATCCAGGGCTGGGTCGCCAACCGCTTCTACTACCAGCTGAATATCCCGTTGAAGGATGCGGCGATCATGGCCAATTGCCCGGATCGCGACACGCGCCGTGAGTGGGTGCAGCGCATCCTCGATCACGATGGTGCGCCCGGCGAGGAGGGCGGCATCGAAGCCTGGTTGCGCCTGGCCGAAGCCGTAGGGCTGGATCGCGAGCAGGTGCTGTCCCAGGAGTTGGTATTGCCGGGGGTGCGCTTCGCGGTCGATGCCTACGTCAACTTCGCCCGCCGTGCCTGCTGGCAGGAGGCGGCCAGCAGTTCGCTGACCGAACTGTTCGCCCCGACCATCCATCAGTCGCGCCTGGATGCCTGGCCGCAGCATTACCCCTGGATCGATGCCAGCGGTTACGACTACTTCCGCAAACGTCTGAAAGAGGCGCGCCGCGATGTCGAGCATGGCCTGCGCATCACCCTGCAGCACTACACGACCTACGAGGGTCAGCAGCGCATGCTGGAGATCCTGCAGTTCAAGCTGGATGTGTTGTGGAGCATGCTTGATGCCATGAGCATGGCCTACGAGCTGGAGCGTGCGCCCTATCATTCGGTGACGACTGAGCGGGTCTGGCATAAGGGGATCGCGTTGTGAGCAGCAGTCTACTGGTGCGCACAGCGCACCCTACATTTGCACGCGGCACATCCTTAGGGTGCGCGGCGCGCACCGCAGCGGAGTCGATGGTATGAACCAATCCCTTGCCAGCAAGATCCCCACGTTGCGTCGTGGCTTTCGTCTGCAGTTCGAGCCCGTGCAAAACTGCCATGTGCTGCTTTATCCGGAAGGCATGATCAAACTCAACGACAGCGCCGGGGAGATCCTCCAGCAGGTCAATGGGACGCACAGCGTCGGTGAGATCATTGATACGTTGAGCGAGCGCTTCCCGGACGTGCCGGGGCTCGATGAAGACATCCTGGCCTTTATGGAGGTAGCCAATGCTCAGTTCTGGATCGAGTTGCAGTAAGCCTGGGCATGAACCCGGTCCACCGTTGTGGCTGTTGGCCGAGCTGACCTATCGCTGCCCGCTGCAATGCCCGTACTGCTCCAACCCGCTGGATTTTTCCCAGCAGGGTCAGGAGCTGACCACCGCCGAGTGGATCGAGGTGTTTCGTCAGGCGCGCGCGCTGGGTGCCGCGCAATTAGGCTTTTCCGGTGGCGAGCCACTGGTGCGTCAGGATCTGGCCGAGCTGATCAAGGCGGCGCGGGATCTGGGCTACTACACCAACCTGATCACCTCTGGTATCGGATTGAGTGAAGCGCGCATCGCCAGTTTCAGCGAGGCCGGTCTGGATCATATCCAGATCAGCTTCCAGGCTGCCGATGAGGACGTGAACAATATGCTGGCCGGCTCGAAGAAGGCCTTCGCCCAGAAGCTGGCCATGGCCCGGGCAGTCAAGGCGGCTGGTTATCCCATGGTGCTGAACTTCGTCACCCACCGGCACAACATCGACAGCATCGAACGGATTATCGAGCTGTGCCTGGAGCTGGAGGCGGATTTCGTCGAGTTGGCCACCTGTCAGTTCTATGGGTGGGCCGAGCTCAATCGCGCGGGCCTGTTGCCGACTCGCGCCCAACTGGAGCGTGCCGAGCGCATCACCAACGAGTGGCGCGCCAAGCTGGCGGCCGAGAACCACCCATGCAAGCTGATCTTCGTCACCCCGGATTACTACGAGGAGCGGCCCAAGGCCTGCATGAATGGCTGGGGCAACCTGTTCCTCGACATCACCCCGGACGGCACCGCACTGCCGTGCCACAGCGCGCGCCAGCTGCCGGTGCAGTTTCCCAACGTGCGCGAGCACAGTATCGAGCACATCTGGCGCGACTCTTTCGGTTTCAACCGCTTCCGTGGTGACGACTGGATGCCCGAACCGTGCCGTTCCTGTGACGAAAAGGCCAAGGATCTCGGCGGCTGCCGCTGCCAGGCCTTCATGCTCACGGGCGACGCCAGCAACGCCGATCCGGTGTGTAGCAAGTCGGCGCACCACGGCATCATCCTTGCCGCACGGGCCGAGGCCGAGCAGGCGCCTGGAGCGCTGGAGAGCCTGGTTTTGCGCAACGAGAAGGCTTCCACGCTGATCTGCAAGGCGTAGGGCGGGCAATGCGTACCGAAGAAGCCGATGGCATCTGGAGTGCCGCCCAGGCCGCAGCTGCCAGCAGTGATTTCGCCGAACTGCACGCCGCTCATGGTGGCTTGCTGTGGGTGGCTTTCGATCCGCAGCAGGCGCGCTGCGGTCTGTTCTTCTGGCGTGACGAGGCGGTGCATGAGCTGACGCCAGCGGATTTTTCCGTGCGCAGTCGCGTCTACGAGTACGGCGGCGGCGCCTGCTGCGCCACCGACCAGGGCGTGGCCTTCGTCAACGAGACTGACCAGCAGCTCTATCTGCTGCCTTGTGGGAGCGGCCTTGGCCGCGAATTATCGACGCCGCCCCAGCAGCTGACCACCCGCCCGGATTGCCGTTACGGCGATCTGTCCTTCGTCCCGGACTGGCAGGCCCTTTTGGCTGTGGAGGAAAGCCACGAAGCGGCCGGGGTGATCCATCGCCTGGTGCGCATCGGCCTGGACGGCAGCCGGCGGGTGCTGGCCGAAGGTGCCGACTTCTATGCCGGCCCGGTTGCCAGTGCCGACGGCCGCCAGTTGGCCTGGATCGAGTGGGACAGACCCTATCAACCCTGGATCGCCACCCGCCTGTGTTTGCGTGAGGGTGAGGAGGGCGAACGGATTCTGGCCGGCGCCGACCACGACCAGTCCCTGCAACAGCCGCGCTTCGCTGCCGATGGCCGGCTCTGGGTGCTCTCCGACCGCCACGGCTGGTGGCAGCCGGCGTGCGCTGCGGATGTTTCGTCTGCGACGGACCGTGCGTACGGAGCACCCTATGATCATGCGCCGGCGCCCTGGCAATTGGGCGCCTGTACCTACCTGCCACTCGAGTCGGGTGACATGCTGCTGAGCCGTTTCGAGCAGGGCTTCGGCCTGCTGCTTGAGCGGGCCTTAGGGTGCGCCGCGCGCACCGATGCTTTCAGCGAGAGCGCCACTGATGTGCATGGCCACGGCGGCCCTGCGTCGCCGGGCGAGCGGCGTCTGGCCTCGGGCTTCAGCCGCTTTCGCTGTCTGGCCGCGGATGCCGAGCATTTTTACTGCATTGCCGGGGCGCCGGATCGTCTGCCGGCGATTCTGGCCATCAGCCGTGATAATGGCGCGGTGCGCATTCTTGTCGGTGGTGAGGCGCCATTGGGCAAACAGTACCTGCCCATGCCGCAGCCGTTTAGCTGTCCGGTCGGTGAGGGCGAACGCAGTCATGGGTTTTTCTATGCGCCAGAGGGGCCAGCGGGGCTAGCCGAGAAGCCGCCGTTGCTGGTGTTTCTGCATGGCGGACCCACGTCGGCCTGCTATCCGGTGTTTGATCCGCGCATTGCTTTCTGGACGCTACGTGGCTTCGCTGTGCTCGACCTCAATTACCGCGGCAGCAGCGGTTATGGCCGTGCCTATCGCCTGCGTCTGGCGGGGGAGTGGGGGTGTATCGAGGTGGCGGACGCCGAGGCGGCGGTGGCGCACCTGGCCGCCGGTGGTCTGATCAATCCCGCACGTGCATTTATTCGCGGTGCCAGTGCCGGCGGTTACACGGCGTTATGCGCCCTGGCCTTTACCCAGGTGTTTCGCGGCGGCGCGAGTCTCTATGGGGTCAGTGACCCGCTGGCCTTGCGCAAGGTGACGCACAAGTTTGAGGCTGATTATCTGGACTGGCTGATCGGCGATCCGCTGCGCGATGCTCAGCGCTATCGGGAGCGCACGCCGCTAATGCACGCCGACCGGATCAGCGCGCCGCTGATCTTTTTTCAGGGCGGTCTGGATGCGGTGGTGTTGCCGGCGCAGACCGAGCAGATGGTCGCTGCGCTAAGGTTGCGCGGCGTGCCGGTGGAGTACCATCTGTATCCGCAAGAGCGTCACGGTTTTCGCCAGGCGGCGAACCTGGCCCATGCTCTGGCGTGTGAGTGGCGCTTCTATCGGCAGTTGCTGGCAACGCTCGCCTGAGCAGGTCCAGGCGTCAGGCGCGTAAGCTGCGAGGTTTCCTGCAGGGGTTTGTGGCTTTCGCGGTCATGGTCGCTCCCGCAAAGCGGCCGCCAAGCGACTGCAGGAGCATTGCATTGGCAGGTGAATCCAGTACGCTGCCCGGTAGTCAAAATAACAAGCAGTAGGCCGTGGCATGAGCCCCGATATTAGTCTTCATCGTAAATTCGTCTCGCCGGAAATTGTCTTTGGTGCGGGTTGTCGGCATAGCGTGGGCAACTACGCCAGTAACTTCGGTGCGCGCAAGGTCCTGTTGGTTTCTGATCCAGGGGTGCAAGCTGCCGGTTGGGTGGCGGATGTGCAGGCCAGTCTATTGCGCCAGGGCATCGAGCACTGCCTGTACACCCAGGTATCGCCCAATCCTCGCTGTGAAGAGGTGATGCTTGGCGCCGAGCTTTATCGCAGCCAGGGTTGCAACGTGATCGTGGCGGTGGGCGGCGGCAGCCCGATGGACTGCGCCAAGGGCATCGGCATTGCGGTGGCCCATGGTCGCAATATCATCGAGTTCGAGGGGGTGGATACCCTGCGTGTACCGAGCCCGCCGCTGATCCTGATTCCAACCACTGCCGGTACGTCGGCAGATGTCTCGCAGTTCGTGATCATCTCCAATCAGGACGAGCGGATGAAGTTCTCCATCGTCAGCAAGGGTGCGGTGCCCGACGTTTCGTTGATTGATCCGGAAACCACCCTGAGCATGGATCCGTTTCTTTCAGCCTGTACCGGCATCGATGCGCTGGTGCACGCGATCGAAGCCTTCGTGTCCACCGGCGCCGGACCCTTGACCGACTCTCACGCGCTGGAAGCCATGCGCCTGATCAATGGCAACCTGGTGGCGATGATCGCCAACCCCAATGAAATTGCCCTGCGCGAGAAGATCATGCTTGGCAGCATGCAAGCTGGTCTGGCCTTTTCCAATGCCATTCTCGGTGCTGTGCATGCGATGTCGCACAGCCTGGGTGGATTCCTCGACCTGCCGCACGGTCTGTGTAATGCGGTATTGGTCGAGCATGTGGTGGCGTTCAACTACAAGGCCGCGCCGGAGCGCTTCAAGATGGTGGCCGAAACCCTCGGCGTCGACACCCGCGGCCTCACTCATCCGCAGATTCGCCTGCGCCTGGTCGAACACCTGATTCAGTTCAAGCACGCCGTTGGCTTCCATGAAACCCTCGCGCTGCATGGCGTGGGCAGTTCGGACATCCCGTTCCTGTCACGCAATGCCATGCAGGATCCCTGCATTCTTACCAATCCGAGGGATTCGACCCAGCGCGATGTCGAGGTCGTCTATGCCGAAGCCCTCTGATCAGCAGCGCCAGGCGCTCACCGAGCTGCTCGGGCTGGGCAGTCATTCGGTGCGCAAGAGCCATTACCCTGAGTTGCTGGCGCGCCTGGAAGACCTGGAAACCGAGCGCAATCGCTATAAATGGCTATTTGAGCACGCGGTACACGGGATCTTTCAGGCCAGTCTGCAGGAAGGGCTGCGCTCAGCCAATCCAGCCTTGGCGCGGATGCTCGGTTATGACGATCCACACGAGGTGCTGTGGTCGCTGACCGATCTGGCCAACTACCTGTTCGTTGGTGGTCGCGAGGAGTTGCAATACATTCGCCAGGTGCTGGAGCATGCGCCCGGGCTGTTTGGCTATGAAACCCAGTTGCGGCGCAAGGACGGCAGCGCCATTGATGTCTTGATGAACTTACTGCTCAAGCCAGGTGAAGATGGCCTCATTGAGGGTTTCGTCGCTGATATCACCGAGCGCAAGCTGGCGCAGCAGCGCTTGCAATTGCTCAATGAAGAGCTTGAACTGCGGGTCAAGGCGCGCACTGTCGAGTTGCAGGAGGCCAACCGCAACCTGTTGCAGCAGATCGTCGAGCGCAAGCGCATCGAGCAGGAGTTACGCGAGGCGCGCGATGCCGCGCAAGCGGCTAATCACAGCAAGGACAAGTACCTGGCAACCGCCAGCCATGACCTGTTACAGCCGCTCAACGCTGCGCGTCTATTGATCTCCACCCTGCGCGAGCGAAGCTTGCCGGCAGCAGAGCGTAACCTGGTCGAGCGTAGCCACCAGGCACTGGAGGGCGCCGAGGATCTGCTCACTGACTTGCTCGATATCTCCAAGCTCGATCAGGCAGCGATCAAGCCGGATGTCGATGTATATCGTCTGCAGGATCTGTTGGCGCCTCTGGCGTCCGAGTTTCAGTCGGTTGCCGCCGCCGAGGGTTTGCGCCTGAAGACGCGGATTCCCGACTATACGATCAGCACAGATTTTCGCCTGCTGACGCGCATCCTGCGCAACTTCCTGAGTAACGCCTGTCGTTACACCGAGCAGGGTCGCATCCTTTTGGGGGTGCGAAAACGTGGTGATTTCCTCGACCTGCAGGTCTGGGACACCGGCTGTGGTATATCCGAGGATCAGCTGGGCAACATCTTTCTGGAATTCAACCAGCTGAATGTCGGGCGCGCTGCAGAGCGTCGAGGGGTGGGGTTGGGTCTGGCAATCGTCGAGCGCATCGCACACATGCTGGGCTACCCGGTTGAGGTGCGCTCGCAGCCTGGGCGCGGTTCGGTTTTTTCCATTCGGGTGCCGTTGGCGCAGCGGGTTATTAGCGCGGCACCCGCCACTTCATCGGTCCAGCCGTTGGTCGGTGATCCTCTGCCGGGGCGGCGCCTGCTGGTACTGGATAACGAGTTGAGCCTCCTCCATAGCATGGCGGCGTTGCTCGAGCAGTGGGGCTGCGTGGTGGTGACTGCAGTCGATCAGGAGGGCGCCGTGCAGGCGCTTGATGGGCAGGCCCCGGATTTGATTCTGGCGGATTTTCACCTTGATCATGATGTGCTGGGTTGCGCTGTGGTGGCGTATTTACGCCAGCACTTCTGCTTGCCGATTCCTGCGGTGATGATTACTGCTGATCGTAGTGACCAGTGCCGTCGCGAGTTACAACGCATGGGTATGCCGCTACTTAATAAACCGGTCAAGCCTGGCAAGTTGCGCGCGGTGGTCAGTCAGCTGCTACGCGACTCCAGCTTGTCGTGAGAAAGATGGCCATATGTGTGTTGTCAGACAGTCGCTGAGTTTTTATTAGCTAAGCTGGTATGGAACCCTTTCAAACTGTTCTAGTCTGGAAGTACAGTCCTTCAAGGAAATAGCCCTTATGCATAATTATTCGTTCTTCCGTCGTATGGCCGCCATGTTGGCAGTGTTTCACGTTCTGATGATTGTGCAGATACCTATGGCCAGTGCGGCCATGATCGGCACCGGTGAGGTGTTGGCCGAGCAACAGCAGCAGGTCGATAGGCAGCAATTGTTGAGCATGCTCGATGAGCAGGGTGTTCAGGAAAAATTGCTGGGCATGGGGGTTGATCGCGCTCAGGTTGAAGATCGCATTAATAGCCTGACCAGTGCCGAGCTGGCGCAGTTCAATCAGCAGCTGTCGGAAGCGCCAGCGGGTGCCGGTGTTGTTGGGGTCATCGTGTTGTTTCTGGTGGTCTTCATCATTACCGACATGCTCTGCGCTACTAATATCTTCAATTTCGTCAAATGCATAAATCGTTGATTGGCAGGAACCTCCTTCCGCTCGTTCTGATTGTTCTGCTTGCCGCTTGCGCGAAGTCTCCGGTGTTGCCGCCGGAGACTTCTCGCTTGCCTGAGCGGGTAGAGCTGAGCAATGTGCCGTTTTTTCCGCAGAGTGCCTATCAATGCGGGCCGGCGGCGCTGGCGACCATGCTTAACCAGCGCGGCGTCGTGACCAGTCCCGGTCTGCTCAAGGACAGGGTGTTCATTCCGGCGCGTGACGGTAGCCTGCAAGTCGAGATGGTGGCGGCCGCGCGTGCCCACGACATGCTGGTGTATCCGCTGCAACCGCAGTTGCAGGCATTACTTGCCGAGGTAGCTGCGGGTAATCCGGTGTTGGTTTTGCAAAACCTGGCTTATGACTGGTATCCGCTCTGGCACTTTGCTGTGGTGGTCGGCTATGACCAGCGTGAGCGGACCTTGATCTTGCGCTCGGGTACCACGCGGCGCGCGCTGACCAGTTTCAGCAGCTTCGACAAGACGTGGGCGAGAGGAGGCCGCTGGGCTGTCTTGACTCTGCCGGCGGATACGCTGCCGGCTCAGGCTGAGCTGCGGCCGTGGCTGAAGGCGGCCAGCGACCTTGAGGAAACCGGGCGGGTTGCTGCCGCGCAGCGTGCCTATCGCAGTGCTACGCAGCATTGGCCGGCTGAGTCCCTGGGGTGGTTTGCCTTGGCCAATAGTCGTTATGCCAGTGGCGATGTCCCTGGGGCCGAAACGGCTTTGCGCCAAAGCGTGATGCAGCAGCCCGATTTTGCTGCAGGCTGGTTCAATCTGTCGCAGGTATTTGCCGATCGCGGTTGCCCGCAGGCAGCCGAGCAGGCCAGGGCTTGTGCCCAGCGGCTAGCTCCGGACGATCAGCGCTTTGCCGCAGGTGTGAAGACCGCCACCGGTGGGGCAGCGCAGCAGTGCTCGTCTCCCCCGGTCTGCCCGCAAGCTAACTGAGTGAGCAGACAAAACAACGGCGCCATAAGGCGCCGTTTGTTTGTCAGGGCAAGTGGCTAGAAGCCGAGCCTGTCGCGCAGGCTGTAGTACCAGGCGCCCATTGCCGTAAAGGGGATGCGCAGCAGTTGGCCGCCGGGGAAGGGGTAGTGCGGCAGTTCGGCGAAGGCATCGAAGCGCTCAGCCTGGCCGCGCAGCGCTTCGGCCAGCACCTTGCCCGCCAGGTGGGTATAAGTCACGCCGTGGCCGCTGCAGCCCTGTGAGTAGTAGATGTTGTCGCCAAGACGGCCGACCTGAGGCAGGCGCGACAGGGTCAGCAGGAAGTTGCCGGTCCAGGCGTAATCGATCTTCACGTCTTTGAGCTGCGGGAAGGTCTTGAGCAGATTCGGCCGGATGATCGCCTCGATGTTGGCCGGGTCACGCGCCCCATAGACCACGCCGCCACCGAAGATCAGGCGGTTATCCCCACTCAGGCGGTAGTAGTCGAGCAGGTAGTTGCAGTCTTCGACGCAGTAATCTTGCGGTAGCAGACTCTTTGCCATCTCGTCCGATAGCGGCTCCGTAGTAATGACCTGAGTACCGCAGGGCATCGACTTGGCCGAGAGTTCGGGGATCAGATTACCCAGGTAAGCATTGCCGGCAACTACCACAAACTTGGCCTTGATTTGGCCGTTGGGGGTGTGCACCACTGGGTTGGCGCCGCGCTCGATACGAATGGCCGGGGATTGTTCGTAAATCACTCCGCCCAGGGATTCAACTGCAGCTGCCTCACCAAGCGCCAGGTTGAGCGGGTGGATGTGGCCGCCGCTCATGTCGAGCATGCCGCCTAGGTAGTTATCGGTCGCCACAACTTCGCGGATGCGTTTGGCGTCCAGCAACTCCAGTTGAGTATGGCCGTAGCGCTCCCACAACTTCTTCTGCGCTTCCAGATGGGCCATCTGCTTGGGGGTGATCG
Organism: Pseudomonas sp.; assembly: GCA_030656145.1. Taxonomy (GTDB): domain Bacteria; phylum Pseudomonadota; class Gammaproteobacteria; order Pseudomonadales; family Pseudomonadaceae; genus Aquipseudomonas. The sequence continues at coordinate 55,273 of JAUSOF010000003.1, forward strand.
CAGCGAACACACCGCCATCCTTGAGGTCGCACTGAATATCGTACTTGGCAATCCGCTCGCGAATGATCCGCCCGCCTTCGAACGCCATTTGGCCTAATAGCTGTGCCTGCTTGGGGCCCACGGTGCGCTCTATGGTGTCGATGTCGCGGCTGTAACTATTAACGATTTGACCGCCGTTACGACCAGAGGCGCCGAAGCCGACTTTGGCAGCCTCGACAATGCTTACCTTGAAGCCGCTTTCGAGCAGGGCTATGGCTGTGGACAAGCCGGTGTAGCCTGCGCCGATGATGCAGACATCTGTTTCCGCTTCGCCATTCAGTTCCGGGCGTGACGGAGCCGGGTTAGCTGAGGCAGCGTAATAGGATTGTGGGTAAGCCGTGTGCGCCATATTGCAACCTCTGTTCTTTATTTTTTACGGATGCAGTGATGCTACCCGAGTTGAAAATGCCCGGCTAGTGGGCCGTGCGAAATATTAAACGCCATGATGAACAGTAAAAAATTCATTTATTCAGACAGTTAGATAAAAAAGTGTTGACTCTTTTTAGCGCCTCAGTAGAATGCGCACCCATCGGAGGCACATAGCTCAGTTGGTTAGAGCACCACCTTGACATGGTGGGGGTCGTTGGTTCGAATCCAATTGTGCCTACCAATTCGATAAAAGGGTCGCCTCGGCGACCCTTTTTTATTGGGCGGCTTGCCAGTGTTCAGGCTTTCTGGAAGCATCCGGTCGTTGCTTAATGCGTATTAACCTCCAGTGACCCCGGTTCAGTTTTGGTTGGCTTAACAAGCTCCTGCCACTGTAAGGCAGGCATACCGCCGAATCGCTTACTGGCTCATCCCAACCCATGTGGCCTTTGGTAGAGGTCACCACTAGGAGAGGAGGCGCCATGCCCATCATTACTCTTCCCGACGGCAGTCAGCGTACGTTCGATCACCCGGTATCCGTACTTGAGGTGGCGCAATCCATTGGCGCTGGCCTGGCCAAGGCCACGGTGGCCGGTAAGGTCAATGGCAAGTTGGTTGATGCGTGTGACCTGATCAGCGGCGACGCAACCCTGCAGATCATTACGCCGAAAGATCAGGAGGGGCTAGAGATTATTCGCCACTCCTGTGCGCACTTGATCGGTCATGCCGTTAAGCAGCTGTTTCCGACTGCCAAGATGGTGATCGGTCCGGTTATTGAAGAAGGTTTTTATTACGACATTGCCAGCGAGCGTCCTTTTACACTGGATGACGTGGCGGCGATCGAGCAGCGCATGCAGCAGCTGATCGAAAAAGACTACGACGTGATCAAGAAGGTGACTCCGCGCGCCGAAGTGATCGATGTCTTTGCTTCCCGTGGCGAGGACTACAAGCTGCGCCTGGTCGAAGACATGCCGGATGAGCAGGCCATGGGGCTGTATTATCACGAAGAGTACGTCGACATGTGCCGCGGTCCGCATGTGCCGAATACGCGTTTCCTCAAGGCATTCAAGCTGACCAAGTTGTCCGGCGCCTACTGGCGCGGTGATGCAAAGAATGAGCAGTTGCAGCGCATCTATGGCACCGCCTGGGCTGACAAGAAGCAGTTGGCCGCCTACGTCCTGCGCATCGAGGAGGCCGAGAAGCGCGATCACCGCAAAATCGGCAAGCGCCTGAATCTGTTTCATACCCAGGAAGAAGCGCCGGGTATGGTGTTCTGGCATCCCAATGGCTGGACCCTGTATCAAGTGCTCGAGCAGTACATGCGCAAGGTGCAGCACGAGAATGGCTACCTGGAAATCAAGACCCCGCAGGTGGTGGATCGCTCGCTGTGGGAGAAATCCGGGCATTGGGCCAATTACGCCGAAAACATGTTTACCACTGAGTCGGAAAGCCGCGATTACGCGATCAAGCCGATGAACTGCCCGTGCCATGTGCAGGTGTTCAATCAGGGCCTGAAGAGCTACCGCGAGCTGCCGATGCGTCTGGCCGAGTTCGGTGCCTGCCACCGCAATGAGCCCTCAGGTGCATTGCACGGCATTATGCGTGTGCGCGGCTTTACGCAGGACGATGCGCATATCTTCTGCACTGAAGAGCAGATGCAGGTTGAGTCGGCAGACTTCATCAAGCTGACCTTGGCGGTTTATGCTGATTTTGGCTTTACCGATATTCAGCTCAAGCTATCGACTCGCCCGGACAAGCGCGTTGGCTCTGACGAATTGTGGGATCGCGCGGAGGCTGCATTGGCGTCGGCTCTTGACAGTGCGGGGCTGGCTTATGACCTGCAGCCGGGAGAAGGTGCTTTCTACGGACCAAAGATCGAATTCTCGCTGAAGGATTGTCTGGGTAGGGTCTGGCAGTGTGGTACCCTGCAGCTCGATTTCAACTTGCCAGTGCGCTTGGGTGCCGAGTACGTCAGTGAGGACAACAGCCGTAAGCATCCGGTTATGTTGCACCGAGCGATTCTTGGCTCCTTTGAGCGGTTTATCGGGATTCTGATCGAGCATTACGAAGGCGCGTTCCCAGCTTGGCTGGCGCCAACGCAGGCTGTAGTGATGAATATCACTGATAAACAGGCCGAATTTGCCTTGGAAGTGGAAAAAACACTCAACCAAAGCGGTTTCCGTGCCAAGTCTGACTTGAGAAACGAAAAAATTGGCTTTAAAATCCGTGAGCATACTTTGCTCAAGGCTCCTTATCTCTTGGTTATCGGAGATCGGGAGGTTGAGATGCAAACTGTCGCCGTGCGTACCCGTGAAGGTGCTGATCTGGGCTCGATGCCCGTCGCTCAATTCGCTGAATTTCTCGCGCAGGCGGTTTCCCGGCGTGGTCGCCAAGATGTGGAGTAATCATTATTAAGCGTGAAATGAGACAAGATAAACGAGCTGCCCCGAAAGCCCCGATCAACGAGAATATCTCGGCACGCGAGGTTCGGTTAATTGGCGCTGAAGGCGAGCAAATTGGCATCGTCTCGATTGATGAAGCGCTTAGAATCGCCGAAGAATCCAAGCTGGATCTGGTGGAGATTTCTGCTGATGCGATTCCTCCGGTTTGCCGAGTCATGGACTATGGCAAGTCGATCTTCGAAAAGAAGAAGCAGATCGCTGCTGCAAAGAAAAACCAGAAGCAAATTCAGGTTAAAGAAATCAAGTTTCGTCCAGGGACGGAGGAAGGGGATTACCAGGTAAAACTGCGCAACCTGGTACGTTTCCTGAGTGAAGGGGACAGGGCCAAGGTGTCATTGCGATTCCGTGGCCGTGAGATGGCGCATCAGGAGCTGGGTATGGAGCTGTTGAAGCGGGTTGAAGCTGACCTGCTTGAATATGGCTCTGTTGAACAGCATCCAAAGATGGAAGGACGCCAACTGATAATGGTCATCGCCCCCAAAAAGAAGAAGTAACCACCAGGGCACGGCAGGCCTTGCGGTTATGTTTATCAACTGAATGCGGAGTACTGAACATGCCAAAGATGAAAACCAAGAGTGGTGCAGCCAAGCGTTTTCTTAAAACCGCTAATGGCTTCAAGCACAAGCACGCTTTCAAGAGCCACATCTTGACCAAGATGTCCACTAAGCGTAAGCGTCAACTGCGCGGTAGCACCATGGTGCATCCGTCTGACGTGAGAAAAGTGGCGCGCATGCTGCGCGTTCGTTAATCGGTCAAGGTAGAGGACATTACTCATGGCTCGTGTTAAGCGCGGCGTTATCGCTCGCAAGCGTCACAAAAAAATTCTGAAACTCGCTAAAGGTTACTACGGTGCGCGTTCGCGCGTATTCCGCGTAGCCAAGCAGGCTGTGATCAAGGCAGGCCAATACGCCTACCGTGACCGCCGTCAGAGGAAGCGTCAGTTCCGCGCCCTGTGGATCGCTCGTATCAACGCTGGTGCTCGTGTTAACGGTCTGTCCTACAGCCGTTTCATTGCTGGCCTGAAAAAAGCGTCCATTGAGATCGATCGTAAAGTTTTGGCCGATCTGGCAGTGAACGAAAAAGCGGCGTTTGCTGCGATTGTCGAAAAAGCGAAAGCCACTCTGGCTTAAGTCCCCGACAATCACCGGGTTCGCCCGGTGCAAGAACGAACTCAAGTTCGTCACGAGCGACGGTCAGGCTAAGCTTCCAGCGCAGCATGACCGAGCGCAGTAGGCCTTGGGCTCGTTCGAAACGTCACCAATAGGGGAAGAGCCTTGGCTCTTCCCCTATTTCGTATCTGGAGTCTGTAAATGGAAAATCTGGATGTGCTGGTCTCGCAAGCGCTTGAGGCCGTTAGCCACACCGACGATGTGAGCGCCCTCGAGCAGTTGCGGGTTCACTATCTGGGTAAGAAAGGCGAACTGACTCAGGTGATGAAGACCCTGGGCAACCTGTCTGCTGAAGAGCGCCCGCAAGCCGGGGCTTTGATCAATGCTGCCAAGGACAAAGTTCAGGAAGCCCTGAACGTGCGCAAGGCCACTCTGGAAAGTGCTGCGTTGAGCGCTAAGCTGGCTGCTGAGCGCATTGATGTGACTCTGCCTGGTCGCGGCCAGACCTCGGGCGGCCTGCATCCGGTTACCCGGACTCTAGAGCGCGTTGAGCAATTTTTCACCCGGATTGGCTACGGCATCGCCGAAGGCCCTGAGGTGGAAAACGATTACCACAACTTCGAAGCGCTCAATATCCCCGGCCACCATCCGGCCAGGGCGATGCACGATACCTTCTATTTCAACGCGAATATGTTGCTGCGCACCCACACCTCGCCGGTACAGGTGCGCACCATGGAATCCCAGCAACCGCCGATCCGCATCGTTTGCCCGGGTCGTGTTTACCGCTGTGATTCCGATATCACTCACTCGCCGATGTTCCACCAGGTCGAAGGCCTGCTGGTCGACGAGAATGTGAGCTTTGCCGACCTCAAAGGCACCATCGAAGAGTTCCTTCGGGTGTTCTTCGAAAAACCGCTGGGCGTGCGTTTTCGTCCGTCCTTCTTCCCCTTCACCGAGCCTTCGGCTGAAGTCGACATGCAGTGCGTAATGTGCAGCGGTAAAGGTTGTCGCGTGTGCAAGCAGACCGGCTGGCTGGAAGTTATGGGCTGCGGCATGGTCCATCCAGACGTGCTGCGCATGTCCGGTATCGACCCCGAGAAGTACCAGGGTTTTGCCTTCGGCATGGGCGTCGAGCGTTTGGCCATGCTGCGTTATGGTGTCAACGATTTACGCCTGTTCTTCGATAACGATCTGCGATTTTTGGCGCAATTTCGCTAGCGCCGTACGACCGTAACCGAATTGTTTAGGAGAGCAGGATGAAATTCAGTGAACAATGGCTGCGTAGCTGGGTAAACCCGCAGGTTTCCCGTGACGAGCTGGTGGCGCGCCTGTCCATGGCGGGCCTGGAAGTCGATAGCGTGACCCCGGCTGCCGGGACATTCAGCGGCGTGGTGGTGGGCGAAGTGCTCAGCACCGAGCAACATCCGGATGCCGACAAGCTGCGGGTGTGTCAGGTCAGTACTGGCGTGGAAACTTTTCAGGTGGTGTGCGGCGCGCCGAATGTGCGCCCCGGCCTGAAGATTCCCTTCGCCATGATCGGCGCCGAGTTGCCGGGCGACTTCAAGATCAAGAAGGCCAAACTGCGCGGCGTCGAGTCCAACGGCATGCTGTGCTCGGCCTCTGAGCTGCAGATCAGCGAAGAAAACGATGGCCTGATGGAGTTGCCCGCCGATGCGCCTGTGGGTCAGGATATTCGGGCTTATCTCGAGCTGAACGATGCCAGCATTGAGGTCGATCTAACGCCTAATCGCGGTGATTGCCTGTCGCTGGCCGGTCTGGCTCGTGAAGTTGGCGCTTTGTATGATGCGCCGGTAACCCGTCCCGTGATTGCCGCGGTTGCACCGAGTCATGATGAGGTGCGCCCGGTTGAGGTGTTGGCGGCGCAAGCCTGTCCGCGTTACCTCGGTCGCGTGGTGCGCAACGTCGATCTATCCAAGCCAACACCGCTGTGGATGGTCGAGCGCCTGCGTCGTGCTGACGTGCGCAGCATTGATGCCGCGGTGGATATCACCAACTACGTGATGCTCGAGCTGGGCCAGCCGCTGCATGCCTTCGATCTTGCCGAGATCAATGGCGGTATTCGTGTGCGCATGGCCGAGGAGGGCGAGAAGCTCGTTCTGCTCGACGGTCAGGAAGTCAGCCTGCGTGCCGATACGCTGGTGATTGCCGATCACCAGCGCGCACTGGCGATCGCCGGTGTTATGGGTGGCGAGCATAGCGGTGTGAGTGCCAAGACCTGCGACCTGTTTCTCGAGAGCGCTTTCTTCGACACCATTGCCATTGCCGGCAAAGCCCGTTCCTACGGGCTACACACCGACTCCTCGCACCGTTTCGAGCGCGGCGTAGATTGGCAGCTGGCTCGTGAAGCCATGGAGCGGGCAACTGGATTGTTGTTAGATATCGTTGGCGGTGACGCTGGTCCGATCATTGAGGTGGTTGATCTGCAGCAGCTGCCTAGCGTCGCCGCTGTGACTCTGCGTGCCGAGCGCATCGAGCAAATACTTGGCCTGAAAATGGACGACGACGAAGTCGTGCGCTTGTTGGTCGGTCTAGGCTTGGGTGTCAGCGCCAGCAGTGAGGGGCAGTGGCAAGTAACTGTTCCCAGTCACCGCTTCGATATCAGCATAGAAGTTGATCTGATCGAGGAATTGGCGCGTTTGTACGGTTACAACCGCCTGCCGGTGCGTTATCCGCAAGCCCGTTTAGCACCGCAGCCCAAGATTGAGGCGGCTGTTGAGTTGCCGGTTCTGCGTCGTTTATTGGTAGCGCGTGGTTATCAGGAAGCCATCACCTACAGTTTTATTGATCCGAAACTGTTCGAGCTGTTCCATCCCGGTGTTGCGCCGTTGATGCTGGCCAACCCTATATCGGCCGATATGTCCGCGATGCGTTCATCGTTATGGCCGGGGCTGGTCAAGGCGCTGGAGCATAACCTTAATCGTCAGCAGTCGCGTGTACGTCTATTTGAAAGCGGTTTGCGCTTTGTTGGCCAACTCGAAGAACTCAAGCAGGAGCCGATGCTCGCTGGGGTGATTTGCGGTAGTCGGCTGTCGGAAAACTGGGCAAATGGTCGTGAAAATGTCGACTTCTATGATGTGAAGGCCGACGTTGAGGCATTGCTGGCGAGTGCAGGAGCAGGCGACTGCTTCAATTTTGTTCCTGCAGAGCATCCAGCCTTGCACCCTGGGCAAACCGCGCAAATTGAGCGCGATGGGCGACTGGTTGGCTTCTTGGGGGCGATGCACCCGGAGCTGAGCAAAACGCTTGGGTTTGATCAGCCGGTGTATATGTTCGAATTATTACTGGCTGAAATCACTCAAGGTCGCATGCCAAAGTTTCAGGAGCTCTCGCGCTTCCCTGAAGTGCGCCGAGACCTGGCTCTGCTGGTTGACCGTGACGTGCCTGCGGCGATGTTGCTCGCGGCTATCCGTGATGCAGCTGGCGAGTGGTTGACTGACCTCAAGCTATTTGACGTCTATCACGGTAAAGGTATTGATCCGCATAGAAAAAGCCTTGCCGTCGGCTTGACCTGGCAGCATCCATCGCGCACTCTTAATGACGATGAGGTGAGCAGTACGGCACAAAATGTTCTCGCCTCCCTGGAACAAAGGTTTAACGCAACGTTAAGGAAGTAGCGTATGGGGGCTCTGACTAAAGCTGAGATGGCGGAACGCCTGTATGAAGAGCTGGGCCTGAACAAACGGGAAGCCAAGGAGTTGGTGGAGTTGTTCTTCGAAGAGATCCGCCAAGCGCTGGAGCTCAACGAACAGGTCAAGCTCTCGGGGTTCGGCAATTTTGATCTGCGCGACAAGCGTCAGCGCCCCGGTCGTAATCCAAAAACGGGAGAGGAAATCCCTATCACGGCACGCCGTGTGGTGACTTTCCGTCCAGGGCAGAAACTGAAAGCCAGGGTCGAGGCATATGCTGGAACCAAGTCATAACGATGAGCTGCCGACCATACCTGGTAAGCGGTATTTCACGATCGGCGAAGTAAGCGAGCTTTGTGCAGTAAAACCGCATGTTTTGCGTTATTGGGAGCAAGAGTTCCCGCAACTCAATCCGGTCAAGCGGCGTGGAAATAGACGTTATTATCAGCGCCAGGATGTGCTGATGATCCGTCAAATTCGTGCGCTGCTATATGACCAAGGTTTTACCATCGGCGGGGCGCGTCAGCGTCTCTCAGGTGATGAGGCGAAAGACGACACTACTCAGTACAAACAGCTCATCAGGCAGACCATTGCCGAGCTTGAAGATGTGCTCAGCGTGCTCAAAAAATAGCGGCCATATTCAAAAAAGTTTCCATATTTCAGGAGCTTATTGTATAGTCCGCAACGTTTTCAGCAGTATGAAAATAGTTTAACGCCTAGTCGGGGCGTAGCGCAGTCCGGTAGCGCACTAGCATGGGGTGCTAGGGGTCGAGTGTTCGAATCACTCCGTCCCGACCATATAATCCTAGAAAATCCAGTCACTTAGCGGTGACTGGATTTTTTTATGCCTGATGATTTTTAGCATTTCCGAATTTTGCCCCCACTTTTTGCCCCACCGAAGAATCTAGCCTCATTTTGATGGCCTGCCCTTGATGTTCCCTTCCTTTCCGGCCCTTTTGGCCTGTCCCTCTTTACGCGCCAAGCAGAAAAGCGATACGCCGTCACGACGGTTTAAGCGGCCGGGTTGAATTACTCTTCGCGAGTCTATGCCGTGCTTCATTCCGCTACCGAAAGCCAACAGAGCGCTATTGTGTTCCGGTGTATTGGTACACCAGTGTTTGCGATTACCGCGCACTGGTTCGATAATCGCTCAGCGTTGTCCCCTTGCCCCGGAGGCTCCATGAGCGAAAATCGTCCGCAGCTGACTACCCTGGCACCGCCGCCCTATGTGTCGCCTGCCAAGCGCATCGAGGAGTTTACGGGCGATCCTAATTTTATGTCCTCCCTTGCCCGTGGCCTGGCGGTGATCAATGCGTTTCAGGAGCGCAAGCGCCACCTGACCATCGCGCAGATCAGCCACCGTACCGAGATCCCCCGCGCGGCCGTGCGCCGTTGCCTGTATACCCTGATGAAGCTGGGCTATGCGACTAGTGAAGGGCATACCTATTCGCTGCTGCCCAAGGTGCTGACCCTCGGCCATGCCTACCTGTCGTCTACCCCGCTGGCCGTCTCGGCGCAGCCTTATCTGGATCGGATCAGCGAGCAGCTGCATGAGGCTTGTAACCTGGCCACCCTGGAAGGCGAGCAGGTGTTGTATATCGCCCGCTCGGCGATTCCACAGCGGCTGATCTCGGTGGACTTGAGTGTCGGCAGCCGCCTGCCAGCCTACTGCACCTCAATGGGGCGGATCCTTCTGTCCGCGCTGGACGACGACAGCCTGCACGACTACCTCAATCACGCTGAGCTGCAGGCCAAGACCAGTCGCACCCTGCATACCCCGGAGGCGCTCTGGGAATGCCTGCAGCAGGTACGTCAGCAGGGCTGGTGCCTGGTCGATCAGGAGCTGGAGCAAGGGCTGCGCTCGCTGGCCGTGCCGGTCTACGACTCGTCCGGCCATGTCCTTGCCGCAATGAACGTCAGCACTCACGCCGGGCGTGTGCCGGCCATCGAGCTTGAGCAGCGCTTCCTGCCGATCATGCTCAACGCTAGCCGCGAGCTGAGCAGTCAGTTGTTCAAACCAGTGTGAGCCAGGCTCGGGGGTAGGGTCACGCCAGCGTTGAAATGTGCCGGGCCCCAAATGCCGCGTTGCCCAGCCGACTCTCCAAATCGGACGCCTGGAGGGTTACGCAGCGCGCACAGCGGTGGCTGATTGTGGTGGTCAAATAATTTCGGACACTGCGATAGGTTGTTTTGCCTGTTTCCGCTCGTAAGCCGTTGGTGGCTGGTAGCCCAAACTCGAGTGCAGGCGCACGCTGTTGTAAAAACCAACGATGTAGTCGGCAATATCTATCATTGCTTCGGCGTGATTGGCGTAGTCACGCTGCCAGACACGCTCCGTTTTCAGGTTTAGAAAGAAGCGCTCCATCACCGCATTATCCCAACAGTTACCCTTTCGGCTCATGCTCATTACCAAGCCATGCCGGTCGAGTACCGTGCGATGGGCTGCGCTGGCGTATTGGCTTCCCCGATCCGAATGCACAATCAGGCCCGCCGCAGGCTGGCGTTGAGCAATCGCCATCTGTAATGCCGAGCAGACCAGTTCAGCCGGCATGTTTGGCGCCATCGCCCAGCCGACGATCTTGCGCGAGTACAAATCCATTACCGCTGCCAAATACAGCCAGCCGCTGCGTGTGCGGATATAGGTGATATCGGCGACCCAAGCCAGATTGACCGCTTCAGGATTGAACTGTCGATTCAGAATATTGCCCGCTATCGGCAGGTCATGCTTGCTGTCTGTTGTATGGACAAATTTGCGCTTCCAAGTCGGGCGTAGCTGGTGTTTTTTCATCATTCGCCTGATCCGATAGCGTCCCACACAGACGCCGCGGGCCTTGAGCGCGGCCTGCAAGCGGCGGCTGCCATATGCGCTGCCGCTCGCCATGAACAGGGCTTTCAGGGAGACGACCACCGGACACGCCTTGATCGACCGCAGTTGGCTGCTCCGTGCGGCGTAATACCCAGAACGACTGACCCCGAGCAATCGGCAGAGTCTTGTGGTCATGGCCTTCTGCTGCTCCTGAGCGATCACGCGATAGATCACTTCATTTCCCGGGCAAAGAAGGCCGATGCTTTTTTTAACAGTTCGTTATCCTGCTTCAATTGACGATTTTCGACTTCGAGCTGGCGAATCCGCTGCTGCTCGGACGTCAGCGGTTTACCTATTCCAGGCTGCCCGGATAGCTCCGCTTCGTACTGCTGAATCCAGCGGCGAACCGCCGTCTCGCCAAGACCCATGTCCCGGCAGATCTGAGGAACACTCAGGCCTTGCTCCCTAACCATCTGAACGACTTGCAGCTTGAAGCTGGCGTCGAATTCTCTGCGCTTACTGCTCATATATGATTCCTCTGTCGGTGGATTTTCCACCTATCGAGGTGTCCAGGGAAATTAGACCACTACA
>JAUSOF010000013.1 GCA_030656145.1 Pseudomonas sp.
GGCGTGACAGGCCGGTATTCTAACCGACTGAACTACCGCTGCGCGTAACTTCAAAAGCGAGTTGGTGGGTGATGACGGGATCGAACCGCCGACCCTCTGCTTGTAAGGCAGATGCTCTCCCAGCTGAGCTAATCACCCTTCGCTTTGTGAGGCGCGCAATTTACGGGTGGGACGAACCTAAGTCAATACCCTGCTTAAAGTTTTTCTCAAAAACGGGAAATATCACGCTAGCCACTCGAGGCTCGAGCAGCACGCAGACCCTGCTCTGGCACGGTCGCGCCGGATTACAACGCCACGCTCAAGGTCAGCCTTGCCGCCACGCGATTGTCCGCAGCGCGATCCAGACCCGCCTCGACAATCCGCACGCCCTGCTGCTCTAGCCGCGTGAACCAGCGCAGCAGCTGGACGAATGGCGCCGGCTGCAGGCTAACCTGCAGCGAACCGCCGCTGTCGCTGTCCAGCCGTTCTATGAGCAGACCCTGCTCGGCTGCACTGGCAGTAACCAGGCCCTGCAAGCGCGCCGGATCCAGACTGACCTGCGGCTGACTCGCCAGGCTGCGCGCCAACGGCGCCTGCGCCTGCAGGTAGGCGTACAAAGCCTGCTCCTGCGCAAAAGCGCTGCGGGCCGCCGTCACGCCCTGTCGCGCGGGTTGCCAGAGCAACACATACACCAGCGTCAGCAGCACAAACAGGGCCAGCAACCGCAGCGCCAGGCGCTCACGGGGCAGCAGAGCACGCCAGCGCTGCAGCGCAAGCGAACCTTGTAACTGTGCCGCGAATGGCTTCTTCGACTCGCTCAAGCTGTTCATCCTCCAATCACCAATCGGGCGCTGACCCCTGCTGCCTCACGGCTTGCCGACCCCAACTGCACCCTCACCCCCGCCGCTTGCAAGCGTTCGCGCAAGCGTTCCAGTTCGGCGAAACCGCGCGCCTGAATCTGCATGGCCAGATCGCCGCGAATGTCGCTGAAATCCACTTGTTGCACCTGCACATGTTCGCCTTCGATCTCGATGGCCTGAGTCACTTGAGCGAGCATCCCGAGCAAGCGCCCCTGGCCACGGCTATCGCCCACGGCTAGATGCTGATCCAGTTGCGCACGCAGATCGACCAACTTGCGATCCTCGGGAAACAGATCCTGGTAGAGCACCACGCTGGCCTGCGCGTAGGTATCGGCCTGACGCTGCAGATGCCAGCCTTGGGCCAGATTGAAGCCCCACTGCAAGACCAGCCACAAACCGAGCAAGCCGAGCAAAGGCCGCCAGCCCCGCCACCGCCCAGCATTCTCTAGTGGCGCGAACTCCCCCTGAGCAAGATCATTGCTCGGCGCCTGCTGCGCTAACCAGCCATAGGCATCGGCAAGCTCCAGACACTCATCCAGCGGCGCCAGCCCGGCCTGCTGCGTAGAGCGATAGGCGATATGCGGATGCGGGCAAAGCTCCGCCAATGGCGGCCATGACTCGCCATTCAGCGCCATGCGCGCCACCCCTTCCCCGCCAAGCAGCCAGCGCGAACCCAGGTACAGCAACTGAGTACCCTGGCGTGGCAACAGATCGGCATCCACGGCAATCGCCCGTGGCGCTACCGGGCACAGCGCCAGCCAGCCCGCCAACCAACTGCGGCGCACGGCAAACACCCGGTGACGGCCGTCCGCGAGCCGCTCGCCCAGGGCCAGATGCAGTTGCTCGATGTCCTCGGCCAGCAGCTCCTCCACCGCGTACGGCAAAGCCTGACGCAGCCAGCGCGTTTTCTGTGTCGGCAAGCGCACGGAGCAGGCCGTTACCGCCTCGACCGGCAGAACCAGGGTCCAGGCCTCGGTCAAACCGGCCAGCGCCTCGGCAAACGGCAGACACTGGCTGTCGTCGCCATGGACGCGCTGCACCGGCAACTCCGCCCGGGCGCCGACAGCGGCTGCAGGCGGCAGAAACACACACAACTGATTCATCGCTCGACTTCCTCGACAGGTGCAGGCGGCACCCCGCTCTGCCCTAGATCACGGGATAGGACGTACAGCTTGCCATCGCTGGCGCGCTGCAAGGTACTGCGTAAAACCTGACGGCGCTCACCCACGCTGACCTCACTGATCACCTGAAAATACTGGCTGCCGACGGCCAAGCCCTGACCCTGCACACTCAACCCCGGCAATTGGCCAAGGAAACTTGGCACATCGGGGTAACCCTGATCAGCGCGTCGGGCAACCAGCGCCTCGGCTGTACTCAGCGGCAGCCCCTCAGCCAGACTCGCTAGCACCCGGGCACTGGCGGTATTGACGTTCAAGGTCGCATCCGCCGGCATGCTAGTGACAAAAGGCAGCAGGCGCTGGTAGTCGGTCTCGCTCATTTCCAGCAACAGGCGCAGTTCGGACACATCGGCCAGCGCCCGGTTGGCGGCGCGATAAGCCGGCTGTGCCAACACGTATTGATTATCTTCGGCGCCATAGCCGCCGCTCGGCTCCTGATCGGCGTCCAGCCAATCGAGCAGACGCTCGGCATAGGGTGCCTCGATTTGCAGGCCGAGCAGCAGACGACGAAACTGCCCCAGCGCCGCCTCATTGGCCTGCCCCTGACGCACCAGGCTATTGAGGTTGAAACGGCCCGTAGGATCGAGGATGCGCACGCGCAACTCACCGCCTTCATCCAGAGTGAAGGGTGCCAGCGGCTGCGCCCAAGCCTCACCCAGATGATCCACAGGCGCACGCGGGTCGCCTTGCTGCAGATCACGCCGCAACACCGCCTTGGCCAGGGTTTCGCCACCCAGTGCGTAATGCCAGGCCTGACGCACATGCAACTGGTTGGCGCTGCTGCGAATCGACAATTGCTGACGCGCGATAATCCCGGCACTCACCACAGTCGCCACCGCCACCACCAGCATCACGGTGATCAGCGCCACCCCGCGCTGCGCCTTCATGGTTCGAGCACCTCGTCAAATTCTCCCGGCGCATCCGCCGGCTGCGCCACGCCTGCGGGCCGCACGTCGGGCAAACGCAGCAACCGACGCAACTCGCCATAGCGGCGATGCTCCAGCACCAGCTCGACTGCCTGCGGCAACGCAGTCAACTGTGCTTCGCCACTGACTCCGGCTGGCGGCCAACTGTCTAGCCAGCTACCGTCGCCATCCAGGTAACGCACGCGCATGCCTGTCACCCCATCCAGCGCCTGCTGCACCTGAGGCTGGCTGTCCTGGGCCTGATCGAGCACATTCCAGTAGTGGCGTTGCCACTGCTCGCCGCTCAGTTGCCAGCGCACCCGTTGCACTTCGGCACGTGCCAGGCCAAGCGGATTGCGCCAGCCGGCACGGCTCAGCTCCACTGCGGCGGCATCACCTTCCTCGCCCAGCAGGGCCGGCCGCGGCTCTCCGAACGGGTCGCGCACCGGGCGTACACTCACCTGTAACAGGTCACGCTCAAAAGCGGCAACGGCGCGCACCAGTTCACGTAGCTGCACCTCATGGCTACGGGTGACGCTATCGGTGCGCAGCACGCTGGTGAGCATGCGGTAGGTCGCCAGCCCGAGCAGGGCAAAAATCGCGATGGCGATCAGCAGCTCGAGCAGGGTGAAGCCACCCGTGCGCCTCATCGAGAGTCACCGAGAAAGCCGCTGAGGCTGACTACTGAGCGCTCACGCAAATCGCCATCAGGCCCGCGTGCCGGGCGCGGTGCCACCCACAGGGTGACCCGGCGCATGCTCGGCTCGCTGGTCGACTGGATTTCACTCTGCCATTGCCAGCGCCGCCCAGCGAACTCCAGTTCGCCCTGATCGCGCCCGGCACTGGCCGGCGTCTCGGCCAGCTGCAACTCGCTCAAGCGGTTGTCGGCGATCCACATCGCCAAGGTTTTCTCTTCCAGCCGTGCAGCGGTTTGCAGGCTGCGCGCGCTGGCGGTCAATACGCTGGCGGCGACCAGCGCGAAGATGGCCAGGGCCACCAGCACTTCGAGCAGGGTGAAACCTCGGCAATGCTTCATCGCGAGCGCCCCGACGGACTATCGACCTCGACCCGGGGCAACCGGAAGCCGTCGCTGGACAGTTGCAAGTG
This sequence comes from Pseudomonas sp., assembly GCA_030656145.1. Classification (GTDB taxonomy): domain Bacteria; phylum Pseudomonadota; class Gammaproteobacteria; order Pseudomonadales; family Pseudomonadaceae; genus Aquipseudomonas. The sequence continues at coordinate 4,030 of JAUSOF010000013.1, forward strand.
CAAACCCTCCTTGCGCCGCTCGCGCAGGTGCAGGCGAAAGGGGCTGAGTTCGCCACTGGAGAGCATCAACAACTGCGGGGTGTCTGCAGCGCGCCGCCGCTCGGCTGCCGCCTGCGGCAATTGCAGCGTCTCACCGTCCAGCTCGACACTCAACTCGGCCCAGGCCGGCAAGCGATACGGTTCGTCATCCAGAGCCTGCCAGCGCGCGGCGCTGGGCAGGTACTGCAACACCTGATAGCCCTCTGCGTTCAGCCACAAACCGTACTCGCGATTATCCAGCACCGCCTCCTCGGCCAGCACGCCGATCAATCCAGCCAGCCGCTCGGCTTCGTTACGCAACTCGCGGGCCGGACCGGCAATACCGGTACTGAGTACGGCAAGACCGATCAGGCTACCGAGAATCACGATAACCACCAGCAGCTCGATCAGGGTAAACCCCCGGACCGGACCGGACACGTTACTGCGGCGAGCACGCACGGCTCAGCCAAGCCTCATCAGAGGTCCCAGCTACCGATATCGGCATCCAGATCACTGCCGCCCGGCTTGCCATCGGCACCCAGCGAATAGAGGTCGAAGGCGCCCCTGGTGCCGGGCGCCAGGTATTGATAGACAGTGCCCCAGGGGTCGATGGGCAAGCGCTTGAGGTACCCCTCGCGATTCCAGTTCTTCGCTGGCGGGTTGCCGGAGGGTTTCGCCACCAGCGCCTCCAAACCCTGTTGAGTGCCCGGGTAGGCGTGATTGTCCAGCTTGTACATGTCCAGGGCAGCGGAGATGGCCTTGATGTCGCCTTTGGCGACTGTCACCTTGGCCTGATCCGGACGGCCCATGATCTGCGGCACCACCAGGGCCGCGAGAATGCCAAGGATCACCACCACCACCATGATTTCGATCAGGGTGAAACCAGCCTGACGCCGGGCAGACCGCCGCCTAGCGGCCTGCGTTGTTTTGATGGTTTCACCTGCGTGTTGCAACGACCTGCTATTCACCTGCTTACCCCACCAATTGATTGAGCGACAAAATCGGCAGCAGGATGGCCAGCACTATGACCAGCACCACCGCGCCCATAAACACCAACATGAACGGTTCGAACAGCCCGACCAGTAACGCCACCTGGGCGCCCAGGTCGTTTTCCTGATTGCGCGCCGTGCGTGCGAGCATCTGATCCAGCTCGCCGGAACGCTCGCCGCTGGCAATCATGTGCAGCATCATCGGCGGGAATTGCCCACTGGCCTCCAGCGCGCGGGTCAGGCTACTGCCTTCACGGACTTTCTGCGCAGCGACCACCACCTGTGCCCGGATCACTCGATTGACGATTACCTCGGCGCCAATGGCCAAGGCTTCCACCAGAGGCACGCCACTGCGGGTGAGAATCGCCAGGGTCGAGGCGAAACGCGCGCAATCGGTGGCACGAATAAGGCCGCCGCACAGCGGCACGCGCAGCAGCAGGCCGTGCCAGCGCAGTTTCACCGCCTCATCGTGCAGCGCCCAGCGCAGGGCGAAAAACCCCAACAGCAGCAAAATGACCGCCAGCCAGCCCCAGCCCTTGACCCATTCACTCGCCACGATCAGCCCGCGGGTTAGCGCCGGCAGGGTTTGCCCGGAATCGACGAACACCCGCACGATATCCGGCACCACGTAACCAAGCAGAAAACCGACGATCAGCAGCGAGGCGCACATCAGAATCAGCGGATAGAGCAGTGCCAACTGGATCTTCTGCCGCGATTGCTGGCGCTGCTCGGTGTAATCGGCCAGTTGCTCCAGCACCGGCCCCAGGTGCCCGGCGTGCTCACCCGCCGCCACGGTAGCGCGGTACAACTCGGGAAAGGCCGCAGGAAACTCTTTCAGGCTACTGGCCAAGCCATGGCCCTCCAGCACACGCGCCCGCACCGCCAGCAGCATGCTCTGGATACGCGGCACGCGGGCCTGGGCCGCCGCCGCACGCAACGCCTCCTCGATTGGCAGCGCGGCCTGGATCAGGGTTGCCAACTGACGGGTAAGCAAGGCCAGGTCGCGCGCCGACAGCCCGCGCACCAGACTGAAGTGCCCCCCGCCAGGAGCCTGTTCGCGGGTGCGGGTCGCCTGCACATCCAGCGGCGACAGTTGCCGCTCGCGCAGAATCTGCCGCACCTGACGCGCACTGTCGGCCTCCAGCACACCTTTATGCTGGCGACCTTTGTCATCGAGGGCGTGGTATTCGAATGCGGCCATTATTCTTCCTGGGTTACACGCAGCACTTCTTCCAGGCTGGTCAACCCTTCCAGCACTTTGCGCCGGCCGTCCTCGCGGATGCTTGGGCCAAGGCTACGGGCATGGCGGATCATCTCTTGCTCCCCAGCAGCGCTATGGATCAGGGTGCGCAAGTGATCGTCGAACACCACCAATTCGTATATCCCGGTACGCCCACGGTAGCCCTGCTGATGACACTCGTCGCAGCCACGCGGGCGATACAGGGTCGGCGCCTGCTCGGCAGCCACGCCAAGCAGCGCACACTCGGCAGCATCGGCCTGAAAGGCCTCCTTGCAGTGCGGACAGAGCACCCTGACCAGGCGCTGGGCCAGCACGCCAAGCAGGGAGGACGACAACAGAAACGGCTCGATACCCATGTCCACCAGGCGGGTTATGGCGCCTATCGCGCTATTGGTGTGCAGGGTGGAGAGCACCAGATGGCCGGTCAATGACGCCTGCACGGCGACTTCGGCGGTTTCCTTGTCACGGATCTCGCCGACCATCACCACATCCGGGTCCTGGCGCAGAATCGCTCGCAGCCCGCGAGCGAAGGTCATATCGACCTTGGTGTTGACCTGGGTCTGGCCAATGCCTTCGAGGTGGTACTCGATCGGGTCTTCGACTGTGAGGATATTGCGCGTGCGGTCATTCAGGCTGACCAGGCTGGCGTACAGCGTAGTGGTCTTGCCCGAACCGGTTGGGCCAGTGACCAACAGGATGCCGTGGGGCTTGCGCACCGTCGCCTCCATCGCCTGGCAATCGCGGGCACTCATGCCCAGGCGCTGCAAATCGAGGCGCCCGGCCTGCTTGTCGAGCAGGCGCAGCACCACCCGCTCGCCATTGGCCGAAGGCAGCGTCGAGACGCGGATATCCACCTCACGGCCGCCGACCTTGAGGGAAATACGACCATCTTGCGGAATACGCTTCTCGGCAATGTCCAGACGCGCCATGACCTTGACCCGCGACACCAGCAGCGCCGCCAACTCGCGCTTGGGCTCGAGCACCTCGCGCAGGATGCCATCCACCCGAAAACGCACGACCAGCCGTTTCTCGAAGGTTTCCAGGTGGATATCCGAAGCGTCTTCCTTGATCGCTTCGCCAAGGATGGCGTTGATCAGGCGGATAATCGGCGCGTCATCTTCCTGCTCCAGCAGGTCTTCGGTTTCTGGCACCTGCTCTGCCAACGCCGCCAGATCGAGGCTACCGCCAAGACCTTCAGCCAGCTGCATGGCCCCTGATTCGTGCTGATATGCCTTGGCCAGCGCCTGCTCGAACGCTTCGCCAGTCAAGGCCCGCAATGGCAATCGACGCCCGGCAAAGCGCTGGGCCTCGGCCAGCGCCACCAACTCCACAACGGCACGATGGGCCAGGCAAGGCGGATCAACCTCCATCAGCAAGACCACACCGTGTCGTCTGGCGAAGCTGAACGGCAAACGACGCAAGGGTACTTCGGTGGACAGTGCATTCATCCTGGATAAGCCTTGAAACGAAAGCCTGGTTGGCGTATCACGACTAATCCTGACCGTTATACGCCAGCGCCTTGCGCCGTTTAATAATATGAATTCTCCACTCTGGAGCGGAAACCTTGAAAGGTGGCGAAAAAGCGCCCACCGACTGCAACTGCCCCCCGACAGCATTCGATACCTTCTCAACCACTGAGCCATGTTTAGCACATCGCAGAGCCACACACACCACCCTGACGGGTGGCTGTAAGTCGCTCATTTACCGTCTATTATCGGCGTTTAACCGCGCCTCATAACCATAAATCCCGGGGAGACACCTTTGCCTTTTATGGCTACTCGGCGCTGGCTGCAGCTGCACACCACCGCTCTAGTCAGCACTGTCGTGGTTCTGCTCATGAGCGCCAGCCTGGCTTGGCAAACCACCGATTGGCTAAGCCTGCTGCGAACCCAAACGGTGCAAGACACGTCGACCAGCGCTAGCCTGTCATCGTCCACTGCCACTCAAGGTCCGGAGCAGCTATTCGGCAGCAGTCGAAGCAATGATGCAGCACCACCTGCAACCACCATGCGCCTGACACTGCTCGGCAGCTTCGTACATACCGACCCCAAACGTTCCAGCGCAATCATTCGCCTGGATAGCAACCCGGCACAGCGCTACAACATCGACAGTGAGGTCGTTGGCGGCGTAAGCCTGCATGCGGTCTACGCCGACCGCGTAGAGTTGCGGCGTAATGGCCGCCTGGAAAGCCTGGCGTTTCCACGCAATCGCCCCAACGATCAGAGCATGCCTTACACGCCAGACGAATCGGCGAATGACCCGCGCGATCAACTGGAGCAACTGGAAGCCGACAACCTCACACAGTTGCGTGAACGCATGGACGCCCTGCGTCAGCAGATGGAGATGTCCGGCACCTTGCCAGCGGACGCTGAACCCACCGACCCGCCTACGGAAAGCAACTGAACCGATGACTCCGATCTTCTCGCGCCTCACCTTTGTCCTGCTTGTCGTCGGCCTGAGCGTCAGCTCTTTGCCACTGAATGCCGCGATCAATCCAACAGCCCCCAGCGCCAGCCAACAGGAAGAGAGCTGGACCATCAACCTGAAAGGCGCCGACATTCGTGAGTTCATCGAGCAGATCGCACAGATCACCGGGGAAACCTTCGTCGTCGACCCGCGGGTCAAAGGCCAGGTCAGCGTAGTCTCAAACACACCACTGAACCTGAGCGAAATCTATCAACTGTTCCTCTCGGTAATGTCCACCCACGGCTTCAGCGTCATCACCCAGGGTGAACAGGCGCGCATCGTGCCCAACGCCGAAGCCAAGGCCGATGCGGGTCAAGGCCCGGCAGCGCCGGATCGCCTGGAAACCCGCCTGATTCAAGTGCAGCACAGTTCGGCAACCGAACTCATCCCGTTGATCCGCCCACTGGTACCGCAATATGGCCACCTGGCAGCGGTCACCTCGGCCAACGCCATCATCATCAGCGACCGCAGTGCCAACATTGCCCGCATCGAAGACTTGCTGCGTCAACTCGACCAGAAAGGTGATCGCGATTACAGCGTGCTCGACCTGCAGCATGCCTGGGTCATGGATGCCGCCGAACTACTCAACAGCTCTCTGGAACGAGGCCAGGCGAAAGGTTCAGCCGGCATCCAGGTGATCGCCGACTCGCGCACCAATCGCCTGATCATCCTCGGCCCGCCAGCCGCACGCGCCAAACTGGTCACGCTGGCGCAATCGCTGGACAGCCCGACCAGCCGCTCAGCCAATACCCGGGTGATTCGCCTGCGCCATAACGACGCCAAGGCCCTGGCGCAAACCCTCGGCGAGATCTCCGAGGGCCTGAAAACCCAGAGCAACGGTGAGTCCGCCGGCAGACCGCAGAACATCCTGATTCGTGCCGACGAGAGCCTCAACGCACTGGTATTGCTGGCCGATCCGGACATGGTGGCGACCCTCGAAGATATCGTGCGCCAGCTCGACGTGCCCCGCGCCCAGGTGATGGTGGAAGCGGCCATCGTCGAAGTTTCCGGCGACATCAGCGATGCCCTCGGCGTGCAGTGGGCGGTGGATGCCCGCGGCAGCACAGGCGGCCTGGGCGGGGTGAACTTCAGCGGCACGGGACTCTCGGTCGGTTCAGTACTGAATGCGATCCAGGAAGACACGCTGCCGGCAACCCTGCCCGATGGCGCCATCATCGGTCTCGGCTCCAGCAGCTTTGGCATGCTGATCACCGCGCTGTCGGCCAATACCAAGAGCAACCTGCTGTCGACCCCCAGCCTGCTGACCCTGGATCACCAGAAAGCCGAGATCCTGGTCGGCCAGAACGTGCCCTTCCAGACCGGCTCCTTCACCACCAGCGCCTCGGGGGCGGACAACCCCTTCACCACCATCGAACGCCAGGACATAGGCGTGACCCTCAAGGTCACCCCCCACATCAACGAGGGTGCCAGCCTGCGCCTTGAGATCGAACAGGAAATATCCTCCATTGCCCCCACCACCCAGGGGGTCAATGCAGTGGACCTGATCACCAACAAGCGCTCGATCAAAAGCACCATCCTTGCCGAAGACGGCCAGGTCATAGTGCTGGGTGGATTGATCCAGGATGACGTGACCCAGACCGACTCGAAAGTGCCGCTGCTCGGCGACATCCCCCTACTCGGCCGCCTGTTCCGCTCGACCAAGGACACCCGGATCAAACGCAACCTGATGGTCTTCCTGCGCCCAACCGTGATCCGTGATGCCGCGGGTATGGCCGCGCTCTCAGGCAAGAAGTACAGCGACATCCGCGTGCTCGGCGACATCCGCAGCGATTACCGCCCCGGCATCCTGCCACGCGACCCCAACAAACTGTTCGATCGCGACAGCGCAGCGGCCATCGACCTGCGCGAGTAAAGCCGGCATGAAAAAAAGCCCCGCATGCGAGCAGGGCTTTTTCTATAAGGCCTGTACCAACTGCTTCAGAGCGCCGCTAACCCGCGCGCCAGATCGGCCTTGAGGTCGACGACATCCTCCAGCCCCACAGCCACCCGAATCAGGTTGTCGCGAATCCCGGCACTGGCCCGCTCGGCCGGCGACAGGCGACCGTGGGAGGTGGTCGCCGGGTGGGCGATGGTGGTTTTGGTGTCACCCAGATTGGTGGTGATCGAGATCACCCGAGTCGCGTCGATAAAGCGCCAGGCTGCATCCTTGCCGCCCCTGACCTCGAAACTGACTACCGCACCGAAGCCGCTCTGCTGGCGCTTGGCCAAGGCATGCTGCGGGTGGCTGGGCAGCCCCGAATAGTAGACGTGCTCGATACCCGGCTGCTGCTCCAGCCACTCGGCCAGTATCTGGGAGCTGGCGCAATGCGCCTGCATGCGCACCCGCAGCGTTTCCAGGCCCTTGAGGAAGATCCAGGCGTTGAACGGGCTGAGAGTCGGCCCTGCGGTGCGTAGAAAACCCACCACTTCCTTCATCAACTCAGCCTTGCCGGCGACTACGCCACCCATGCTGCGCCCTTGACCATCGATGTACTTGGTCGCCGAATGCATGACGATATCAGCCCCAAGCTTGAGCGGCTGCTGCAGCGCTGGCGTACAAAAGCAGTTATCCACTGCCAGCAGAGCACCCTTGCTATGGGCAATGTCGGCCAGCGCAGCGATGTCAACCAACTCGGCCAAAGGATTGGACGGTGACTCGACGAACAGCAGCTTGGTGTTGGGCTTGAAGGCAGCGCTCCAGGCTTGCAGATCGGCCAGCGGCACATAATCGACTTGCACACCAAAGCGCTTAAGGTACTTCTCGAACAGGCTGATGGTCGAACCGAACACACTGCGCGATACCAGCACATGGTCACCGCCACTGCACAGGCTCATAACCATGGCCAGAATTGCCGACATACCGGACGAGGTCGCCACCGCTTGCTCGGCACCTTCCAGCGCCGCGATGCGCTCCTCGAAGGCGCGCACCGTCGGGTTGGTGTAGCGCGAATAAACATTCCCAGGGACTTCCCCGGCAAAGCGTGCGGCAGCATCGGCAGCAGTACGAAACACATAACTGGAAGTCGGGTATATCGCCTCGCTGTGCTCGCCTTCAGGTGAGCGATGCTGGCCGGCACGCACCGCCAGGGTGTCGAAACCTACACCGTCCAGATCGCTATCCAGGCGACCTGCTTGCCATTCTTCGGTCATGCTGCAAACCTCATCACGACCGACTGTGTCGGCCTTACCGCGTAAGGTGCGCCGGGCGCACCAGCCAAATACCGGACAGGTTCGCCCGGCCTGCCGTCAGTCGTTATACAGATCGATAATCGCGCTGACTGCCAGGGACTTGACCTTGGAGACGTCATTACGCGCCTGCTCGATCTTGTTCAGGTAGCACTCGTCGACATCGCCAGTAATGTACTTACCGTCGAATACCGCGCAGTCGAAGTGCTCGATCTTGATCTTGCCGCCACCAACGGCCTCGATCAGGTCTGGCAAGTCCTGGTAAACCAGCCAATCGGCACCGATCAGCTCGGCCACTTCCTCGGTGCTGCGGTTATGGGCGATCAGCTCGTGAGCGCTCGGCATATCGATGCCGTATACGTTGGGATAACGCACGGCCGGTGCGGCCGAGCAGAAGTAGACATTCTTCGCCCCGGCTTCGCGAGCCATCTGGATGATCTGCTTGCAGGTGGTGCCACGGACGATGGAATCGTCCACCAGCATCACGTTCTTGCCGCGGAACTCCAGTTCGATGGCGTTGAGCTTCTGGCGTACCGATTTCTTCCGTGCAGCCTGGCCCGGCATGATGAAGGTACGACCGATGTAGCGGTTCTTGACGAAGCCTTCGCGGAACTTCACGCCCAGGTGATTGGCCAACTCCAGCGCCGAGGTGCGGCTGGTATCAGGAATCGGAATGACCACGTCGATATCGTGTTCCGGGCGCTCGCGGAGGATCTTGTCGGCCAGCTTCTCACCCATGCGCAAGCGCGCCTTGTACACCGAGACACCATCAATGATCGAATCCGGACGCGCCAGATAGACATGCTCGAAGATACACGGCGAAAGATGCGGATTGCTCGCGCACTGGCGGGTCGACAGCTTGCCGTCCTCGGTGATGTACACCGCCTCACCCGGCGCAAGATCGCGAATCAGGGTGAAACCAAGCACGTCCAGCGCCACGCTTTCCGAGGCAATCATGTACTCCACACCCTCATCGGTGTGGCGCTGCCCGAAAACGATCGGACGAATGCCATTGGGGTCGCGGAAACCGACGATACCGTAACCGGTGATCATCGCCACCACCGCATAACCGCCGATGCAGCGCTGATGAACCTGACTGACCGCGGCGAACACATCTTCCTCGGTGGGCTGCAGCTTGCCGCGCTGGGCCAGTTCGTGGGCGAATACGTTGAGCAACACTTCAGAGTCGGAGTTGGTGTTCACATGGCGCAGATCGGATTCGTAGATTTCCTTGGCCAACTGCTCGACGTTGGTCAGGTTACCGTTGTGCGCCAGGGTGATGCCGTAGGGCGAGTTGACGTAGAACGGTTGCGCCTCGGCCGAGCTGGAGCTGCCGGCAGTCGGATAGCGCACATGGCCAATGCCCATGTGGCCGACCAAGCGCTGCATATGGCGCTGATGGAAGACATCGCGCACCAGGCCATTGTCCTTGCGCAGGAACAGCCGCCCATCGTGACTGGTAACAATACCGGCAGCATCCTGGCCGCGGTGCTGCAGGACGGTTAGGCCGTCATACAGCGCCTGATTGACGTTCGATTTACCGACGATACCGACAATGCCACACATGTGACGCAACCCCTACTGAAGTGAAACAGGCTAATTCTGAGTGCGCTTAAGGCAGCCTATGCTGCATCAGCGCGTCTTTGAACGGCAGCTCAGCAGGTGTGCTGATGCCGCTGGCAAGCCACTGGCTGGACACCCCGAGAATGAGGTTCTTCGACCAGTCCGCGACCATTAAAAAGTGCGGCAGCAGCGTCGATTGCTGCCACCACGGATCCTGCTGCACCGGCGCCAGGCTGAGCAGCCCGACCAGTATGACAACCAGCAAGCCACCACGGGCGGCGCCGAAAACCATACCGAGAAAACGGTCAGTGCCGGAAAGTCCGGTAACACGGACCAGCTCGCCAATCAGGTAGTTGACCAGCGCACCGACCAGCAAGGTAACAATGAAGAGTAAGGCACAGGCTGCAATCACCCGCGCAGAAGGCGTTTCAATCCACCCGCCGAGGTGTTCGGATAATGCCCCACCAAACATCCAGGCAACCACACCGGCAATAATCCAGGTCAGCAAGGACAGGGCTTCCTTGACGAAACCACGTCTCAAGCTGATCAAGCTCGATACGGCGATGATGGCGATAATCGCCCAATCGACCCAAGTGAATGCCACGATGCAGATTACCGACTGGAAAGGCGCTGCATTTTAACAGAGCCCCTCGCATGGGGTAAGAAAAGGATTTTCAGGCCCCAGGAAAATCGACGCCCGCAGCGACACGTGCGCTGAAACAGACAGAGCGCCCCAGCGGCGCAATATGAATGAAGAACACCCTCAGGCGACCTCGACAGCCCACTAACTGCGCTCTGGCTGAAAACGCACGACAAAACCACTGAGTTTATGCTGACGGCTCAACTGCTCGCGCAGGCGATTGGCTTCAGCGCGCTCGATCACCGGGCCGACAAACACTCGATTCATCCCATCAACGTTGCGGATATAAGCGTTATAACCTTGGCTACGCAGGGTTTTCTGCAGGTTTTCTGCACCCGCACGACTGGACAGACTGGCCAACTGCACCGACCAACTGACCGGCAAACTGTTGACATCCAGACGACTGGCTGGCGCAGAGGCCGCGACCACGGGCGCAGGCGGGCGGACAACAACTGGCGCTGGGGCAGGCGCCACTTCAACCGGTGGCGGAGCCTCGGCAATGGACTCCAGCTCTTCGGGTAGCACCTCAGGCTCCGGCACAATGACAGGCTGCATTTCAACCTGCGGCATGACCGGCGCTTGCGGCATCACCGGCGCATCGACCACCACACGCTGCAACTCGTCTTCACGCGACAGCAGCATGGGCAGAAAAATCACCGCCAAGGCCAGCAACACCAGGGCGCCAACAATGCGCTGCTTCAATCCGTTATCCAGCAAAGCCATCCTGCACTTCCCCCGCGGCATGGCGCGCCAGCCAGCCCAAGGCCTCGGCCACGCAGTAAAAAGACCCAAACAAAAGTATCTCGTCCCCTGCCGACGCTCGCGCGCATTGCGCCTGTAAAGCGGCCTGCACATCGGCATAAGCCGTTACCTGCGCACCACAATCGCGCAAATAGGCCTGTAACTCGCTAGCAGGACGCGTACGCAGGGTCGGCAATGGCGCCACGGCCCAATCTTCCACCTGACCGAGCAGCGGCGCGACCACCCCAGCCAAGTCCTTATCAACCAGCAGACCAAACACCGCGAGCCGCTTTCCAGCCAGCACACGGTCAGACAGGCGCCGCGCCAAATACTCGGCCGCATGGGGATTATGCCCAACATCGAGCAGCAAGGTGAGCGGTTTACCCTGCCAACTCAGCATTCTGCGATCCAGGCGACCCGTTACCCGGGTCCGCGCCAATGCCCTGACAATTTGCTCAGGCTGCCAGGGCAGATCGAGCAGAGCAAACGCCTGCAGGGCCAGCGCTGCGTTTTCCATCGGCAAATCGAGTAGCGGCAAGGACTCCAACCGCAAGACCTCGCCCTCGCCATTCAAGCCAAACCAGGACCAGCACTGCCCTTGCACACTCAGACCGTAATCGCGGCCGCGTAAAAATAACGGCGCAGCCAGCAGTGCGGCCTGGTTGAGCAACGTCTGCGGTGGATCGATATCACCACACAGCGCAGGCTTACCCGCACGAAAGATACCGGCCTTCTCAAAGGCTACCGACTCGCGGGTATCACCCAGCCATTCGGCGTGATCAATGCCAATACTGGTCACCAGAGCCAGATCGGCATCGATCAGATTGACTGCATCCAATCGCCCGCCCAGCCCGACTTCCAGCACCACGGCATCCAGGGCTGCATGCTGAAACAGCCAGAAAGCCGCCAGAGTGCCCATCTCGAAATAGGTCAGGGAAATCTCGCCACGCGCAGCCTCAACCGCCGTGAATGCCAGGCAAAGCTCAGCATCGCTGACCTCGACACCGGCAATCTGCACACGCTCGTTGTAACGTACCAAGTGGGGCGAACTGTAGACCCCAACCTTTAGCCCCTGCTCCTGCAGCAACGCAGCGAGAAAAGCGCAGGTCGAACCCTTGCCGTTGGTGCCGGTGACTGTAATCACCCGCGGCGCAGGCCGGCATAGACCCATGCGCTGCGCCACGGCCCTGGAACGCTCCAACCCCATATCTATGGCGCTTGGATGCAACTGCTCCAGGTACGCCAGCCAATCGGCCAGAGAGCGCTCAGTCATGCAGTGACCGGCAACGCATCAACAACCGGCGACGGCAGCCCCATAAACTGGGCAAGCAGTCGGGCCAGGCGCGGGCGCAACTCCTCGCGATGAATAATCATGTCGATGGCGCCGTGCTCGATCAGGAATTCGCTACGCTGGAAGCCTTCTGGGAGTTTTTCACGCACCGTCTGTTCAATAACCCGCGGACCGGCAAACCCGATCAGGGCCTTGGGTTCGGCGACGATGACATCACCGAGCATGGCCAGGCTGGCAGAAACGCCACCATAAACCGGGTCGGTCAACACCGATATAAACGGAATACCTTCTTCACGCAGACGCGCCAGCACCGCAGAGGTCTTGGCCATCTGCATCAGGGAAATCAGCGCCTCCTGCATGCGCGCCCCCCCCGACGCCGAGAAACACACTAACGGGCAACGCTGCTCCAGCGCCACGTTGGCCGCCCGCACGAAACGCTCACCGACAACCGCCCCCATCGAACCACCCATGAAGGAGAATTCGAAAGCGCAGGCCACTACGGGCATCGACTCAAGCGTGCCGCGCATGGCAATCAGTGCATCTTTTTCGCCAGTCTGCTTTTGCGCACCAACCAGGCGATCCTTGTACTTCTTGCTGTCGCGGAATTTCAGACGATCAACCGGCTCCAGTTCCGCGCCGATTTCTTCGCGACCTTCGGCATCGAGGAAGATATCCAGGCGCGCACGCGCATTGATGCGCATGTGGTGGTTGCACTTAGGGCAGACATCCAGCGTCTTCTCCAGTTCAGGCTTGTACAACACCGCATCGCAAGACGGGCATTTGTGCCAGAGCCCTTCGGGCACCGAACTCTTCTTGACTTCGGACCGCATGATCGATGGGATCAGTTTGTCTACCAACCAGTTGCTCATGCTCTTGATTCTCCAAAACTGTGGGCTCGAACAGGCGTCTGGCGCAGGGCCTTGCCGGTACATCCAAGCGAATTCACGAGGGCAGTCTCAATAGGGGCCGGCAGCCACCTTGGCCTCGACTGCCAAAGGCGATCGTTGCATCAGGGTTATGGACGGCCAAGCCTGCAGCGTCGTCACATCGCATGGTCACTGCCTCAGGCACTTCTGACCGCACGCATGAATGCATGAACCTTGTCACTGTCCTTCACACCCTTGCTCGCCTCAACGCCGCCGCTGACATCCACCGCATAAGGTCGCACCTGCTCGATCGCCGCGCGTACATTCTCGGGTGTCAGGCCGCCAGCCAGGATAATCGGCATACGCAAGCCGCAGGGCACCAATGACCAGTCGAACGCCTCACCAGTACCACCCGGCACGCCCGGTACAAACGTATCCAGCAAAACACCCGAGGCTGAGCCGTACAAACCTATCTGCGCAGCAATATCGTCGCCCGGCTTGACCCGCAACGCCTTGATATAGGGCCGCATAAAGCCCTCACAGGCAGCCGGCGATTCATCACCATGAAACTGCAACAGATCAAGCGGCAATACATCGAGAATGGCGCGCAACTCGCTGCGTGCGCAATCGACGAACAGGCCCACCGTGGTCACAAACGGCGGCAACGCCGCCAGAATTGCTTGCGCCTGAGGCACAGTTACAGCGCGTGGGCTCTTGGCATAAAACACCAGACCAATAGCGTCAGCACCCGCTTCAACAGCAGCCAGTGCATCTTCTACGCGGGTAATTCCACAGATCTTGCTACGAACGACTGACAACGGGCGAATACCTCAGTAAAGAGCCGATGGTAGCAAATGAACCACTATGCGTCTGCCGCCACATCCGCCAAGCCCGAGAGGAAGTGCGGCCCCAGATAACGCACAGGCAGGTCGAATTCCGGCGGGTAGTCAACTTGCACCAGGTACAACCCGTACGGGTGTGCGGTCACGCCACCCGTACGCCGCACGCCGGTCTCCAGCACTGCACGCGCCCATTCTACCGGTTGCTCGCCAGCACCGACGGTCATCAATACCCCGGCAATGTTGCGCACCATGTGATGCAGGAACGCGTTGGCCCGGATATCCAGAACGATAAAACGGCCGTGTTCGATCAACGTCAGGTGATGCACCGTCTTGATCGGCGACTTGGCCTGACACTGACGCGCACGAAAGGCGCTGAAGTCATGCGTGCCGACAAAGGCTTTTGCCGCTTCGCGCATGCGTTCGATATCCAGCGGCCGATGATTCCAGGTCACTTCCTCGGCCATATGCGCCGGACGAATCTGATCGCTGTAGATCACGTAGCGATAGCGCCGGGCCATGGCACAGAAACGCGCATCGAAGTGCGCCGGCATCAGCTTGGCCCACACCACACTGATATCGTTCGGCAGGTTCCGGTTGGCGCCCATGACCCAGGCAAGCATGGAGCGCTCGACCGGCGTATCGAAGTGCACCACTTGAGCGCTGGCATGCACCGACGCATCGGTGCGTCCGGCACAACTCAAGGTGACGGGTACGCCACCGGCAACTTTAGACAGGGCTTTTTCCAGGGATGCCTGGATAGTCGGCACGCCGGCGCGCTGACGCTGAAAGCCACGGTAACGCGAGCCTTTGTATTCAACGCCGAGAGCGATTCTGTAAATGCCAACGGCAGCCGATTCGGCTGCCGTTGCGGGTAGTGCGTCAGACATGTATCAAACCAAGTTAGCGATCAGTTCGCGGGCTTCCTGCTGCTGATCATCGTTACCTTCAGCGACCACTTCATCAAGGATGTCACGCGCACCCTCTGTGTCACCCATATCAATGTAAGCCCGCGCCAAGTCCAGCTTGGTCGCGGACTCATCGGTCCCCGAGAGGAAATCAAAATCATCGTCGTCATCCAGGTCCGCGCCTTGCAGCGCAGCGACAGGTGCCGGCTGCACCACTTCGGCGGGCTGATCCAGACTCTCCGACAACTGATCAAGCTGCGCGGTCACTTCATCGAGTTGGGCGGCGAAGTTATCGCTGCTGGGCTCAACTGCAGGCTCATCGCTTAGCGACAGATCAAAATCGTCAGAAAGATCGAAATCGCCACTCTCGGTTGCGCCCGGCAGATCGAGACTCAACTCAGCCAGCTCAGTGGCGGCCAGTTCAGCGGGCTCGTCGTCCAGACTCAGCAGGAACTCGTCATCGGCTTCCTCCGGCGTGCTTTTGCCATCCAGGTCCAGACTGAAATCTGCAAGATCGCCACCCAGCTCCAAGCTGTCAGCGGGCTCATCGTCAAGACTCAGATCGAACTCCAGATCATCTTTATCCGCAACTGGCTCGGCCGGTGCGGTCAAGTCCAGGTCAGTGTCCAAAGACAGGCTGTCCAGGTCGACCACGCCAGGAACATTAAGATCACGCCCAAGATCGGCCTCAAGGTCGGACTCAAGATCCTCCAGACTCAGATCGAAGGCATCATCCAGGTCACCGGTAACGGTAGCTGGCTGCTCAGGTTCGTCCAGGATCAGATCGTCCAGATTGAAGCTGGAAAAATCATCATCAGCCAAGGCGGCTGCAGCCACACCAGCGCCTGCAGCAGCCACAATTGCCGGATACTTGCTTTTCAGTTGATCAACGTCGACAGCAGCACCGCCAATTTCACCCAATTCGCTTTCCTGGCGGGCAAACCCATCACGGTCCCCCAACTCGGCATAAACTTCCATCAACTTGAGTCGCAGGTCACTGCGTTGCGGCTCATCGTTGATCGCATTCTGCAGCAGCTCGGCAGCCTGATTAAAGCGGCCGTAGGCGATGTAGATATCCGCCTCACCCAACGCGTCGTTGGTTTGCGCAACCACCCGCTCGTCACCTGGATCAGCGCTGACTGCAGCGTCGAGAAGGTCGTCAGGGAAGCTGTCTGCCGGCAGCTCCAGATCGCTATCGAAATCATTGCCCCCGCTCTCGGCCGCCAGATTCTCCTGTGCTTCGGCTTCTTTCAGGGCATTGCGTCGCGACAACATCATTAGCCCGATCAACAGCGCCAATAAAGCGCCACCGCCAGCCAGCCCAAGCAGCAGGGGATTGGCGAGAAAGTCATCGAGCGTGCTGACTGGTGGCGACTGCTCCACAGGTTTGGCAGCAACCACTGGCTCATCAGCTTTGACCACTGGAGCTGGCTGCACTTCAGGCTCAGCAGCGATTGCAGGCTGAACGACCGGCTGCTGGGGTTGAGGCTCTGTAGCAGCGGGCTCCTCAGTGTAATTAAAGTCAGGCGCCTCGGCCGCTGCAGGCACAACCGCCTCGGTTACCGCTGCGACTGGTACTTCTGCCTCCAGGGCTGGAGCCTGCCCTTGCGCAGCGAGATCCGCCTGCAGCTTGGCCAGCTGATCATCTTTCAGTTGAATCAAGCGCTGCAATTTCTCGAGCTGACCTTGCAGGTCACTCATGCGGCCTTTCAGCTCTTCGTTCTCGCGACGAGTGGAGTCCAGACCTTCCTGGGTTACCGCCAACTTGTCGGTCAACGCCTTGCTGTCAGCGGCACCTGCATCGCTGCCACTGGCGGCCTTGCCGGTATCGGCGGAAAGCAACTTCAGGCTGTCCTGAGCTTTCGCCTCGGCTGGCGCGGCGCCAGCGACACTACGCCTGGTCGCATCCATCTGGCGCACGCCGGCAGCAACATTACGCCCCTCCCGCCAGGCCGCATTCTGTTCAGCAACCTGAGCCACGGCGTCAGACTGGGCACGACTGGCTACTTGCTGACCCTGGGGCAGACGCAACACCTGGCCGCTCTTGAGGCGATTGATATTGCCGCCGATAAAGGCGTCGGGATTCAAATCCTGGATGGCCAGCATGGTTTGCTGCACGCTGCCACTGCCGCGCACACGCTGGGCAATTTCCCATAGCGTGTCATTGGCCGTGGTCTTGTAGTCGTCGCCTTGCAAGGCACTTGGCGCAGCGACCGGCGCACGCGCTACCGGAGCCATGGCCTGGGGGGCCGAGCGCTGAATCGGAGCACTGGCCTGCGGACGTGGCGCCGGGGCAGCTACGGGTAGCTGCGGCGCTGCAGCAGCGGCAGTTTGCGGTGAGTACAGGGGCGGATCGAGCAGCAGCGTGTATTCGCGCAACAGGCGACCATTGGGCCACATCACCTCAACCAGGAAGTTCAGGTAAGGCTCGCGTACCGGCTTGCTTGAGGTAACGCGGATAACGCTCTTGCCATTGGGCTTGAGGATCGGGGTGAACTTGAGGTCGGTCAAAAAAAACTGACGATCAACCCCCGCCCTGGTGAACTCTTCAGGGGACGCCAGGTTCGGCAGCAACTCATTGGAAGCCAGGTCGCGCACCTCCAGCAATTCGATCTCAGCCACCAACGGTTGATTCAGCGCCGACTGCAGGGTCACTTCCCCCAGCCCCAGCGCGTGCGCCATACCGGAGGACAGTGCCGAAGCAGCTGCGATTGCCAGCACCAGTTTGCGAACCCGAACCATAGCGTTATCCCTTGTTTTATCTTTTTTTATCGATATCCGAGAGAATCTTGATAGCTGCTGCCTGCATCCACCCGAAGGCGGTTCCCCATTCAGCAATCAACTCAGCCAATGCTGCTAAGCTCGAAAGGTTATTCAGTTCTATGGCTAAGTATCTTTTACAGATAGTTTTTTATCAATAACTCAGCCAATTGCACAGCGTTCAAGGCGGCGCCTTTCCTCACATTATCAGACGCAATCCACAAATTGAGCTCCGCGGAGTCGTCCTGCCCGCCACGCACACGGCCGACATACACCACATCCTGCCCCACTGCGTCGCCCACAGCCGTCGGATAATCGCCCGGCTCGATGTATTCCAGGGCGCAAGATGACTGCAAAGTCCTGCAAATCGCCGGCAAATCGACTGCAGCATCCGCCTGCAGCGACACACTGATGCTGTCGCCAAAGAACACCGGCACCTGGACGCAAGTTGCCGAAACCTTTAACTGCGGCTGAGCAAGCAACTCTTTGAGCTCACTGGCCAAACGCTTTTCCAGAACACCATGGCCATCGCTATCCGGTGTATCCACCTGCGCAAGCAGATTAAATGCCGCTTGCCGGTCGAACAGCTGCGGCTCGAATGAGCGCCCATTAAGCAGCTCAGCGGTTTGCCGCGCTAACTCGGACACGCCTTCGCGCCCGCGACTGGAGACGGCCAAACACGCCGTGACCGCCACGCGCAGCGCCTTGACCTGCTCGCGCAGAGCGGCCAGCACTACTGCCACCGCAATTGCCGAGGGGCTCGGGCTGGTCACCTGAAAGGGTGCGCTGAGCGTTTTCAGGATCTCTGGATTTACCTCGGGCACAACCCGAGGCGCTTGTTCGACGGGCAAAGCGGCTGCCAGATCGATCAGCGAACACCCAGCTGCATGGGCCTTGGGCGCATAGCTACGGGTAATCGCTTCACTGGCGGCAAAGAAAACCAGACCCACACTGGAGAAATCAAAGGCTTCCAGACTGCGTACCCGCAGATTCTTGCCCTTGAACGACAACGAGCGCCCGGCCGACTCGCCACTGGCCAGCAGGTGCAGATTGGCCACGGGAAAATCACGCTCCTCGAGCAGCTGCACGAGGGTTTCGCCAACACTACCGGTGGCACCGATCACGGCAATATCAAAGGTACGGGTCATGGATAGGCTTCTGACGAAATAAGCAGCGCACTGTATAGCGCAGCCCCTCAAATGCAAAGGAGCCAGCGGTACCGATGATCGCTCAACAGCTCAATCACCGACACCACTCGCTCCTGTTCATTACAGCCGGGCAGTCACTGCAGGCGCTATCAACGCTCCAGCAGAATTCGCAGCATACGTCGCAGCGGTTCGGCAGCGCCCCACAGCAGCTGGTCGCCGACCGTGAAGGCGCCCAGGTACTGCGAGCCCATGTTCAGTTTGCGCAGACGCCCGATCGGTACACTCAGGGTGCCGGTGACGGCAGTTGGCCCAAGATCACGAATACTGGCTTCACGCTGGTTCGGCACCAATTTGACCCAGGGGTTGTGCTGACTGATCAGCCCCTCGATGTCCGACAGCGGCACGTCCTTGTTCAGCTTGATGGTCAAGGCCTGGCTGTGGCAGCGCATGGCACCGATGCGCACGCAGAGGCCGTCCACCGGGATCGGATTCTTGAAACGACCAAGAATCTTGTTGGTCTCGGCCTGAGCTTTCCACTCTTCACGGCTCTGTCCGTTGGGCAGTTCCTTGTCGATGTAGGGAATCAGGCTGCCAGCCAGGGGCACACCGAAGTTGTCCACCGGGAAGGACTCGCCGCGCATGGCTTCGGCCACTTTGCGGTCGATGTCCAGGATGGCGCTGGCCGGGTCAGCCAGATCGCTGGCGACCGAGGCATTGATCGCGCCCATCTGCTTGATCAGCTCGCGCATGTTCTGCGCGCCGGCACCGCTCGCCGCCTGATAGGTCATGGCGCTCATCCACTCGACCAGACCGGCTTCATAGAGGCCGCCCAGGGCCATCAGCATCAGGCTGACGGTGCAGTTGCCGCCGATGTAGTTTTTGGTACCGGCATCCAGTTGCTGGTCGATTACCTTGCGATTGACCGGGTCCAGCACAATCACCGAGTCGTCGGCCATGCGCAGACTGGAGGCTGCATCGATCCAGTAACCCTTCCAGCCTGCCTCGCGCAGTTTGGGGAAGACTTCGCTGGTGTAGTCACCACCCTGGCAGGTAAGGATCACGTCGAGGCTTTTCAGCTCGTCGATGCTGTAGGCATCCTTCAGCGGGGCGATGTCCTTGCCAATGGCCGGACCCTGACCGCCGACATTGGAGGTGGTGAAGAACACGGGCTCGATCAAGTCGAAATCCTGCTCTTCCAGCATGCGCTGCATCAGCACGGAACCCACCATGCCACGCCAACCGATCAGACCTACACGTTTCATAACCACTACACCTATATGAACAGACCGCCGGGAATTCGCCGGAGAACCTGGAAGATTACAGACTACGCAACGCCTCGACTACCGCATCGCCCATGGCGGCGGTGCCGACCTTGGTCGTACCCGTGCAATGGATGTCGCCGGTGCGCAGGCCTTGATCGAGTACCTTGCTGACTGCCTGCTCGATGGCATCGGCAGCCTGGCTCTGGCTGAAGCTGTAACGCAACATCATCGAGACCGAGAGGATGGTCGCCAGCGGATTGGCGATACCCTGCCCGGCGATGTCCGGCGCCGAACCGTGGCACGGCTCGTACATGCCCTTGTTGTTGGCGTCCAGCGAAGCGGACGGCAGCATGCCGATAGAGCCGGTGAGCATGGAAGCCTCATCCGACAGAATGTCGCCGAACATGTTGTCGGTGACCATCACGTCGAACTGCTTGGGCGCGCGCACCAGTTGCATGGCCGCGTTATCGACATACATGTGGCTGAGCTGAACGTCCGGGTAATCCTTGGCCACTTCCTCGACCACGGTGCGCCACAGCTGGCTGGAGGCCAACACGTTGGCCTTGTCCACCGAACAGAGTTTCTTGTCGCGTACGCGGGCCATGTCGAAACCGACACGGGCGATGCGACGGATCTCGCTTTCGCTGTACGGCAGGGTGTCGAACGCCATGCGCTCGCCGTTTTCCAGCACGCGCGATTCACGCGGGCTGCCGAAATAGATACCGCCGGTCAGTTCACGCACGATCAGGATGTTCAGCCCGGCAACCACTTCGGGCTTGAGCGACGAGGCATCGGCCAGCTGCGGATAGAGGATGGCCGGGCGCAGGTTGGCAAACAGACCCAGTTGCGAACGGATCTTCAACAGGCCGCGCTCCGGGCGCAGGGCCGGATCGATGGCATCCCACTGGGGGCCACCCACCGCGCCGAGCAGGATCGCATCGGCGGCGCGGGCGCGCTCCAGGGTTTCGTCGGCCAGTGGCACGCCGTATTGCTCATAGGCGGCGCCGCCCAACTGGTCAAACGACAGCTCAAAACCCAGGTCGAACTTGTCGTTGGCCAACTCCAGCACCTTGACCGCCTCGGCCATGATTTCCGGGCCGATACCGTCGCCGGGCAGAATCAGAATCTGTTTGCTCATCTTGTCCTCAATAAACCGTAGGGTGCGCGCACCCTGTAGATGGTCGGTCAGTCGGTGCGCACAGCCTGGGCGGCCCCGCGCACCCTACTACTTGATTGCGCCGAACAGCCAGGGGCTCTTCTGCTGGTAATCGACTTCAAAGGCCTTGATCGCCTCGGCGTCCTGCAGGGTCAGGCCGATGTCGTCCAGACCGTTGAACAGGCAATGCTTGCGGAAGGCATCCACCTCGAAGGCGTATTGCTTGCCGTCAGGCCGGGTCACCGTTTGCGCGCCCAGGTCGACAGTCAGCTGATAGCCTTCGCAGGCTTCGCTCTGCTGAAACAATTCATCGACATCGTGCTCGTCGAGAATGATCGGCAGCAGGCCGTTCTTGAAGCTGTTGTTGTAGAAGATGTCGGCAAAGCTCGGCGCGATGATCGCGCGAAAGCCGTACTCTTCCAGCGCCCAGGGCGCATGCTCGCGGCTGGAACCGCAACCGAAGTTCTCCCGCGCCAGCAGCACGCTGGCACCCTGGTAACGCGGGAAATTCAGCACGAAGTCCGCGTTCAGCGGACGCTTGGAACTGTCCTGATTGGGCTGACCGACATCCAGGTAACGCCACTCATCGAACAGATTGGGGCCGAAGCCGCTGCGCTTGATCGACTTCAGGAACTGCTTGGGAATGATCTGGTCGGTGTCGACATTGGCGCGATCGAGCGGCGCAACCAGGCCGGTGTGTTGAGTAAAAGCTCGCATATTCGGACTCCTCAGGCCTGGGTCAATTCACGCACGTCGATAAAGTGGCCGGTCACCGCCGCCGCCGCTGCCATGGCCGGGCTGACCAGATGGGTGCGGCCGCCGGCGCCCTGACGGCCTTCGAAGTTGCGGTTGGAGGTGGAGGCGCAATGCTCGCCACTGCCGAGTTTGTCCGGGTTCATCGCCAGGCACATGGAGCAGCCCGGCTCACGCCATTCGAAACCAGCGGCAATAAAGATCTGATCCAGTCCCTCTTTTTCCGCCTGGGCTTTGACCAGGCCCGAGCCCGGCACCACCATGGCCTGCTTGATGGTCGATGCGACCTTGCGGCCCTTGGCCACGGCGGCAGCAGCGCGCAGGTCTTCGATCCGCGAGTTGGTGCAGGAACCGATGAATACCCGGTCGAGCTGAATGTCGGTGATCGCCTGATTGGCCTTGAGCCCCATGTATTTCAGGGCGCGAGTGATCGAGTCCTTTTTCACTGGGTCGCTCTCGACCGCAGGGTCCGGCACACGCTGATCGACGGCCAGCACCATCTCCGGCGACGTGCCCCAGCTGACTTGCGGCTTGATGTCTTCGGCCCGCAACTCAACGACCTTGTCGAAATGCGCATCGGCGTCGGACACCAGGTCTTGCCACTGGGCGACCGCCTTGGCCCAATCCGCACCCTTGGGTGCGAACGGGCGACCTTCGACGTAATCGACGGTTTTCTGATCCACGGCCACCAGACCGACCCGGGCGCCCGCCTCGATCGACATGTTGCAGATGGTCATGCGCCCTTCCAGCGACAGTTCTCGGATCGCGCTGCCGGCGAATTCCAGGGCATGGCCATTGCCGCCAGCGGTGCCGATCTTGCCGATCACCGCGAGGACGATGTCCTTGGCGGTCACGCCGAAGGGCAACTGGCCCTCCACGCGAACCTGCATGTTCTTCATCTTCTTGGCCACCAGGCACTGGGTCGCCAGCACATGCTCGACCTCGGAAGTGCCGATGCCGTGGGCCAACGCGCCGAACGCACCATGGGTCGAGGTATGCGAGTCGCCGCAGACCACGGTCATGCCCGGCAGGGTCGCGCCCTGCTCCGGGCCGACCACATGGACGATGCCCTGGCGCACATCGTTCATCTTGAATTCGAGAATACCGAAGGCATCGCAGTTCTCGTCGAGGGTCTGCACCTGAATCCGCGACACCTCATCGGTGATCGACTCCAGGCCGCCCTGACGCTCGGCCTTGGTGGTCGGCACATTGTGATCCGGGGTGGCGATGTTGGCATCGATGCGCCACGGCTTGCGCCCTGCCAGACGTAGCCCTTCGAAGGCCTGCGGCGAGGTCACTTCGTGGAGGATATGGCGGTCGATGTAGATCAGCGACGAACCATCGTCACGGCGCTTCACCTCATGCATTTCCCAGAGCTTGTCATAGAGCGTTTTGCCGGCCATCAGCGGTTTCCTCATCAGCGTGTTTCTATTCAAGGACCAATAGCCCTTTATTTATAGGGTGATCCTATGAGCTTGGATTGAATTACTCAAATTCATATTTTTTATCCAAAGGATTCCATTCAGGAATAGCGGTACGCTACAAGCCTCTCGTTATGGCTTACCGCTGGGAGCTATTGCCATGGATCTCGCCACGCTCAATGCCTTTATTGCCATCGCCGAACTGGGCAGCTTCTCTGATGCCGCCGAACGCCTGCACCTGACCCAACCGGCGGTGAGCAAGCGTATCGCCAACCTGGAACAGCAACTGAATGTGCGCCTGTTCGACCGCCTGGGTCGCGAGGTGAGCCTGACCGAGGCCGGCCGCGCCCTGCTGCCGCGCGCCTACCAGATTCTCAATGTACTGGACGACACCCGCCGCGCCCTGAACAACCTCAGCGGCGAGGTCAGCGGCCGGCTGACATTGGCCACCAGCCATCATATAGGCCTGCACCGCTTGCCACCCCTGCTGCGCGCCTTCACCCGCACGCACCCGCAGGTGGCGTTGGACATCCAGTTTCTCGACTCCGAAGTGGCCTATGAAGAAGTCCTGCATGGCCGCGCCGAGCTGGCGGTGATCACCCTGGCCCCGGAAACCCGCGAGCCGGTGCATGCGGTAGCGGTGTGGAACGACCCGCTGGATTTCGTCGCCGCGCCCGAGCATCCACTGGCCCGCAGTGGCGCGATCAGCCTGGCCGACGTCGCCCGGCACCCGGCAGTGTTCCCCGGCGGCAATACCTTTACTCACCACATCGTGCGGCGTCTGTTCGAAGCCCAGGCGCTGACGCCGAATATCGTCATGAGCACCAATTATCTGGAGACCATCAAGATGATGGTGTCGATCGGCCTGGCCTGGAGCGTATTGCCGCGCACCATGCTCGACGAGCAGGTCGCACGCCTGCCGCTGCCCGGCATCCAGCTGTCGCGACAACTCGGCTATATCTCGCACACCGAGCGCACTCTGTCGAATGCCGCACGGGCCTTCATGCAGTTACTCGATGCGCAGCGCGACGACCTTGCGCTAGCGCCTGCGCAAAGGCTAACGTGAGGCGCATAACGATAAAAAGGGCCCTCGGAATGACCCCGCAAGGTTGTCAGTTCAAGGACCACACCATCTCACCCCATAGCGAAAGAGCCGCTCATGGCCAACGCCAGTGATAGCCTACCGCCGCTGCCGCGCGCCCCATCCCGCAACCTGGGCCCATCTGCAAGTACCTGCACAGAAGCCCCACTGCGGCCTAAAGGCCTGAATCAAGCACAACCTGGCGCATGGTTGTGGGACATTGAGCACGGTCAGGTCATGGAGTCGAGCGGCGTCAAGGCGCGGCTCAATACCGAGCAGCGCTTTTCCAGCCTGTTCCGTCTGAGCCCGGACGCTACGCTACTGGTGCGCTTAGCCGACAGCATGATCACCGAGGCCAGCCAGCATTTCACCAGCACTTTCGGCTGGCCAACCGACGAGATCATCGGTCGCACGACCCTCGACCTTAATCTCTGGGTACATCCCAGGCAGCGCGACAGCCTGCACCGCGCCGTACTGAACAACCGCGAACCGATCACCCTGGAAGTACAGATGCGCGCCCGTGATGGCCGCATCCTGGACGGCGTGATATCCAGCCAATACATCGATCTGGACGGACAAGCCTTTCTACTCTGTACCTTTCTCGATACCAGCGAACGCAAGCGCGTCGAAGCCGCACTGCGCGGCAGCGAGGAGAAATTCGCCCAAGCATTTCTGCATACTCCAGACGCGGTGGTGATCACCGACAAAGCAAGCGGGCGCTTTATTGAGGTCAACCCGGCTTTCGAGCGGCAATTCGGCTGGAAAAGTGGCGAAACCCTGGGGCTCACTTCGCTGCAACTGGGGATTTGGGCTGACCCCCATGACCGCCAGCGGATGCTCGACGCCGTACGCCAAGGCTGCCTGAACGAGCTGGAAGTGCGCCTGTACAGCCGCGATGGCAGTGTCAGTAACAACCTGTTGTTCGGTGGTGAAATCCAGCTGGACGGGAGCACCTGCCTGGTCCTGACGGTCCGCGACATCACCCAACAGCGCGCCCAGGAGCAGGCACTGAAAAGCAGCCAGGAACGCCTGAACCTGGCCCTGGACTCTGCCGACCTGGGCACCTGGGACTGGCACATCCCGAGTAACATGCTGTTTGCCTCAAGCCGTGCCTCAACCCTCCACGGCTTGAGGCAGGAGCCCTTTCATGGCGATTTCCACGCGTTCTTCAGCCATGTACCGCCGGGCGATCGCCGCGCCATGCGCCAGACCTATCACCTGCTGACGCAAGGTACCGAGCAGGACTTTCAAGTCACCTATCGGGCGATCTACAGCAATAAAGAAGTGCACTACCTGGAGAGCACCGCCAAGCTCTACCGCGACGAACAAGGCAAGCCCTTGCGCATGGCCGGCATCCTCATCGACATCAGCGAGCGGGTGCAGCGCGAACAGCGCCTGGCCGCCTCGGAAGAGAAATTCGCCACCCTGTTCCAGGCCAGTCCCGACCCGATCTGCGTATCCCGAATACGCGACGGCATCTTCGTCGAAATCAACGACAGCTTCAGCGCGGCCTTTGGCTGGACGCCACAGGAAATCGTCGGCCGCTGCGGCGCGGAGCTCGATTTTTGGGTCGAGAATGACGAACGCGAGCGCCTGTACGCCAAGCTGACCGCGCAACAGAGCCTCGACAATGAACAGGCCCGCTACCGCACCAAGAGTGGCGCTGAACTGACCTGCGTGGTGTCCAGCCGCTTCATTCGGGTCGATCGCCAGCTGTGTATTCTCACCACCTTGCGCGATGTCGGCGAGCGCCTGCAAGCCGAGGTCGCACTCCAGGCCAGTCAGGAGAAATTCGCCAAGGCCTTTCACTCCAGC
This sequence comes from Pseudomonas sp., assembly GCA_030656145.1. Classification (GTDB taxonomy): domain Bacteria; phylum Pseudomonadota; class Gammaproteobacteria; order Pseudomonadales; family Pseudomonadaceae; genus Aquipseudomonas. The sequence goes on from JAUSOF010000013.1 coordinate 30,173, forward strand.
CCCGACGCCATCACCATTACCGAGCGCGATACGGCCCGCTACATCGAGGTCAACGAAGGCTTCTACCGCCTTACCGGTTATAGCGCGGAGGAAGTCATCGGGCATACCGCCCTGGAACTCAACGTCTGGGCCGATCCCAGGCAGCGCCAGGAGATGCTCGAAATACTCCAGCGCGACGGCCGGGTGACGCATAAGGAGATGCTCGGCAAGCACCGCGATGGCAGCATCAGAACAGTGGAGGTCTCGGTCGAGCCGATCGATCTCAACGGCCTGGACTGCCTGCTGCTAACCGCCCGCGACGTCAGCCTGCTGAAGGACGCCCAGGCGCAGATCCAGCACCTGGCCTACCACGACTCGCTGACCAACCTGCCCAACCGCGCCCTGCTGATGGATCGCCTGACCCAGCAAATCGCCCTACTCAAGCGCCACGATTTGCGCGGCGCGCTGCTGTTCCTCGACCTCGACCACTTCAAGCACATCAATGACTCGCTCGGCCACCCGGTCGGCGACAGCGTGCTCAAACTGGTCACTGCCCGCCTGGAAGCCAGCATCCGCGAGGAAGACACGGTTGCCCGTCTCGGCGGCGACGAGTTCGTCATACTGCTCTCCGGCCTCGAAGGCCCCCGTGCAACCGTCACTCTCCAGGCCCGTGCGGTTGCCGAAAAACTGCGCATGCTGCTGGCCGAGCCCATGCTCATCGACGGCCATCGCTTGCAGGTCACACCGAGTATCGGCATCGCCCTGATCCCCGACCACGGCGCCACCCCCGCCGACCTGCTGAAACGCGCCGACATCGCCCTGTATCGGGCCAAGGACTCCGGGCGCAATACCGTCCAGCTGTTCCACCGGACCATGCAGGAAGCTGCCAGCGAGCGTTTACGCCTGGAAAATGACCTGCGCCTGGCCCTGGCACGCGGCGAATTCGAGCTGTACTTCCAGGCCCAGGCGGATGCCCGTAGCGGCCAGATCATTGGCGCCGAAGTGTTACTGCGCTGGCTTCATCCAACCCTGGGCGCACAGTCGCCAGCCGTGTTTATCCACGTACTGGAAGAGAGCGGATTGATCCTTGAGGTCGGCGGCTGGGTGCTCGCCGAATCCTGCCACGCCTGCGCCCAGCTACTCGACGAGGGGCTGGTCGATGCGCAGAACTTCAGTCTTTGCGTCAACATCAGCCCACGCCAGTTTCGCCACAATGACTTTGTCGAGCGCGTGGAAAGCAGCCTGCGCGGCAGCGCTCTGCCCGCCTCCATGCTCAAGCTGGAAATCACCGAAGGCATCGTGATCCAGAACATCGAAGACACCATCGTCAAGATGAATCACCTGAAGAAGCTCGGCGTCAGCTTCGCCATGGACGATTTCGGTACGGGCTACTCTTCGCTGACCTACCTCAAACGCCTGCCGGTGGATCTGCTGAAGATCGACCAATCGTTTGTCCGCGACGCCCCCAGTGATGCCAACGATGCAGAAATCATCCGCGCCATCGTCGCCATGGCGCGCAGCCTTGGCCTGGCAATTATTGCCGAAGGCGTCGAACAGCAGGAGCAGCTGGATTTTCTCCAGCAACAAGACTGCCACCTGTACCAGGGCTACCTGTTCAGCAAGCCATTGCCACTAGGGGAGTTCCGCGCCCTGTTGATGCACACCCCCCAGCGCCCGCGCACTGAATGATACGCAACCGGGCACGCAGGTCGGGTTAGCGGTGCATGCCGCCGGGGTCGCCACGTCATTCGCGCAGCGCGCAACCCGACATAGCGCCAGCAGGCACACCGCAACGATGGGTTACGCCACGCATAAACCGCAGCCCTGAGCCAATATCGGCTCAGCGGCTAACCCAAACCACAAAGCCTCTACGCTCAAGCGCTGGCCAGCTGCTCCTGGCGCGGGCCAGGCGGCACATCGACGCCGAGCAAGGCATCGATCCGGCTACAATCGTTCTCCTGGCGCAGCACATTGAACAAGGCGAACGCCTCGGGGTAGCTGCGCGTCAGCATCGCCAGCCATTGCTTCAAACGCCCCGGGGCATAGCGCGGGGACATCTTGCGCCGCGCCTGCAACCAGAAATTGGCGAGCAAGGGTTGCAACTCGGCCCAGGTCATCTCAACCACGGCCTGCCCGGCCCGGGTCGCGGCAATCTGCCGGGCCAGATCCGGTCGCGCCACCAGGCCGCGGCCGAGCATGATGTCCTCGACCCCGCTGATTTCGCGGCAACGCCGCCAGTCGTCCAGGGTCCACACCTCGCCATTGGCGAACACCGGCACCTTGACCGCCTCCTGCACCCGCGCCACCCACTCCCAATGGGCTGGCGGCTTGTAGCCCTCGACCTTGGTTCGCGCATGCACCACCAGCTGCGACGCTCCGCCTTCGACCAACGCCTCGGCGCACGCCAGGGCGTAGTCCTTGTGATCGAAACCCAGGCGCATCTTGGCCGTTACCGCAATCTGCGCCGGCACCGTGCGACGCACCTCGCGGACGATGGCATGGAGCAGCTCCGGCTCTTTCAACAACACCGCGCCGCCACGGGACTTGTTCACGGTTTTCGCCGGGCAGCCGAAGTTGAGATCGATCACCGGTGCGCCTAGGGTGCAGGCAAAGGCGGCGTTATCCGCCAGACACTGTGGATCGGAGCCGAGAAACTGCACGCGCAATGGCGTACCGGCCGCCGTTTGCGCAGCGCTGAACAGTTCCGGGGCCAGCTTCTGATAGGTCGAAACGGGCAGCACCCGCTCGGTGACCCGGATAAATTCGGTCACGCACCAGTCGATGCCGCCGACCCGGGTCAGCACATCGCGAAGGATCTCATCGACCAATCCTTCCATCGGTGCAAGGGCGATCTGCATAGCAACATTCTCGAAAAAACGCCGCGTAGTGTACGCGGCCTATTGCTCTGGATGAAATGCCCCACAGGGAATGCACAACGTACCGAAATGGAACGCAGCCTCTCGCACAGAGTCCACAATCCTTGAACCTACACCGTCAAGGAGAAGCAACATGCGCATGCTCATACTGCTCGCCAGCCTGTACTTGTGCCTCGGCCTGAGCCAGGCAGACGAAAAAAAACCAGGCGAATCCGAGCTGCAGCCTGCCCCAGAGGCCATGGCCCAACTGGTTATCAGCCGCGATCGCAAGGTACCGAAGGCGTGCACTGTCGAGTTATTGGTGGAAGAGAAGCCGGTGGCACAACTGCAGGTTGGCAAGTCGGCAAGCCTGGAGGTGCCGGCCGGCACGCTCTACCTCAGGGCCCGCCTGAAGCCGGCTGACAACTGCGATGCAGCCGGCCTGGCCAGCAGCCAGTCGATTTTGCTCGAAGCTGGGGAAACCCGCCGCTACCAGGTAATGTTCGACAACGATGCCCTGTTCCTGGCCCCGCAATTGTAATGAAACTGGTGTTCAGAGCTCCAGAGGAAAGGGCAACTGCAGGGCACAGCCGTAGCCTTCGACGAATTCGATCGGCATGCGCTTGGGTTTGCCGCTGGACAGCTCGATACAGACGAAGGTGGTCTTGGCCCGCAATAAAGTCAGGCCGTCTGCGGGACGGACCAACTGAAAGCGCCGATCCATCTTCAGCCGCTGATCGGACTCGACGATCCAGGTGGCCATCTGCAGCTCCTGGCCTTCATAAGCACTGGCCAGGTAATCGATCTCGTGGCGCAATACTGCCATGGCACGATCGAGCCGACGGTATTCGGCCAGATCAAGGCCCAGGTATTGCGAGTGACGCCAGGCGCAGCGCTCCAGCCAACTGACATAGACCGCATTATTGGCATGCCCCAGACCGTCGATATCGTCGGCCATCACCTGGATATCGACCACAAATGGAGTCGCCAGATCCCAGCTCATTGCCATGCCTCCAGCTTGTAGCTCATCGCGGCCTTAGGCACAGCAGGCGCTGGCGCTTGATTGATCGTCACCGTCGAGCTCATGGGCTTGCTCCTGAATCTTAAAATGAGGTGCTGCCGGCATTCACCGGCGCACTATTCTAGGCGCGAAAGGAGCGGCAATTCCATGCTGCGCAGGCGGTGCCGTAACGTTGCCCATGACCAACAGCACGGCATGCAGCAAAAGCCGTAGCTGCGCTGCAGACTTAAAGCCCTTTGGTTAATAGCGCAAAGCCACTAGGCTAAGCTGCTATCAGCCACGTGGATATCGATCCGCGCGGGCGCTTCACATCACTTGTCCGAGAACCTGAACTTGCTTGCCGCCTTACGCGTGTTACTGCTGTCTGTACTGCTGCCAGGCCTGAGCCAGGCGGACATTCTCTCGCTGCCGGCGACGGAACAAACCATGCTGCCGGCCCCCCTCATGCAAGTCTGGGAGGATCCGCAGCAACAGGCAACGATAGACGATGTGCGCAACCTGCCAAACTCAGCCTGGCAACCGGTTGGCCGCCGCGATGCCAGCTTCGGCTATACCGGCAGCGCCTATTGGCTGCGCGTGCAACTGCATAACCCCGAAGCCAAGGACATGGACTGGGTGCTAATAATCGGCAACCCACTGCTGGACTACCTGGATGCCTATGGCCTGGATGGCGAGCGCGTCTACCGTTCTGGCGACCAGCGTCCATTCGCGACGCGCTGGATCGAACATCGACAGTTGCTGCTACCGCTACGTCTGGCCGCCGGGGAAAACCGCGAACTGATTCTACGCATGCAGACCGAAGGCTCGGCCAACCTCAGCGCCAGCCTGATGACCAGCGCAACCTTCAACCACCATGAGCAACGCATGCTGCTCTTGCAGGGGCTGTTCTTCGGCGCGCTGGCAGCAATGCTCATCTACAACCTGTCGATCTTCGTCATCACCCGCGACCGCAACTACTTCTGGTACAGCCTGTTCGTTGCCAGCTTCGGCTGCTACCAGTTCATCCAGCTCGGCTTCGCCCTGCAATGGCTTTGGCCAAACTCACTCGGCTGGCATCAATTGAGCTTTCCGCTCAGCTCGGCAGTAACCACCCTGTTCGGCATCCTGTTCACCTATGGGGTGCTCGACCTCAAGCATGCATCGCCCCGTTACACCCAGGTCGTAAACGTACTGCTGGGCTGCACCTGGCTGGTCATCGGCCTGTGCGTGTTCGGCCCTTACCAGGCAGCCCTATTCGGCAGCTTTGTCCTGGTCATCGCCTGCGCGGCACTCGCCTGCCTGTTCACCCTGCTGCGCTGGCGCGAGGGCTATAAACCTGCCCGCCTGTTCGCCATCGGCTGGTTCGTACTGATGTAAGTGCTCCATAAACCCCACCTTCAAATGAACCGATAACCCGCCGATGCTGTGCTCTGATTTCTTTCTGGAGCCCAGCACATGATGCGTCCCGACCCCAGGGTCAAAGCGGTTTACCTCTATCCCAAGCCGGTCGATTTCCGTAAATCCATCAATGGTCTGGCGGCCCTGGTCGAGCTGGATATCAAGGTCGCGGTGTTCGACCCGGTGTTGTTTGTTTTCCTTAACCGCACGCGCAGCCAGGTAAAGATTCTGTACTGGCATCGCAACGGCTTCTGTCTGTGGCTCAAGCGGTTGGAGGCCGAGCGGTTCAAGACCAAGCCCGATGCGGGCGACGAGGCCATCGAACTGACTGTGCGGGAATTGAACCAGCTCCTGGAGGGCATCGACCTCTGGGGCAACCAACCGCACAAGGTGCTGACGCCCCGTTTCGTGACCTGAATTGGTATAATCCACGGCATGATTTCCGTGCCCGAAACCCTTCCCGATGACCCTATTTTGCTGAAGCAGTTGCTGCTGACGGCGAACGTACAGATGTCGGAAAAGGATGGGCAGATCGAGCGCCTGCGTGAGCAGAACGCACTGCTGATCCAGCGCCTGTTCGGCCGTAAATCCGAGCAGACCGCCGATCCCGACTCGCCGCAGCTGGAGATCTTCAACGAGGCCGAAAGCCTGGCCGAAGCGGAACCCGAAGCTCCGGCCGCTGAGGTCGAAGAAGAAGTCGTTGCGCCGGTCAAACGTCGTGGCAAGCGCAAGCCGTTGCCGGCCGAACTGCCCCGCGTCGAAGTCATCCATGAACTGCACGAGCACGAGCTGACCTGCGCCTGCGGTTGCCGCAAGCAAGTGATCGGTGAGGAAACCAGCGAACAGCTGGAAATCATCCCGATGCAGATCCGGGTGATCAAACACATCCGCAAGACCTACGCCTGCAAAGGGTGTGAAACCGCCCCGGTGACCGCCGACAAGCCGGCGCAATTGATCGAGAAGAGCATGGCCAGCCCCAGTGTATTGGCGATGTTGCTGAGCACCAAGTATGTCGACGGCACGCCGCTGTACCGCTTCGAGAAAGTCCTCCATCGTCATGGCATCGACATCCCGCGGCAGACCTTGGCGCGCTGGGTGATCCAGTGCGGTGAGCACCTGCAACCCTTGCTCAACCTGATGCGCGACACGCTGCTGGGCTATCCGGTGCTGCACTGCGACGAAACCCGGGTGCAGGTGCTCAAAGAGCCGGGGCGCGACCCCAGCAGCCAATCGTGGATGTGGGTGCAAACCGGCGGCCCGCCAGACAGGCCGGTGGTCCTCTTCGACTACACAACCAGCCGCGCGCAGGAAATACCCTTGCGCCTGCTCGCCGGCTATCGCGGTTATTTGATGACCGACGACTATGCCGGCTACAACGCCGTGGCCGCCCAGTCGGGCGTTGAGCGACTGGCCTGCTTGGCGCATGCGCGGCGTAAATTTATCGAAGCACAGAAGGTGCAGCCCAAGGGCAAAACCGGACGGGCCGACGTCGCGCTGAGCCTGATCAACAAGCTGTACGGCATCGAGCGCGACTTCAAGGAAGCCAGCGCCGAGCAGCGCCATCAGGGCCGTCAACAGCACAGCTTGCCGATCCTCGCTCAACTCAAGGCCTGGCTGGAGAAAACCCAGCCCCAGGTCACCGCGCAAAACGCGCTGGGTAAAGCGGTGAACTACCTGGCCAGCAACTGGAGCCGGCTTGAACGCTACGTCGAAGGTGGCCACCTGCCGATCGATAACAACCGTGCCGAAAACGCCATCCGTCCCTTCGTCATCGGCCGTAAAAACTGGGTGTTCAGCGACACGCCCAAGGGCGCGACCGCCAGCGCACAAATCTACAGCCTGGTGGAAACCGCCAAGGCCAACGGCCAGGAGCCTTACGCTTACCTGCGCCACATCCTCGAACGCCTGCC
>JAUSOF010000022.1 GCA_030656145.1 Pseudomonas sp.
AAAGGGTCAGCGCGCCGGTTTGCAACAGACTTTTTGTTGTTTTCATATACAGAGTCTTCCTCAAAATTCCTGTGCGCTTAGAAGTTCATACCAAAGCTGAGTGCAACGAAGTCGCGGTCAGTGGAGGTGTTGTATTTGCCATCAAAGAAGTCAGTGTAGGAAAGGCCGGCGGTGTAAGTATTCTGGTACTCCGCATCCAGAGCCAGGCTTACAGCCTTGGCGCCTTCAGTGAACAAACCATTCGGGCCGTAACCATCCACGTCATGCGACCAGGCAACGCTTGGCTTGAGGTTTATGCCAGCGAAGAAATCTGGGTAGTCCCAAATGGCGCGAGCGCGGTAACCCCAGGAAGTACTGGTAGCGAAGCCATCATCTTCACAGTAGCGACGCACGTTCTTACCCGCATTCCCATTGAGAATCTGGGAACAAGTTTCACGAAAAACGCCTGGCGCTACTTGCGTTGGCGGCAATGGCCCTGGGCCAAATACAGGATCACGGCCATAACGAACTTTATCGGTACTTTCCAGACCACCAATGTGCGCAATACCAATTTCACCAACCAGCGTGAGGCGAGAAGCGCCCATAACCTGATCGAAGAAATGAGTAAACGTGGTTTGGAACTGGGTTATTTCTTTGCGGTTATAGCCGTGCAGATCTTGACCCGCGGTGCCATTAAGAACAGAGGCATTGGTAAACGCACCACCGAGCAGTTTTACGCCGCTAAACAGAACGTCAGTCGAGTTGATCTGCACGGGCGCGTTCGGACGGTAGCTCAACTCACCGGCCCAAGAGGTACCAGTAGGCAACGTGGTCGAAAAGCTCAAACCATAGAGACGAATATCCTCTGGATACTCCATGAAATACTGTGAATTACCCGCAACTATCAACGGAGCTGCAGTACCTGCAAGACCCGCAGCACTGTATACGTTTTGACCCGCAGCTGTAGCACTAAAAATTGGCGTACGGCTGTGGTAGTTCATCACATAGGCACCGAACTCGGTGTCCAGCGGCTGTGAGAAGTAACGCAGAGCCACACCAAACTGTCCGCTATCGCGTGCGTCACGGTCACCGCCACGCGGCACAGTTACACCCTCGCTAGTGCCGGATATTGCATTAGCACCAAAACCGGCTAATGATCCGGCACCCGTAATAGTAGAATTTATTCCGGCAATTTGAGCCGGTGTAATAGTCAAAACATTCAAATTGTTGTTGCAACCATCAGCAACAATATCTGCCTGTGAGAAGAACGTACCGCAGTTGTCAACGACTGTTTGATCCCACTCGAGCTGATAAAACGCTTCAGCCGACAGATTGTCCGTCAAGCTCTGTGCCACATAAAACATATTGACCGGAATCAAGCCTTCCTTGATTTCGGCACCAGGACGACGAAAGGCAGCAACGTCAACCGGGTTGATTTCGTTAATGCTGTTGCGGATGAAGGTACTTTCCCCCCAACTCACTACCTGCTTACCTAAACGTACGGAACCCGGCTGATCCAGAAGCTCGTAGTTGTGGTAAACAAAGGCATCGAGAATTTGCGCACCGGAAGCTTGAGCGCCTTCTTTGCGGTTGCTGTCACTGATGTCTTTAAACTGACGATTTTCGTCTTTCAGCTCAAAGTCATACCAATACTTGCCGCGTACAAAAACGCCAGTATCGCCGTACTTCAACTCAAGGTCGTGTACACCCTTGAAGATTTTCGAGAAGGTTTCGCCTCTCTTGAAATTCAAATGGCCATCGTCAGAAGTTTGCGACAGACCATCGCCACCGTTGTTCTTGCCGATCAGGTCTTTGTCAGCGCCCTTGACCGACCAGCTGGCCCCCACGGACAGCGAGGAATCGAATTGACCTTCGATTTCACCGATATTGAAATTCACGCCGAATGCCGGTGTGGCGAGGGTGGATGCGAGGCTGACGGCCAACGGCAGTTTTGCCAGGCGCCAGGTTTTCTTTACTTTTGTCATCGACGCTACTCCATGTACTTTTTTGTTATGGATGGTGCGGACTATAGCCAGAGGGTGTGACTGCTTGATCCCTCGAAAGTGTGATTTGCAGCCTCCCCAGGCACTCTGGCTCGCAGGTTTCAGCGCACTAGCCCGACCCACTACAGGCCTAGAATGGCTGGAAAAGAATATTTAGCAAGCCAAACGCTTGTTTGACTGTGCAGTCACTTCTTCGAGGTATCACCAGCACACACTACAGGGTGGAGAGAAACGCACAGCCAGCCGCCTGCCATTGGGCGATGTCCAGGCGAATGCGCTTCTTGTCCAGCTTGCCGACACTGGTCTTGGGAATTTCAGTAACAAGGGCGATCTGCGAGGGAATGGCCCACTTATTGATGTGGCCCTGTTCGATATAAGGCTTGAGGTGATCCTTGAGCCCCTTGGCATCCAGCACCTGCTCATCACGCAGCACCAGCAAGGCAAAGGGCCGCTCGCCCCACTGCGGATCCGCCACACCCACCACGGCCACTTCACGCACGGCCGGATGACGGCTGATCAGGTCTTCCAGCTCCAGTGAGGAGATCCACTCGCCACCGGTCTTGATCACATCCTTGATGCGGTCTCGAATTTCGATAAAACCCATGCCGTCGATGGTCGCCACGTCACCGGTATGCAACCAGCCGTGCTCCCAGAGCTCCTGGCCTTTCTCCGGCTCGCGGAAATAGCCCTGGGTCAGCCAGGGCGAACGCAGCACCAACTCGCCCTGGGACTCACCGTCCGCCGGCAGCAAGCTGCCATCAGCGCTCATGATCGCCGCCTCGACCAGAGGCACCGGCACCCCGGCCTTGATCCGGTAGGTAATCTGCTCATCTTCACTGCCAGCCAGCAACTCGTCGTTGATGTGCGCGCAGGAGATCAGCGGGCAGGTTTCCGACATGCCATAAGCCGCCGTCAGCTGGATGCCGCGCGCCTTGGCCGCATCGTAGAGCGTGCGGTTTAGCGCGCTGCCGCCGATGATCATCTTCAACCCGCCGAAGTCATGGCCCTGGGCGCTCGGGGTGCTGAGCAGCATTTGCAGAATGGTCGGCACACAGTGGGAAAAGCTGACGTTCTCATCCTTGATCAGCTTGCACAGCAACTCCGGCTCGTAGCGCCCTGGATAGACCTGCTTGACGCCCAGCATGGTGGCGGCATAAGGCATGCCCCAGGCATGCACGTGGAACATCGGGGTAATCGGCATGTAGACATCGTTGCTGCCCAGCAGGCGCACGCTGTCGAGGCTACCCAACACACTGGCCGCCGCCATGGTGTGCAGCACCAACTGCCGATGGGTGAAATACACGCCCGTGGGGTTGCCGGTGGTGCCAGTGGTGTAGAAGGTCGTGGCCACCGAGTTTTCGTCGAAGTCGGCGAAGTCATAACGGGGGCTGGCAGCTGCCAGCAACTGCTCGTACTCACCGACCAGGCCCGGTAGTTCGGCGGTTTTTTCCTCAGCATCGGTCAGCAGCAGGGTTTTCTCGACCGTGGTCAGTTGTGCAGCGATGCCATTGTAGAGCGGCACGAACTCACTGTTGACCAAGACGAACTTGTCCTCGGCGTGGTTCATGGTGTAAAGAATCTGCTCCGGCGACAGGCGAATATTGATGGTGTGCAGCACCGCGCCGAGCATGGGAATGGCGAACATGCATTCAAGGTAGCGATGGCTGTCCCAGTCCATCACCGCCACGGTATCGCCGGCCTTGACCCCGGCCGTCGTCAGCGCATTGGCCAGCCGTGCAACCCGCTCGTTGAAGGTTGCGTAGCTGTAGCGCAAGGTATCGCGATAGACGATTTCACGGGTTTTTTCATAGCGCACGCCGGAAAGCAGCAAACGCTTGATCAGCAGCGGATATTGATAGGCATTCGCCGTGGGCGGGATGATGCGGGTTTGCAACATAAGGAGTACCTGTCTGCAGGATATTGTTTTTAAACGTGCCAGGACTCTAGAACGCTTGCCAGATGGGCAAATCAGTCAAAAGAATGATTTGCCCAGTGACCTTTTTGCCGGCATTGGTCACACGATAGAATTGACTTACTTATCAGGTCGCGAAACGACCTTATCAATACAAACCAGCACATAGAGGCAACAGTAATGCCAAATATCGTCATCGTCAGTGGCGCCCGCACCCCGATGGGCGGCTTCCAGGGTTGCCTGTCCAGCGTTTCCGCGGTGGAGCTAGGCGCAGCCGCAATCCGCGCAGCGGTCGCCCGCGCCGGTATCGATGCCACTGACGTGGAAGAAGTGATCATGGGCTGCGTACTGCCCGCCGGCCTCAAGCAAGGTCCGGCGCGTCAGGCCGCGCTGAATGCCGGCCTGTCCAGCGCGAGCGGCTGCACCACGATCAACAAGCTGTGCGGCTCGGGCATGAAGGCGGTGATGCTGGCCCACGACCTGCTCAAGGCTGGCAGCAACCAGGTGATGATCGCCGGCGGCATGGAAAGCATGTCCAACGCCCCCTACCTGCTCGAGAAGGCCCGCAGCGGCCTGCGCATGGGCCACGGCGAGGTCAAGGACCATATGTTCCTCGACGGCCTGGAAGACGCCCGCTCAGGTCGCTTGATGGGTTCCTTCGCCCAGGAAACCGCAGATCAATACGGCATAACCCGCGAGGCGATGGACGCCTATGCCATCGAGTCGCTACAACGGGCCCAGGCGGCTATCGCCGCTGGGTTGCTGGCCGCTGAAATCGTGCCGATCAGCATCAGCACGCGCAAAGGCGAAATCGTGGTGAAGGACGACGAGCAGCCGTTGAACGCCAACCTGGAGAAGATCCCAGGCCTGAAACCGGCGTTCCGCAAGGACGGTACTATTACGGCCGCCAATGCCAGCTCAATCTCCGACGGCGCTTCTGCGCTACTGCTGATGACCGCCGAGGCCGCCGCCGAGCGTGACCTCAAACCACTCGCCAGGATCGTCGGCCATGCCACCCAGAGCCAGGACCCGAGCGAGTTCACCATCGCCCCTGTCGGCGCCATCAGTAACCTGCTGAAGAAAACCGGCTGGAACAAGGACGATGTCGATCTGTTCGAGATCAACGAAGCCTTCGCCATGGTCACCATGCTGGCCATGCGCGAACACGGGCTGGATCACGCCAAGGTCAACATCTATGGCGGCGCCTGCGCTCAGGGCCATCCAATTGGTTCGACCGGCTCACGAATCATCCTGACACTGATCAATGCCCTGAAAAATACTGGCGGCAAACGCGGCATCGCGGCGCTGTGCATCGGTGGCGGCGAGGCCACGGCAGTGGCAGTCGAACTGCTGTAAACCGAAGCAGTAACCAAGAAGCCCCGCACAGGCGGGGCTTCTTTCGATTCAGCTCTCCGTTCAACGCAACTCGCTGAACGCCAACTTGACGCCCAGCGCCACCAATACCGCGCCCATCAGCCGATCGAACCAGTGCCCCATTCTGGCAAACCCGCTGCGTACGCGCTGCTGACTGAACAACATCGCCACCAGACAGAACCACAGCGCCGTTGCCAGCGCCAGGTAGAGGCCATAACCGGCCTGTACGGTGAGCGGGGTGTGCGGATTAATCACCACGGTAAACAGCGAGAGGAAGAACAGGGTTGCCTTGGGATTCAAACCATTGGTAACAAACCCGGTGGTGAAAGCTGCGCGCGCTGAACGCTGAGCCTGTTCCGCGCTCAACTCAACGCGGGTAGAGTCAGCCGGTTTGGCGCGCAACGCCTTGATCCCGATGTAAAGCAGGTAAGCGGCCGCCAGCCATTTCAGGGCGTTGAACAGGACGATCGACTGCGACACGATCAGGCCGATGCCGAGCAGCGAATAAGCCACGTGCACGAAGATCCCGACACCCACGCCCAGCGCAGTGAAGATGCCGGCACGTCGACCGAAGGCCACGCTTTCGCGCACCACAATGGCAAAATCCGGTCCGGGGCTGGCCACAGCCAGCAAGTGAATCAGGGCAACGGTGAAAAACTCCGTCCAATACATGACAGCTCCGCAACAGGCATAGGGGTCTGATAGGCTATTTACCTTACGCCCCGCGCCAACAGCAGAAAAGGTACAGCTGATGAGTAAAAGCAGCCACGCAGTCTTCCTGGATCACAGCACGCTCGACCTCGGCGATCTCGACTTGGCACCACTGCGCCAGCTATTCGGCGAGCTGACGCTGTACCCGCAAAGCAGCCCTGCACAAGTGATCGAGCGCTTACAGGGTGTGCAGGTGGCGATCAGCAACAAAGTCCCGCTGGATGCCAAGACCTTTGCCGCCTGCCCCGAGCTGAAACTGGTGTTGATTGCCGCCACCGGCACCAACAACATCGACCTGACTGCCGCGCGCGAGCATGGGGTACTGGTCTGCAATTGCCAGGGCTACGGCACGCCTTCGGTGGCGCAGCACACCCTGATGCTGCTGCTCGCCCTGGCGACTCGCCTGCCCGACTATCAAGGCGCGGTACGTGACGGTCACTGGCAAAAGGCGAACCAGTTCTGTCTGCTGGACTTCCCTATCGTCGAACTGGAAGGCAAGACGCTCGGCCTACTCGGTCACGGTGAATTGGGCGGCGCGGTGGCGCGGCTGGCCGAAGCCTTCGGCATGCATGTATTGCTTGGCCAACTACCAGGACGCCCTCCCCGGCAAGACCGCCTGCCACTGGATGAGTTGCTGCCGCAGGTCGATGCCCTGACCCTGCATTGCCCGCTCAACGCCACCACCCACAACCTGATCGGCGAATACCAACTGAGCCTGATGAAACCCGGCGCCTTTCTGATCAATACCGCGCGCGGCGGCCTGGTCGATGAACAGGCATTGGCCGACGCCCTGCGCCGCGGGCATCTGGGCGGCGCCGCCACCGATGTGCTGACCCAGGAACCACCAACAGAAGGCAACCCGCTACTCGCCGCCGACATCCCACGCCTGATCGTCACCCCGCACAGCGCCTGGGGCAGCCGTGAAGCGCGACAGCGCATCGTGATTCAGATGACAGAGAACGCCCAGGCGTTCTTCGATGGTAGCGCGCGCCGACTGGTGAACTAGCCGCCAAGAGGCAAATGGCTAGCTGCGCGAGGCCATCTGCTCAGCCTCACCGCAGCCCATCCCTCTCAAGCCCCGGCCAGATTTGCTATTCTTCGCGCTTTTCCCAGGAGCCACCCCATGGACCCGCGAAGCGAAGTGCTGCTGCGCCAGGCTGAACTGTTCGGCGGCCCACTGCTGCTTGCCGGCCTGCCGGCCGATGACCTGCTCGGCCAGTTGCCGCAGGCGCGGGGCTGGAGCTGGCATGCCGGCGAGCAGGCGCTACTGGATAGCCGCTTTAGCGGACGTAGCCACTTTGGCGTAACGCCCCCCGCAGGCGAGTTCGTCGCCGCGGTGCTGTTCCTGCCGAAATCACGCGAACTGACCGACTACCTGCTGAGCGCCCTCGCCGCACAACTGGCCGGACGCCCGCTATTTCTGGTCGGCGAGAAGCGCACCGGCATCGAACGCGCGGCCAAGCAGTTGGCCGCGTTCGGCAGAGCGCGCAAACTCGACAGTGCGCGCCATTGCCAGCTGTGGCAAGTAACCGTGGAAAACGCCCCGGCAACCCCGGACCTCGAAACCCTGGCGCGACACTACAGCCTGTCACTGAGTGACGGCCCACTAACGGTTGTAAGCTTGCCTGGCGTATTCAGCCATGGCCGCCTGGACATTGGCAGCGCCCTGCTCCTGGAGCATCTGGACCAGCTGCCGACAGGCCACCTGCTCGACTTCGGCTGCGGCGCCGGCGTGCTCGGCGCGGCACTGAAACGGCGCTATCCCGAGAGCCAGGTCACGTTGCTGGATGTCGATGCTTTCGCGGTGGTCAGCAGCCGCCTGACCCTGGCAGCCAACGGCCTAGAGGCTGACGTCATCAGTGGTGACGGGATTGCCGCCGCGCCCCGGGGGCTAGCCGCAATCCTCAGTAACCCGCCGTTCCATCAGGGCGTACACACCCACTACCAGGCCACGGAAAACCTGTTGCGCCATGCCGCCGAGCACCTCGAACGGCACGGCCA
Organism: Pseudomonas sp.; assembly: GCA_030656145.1. GTDB lineage: Bacteria > Pseudomonadota > Gammaproteobacteria > Pseudomonadales > Pseudomonadaceae > Aquipseudomonas. The sequence goes on from JAUSOF010000022.1 coordinate 7,981, forward strand.
ACTGCGCCTGGTAGCCAACAGCTTTCTCAAATACCCACCATTGATCGAGCAATACCTCGGCCCCTGCCATACCCTGGCCCAAGCCAAGGGCTTCCGCATCTACCGCGCGAGCAAGCCATAGCGACCCGATAAAAACGCAGGCTTGCCCAATCCACCCAGGTTGGGCAGAATGCGCCCGTCCTAGGGGAGTAGTCTCCCGCGAGCGCCAGCTCGCACGGCACGCGTCAACATACTTGGCCAACAGGCCATGGTGCGTGCGACCCAAAGCCTAGCAATACAGGCTTGTGCATTGTTGCAACAATCAGCCATTAGCTGAAGGCATTGCGCACAGGGTTTGACAAGACCTATGACACGCACACCTTACCCGGGGCGGGAAGGCTGTACGTGTCATAGCCATGTCGACCCGCCCCTGTTAGGAAGCCTGATGCTCGAATCCCTGCTAGTACCTACCCTGATCGTTGCCCTGGCCGAAATCGGCGACAAGACCCAACTGCTCGCCTTGCTGCTGGCCGCGCGCTTTCGCAAGCCCTGGCCGATCATCTGGGGCATCGTGATCGCCACCCTGGCCAACCACTTCCTGGCCGGCGCCGTCGGCAACTGGGCCGCCGGCCTGTTTTCCCCGGCGACCCTAAGCTGGACGCTCGCCGCCTCCTTTGTCGCAGTAGCGCTATGGACCCTGGTTCCCGACAAGCTGGATGACGATGAAAGTTCGAGCTTCAAACGCTACGGCCCATTCCTGACCACCCTGATCGCCTTCTTCATCGCCGAGATGGGCGACAAGACCCAGGTTGCCACGGTCATGCTGGCCGCGCAGTACCCGCACTTCATCCTTGTGGTGATTGGCACCACCCTGGGCATGCTGGTTGCCAACGTACCCGTAGTACTACTCGGCAATTTTGCCGCCGATCGCCTGCCACTAACCCTGATTCGCCGCCTGGCCGCTGCCGCCTTCCTCGCACTGGCAGCTTATGCCACCTACCAGGCCCTGCAGCTCGGCGGACACTTATGGTACTGATTTGACGCCGTTCTTCTGGCGCTTCAGCCGACTTTTTGGCTAACCTAGCGGCCGATTAGGTGCGCAGCCTCTTGCGCACCTTGCCCAACAAGTACTGGAGTGAAACATGTCAGTGGATGATCGAAAGAAGTTGGTCTGCCAGCATATCGACCTGTCGTGGAACAAAGGCTGCCTGGCCCTCGCCGAGCAGTTGCACAGCAAGGATTTCCTCTACAAAAGCTCGTTTATCGGCCAGCACTTGGGCAGCGCCGCATTCTCCCAGCTCGTCCAGGAGATCCGCAGTGCGATGCCCGACTTGCAGGTAGTGGTCGAAGAGTGCATTGCCGAAGGCAATAAGGTGGTCACCTGGAGCACCCTGATCGGCACCATCGAGAAACCGGCCCTCGGCTACCCGCCGAGCGACAAGGTATTGAGCATCGCGGCGATGGCCTTCTGGACGCTGTCCCCGAGCAACTATATCGAGGAAATCTGCACCATGTTCGACATGGAAAGCTTCCGTGCCCAACTGGGCCTGGACAGCCGCTCCTTCGCAGAAAAATCCCTACCGTGAGGCATACCTGCAGGGATAGAGGCGCGCCCCTACTCCGGGCACGCCCCTGACGGCGCTGTTAGCGCCCCTTGGCCTGCTCATAGAGTGGCATGACTTTCGGGATAGCCGCTTGCAAGGCCGCGATGCGGTTGCTCGACGATGGGTGAGTACTCATGAACTCTGGCGGCGCACCGTTGCCGGCCTGGGCCATTTTCCGCCACAGGCTGACAGCCGCGTTCGGGTTGTAGCCACCGCGAGCCGCCAGTTCCAGCCCAAGCAGGTCAGCCTCGTTCTCGTTGCCACGGCTGTTAGGCAAGGTCAGGCTGTACTGCACCACGGTGTCGGCCATGGCCATACCCGTCTCACCGAGACCGAGTAGCGCACCGGCGCCCTGCTTGGCCAGCGACACACCATAGGCCTTGGACATGGCTTCGCGGCTGTGCTCGCGCAGCGCGTGAGCCATTTCATGACCCATGATCGCGGCAATCTCATCGTCGCTCAGCTGCAATTTCTCGATCAGTCCACTGTAGAAGATGATCTTGCCGCCCGGCCCGCAACTGGCATTCAGTTCCGGACTCTTGATCAGGTTGACCTCCCACTGCCACTGCGCGGCATCGGGGCGAAAAATCGGTGCCTGCTTGATCAGGCGACCGGCTATGACTTGCAGCCGCTTGGCATTGGCACTGCTCTTGTCCAGCACCCCTTTGCTTGACGCCTCTTTCAGCGTCTGCTGATAGGACGCCGCGTACATCTGATTGATCTCCTGGGTCGAGAGCATGCTGAACATGTATTGCTTGCGCTCCACACCCACCGCACCACCGCTGGTGGTGTTCACAGCTTGGCATCCTGCCAGCAGCAAGGCCGCGGCGAGCGCGGTAAAGGACAACATCTTGGTCATGCTGAGTCTCCATTCGAATAAGCACAATATGCTAGGCCCGCTACCGCGCGCGAGCAACCGACAATCAGTGCAGGAGAGGCCCATGCAACATGTAAAAACTGGCATCTATACAGGGCACTGCTGTCAGGTTCATCTGGCGCGGATCAGCGCTATGGAGCGGGTCGAGCCAGTGCCACCGCAGCGATCACAACACGGCAACTGAATGCTACGCCGCCAGATAAGACCATTACCCGGTGGTTTTAGTGCCCAAAAAACCCACTAAAACGACCCTCGAATACATGTGAACGCCAAACTTTTGTGCGCCCAGACGCAACGCGGCATAGTAGGCAGCTGTATTTGCACCTGCCAGCTAAGGATTTACCTGGGCCCTGCCGATAGCCTGGCGAAGGCACTCATTGTTTGACGGAGCCACCATGAAACTAAAGTCCATCCAGTTTTCCGTTGCGACCCTGGCAGGTGCGAGTGTGCTCGCGGTGGTCGTTGCCCTGGTGCTCTATACACTCTTCGCCAGCGGCAGAAGCCAGGCACTGGTGCAAGAGCGCACCCAAGTCCTGCTAGAGCGGGTAATCGAGCAACGCCTGTCGGCGCTTGCCCAGGCCCAGGTGCTGCAAATCCAGAGGGAACTGGAGGGCCCACTGCAGATCACCACTGACCTGGCCCGGGTCAATGCGCAACTCGGCCTGCTGGATGCGGATGGCAACCCGCAGCTCTCGAGCAGCCGTGAAGAGCTGTCCAACCTGGTCCGCGCGACTACCGAGCAAAACCCCAAACTGCTTGGCAGCTACATCGGCTGGGAACCTAACGCATTCGATGGCAACGACGATATCTATGCCGGACCGAAGGACAATGGCTATGACGGCAGCGGCCGTTTTCTGCCCTGGTGGTACCGCAACACTGACGGCAGCATAGCGGTCGACGCCATCGGCACCATGGAAAGCCAGACCCTGCTGCCCACTGGCGTGCGCGAAGGCGAATACTACTTGTGCCCGAAAGAACGCAAGCGCCCCTGCGTGATCGACCCGGCCCCCTACGAGGTCGGCGGCGAGACGGTGATGCTGGCATCGTTCACCTCGCCAATTTTGGTCGACGGCGAGTTTCGCGGCATCGCCGGGATTGACCTGTCGATGAATTTTATCCAGGAGCTATTGCTCAAGGCCGACCAGCAACTCTACGACGGCGCTGGCGAACTGGCCCTGATCGCCAGCAATGGCAGCCTGGTAGCCTCAACTCAACTGCCGGATAAACTCGGCAGCCCGGCCAGCGCACTGCTCGACGCCAATGAATTGAACAACCTGCGAAACCTCCAGCCTGGGCAGATACAATACGATACCGACATCCAGGCCAACCCTGCCGACAGCCACATCGAGCTGTTCCTGAGTTTCAACATCGGCAACACCGACACCCGCTGGACATTCATGCTGGTGCTACCGCTGAACACAGTGATGGCCGAACTACAGACGCTGCAGAGCGACCTGGCCGCGCAACGCGAGGCCGATACTCTAGGCATGGGACTGGTCGGCTTGCTGGTTGCCGGCCTCGGCCTGCTGGTGGTGTGGTTCGTCGGCTTTGGCATCGCCCGCCCGCTAAAACAGATGGTAGCCATGCTCGACGACATCGCCCAGGGCGAAGGCGATCTGACTCGACGCCTGGCGACCGACCGGGCCGATGAGCTCGGCTCGATCGCCAAAGGCTTCAACACCTTCCTCGGCAAGCTGCAAGCAATGATCAGCCAGGTGGTGAGCTCGGTAGAGAAAGTCAGCGACTCCTCGGAGCACACTGCAGACATCGCTATCCGCACCAACCAGGGTGTGCAGAGACAACAGGCTGAAATAGAACAGGTGGCAACCGCTGTGCATCAGATGACCGCCACCGCTCAGGACGTGGCACGCAATGCTACCCATGCAGCTGAGGCCGCCAGGCATGCCGACCAGGCAGCCAACCAAGGCAAGCAAATCGTCCAGCACAGCGCCGATTCGATTACCGCACTGGCGAGCGAGATCAGCCGGGCAGTCACGGTGGTGCAATCGCTGGCCAAGGACAGCGAAAACATCAACGCGATCCTGGTGGCCATTCGCGGCATCGCCGAACAAACCAACCTGCTCGCCCTGAATGCCGCCATCGAAGCGGCGCGCGCCGGCGAACAAGGCCGCGGCTTTGCCGTGGTAGCAGACGAAGTTCGCAATCTGGCGCAGAAAACCCAACAAGCCACTGAAGAAATCCAAAAGATGATTCAGCAGCTACAGGGTCGCACCAAGGAAGTGGTCATGGTCATGGAAGACAGTCAGCAAAAAACCGATATCAGCGTGCAACAAGCCAGCGAGGCGGCCAAGGCTCTGGAAGCGATCACCCAGGCGGTAGCAGTGATCAACGACATGAACACGCAAATCGCCAGTGCCGCCGAAGAGCAGAGCGCGGTAGCCGAAGATATCAACCGCAATGTCACCAACATCGGTCAAGTCGCCAACGAAGTTGCCAGTGGAGCCGACGAAGCCAGCCAGGCCAGCGCCGAGCTGACCAAACTGGCCGAGCAACAGCGCCGGCTGATCAATCAGTTCAAGGTTTGATCATCACTGCCGCCGCCTGACGCCAGCTATCCCGGCGTCAGGCACTCTGGGGCATTCAGCTTGGGGTCATTGACCAGGTTGGCCAGAACCCGCTCACGCAACTGCGGCTGCGGCCTGGCCAACAGCGCGTTGAGTTCATCTTGCGGCGTGTCTGCCGCCAACCAAAGCGCCTGAGCAGCGGCATCAAGAATCAGTGGACGACGCTGATTGGCGGCGGCTTGAGTCACCACTGCCACACTGAGATAGACACAGCCCTCAACCGGATAGGCCTCCCACAGTGCAGCAAAGTATAGCGGGCTGTCTTCGCTGGTCAGCCAATAGGGGCGTTTGCGCGCCGCACCGCGCCATTCGTAAAAGCCATTGGCCGGCAACAACCCACGACGCAGACGAAAAGCGTCGCGGAACATCGGCTGCTCGACCAAGGTTTCTGCCCGCGCCTGGGCCGGGGTTTTCGACAGATCCTTCAGCCATGGCGGTGTCAGCCCCCAACGGGCGCGCACCAGCTGGCGCTCACCCGCGACAGCACGCAGCAACAGAACCTGAGCACCGGGAGCTACATTCCACTGCGGCTGCTGATCCGCAGGGAAACCAGGCAAGGCCGCAAAAACAGGCGACCAACGGAACAGGGCATAACGTCCACACATGGGGGCAACTCAATAACAGATGAGCAGCGGGCCAGGCAGCCGACTGCAGGATGGGGCCAAGGCGACGACCAACAACCGGCGCGCCAAGAGTCTGAACGGGAATGGCACACTGCCACAAACTGTAAAAGCTCAACCCAATCAAACTGACTGGCGTTGCATATAGAAGCCAGCGCAGCACGATCGGGAAGGAAGCATGCTAGCAGAGCAGCACACCCTGGAAGTTCTCTGGCTCATCATTGGCCAGCGGTTGCGCGGCATTGTACGTGGCGATCAACTGCTGTGCGCGCTCGGCCTGAACATCGTCGACCAACAGGCCGAGTAAACCGCAGGTCGGCAGCTCGCCGACCGCCCCGGTCAAATGCTGACCGGTCAGATGGGCACTGATCCCTTCGCTGGCCAGCATGCCCTGCAGCAATTCGCCCTCCAGCAAGTCCTGCGGCTCGTAGATGCGCTGCATCAGTCGTTCTCTCCACGCACATAAAGCGTCCAGTCAGTGCCGTCGGTTTGCAAATCGAAGACAATGGGACGACAGCATACCTGGCAGTCCTCAATGTACTCTTGATCGCCGGCAGAGAGGTCGAGCAAGGCGTCGACCGACTCGCCACAGTACGGGCACTGATAAACCTGACTTTCCAGCATCGCGGTCTCCATGTGACTTGTAGGTATAATGGCTGGTCTACCGCTGGCCCGCGTGCGGGACCACCCTCCTCAACATTCTGCTAACCACAGCTAACCACGACAAGAGAGCATGATGGGCGAATTCGATGCCATCCGACCTTACGCCGATTCCGAAGTCCCCACTGTTCTGACGCGCCTGCTGGCAGATGACGAGTTTCTTGGCATTCTCACCCAGTATCGCTTCCCACGCTTGGCCGGAGCGCTGGGCTGGCTGCTTAAACCACTTATAGCCTATCGACTGCGCCTTGAGTTCAGTCAGGTTGCCTCGGTGGCCGCACTGCAAGAAAAAGTCGAAGTGTATGTCGACCAAAGTATCGAGCGCGCCACCGATGGTGTGACCTATTCCGGCGTCGAGCAACTCAAGACCGGCAGCGCTTATCTGTTTCTAGCCAACCACCGCGACATCGTCATGGACCCGGCCTTCGTCAATTACGCGGTGTACCACGCCGGTCTGCCGACTCCGCGCATTGCGATTGGCGACAACCTGCTGCAAAAGCCGTTCGTCAGCGACCTGATGCGCCTGAACAAAAGCTTTATCGTGCATCGTTCGCTCAGCGGCCGCCGAGAAAAACTCGCGGCCTATCAACTGCTTTCAGCCTACATCAATCACTCGATCCGCACCGACTGCGAGTCTATCTGGATCGCCCAGGCCGAAGGTCGCGCCAAGGATGGCAACGACCGCACCGACTCGGCAATCCTCAAGATGTTCCACATGAGCCGCAAGAGCGAACCCTTTGCCGAGGTCGTCGCGGCATTGAAGCTGACCCCGGTATCGATCAGCTATGAGTACGATCCGTGCGACCAGGCCAAGGCTCGCGAGCTGTTTATCCGCGCCAGCACCGGCAGTTACAGCAAAGCACCGGGCGAAGACGACCAGAGCATCGCCCTCGGCATTACCGGGTATAAAGGCCGCGTACATATTCACTTCAGCACGCCGGTGAGCCGCGGCCTGGAAGACAGCAAGCAGCTGGCAGCCGAAATGGACAGACAGATCCTCAGCGGCTACCGGCTATTCCCGGTGCATTACCTGGCCTATGCCATGTGGAGCGCACGCGATCCAGCACTTGAGGTGCCCAGCGCAGCGCAGCTGTTTCCTGCCGAGGAACTGGCGCGCGCCGAAGCCGAGTGGAACACGCGCCTGGCCCGCTGCCCGGTCGAACAACAGCCCTACCTGGTGCTGCAATATGCCAATCCGGTGCGCAACCAATACCGAGTGAAAGCCGGCTTAGCGCTGTAGGAATGCCAGACGCCGCAACAAAAACGGCAGCCCATGGGCTGCCGTTTTTGGTGCCTGAATCCATTATTACCGACGCGTGGCAAGTCAGAACTGGGTGCTACCCCAGGACAGCGAAAGCGACCCCGCCAGGCTGACAAAACCGAAACGATAGAAAAAACGGTTAAGTCGGTGAGTCGGGCCTTCAAACAAGTACACCTCCTCAGCCATATCCTTGGTATCGCCGCCCGCGATCACGCGCGTCACTGCACGCTGCTCACGCACCCGGGTGGCCAAAAGCAACCAACTTCCGGCCAAGCCAAAGAACAGGGCAAGGGCATTCAACGACTGCGCGGGATGGGCAAGGAACACAGACCAGAGCGCCTGCAACGACATCAGTAATCTCCACAGCAAAGCGGTGCACGGAGCACATCTGCGCACCACGAAAGAACAACTGCCGGTGTTATTGGACGCAGAGAAGCTGCTGCACTGATCGTTCGACAAAGGGAAAATCCGATTTTCCAGGGATAGGCGATGACCTTCCGCCCCAAGCACTTGCATCAGGCGCACTTCACACCGCCATGTCTCACCGGACGATCCAAAATACCGCGCGCAGTTTACTGGAGCGGGCTATTTAGAAGTTTCGTATCCGACGAACGAGGAGGCTATCCCGAAATCGTCTGAGGATCGTCACATTCCTGGCCTACGCTTTGAATTCAATTCAGCCACACTTTCGTCATCGCAGCACGACGGTGTATCCAACCTGCCCGCGGAGAAATGCCATGCTCACCCCACAACCGCTTGATCGAGATTACCTGATCGATTCGATCGACGAGGTAGAAGACGTCATCAATGAGCTGTCCTTCAACGTGCAGGATCACCACTGGCTGGTCTATTGCAGTCTTGGCGGTCATGAACACTATGACCTGCCCGACGTCGATCAACACACCGGCTTCAGTCTGCCGGCGTTTTATTCCGAAGCGGCTTGAAACCCAAAAAACCAAGCACGAGCCCTGCACACAAGAAAAATGCCGCTCACCCTTACGGGAAAGCGGCATTTTTTCTGACTCGCAAGCGAATCGGCTCACTATCTTGCATAGCGCCGCGGGCAACCAGGACCCAGCAAAACGGGTATTGGCTTAACAGCGCTGCAACCGAGCGTTTATCGACTACTGGCTAAGCATTTGGCCGATGGTCGGATCCTTGAACGCACGGGTCAGCGCGTCACTCAGCACATCACTCACCAGCTTGGTGTTGGTCTCCTGGTTCGGCGCCATACCAAAGCGCTGGTTCAATGAAGCGCCGTAGCGGCCACTGTAACGACGCGAGCTGTTCTGCATGTCGACACGGAAGGTCGCAGTGATATCCGACTCGGTGACGTACAGGCCTTCTTTCGGCGACTGGTACTTCAACTCGGCCAGGGTCAGGGTCAGTTGCGGTGCATTGTAGGCATTCGGAGTCGGCGTAAAACCAAGCAGACGCACCGCCGCTTCAGCCTGAGCCTGCAGTTTTGGCAGAATGTTTTGACCCGTCACCACGATCGCGCTGGTTTCAGGGTACAAGCCGCCACGCGTGCCCAGTACCGGCGACGGACGACCATCGGCAACCTTCACAACTACCGGTTGACCCTGGCCAACGGCGACCAGCGGGGCATTGATCTTGGGTTGCGGGCTGAGTTGTTGCGGGCTGTGGGCACAGCCGACCAGGGTCAGACTGACGACAGCAATCAGACCAAACAACAGGCGATGCAGCATGCTCATCTCTCCATGGGTGTGGGGGCGTAAAATCGCCCTGCAGTATAACCAGCCGCAGCATGAGCTAACAGCGCCGCTTTTGCAGCCCAAGAGACCACTAATAGCCCCCTGTCACTGCTTTGTCATGCCGGGATGGCATAAGACTTTAGTCGCCAATCGTCCGAGTCCGTTCCATGCCTTTCCTTCGTTCCTGGCTAGCCTCGCGCCGTCACATGCGCACATTTGCTCTACTCGATGAGCACGGCCTGTGTCGCGCTTTTCGCCAGTCAGCCCAGGCACCACAGGGCCTGGACTGGGTCGAGGTCAATCAGCAGCAGCTCGGCTGGCTGCATAAACCACTCCCAGCCAGTGCCCGCATAGCCACAACCGTGGAATATTCGAGCGTCGCCACAGCATTGGCAGCCTGAGCGGCGGCGGAAGAAAAGTCACTTGAGGCGATCAATTTATCTGCATTCGTCTTATAATCTCGCCCCGATTATAAGGACGTCTCCTGATCGGGCCTCGCCGTACCGCTGATGCACTAGCCATCGGTCACGCCCCAGAGAGTCGCCCACTTCGTGCAGCCCCTCAGGCTCGCCGTTTACCCATAACGCAGAATGCGTTGCTGCGATGCAACGGCACTTTTGCGCGGGCAAAAAGGCAGGCCAGGGCGAACGAGCTTTTGAGGTTCACGGCTCCAAAAGAGCGTGAAAAAAACGGTTCCAACAACTTCACAAGAGTGTGGCGAAAATGAACGATCTTGCGGCTGGCAAATGCTCCGCTATCCCCTCCGGGCTTACCCCAGGACATCTCGGCGACCGCTGATAGGCGTTGTTTCACGCTTAGGCCTTTGGCCATCAACTGGGTGCTGCATTTTTAGGAGAACGTGGTAATGGCGCAGAACGATTACGAAACGGTAGATGTGGTGCTGGTTGGCGCTGGCATCATGAGTGCGACCTTGGGCGTGCTACTGAAAGAGCTTGATCCAACGCTCAAACTGGAAGTCATCGAACTGATGGAATCCGGGGCGATCGAAAGCTCCAACCCCTGGAATAATGCAGGTACCGGCCATGCCGGGCTGTGCGAACTGAATTACACACCGCCAGCGGCGGATGGATCTATCGACATTAAAAAGTCGGTAACCATCAACACCCAGTTCGAAGAATCGAAGCAGTTCTGGGCTTATCTAGTCGAGCAAGGGATCGAGAACGGTAGCTTTGGCTCGCCCAAGTCCTTTATCACCCCAGTGCCACACCTGAGTTTCGTGCGCGGACAGGAAGGCATCGACTTCCTCAAGACTCGTTTTCAAGCGCTCACCAAGCACCACGCTTTCAGCGACATGGAATACACCGAAGACCGCGCCACCATGGCCAAGTGGATGCCACTGATGTTGCCTGGCCGCGATCCACAAGAAGCAATTGCTGCAACCCGAGTCATGGCGGGTACTGACGTCAACTTCGGCACACTGACCAAGCACCTGCTCCACAAGCTGAGCACACAGCCCGACGCCCAGGTCAAATGCAAGCAGAAGGTCAACGGCCTAGAGCGCAACGGGCAAGGCTGGCGCGTCAGCATCAAGGATCTGCAGAACGGTGGTCAGCGCACGATCCAGGCCAAGTTCGTGTTCCTGGGCGCCGGTGGCGCCGCCCTGCCATTGTTGCAAATGTCCGGCATACCGGAAGGCAAAGGTTTTGGTGGTTTCCCGGTGAGCGGTCAGTGGCTGCGCTGCGACAACCCGGAGGTGGTCAAACAGCACGAGGCCAAGGTCTACAGCCAGGCTGAAGTGGGTTCGCCACCGATGTCGGTGCCGCACCTCGATACGCGCGTGGTCGACGGCAAGAAGTCCTTGCTGTTCGGACCGTATGCAGGCTTCTCGACCAAATTCCTGCGCCACGGCTCTTTGCTCGACCTGCCGCTGTCGATCCGCCCCAACAACATCGGTCCGATGCTGGCGGTCGCGCGTGACAACTTTGAACTGACGCGCTATCTGATCAAAGAAGTGATGCAGTCCGATGAAAAGCGCCTGAAGACCCTGCGTGGCTTCTATCCCTTGGCGAAAACCGAGGACTGGCGCCTCGAAGTAGCGGGACAACGCGTGCAGATCATCAAGAAAGATGCCAAGCATGGCGGCATCCTGCAGTTCGGCACCGAACTGGTTGCAGCACAGGATGGCTCTATTGCCGCCCTGCTTGGTGCATCACCGGGCGCGTCGGTAACCGTGTCGATCATGCTCGATCTGATCAAGCGCTGCTTCCCCCAGCAGGTTAAATCCGAGCAGTGGCGCAGCAAGCTGAACGAGATCTTCCCCGCCATGGCCGAAGTACTCGCCAGCGATGCCGAACGCTACCGTGAGGTCCAGGCGCGCTCCGATGAACTGTTGCAACTCAACGAGCCGGCCATGGCTTGAATCGACTGCAGTACTAAGCGCTTGTGAAAAACCGCCTTGCGAGGCGGTTTTTTATGGGCGCTGTTTCAGTCAATCCACGCACGACTCCGTTGCTGCTGGTCACCCACATCACTGCGCAGGATTCGCCGCGACCCGCTCGAGCCGCCTAGGCGGAGGCACCCAAGGGGTAGAAGCTGAAGTATTGACGCAGCGAGTCGACCATCTCGACGAACTCGGCTGACGGCGCTACCAGGGCAAAACCTGAGTCGAAGCTGCCTGGAGTGACATCCTCGCGACACCACTGACAGGTGGCTGAGAAATCGACGAAGCGCGGTGCAGGTAACCCTGGAATCTTCACCCGCATGTCAAAGCGCGCCCCAACCAGCAAGGGTAACTGACTGATCAACATCAGGCCGTCCAACGACACATTACCGATATAACCCATTGGTTTATCGGTAATACGGTTGAACACCTTCAGGTAACCAGACAACTGCTGGCGTTCTATTCGGCGCTGGATCGGCATAATGGCAAATCGCTATAAATGGACTTTCAGTATGGTCGTACTATTGCGCTTCAACCAGTTTCAGGTGCAGCGCTCGGACACTCGGTCACGGAGCTGACGACGAGCGGCATCAAGCTGTTCATCGCTGTAATAGGTGCGCTCGCCATTCGCCTCGGCGTGGAAATAGCGCCGCCCTTCTGCAATCTGCGCCAACCTGTTGCGCAGCTCGCCGCATTCCTGCGTGCGCCGCGCTTGACGCTCGGCTGAGGCCACCGAAGCTTGCGCCTGCTCGGCCCGCCGGGCCTCGTAGAAACGCACGCTACGCTCCTCGCGTTCGCGAGTCGCCTGGTCACGCTCAATCACCTGCGGCCTGACCTCAACTCGCTCAGCTCCGGGCGCAAGAGGCTGCTGAGTGAAATGCACCTGCCCATTGGCATCTACCCAGCGATATATCTCTGCCGCTGCCAGTCCAGGCAGTAACAAGAGACAGAGCAACAGACGCATGAACTTATCCTCCCTGAACGATGCATTAGCTTACCCCTGTAACACCACCTGACGAAACCCTGCGATCAATGGTCAGAGTGCCGTGGATACGGCCTTGACCGCACCCGCTGGATGGTGATGCCCTAACTGCTGTAGCGTCTCAAGGCGCGCACGGGCGCGAAACGCATATTCGCTGGCGGGATAACGGCTGATGATGAATTCGTAGGTCTGCGCCGCATCCACGAACAATGCTTGTCGCTCCAGGCACTGACCACGCAGCAGGGAGATTTCCGGCTGCAAGTAGGCGCGCGAACGGCTTTTACGCTCAGCCAGGGATAATTCCAGCATGACCTGCTGACAATTGCCCCGTTCATAGTTGCGATAGGCATTATTCAAATGGTGATCGAGCGACCAGCGGGTACAACCGGCAGCACTAAGGGCCAGGATCAGAATAAACAGGGTTCGCATCGGTCTCTCCTCCAAGTACACAGTGTATCGACTGGCGCACGAAAAACTGCAGGGCGCTAGCGAGTCACGACCCAACTGCCTCCCATAGCGTCCGCTAAGCTGATGCAGGTCAACGCCGGCTGCGCCGCCATACGGTGCAATGGACAACTACCCCAAAACGAGGCCCAGACCATGAATCTGCAACAGCTACTGGTTGTCATCGATCCCCAGCAAACACGCCAACCAGCACTCGAGCGGGCCGTATGGCTGGCGCGCAAGACCCGCGCGCAATTGCACCTGCTGCTGGTCGAATATAACGCCACCCTGGAAGCTGGCCACCTGTTCGATACCGCCTTGCAAAGTCGCGGACGTGCGGCCCTGCTCGACCGTGGCACGGCGTGGCTGCAAGAGCTGGCGACGCCACTGCGGGCAGAGGGACTGGAGGTGCACCTAGATGTGCGCTGGGGCAGGCCGCTGCACACGCTGGTGCTGGAGAAAGTGGCAGAGCAGGCGCCAGACCTGGTGCTCAAGTCCACCAGCCATGACAGCCTGCTGCGTCGACTGCTGCTGACCAACAGTTGCTGGCAGTTGATCCGCCATTGCCCAGCACCGCTATGGCTGGTGCATCATGCCGAGTGGCAGGGCCAGAGCTTGTGTGCGGCGCTTGATCCGGTACACAGCGCCGACAAACCGGCAGCCCTTGATCATCAGCTGATTCGCGCCGCCAGCGAGCTCAGTCGTCAACTGGGCATGCAGGCACACTACCTGCACAGTTATTCGCCCTTGCCGCGCACCCTGATGTTCGATGCCGAACTGGTCGCCAATTACGATAATTATGTCGCCCGCTGCGCCACCCAGCACCGTGAAGCCTTCGAGCAGTTGATCGGCCAGTACTCCATCGCCACGCCCGACACCCACTTGATCGAGGGTTTTGCCGAAGAAGTGCTGCCACGCTTTGTTCGCGAGCAACATGTTGATCTGCTGCTGATGGGCGCCATCGCCCGTGGCCACTTGGATACAGCCCTGATTGGGCATACCGCTGAACGTATTCTGGAGAGCGTGGACTGCGATTTACTGGTGCTCAAACCTGAGCAGCGGTGAAACAACGCACGCCCACTGTGAGCGTCGCGGCGGTTGCTCTAAACGAAAATCAGGGTCGCTCAACCCGCTTTGCCCTCCTGCTTTTCACATGCTGCCGATTGCCGCGAACGCCTCAAGACAGCCTCGAAACGGCGCTCGATATTTTCACAACCACCGGGTAAAAAGGTAGTGCAGAGCAAGAATGACTACAGGGTTGTGGCGTAGTAGCCTCGCGCTCAATCGCAACTCAGGAGTTTGTGCATGACCGTTCGCCGCACCAAAATCGTCGCCACCCTTGGCCCATCGAGCAATTCGCCCGAAGTCCTCGAACAACTGATCATCGCCGGCCTGGATGTGGCTCGCCTGAACTTCTCCCACGGCTCGCCGGATGAGCACAAAGCCCGGGCCAAACTGGTGCGCGAACTGGCCGCCAAGCATGGCCGGCATGTCGCCCTGCTCGGCGACCTGCAAGGACCGAAGATCCGCATTGCCAAGTTCGCCTGCAAGCGCATCGAACTCAAGGTCGGCGACACCTTCACCTTTTCAACCAGCCATCCGCTGACCGAAGGCACCCAGGAAATCGTCGGCATCGACTACCCGGACCTGGTCAAGGACTGCGGCGTTGGCGATGAGTTGCTGCTCGACGACGGTCGTGTGGTGATGCGCGTGGACACGGCAAGCGCCGACGCCCTGCACTGCTCGGTACTGATCGGCGGCCCACTGTCCGACCACAAAGGCATCAACCGTCGCGGTGGCGGCTTGACCGCACCAGCATTGACCGAAAAAGACAAAGCCGACATCATCCTCGCCGCCGAGATGGACCTGGATTACCTGGCCGTGTCCTTTCCGCGCGACGCCTCAGACATGGAATACGCGCGCAAGCTGCGCGACGAGTCAGGCGGCACCGCTTGGCTGGTGGCCAAGATCGAACGCGCTGAAGCCGTGGCCGACGACGAAACCCTCGATGGCCTGATCCGCGCCAGTGATGCTGTCATGGTCGCCCGCGGCGACCTCGGCGTAGAAATTGGCGACGCAGAGCTGTGCGGTATTCAGAAGAAAATCATTCTGCATGCGCGCCGCCACAACAAGGCAGTGATCACCGCGACCCAGATGATGGAGTCGATGATCCAGAACCCGATGCCGACCCGCGCCGAAGTCTCCGACGTAGCCAACGCCGTGCTCGACTACACGGACGCGGTGATGCTCTCGGCGGAAAGCGCCGCCGGCGCCTATCCGCTGGAAGCAGTGCAAGCCATGGCGCGGATCTGCATCGGTGCGGAAAAACACCCGACCAGCAAAGCCTCCAGCCACCGCATGGGCACCACCTTCGAGCGTTGCGATGAAAGCATCGCCCTGGCTGCCATGTACACGGCCAACCACTTCCCGGGCGTCAAAGCGATCATCGCCCTGACTGAAAGCGGCTACACCCCGCTGATCATGTCGCGGATTCGCTCCTCGGTACCGATCTATGCCTTCTCCCCGCACCGCGCCACCCAGGCCCGCGCGGCCATGTTCCGCGGTGTCTACACCATACCGTTCGACCCGGCGGCCCTGCCCCCGGAACAAGTCAGCCAGGCGGCCGTGGACGAGCTACTCAAGCGTGGTCTGGTCGAACGCGGTGACTGGGTGATCCTGACCAAAGGCGACAGCTACCACACCATCGGCGGCACCAATGGCATGAAGATCCTGCATGTCGGCGATCCGCTGGTGTAATGCCTGCGTCGTAACGCATAAAGGCCGCTCGATGAGCGGCCTTTTCGTTTGCGTAACGCCAGGTGCGCCATGCGTACCGAAACAGCCGCTTACCCGAACCGGGAGAAATCCGCCGGGCGCCGCTGCATAAAGGCCGTCAACGCTTCAATGGCCTCCGGCGAGCGCAGGCGCTCACCGAACAGCGCGCCCTCCTCCTCGATCACCCGGCGCAACTCTTCACGACCCGGCGCACGCATCAGGCGCTTGCTGTCGGCTACCGCCGAGGGCGCCAGTTGCTGGAAACGCTGAGCCATCTCGCGAGCCTTGGCCAAGGTCGCCGGACCGTCCTGCAGCGCCTCATTGGCAATTCCCCAGGCCGCCGCCTGCTCACCCGTGAAGCCTTGCCCCAACAGCAGCAACTCGGCTGCTCGCACATGGCCGAGCAAGCGCGGCAGAAGCAGGCTGGAGCCGTATTCGGGGCACAATCCCAGGTTGACGAAAGGCATCTTCAGACTCGCATCGCGGCTGACGTAGACCAGATCGCAATGCAACAACAGGGTGGTGCCGATGCCCACTGCCGGGCCGCTAACCGCCGCTACCACAGGCTTGCTGAACTCAAACAGGGCCAACATGAACTGGAACACTTCACTGCCCAGCCCGGACGGCGGCGCCTGGATGAAGTCAGCCACATCGTTGCCGCTGGTGAAGCACGTCTCGCCGCCGGTGATCAGTACGGCGCGGACACTGGCATCCTGATCGGCCTGATCGAGCACCTCGGCCATGCCACTGTACATCGCCCGGGTCAGGGCATTTTTCTTCTGCAAACGATTCAGGCGCAGGGTCAACAGCCCCGCTTCGCGCTCGACCAACAGGTGTTCGCTCATTACACATTCTCCGGGGCACCCCGCAGATGTGGTTAGCGGGCGTACGGTAAAAACAGGTCGGCAAACATCTGGTTACGTGGCATGCCTGCCAGATACAGGCGCCGGGTAAAGCGTTCGACACTGTCGGGCTGGCCGCAGAGTAAGGCGAGGGTTTGCCGCGAAACAAGGCGCAGTTCGGCCAAAGCCGCTGGCAACTCGGCCGCGCTTAGCAGCTCGACCTGCAGCTGCGAATGCTCCGCAGCCAGCTGCGCCAGGGGTTCGGCCAGGTAATGCCCGGTTCGGTCATGGGCCAGGTGAATGACCCGGATGCTGCCCTGGTGATCCTGGCGCAATGCTTCGCGCAGCACCCCGTAGAGCGGCGCCAGCCCGGTGCCGGCCGCCAGCAGCCAGAGCGGGCGCATCTGCCAATCTGGATCGTAGTGCAAAGCGCCGCCGCGCAGCTCACCGAGACGCAGGGCATCGCCCGGTTTGAACGTCCGCGCCGCATCACTGAACGCGCCGTGCTGGCGACAATCCAGGTGCAATTCCAGCCATGGATCTTCGCCGGGCAGGCTGGCCAGCGAATAAGGCCGGGCGATCCCCGTGTCGGTCCAGAGCACCAGATGCTGACCGGCACGGTAGCGCAGCGGTTGCTGAGGAATCAGGCGCAGGCGCAGCACATCCGGGCCGAGCCAGTCGCAGGCAGCGATCTGCGCGGGGCGGCCATCGCGCAGCGGATCGAACACCTCGACCTGCAGATCGTCGACGATCCGGCACTGGCAGGCCAGCCGCCAGCCCTGCTCGCGACGCTGCTGATCGAGCGCCTCAGGCTTGGCGTCCAGCGGTTCTCCGCGCAGGCAACGCACCAGACAGGCATGGCAACTCCCCGAACGACAGCTATAAGGTACGGCAACCCCGCCCTGCAGCAGGGCATCAAGCAGGTTGCTGGCAGGGGCAACTGTCAGCCGCTGCTCACCCACTTTCAATTCAGGCATCGACATCCTCCCAGGCTGCCTCGCAACGGTTACGCCCACTGCGCTTGGCCCGGTATAGCGCTTGATCGGCGCGCTGCAGTGCCTCATCCAGATCATCGTGCATGGTCAACAGGGTCATCCCGATGGACAAACTCAGAGTATCCACCTTAATGCCCAAGGGTTCGGCCTGATTAAAGGCCTCGCGAAGACGCTCGCAACAGGCAGAAAACTGATCGGCCTGGGTATTGGGCAGCAACAGCACGAACTCTTCGCCGCCGTAACGAGCAATGATGTCGCCATCGCGCAGGCAGGTTTGCGCCACACTGGCGAAGGTTTGCAGTACGCGATCGCCGGCGGCGTGGCCATGGGCATCATTGATCCGCTTGAAGTAGTCCAGATCGATCAACGCCAGGCCGTGCTGACCACCCGACTGCAGACGTTGCAACTCACTGTTGGCAAAGCGTAGGAAGTAGCGGCGATTGAACAGGCCCGTCAGCTCATCGGTGGCCACCAGGTCCTCGAGCTGACGCATCATTCCGCGCAGGGTGTCCTGATGCGCTTGCAAGGCGAAGCGGCGCTGGCGCATGCGCTGACGCATGGCGTGCATATAGCTAGCAAACAGACTCAGCCAGAGCATCACGCCGCCCAACACGCTGACCTGCAAGATTGACAGGGCAGGATCGGTCAGCCGGTAGAGATACGCCTCATAAAGATTCAGTCCGGCAAAGCCGAAAAAAGCGATAGCCGCACAGCGCGCAAACACCCTGGGC
Organism: Pseudomonas sp.; assembly: GCA_030656145.1. Lineage (GTDB taxonomy): Bacteria > Pseudomonadota > Gammaproteobacteria > Pseudomonadales > Pseudomonadaceae > Aquipseudomonas. The sequence goes on from JAUSOF010000022.1 coordinate 26,452, forward strand.
GGCAACTGGAACACCCCAAACAACAGGATCAGCACGTAGATCACCAGCAAGGCGCCACGGCCATTATCAAACATGCCCAACAGAAGCGTCAGCCACGCCAAAGCCACCAGCACCTGCGCTTCAGTCAGGCTGGGGTCACGAAAACGCAGATTCAGCCCGCACAGAAACAGGCCGAGAAACACCGCCTGGGTGAGCGCCGCCAACCCCGTGACCAACAAGACAGTTGGGATGGTGGTACGAAACAGGTCGTTGAAAACCGCAACCCAACACAGCAGCGTCGTAAGGGCGTAGGTCGCTGCCGCCATAGCGAAGCGCTTCAGCAGCAGGCGTTGCAGAGTGTGCTGAGTGACCCGCTGATGATTTAGGCTCATGGGGGTTTATGGGCTCCATCCCATACTGGCGTTCAGCCGCCACTCTACGCCCGTGATAAGCAAATGCCCAGCACGTTGCGCGGGCGATCAGCGACCAAGGTCGAGCGCCGCCCGGGTGTCCGCCCAGCCGCCCTCGCGGTATACTGCTGCGCTTTTTTTTGCTGCGCCGGCGTGTCGACTCGTGGTGCGCAGACCGCCAAGTTCCTGCCCTACTCCTACCTTTACAACCTGCCTTTATAACTTGTTTTTATAAAAGGAGCGCCAAGCATGACCGTGATCAAGCAAGACGACCTGATCCAGAGCGTCGCCGACGCCCTGCAATTCATTTCCTACTACCATCCCGTGGATTTCATCCAGGCCATGCATGAGGCCTACCTGAAGGAAGAGTCCCCGGCGGCGCGTGACTCCATGGCGCAGATCCTGATCAACTCGCGCATGTGCGCCACCGGTCACCGGCCGATCTGCCAGGACACCGGCATCGTCACCGTGTTTATCCGCGTCGGTATGGACGTACGCTGGGACGGCGCGACCATGAGTGTCGACGACATGATCAACGAAGGTGTACGCCGCGCCTACAACCTGCCGGAAAACGTCCTGCGCGCCTCGATCCTCGCCGACCCGGCCGGTGCCCGCAAGAACACCAAAGACAACACCCCGGCTGTCATCCACTACTCCGTAGTGCCCGGTGACAAGCTGGAAGTGGACGTCGCAGCCAAGGGTGGCGGCTCCGAGAACAAGTCAAAAATGGCCATGCTCAACCCGTCCGACTCGATCGTCGACTGGGTGCTCAAAACCGTGCCGCAAATGGGCGCCGGCTGGTGCCCACCCGGCATGCTCGGCATCGGCATCGGCGGCACCGCCGAGAAAGCTGCGCTAATGGCCAAGGAAGTGCTGATGGAGTCCATCGACATCCATGAGCTGAAAGCCCGCGGCCCGTCCAACCGTATTGAAGAACTGCGCCTGGAACTGTTCGACAAGGTCAACCAACTGGGCATCGGTGCCCAAGGCCTCGGCGGCCTGACCACCGTACTCGACGTCAAGATCATGGACTACCCGACCCACGCCGCCTCCCTGCCGGTGTGCATGATCCCCAACTGCGCCGCCACCCGCCATGCCCACTTCGTGCTCGATGGCAGCGGCCCGGCAGAGCTGGAAGCGCCGGATCTTTCCGCCTACCCGGAAATCGTCTGGGAAGCCGGCCCGAGCGCGCGCCGCGTCGACCTCAATACCATCACCCCGGAAGATGTGCAGAGCTGGAAGCCGGGCGAGACCGTATTGCTCAATGGCAAAATGCTCACCGGCCGCGATGCTGCGCACAAGCGCATGGTCGAAATGCTCAATAAAGGTGAGCAATTGCCGGTCGACCTCAAGGGTCGCTTCATCTATTACGTCGGCCCGGTCGATCCGGTCGGCGACGAAGTGGTTGGCCCGGCTGGCCCGACCACTGCTACGCGGATGGACAAGTTCACCCGGCAGATTCTAGAAAGCACCGGCCTGCTGGGTATGATCGGCAAGTCCGAACGTGGCCCGATTGCCATTGAGGCAATCAAGGACAACAAGGCCGTGTACCTGATGGCCGTCGGCGGCGCCGCTTATCTGGTCTCGCAAGCGATCAAAAAATCGCGCGTGGTGGCCTTTGCCGAACTGGGCATGGAAGCCATCTACGAGTTCGACGTAAAAGACATGCCGGTCACCGTGGCAGTCGACACCAAGGGCGAGTCAGTGCACATCACCGGCCCTGCGATCTGGCAGAAGAAGATCCACGACAGCCTGGCGATTGAAATCAAGTAACCGCGACTGTGATAAACGACAAACCCGGCCATGCGCCGGGTTTGTCGTTTAAGCGCCGGCCTCAGTCCAACGGCTCATCGTCGCGAATAAGGGTGTAGTGCCTGCCCTGCTGATCCTCGCTGTAGTCATGCACATAGAACATCACCACCTCGCCCAGACCTGGCATGGTCGCGGCATAGTCGCCGACGTCGGCCACGAAGAAACCAGCCGAGCCAGGCTTGGCCTCGCATTCGATATAGGCGGTGACGAACGTATCGGGATCGGCATCGCCGAAGAACTCGGCGCGCTCAAGTTCGTCCCAGTCGTCAGGTGCCTTGAACGCACCGGTGAACAGCACTTTGGCATCACCGAGGTCGAGTTCTTCGGCCTCGGGATCATCGTCATCCGGCCGGTAGACGGTGCAGTCCTGGGCGTCGGGGTTACTGATAATAGCCAGGCGCTGCTGGGGATCGATCGGGGGCATGTGGATCTCCTTAAGTCAGAATTGCAGCCTACAGCAGGCATCGGTGTCTGTGAAAAAATCGAGGCGAGAGAGTCGCAGTAGGCGATAGGTTTTTCACGCCGTCTCGGGGTGGCGGGCGAAGACCATGGCTTTCAAGCCGCTGTCGGGCTGACTGTCGGCGAACTCCGGCGGGTTTTCCAGGCGCTGGACAACGCTTAGGCAGGGCGCTTCAAGGGCCATGCTTTGCACCAAGAAGTCGGGTCCGATGTCCGGGTCATTCATGCAGGCCAGGACCGTGCCGTGCTCACTGAGCAGCTCGGGCAGGCGGCGCAGGACTTTTCGATAATCCTGGGTCAGGACAAAACTGCCCTTCTGGAAAGACGGCGGGTCGATAATGACCAGGTCATAGGGCGCGTGTTTTCTGATCGCCCCCCAGGACTTGAACAGGTCGTGACCGAGAAAGCTCACCCGGCTCAGGTCATGCCCGTTCAACCGGTGATTGTCTCGCCCGCGGCTCAGAGCCGCCTTGGCCATGTCCAGGTTCAGCACATGCTCGGCACCACCGGCGATGGCCGCCACCGAAAAGCCGCAGGTGTAGGCGAACAGATTCAGCACCCGTTTACCTTCGGCCTGGGCTTGCACCCAGCGACGGCCATAGCGCATGTCGAGGAACAAGCCGGTGTTCTGCTTCTTCCCCAGATCCAGCTTGAAATGCAAGCCATGCTCGCCGATCAACCATTCATCGCGAACCTCGCCCAGCAGCCACTGCGTCATGCTGTCCGGCAAGTAGCGGTGCTGCAGCAACAGACTGTGCGCTTGGCTATCCAGCCAGACGGGCGACTCGGTTAGCGCCATGAGCATGTGCTTAAGCGCAGTCAGTTCGTCTGGCTCAGGCTCGCGAAACAGCGATACCAGCACCACACCCTGCAACCAGTCTACGGTGATTTGCTCGAGCCCCGGCCAGCAGCGCCCGCGGCCGTGAAACAGGCGCCGTGCTTCATCGGGAGGTGGGCTTAACGCGGCGAACAACTGCTGCTGCAGGGTAGCGATGGCATCTGAATTCATGGGGGGACTTTATTACCGGGTCATTGCGGGGCATTTTAAACGCAATAAAGAAATGTCTTCGTAAAAACTCGGCGACTGCCCGGTTGCCAGCGCCACAATCTGCAGGAAGATCAGCGGATTGCATCCGACGCCGGAACATTTCTGCGTGGCCAGGCAAACACACCTGCAGACCACGCGCCCATGCTCCACCGCCGAGCCAAAGCATTGCCCTCAGGCCAGCACCTTCGAAAAAGGCAGCTCACCGCTCAACAGACCTCTGCCGCCCGCCAGCCGTTCTGGCTCGGCCCGGCTCAATCTGCCCGCACAAATCCAGATCACTTAAGTCTGCGTTAAGACTCACAGCCGACACTCACACCCAAGCCAACAAATGAGGTTCCGGTGATGGAGCTGCCTTGGGTGCAACACGACAACGCTTTGGCTCGAATCGGCCGCGATCAACCAATGAGCCTGTATCTGGCGCAAGCCTCCAGCCCGCGCCGGACGCAACTCGAAGCCTTTATCCATGAGCGCTTCGCGCAGCAGCATAGCGCCCGGGTGCGCCACTTCATGCCCTGCCTGTTCGGCCTGGAGGATCTCGCGGGCCAGTTGCTCGGCGCGGTCGGACTGCGCAGTGGCGCCAGCGGCCCGCTGTTTCTCGAACGCTATCTGCAGCAACCTGCCGAGGCGGTGATCGCGGCGCAGCACGGACATAACCCGCCCAGCCGTCAGCAGATTGTCGAGGTCGGCAATCTGGCCGCCAGCAGCCCTGGCGCCGCACGCCTGCTGATAGTCGCGCTGACCGACCTACTGGTAGCACTGGGCTTTCGCTGGGTGACCTTCACCGGCACGCCGACGCTGCTCAACAGCTTCCAGCGCCTAGGCCTGACGCCTTTGCCGCTAGGTCCAGCCAATCCCGACTGCATGGGCGATGAACTGGTCGATTGGGGCAGCTACTACGACAGTCAACCACAGGTGATGGCCGGCGATATCTACGCCGGCCATCAGCGCCTGCTGCACCTCGGCGCCTATCCGCGCCTGGGCCACCAAGCCTTGTATGCACTGGAGGACATGCCCCATGTGGCCTGCCGCTAACCGTCTGTTCGCCGAACTGGCCCTGCACGCCGAGCGTATCGCCCTGCGTGAAGGCCAACTGCAATTGAGCTACCAGCAAATGCTCGACGAAGTGTCACGGCGCAGCGCTTACCTGACGCAGCTCGGCACCCAGCGCATCGCCCTGGCCCTGGACAACGGCATCGACTGGCTGCTGTGGGATCTGGCCGTGCTCAAGGCGGGCCTGGTCTGTGTACCGCTGCCCGGCTTCTTCTCGCCGGATCAGCAACGCCACGTGCTCGACAGCGCCGGCGTTGACTGCCTGCTTGGCCAGGACAGTCCGGCGTTTCGCGACCTGGGCTTCGTTGCCACAGCCGCCGGCCTGCTGCTACGTGCGCAGCCTCAGACTGACGAACTGCCTGCCGGCACCTGCAAGATCACCTACACCTCAGGCACCACCGGGCAGCCCAAAGGCGTTTGCCTGGATGCCCACACCCAGCTGCAAGTCGCCCAGAGCCTGGTCAGGGCCAGCGCCAGCTGCCAGGTCGAACACCACCTCTGCGTGCTGCCGCTGGCCACCCTGCTGGAGAACATTGCCGGGGGCTACGCGCCACTGCTGGCCGGCGCCTGCGTCGAGCTGCTGCCGATGGCCGAGGTCGGCCTGCTCGGCGCCAGTCGGTTCGACCTGCCGACTTTTCTCGGCGCGCTGCAGCGCGTGCAGCCGCACAGCCTGATCCTCCTGCCGCAGTTGCTGCTAGCCCTGGTCAACGCCGGCGAACGCGGTCTGCCGCTGCCCGCCTCGTTGCGCTTTATCGCGGTGGGCGGCGGCCGGGTGGCGCCGCAGCTGCTCGAGCGCGCCGACGCCCTCGGCCTGCCGGTGTTCGAAGGCTATGGCCTGTCCGAATGCGCCTCGGTGGTCTGCCTGAATACCCCGCAGCAGCGCCGTATCGGCAGCGTCGGCAAGCCACTCGAGCACCTCGAGATCCGTCTCGGCCCGGACCAGGAAATCCTGGTCAAAGGCCCGCGCCTGCTCGGTTATCTCGGCGAGGCAGCACTCCAGGGCGACTGGCTAGGTACCGGCGACCTTGGTCACTTCGAGGAAGGCTTTCTGATCTTGCACGGGCGCAAGAAACACCAGTTCATCACCGCCTTCGGGCGCAACGTCAACCCGGAATGGGTCGAGGCCGAACTGGTCCAGCAACTGCCAATAGCCCAAGCCTGGCTGCATGGCGAAGCGCTGCCGACGAATGTCGCGGTGCTGGTGCCGCGCTTCGCCGACAGCAGCGACGAAGACCTCGCCACAGCGGTCGAGCAGGTCAATCGGCAACTTCCCGATTACGCCCGCGTGCACCACTGGCTACGCGCCGGGCAACCCTTCAGCAGCGCCAACCAGCAGGCCACCGCCAATGGCCGCCTGCGCCGCACCGCCCTTTATCAGCACTACCGAAGTGCCATCGACGAGTTGATGGCGCTCGATACTTTCACAACCTCTGAACCCTGCCCCGGAGATGCCCAATGAGTTTCTACGACAGCCTGCTCGAACAGACCAGCACCGAGCGCGATTACCTGCTCACCGCGCCGATCATCCAGCAAGCCTTGCGCGGCCAGGTCAGCCTGCCCAGCTACCTGGCTTTCCTCACCGAAGCCTACCACCACGTCAAACACACCGTGCCCTTGCTGATGGCCTGCGGCGCGCGCTTGCCCGAGCGCC
>JAUSOF010000024.1 GCA_030656145.1 Pseudomonas sp.
ACCTGAACCGTCTTGAGCATGCGTTTGACTTCACGCTCGTTCTTGCTTCCAAAGAGTTTTTTCAACAAAGGCGCAAACATATCGGCAGGGTCTTCCACGCGTATGGATGGAGGGCGGCCCATGAGTCGCCCATGCAGCCCTAATGGCTGCGTGAGAGATGGCATTCTACCCGGAAACGGAGATGAAGAAAGCGGCGTTATCAGGCCGCCTAAAATGTAGCGAACGACGGCTAGCCAAGGCGAGGTCAGCCCAGAAGCCGCCGTGTACGAGTTGTGCATGCGCATTTTTCGGCTGGTTGACTCGCGCAGCTCACCCTTCGGCTGTTACGCCGCTTCGCTGCGTTGCGACGGCCAGAACCAAGCGCAGTAATCTTTCAACGGCTGGCTATTCGACGCCGCTGACTCGAGCGATATAGCTGGTGGGATTGACCACCCGACCATTTTGGCTGACCTCGAAATGCACATGAGCACCGGTAGAACGGCCGGTGCTACCAACCTTGGCGATTACCTGGCCACGCTGCACCAGATCGCCAACCTGGACCAGGTTGCTCTGATTGTGCGCGTACAGGGTGACGTAGCCATCGGCATGGCTGATTTCTACGGTATTACCGTAATCGGAGCGTCGGTCTGAGGAGGTCACCACCCCGGCGGCTACTGCAACCACGTCACTACCGGCCTTGGCTGCGAAGTCCACGCCCTTGTGCAGACTCAAGCGTCCGCTCAATGGATCGGTGCGCCGACCGAATGGTGATGACATATAGCCTTGCACTACCGGACGTCCCGCGAGGTACTCCGCCTCATTAAGCTGGCGGTCGGCGAGTAGCTGCTCCAGCACTTCAAGCTGCTGCTCGCGACTATCGAGACGCAGGGCCAAGTCATCAAGGGTGCTGATAAATGAAGGCGGCGCATAGGCCGAGCCACCAAACAGCTCTTCTTCGAGACCACCCTGGCCAACGCTCAAGGAAAAATCAAACTCACTGGCATCCAGGTCAGCCAGCTCGGTCAGGCGCTCGCCCAAGGCATCCAGACGAGTCAAACGAGCCTGCAACTCGGCAACATGGGCCGCGAAAGCATCCAGCTGACGCTGTGCATCAACCCGCACCGCCCCCACTTCTGCACGCTGGAGACTCAAGGCCTCAGTCAGGCGATCGCGGCCCGGAGTGCCATCAGCGTGCGGCACGACCCACGCACCTACCGCGACACCACTGCCAAGCGCCACAACTACCAGCATGACCAACGCAACCAGCAGCCAGCGCAAATCGAGGCTCAGCGAACGTGCGGCGCCGTGACTCCGATTGAGTAGAATAATATGCATGGATCCCCCTTTAAGGTAGAGCCCGAGTCGGCAGCAGAGATTCTGCTACCATGGAGACCCCACAATTTCAGGCGTCCTGCCATGTCGTTTCGTCCGTTGCCGGCCAAAGCTCCTGCCGCGCTAATGCGCGAAGCGAAACCCCTGAAAGCACTGTTCAACCAGGCGCAGCGCATCGACCGCCTGCAGCACTTACTTGAAAGCCAACTGCAGCCTGCGGCCCGTGAACACTGCCACGTTGCGTCTTGGCGCGAAGGCTGCCTGCTTCTTATAGTCACCGACGGCCACTGGGCCACCCGCTTGCGCTATCAACAACGGCGCCTGCTCAGGCAGCTGCAGACACTTGAAGAGTTCGCGACCTTAACCAAGATCCTGTTCAAGGTGCAACCGCCAACTGCCGAGAGGCGTGCACCGGGTCGCACTATCAGCCTATCCAGTGCCGCAGCTGAGAACATCCAGGCAACGGCTGACGGCATAACCGACCCCAAGCTGCGCGCCGCCCTGGAGCGACTGGCCAAACATGGCAACCCGAGCGAATAGCGCACCGCCTGAAATACTGAAACACCGCAACCCAGCTCGCCACACCAGAGCAACACACAGGATTGCGTGTGTAATGCAGAAAAAAGCCACCCGAAGGTGGCTTCAAAATAAAATCTGGAGAGCGTTGCTTACACCGCCGCAGCCGGGCGCATGTATGAAATAGGGGCGCTCTTGATGTCATCGAAGGTCACGACTTCCCAGGCATCTGGCTGCTCGATCAAGGCGCGCAGCAGGCGGTTGTTCAACGCATGCCCCGACTTGAAACCCTTGAACTCGCCAATCAGGCTGTTGCCCAGCAAGTACAGATCACCAATCGCATCGAGAATCTTGTGTTTGACGAACTCATCCTCATAACGCAGACCGTCTTCGTTCAACACACGAAACTCATCCACCACGATGGCGTTATCTACGCTGCCGCCGAGCGCCAGGTTCTGCGAACGGAGGAACTCGATGTCACGTATAAAGCCGAAAGTGCGGGCACGACTGACTTCTTTAACAAAAGAAGTGCTGGAAAAATCCACGCTGGCCGACTGGGTGCGATTGCGGAACACCGGATGATCGAAGTCGATCTCAAAGCTCACCTTGAAGCCTTCGAAAGGCACGAAGGTGGCGCGCTTATCACCCTCTTCGACCGTCACTTCACGAAGAATACGGATGAACTTCTTATGGGCATCCTGCTCTTGCAACCCAGCGGACTGAATCAGGAACACAAAGGGACCCGCGCTGCCATCCATGATCGGTACTTCGGATGCGGAGAGCTCGACGTAGGCGTTATCGATGCCCAGGCCAGCCATGGCCGAAAGCAGGTGCTCTACCGTATCCACCTTGACATCACCACTGACCAAGGTGGTCGACATGGTGGTTTCGCCGACATTGCACGCCCGCGCGGAAATCTCCACGACAGGGTCAAGGTCGGTACGACGGAACACGATACCGGTGTCCACAGGTGCCGGCTTCAGGGTCAGGTATACCTTCTCCCCGGAATGCAGGCCGACGCCAGTGGCGCGGATAATGTTCTTCAGGGTACGTTGTCTGATCATGGCTTTGGCCGCTATAGCACTAGTTGCGAATTGTTTTCAACAATGGCCGGCGATAATAGCAGAACCGGCCTTTGCTGAACACCAATCACCCTAATACTCCTGATACATTCCATCAATCGGCCTGACGACGCAGGAAGGCTGGGATATCCAGGTAATCCAGATCGTCCTGCGGGTTCAGCTTGGCCGCGGCAGCAGCACCGCCGTGGCTCTGACGCTGAACGGTGGGCCGCTCATAGTCCTTGTAATTGACACTGTGCTCGCCACGCGCGGCTGGCGTAGTGGCTGTCGACGCCGAATTACTGGTAGTTACCTGCACGGTATTGTCGATCACCTTGGTCGGCTTTTCGATTTTAGCGCCCAGACCGGTGGCGACCACGGTGACGTGCAACTCGTCGCGCATGTCCGGATCGATCACGGTGCCGACCTTGACGGTGGCGTGCTCGGAAGCGAACTGCTCGATGATGTTACCCACGTCGGAATACTCACCCAGGGACAGGTCAGGACCGGCGGTAATATTCACCAGAATGCCACGCGCGCCCTGCAGGTTGACGTCTTCCAGCAGCGGATTGCGGATCGCCGCTTCAGTGGCCTCACGCGCACGGTTCGGACCACTGGCGCAGCCAGTGCCCATCATCGCCATGCCCATTTCGCTCATCACGGTCTTCACGTCGGCAAAGTCGACGTTGATCATGCCCGGACGCTTGATGATGTCGGAGATACCGCGTACGGCACCGGCCAGTACATCGTCAGCCTTGGCGAACGCTGACAGCAGGCTGGCGTCTTTACCGAGGATGGTCAGCAGTTTTTCGTTGGGGATGGTGATCAGCGAGTCGACGCTTTCCGCCAGAGCGCGAATGCCCTCTTCAGCGATCTGCATGCGCTTCTTGCCTTCGAACGGGAACGGACGAGTCACCACAGCGACGGTGAGAATGCCCATTTCCTTTGCCACTTGAGCGATCACCGGCGCAGCGCCAGTGCCGGTACCGCCACCCATACCAGTGGTGATGAAGACCATGTCGCAGCCTTGCAGCACCTCGGCAATGCGCTCGCGGTCTTCCATGGCGGCCTGACGACCGATTTCAGGGTTGGCGCCCGCGCCCAGGCCCTTGGTAACGCCAGTGCCCAGCTGCAGGATGGTGCGCGCACCGATGTTCTTCAGTGCCTGTGCATCGGTATTGGCGCAAATGAACTCGACGCCTTCGATGTTGTTCTTCGACATGTGGTTGACTGCGTTACCGCCGCCGCCGCCCACGCCAATGACCTTGATGACCGCACTTTGCGGGATGTTGTCTACGAGCTCGAACATTTTCCCTCTCCTTTGCTTTCTAGTTGTAACGCCTACTGCATAAGCGGTTGTTAAATCAGAAATTGCTCTGTACCCAGCGCTTCAAACGCTCGAATACCGGTGTCTTTGGTTCATCGCTGTAGCTGCCGACGGCAGACATTGAGATGCCGTCAGCCTGCTTCTGCAGGCCATACAGCAACAGGCCCACGCTGGTGGAATAAATCGGGTTGCGTACCACATCGGCCAGGCCCCTGACGCCCTGCGGCATACCCAGGCGAACCGGCATGTGGAAGATTTCCTCGGCCAGCTCGACCGCACCTTCCATCTTCGACGTGCCACCGGTAAGCACGATGCCCGCCGGGATCAGGTCCTCGTAACCACTGCGCCGTAGTTCGGCCTGGATCAGGGTGAACAGCTCGTCGTAACGCGGTTCGACCACTTCGGCCAGGGACTGGCGCGACAGGTCGCGTGGCGGACGATCACCGACACTCGGCACCTTGATGGTTTCGCCGGCACCAGCCAGTTTGGCCAGGGCGCAGGCGTAACGAATCTTGATTTCTTCGGCGTACTGGGTCGGTGTGCGCAACGCCATGGCGATGTCGTTGGTGACTTGATCACCGGCAATCGGGATCACCGCAGTGTGGCGAATCGCACCTTCGGTGAAGATGCAGATGTCGGTGGTGCCGCCGCCGATGTCCACCAGGCACACGCCCAGCTCTTTCTCGTCATCGGTCAGCACTGCATAAGCCGAGGCCAACTGCTCGAGAATGATGTCGTCGACTTCCAGGCCGCAGCGACGCACGCATTTTTCGACGTTTTGCGCCGCATTCACCGCGCAGGTCACCACATGCACCTTGGCTTCCAGGCGCACGCCGGACATGCCCAGTGGCTCGCGCACACCTTCCTGGTTATCGATCACGTAATCCTGCGGCAGGGTGTGCAGCACCCGCTGATCCGCCGGAATCGCTACAGCCTGCGCCGCATCCAACACGCGCTCAAGGTCAGCCGGGCTGACTTCGCGATCGCGAATAGCAACGATGCCATGGCTGTTGAGGCTGCGGATATGGCTGCCCGCCAGGCCAACAAAGGCCGAATGAATCCGGCAGCCGGCCATCAACTGCGCCTCCTCCACCGCACGCTGGATCGACTGTACGGTCGACTCGATATTGACCACCACGCCCTTTTTCAGGCCGCGTGAGGGGTGGGTGCCAATACCGACGATTTCCAACTGGCCATCGGCAGTCACTTCACCGACCAGCGCCACCACTTTGGAGGTACCGATATCGAGGCCAACGATCATCTTGCCGCTCTGCACATTTGCCATGAGTCTTGCCTTCTCCTGATTCACTGCACGACAGCGGTATCAGCCGCCGTGGGCGCGACCGGCTCACGCCATGCCACGGCCAGGCCGTTGGCATAACGCAGATCGATCCGCGCGATATTCGCTTGCTGCTCTTTCAGCGCCTTGTCATAGATGGCGCTGAAACGGCGCATCTTTTCTACCAGGTGGTCACGCCCCAGCAGCAGTTCGATGCCCTGCCCGGTGGAGAGGAACCAGCTACCGCGCTCACGCAATTCCAGACGCGCAACGGAAAATCCCATTGGGCGCAACATCTGGCTGAGCACCTGGTACTGCTGCATGACCTTCTGCTGCGCTCGCTTGGGGCCGTACAGCTGCGGCAGGTGCTGGTAATTTGCCTGTTCCTTGGGCGCGAAAGCCTTCCCCTGGTTATTCAACAGCGCCTCATCCCCCCAACGGGCAATCGGCAGATGCTCCTCGAGATGCACCACCAACTGATCCGGCCAAACCCGGCGCACCTGTGCACTGGCGATCCAGGGCATCTGCTCCAACTGGTGACGCATACCCGGCAAATCGACACTGAAGAAGCTCGCTTTGACGAACGGTTCTATATGTTGCTGGACTGCCTGCTGGCTGATGTAGCTGAGGTCACCCTCGACACTGATCTTGGCGATCGGCCGGTCCGCGTAGGGCAACAGGCGCTGCGCCAACTCGTAGGCGCCGAAACCCAGCACCAACAACAGCAGCGGCCAGGTGATGCGCTTAAGCACACCAAGATTCGGTTTGGGCAACCGCTGGCTGATCGGCTCCTTGGCCACCAGGCGGCTGGCACCACGCTGCGCAGGTTTGCCGCGCAACGGGGCGCGTACTGAACCTGGCGGGTGGCGCAGAGTGGCGGCCATGACTTAACCCCGTGCCTCAAGGCTGTCGGCGAGGATCGCCAACACCAATTGCTGAAAGTCCAGACCGGCAGCTCGCGCCGCCATCGGCACCAGACTGTGATCGGTCATGCCCGGTACCGTATTGACTTCCAGCAGCCAGAACTGCCCCGCTGCGTCCTGCATCACATCGACCCGCGCCCAGCCCTGGGTGCCGACTGCTTCGCAGGCGCGCGCGGTGAGGTCTTTCAGCTCGGCTTCCTTCTCCGCCGACAGGCCGCAGGGAATGCGGTACTGGGTGTCATTAGCCAGGTACTTGGCGTCGTAGTCGTAGAAGCTGTGCGGCGTGCCCAGGGCTATCGGCGGCAGCACCTGACCGCGCAGCATGGCGATGGTGAATTCAGGACCGGCGATCATCTGCTCGACCAGCACCTGCGAGTCATAACGGCTGGCATCCTTCCAGGCGGTGATGAGCGCGTCGACATCATTGACCTTGGCCATGCCAATGCTCGACCCCTCATGGGCCGGCTTGACGAACAACGGGAAACCCAGCTCGGCAGCGGCCGCATGGCAATCGGCTTCGCTGGCCGGCGCGGCGTGAGCCGGCGTCGGCAGGCCGAGACTCAGCCACACGCGCTTGGTGCGCAATTTGTCCATGGCCAGGGCCGAAGCCAGGATGCCGCTGCCGGTGTAAGGAATGCCGGCGCATTCGAGCAGCCCCTGCATGCTGCCGTCTTCGCCGCCGCGGCCGTGCAACACGATGAAGGCGCGGTCGATTTTCTCGCTGAGCAGGTGCTGCAGAAAGTCGTCACCGACATCGATCCCGAAAGCATCCACACCCGCGCCCTGCAGGGCGTTGAGCACGGCATTACCGGAATTCAACGAAACCTCGCGCTCGGCGCTCTTGCCGCCGTACAGCACGGCGACGCGGCCGAAAGCAGCAACTGGCTGGTGCGACTTCAAGGAGGCGGCGCTCATTTGGACTCTGCCTCTTGCATCTCGCTGCCAGGCATAGCGAACAGCGCGCTTTGCAGCAGTTGCGGGGCCAGGCCACCAATATCACCGGCACCCTGACACAGCAGGATGTCGCCGGCGCGCAGCAGCGGTTTGATCAGTGGCGCCAGATCGACGCCGCGCTCGATATAAATCGGATCCAACTGGCCACGCTGCCGAATGCTGTGGCACAAGTGCTTGCTATCAGCCCCGGGGATCGGCTCTTCGCCCGCCGGATAGACTTCCATCAGCAGCAGGACGTTGGTTTCCGCCAGTACCTGGACGAAATCCTCATAGAGGTCGCGGGTGCGACTAAAACGGTGCGGCTGGTACACCATCACCAAGCGACGACCCGGCCAACCGCCACGCACCGCCTTGATCACCGCCGCGACTTCGCGTGGGTGGTGACCATAGTCATCGACCAGCATCACGCTGCCGTCGGCCACCGGCAGTTCGCCATAGACCTGAAAGCGCCGACCAACGCCCTGGAAGCCTGAAAGGCCCTGGACGATGGCCTCGTCGCTGATGCCTTCATCGGTGGCGATGGCAATGGTCGCCAAGGCATTCAATACGTTGTGGTTACCCGGCATGTTGACCGAGACATCCAGCGGCTCGTGACCGACACGCAATACGGTGAAGAAGGTCAGCATGCCTTGCTGGCGCACGTTGATCGCACGCACGTCGGCATCTTCACCGAAGCCGTAGGTCATGGTCGGGCGCGCCACCTGCGGCAGGATCTCGCGCACGATGGGGTCGTCGACGCACATCACGGCCAAGCCATAGAACGGCAAGTTATGCAGGAACTCGATGAAGGTCTTCTTCAACTTGTTGAAGTCGCCCTCATAGGTGCTCATGTGGTCCATGTCGATGTTGGTGACCACCGCGACCATCGGCTGCAAATGCAGGAAGCTGGCATCGCTCTCGTCCGCTTCGGCAATCAGGTAGCGGCTGGTGCCCAGCTGGGCGTTGGTGCCAGCCGCATTCAGGCGACCACCGATGACGAAGGTTGGGTCCAGGCCGCCAGCGGCGAACACCGAGGCCAGCAGACTTGTAGTGGTGGTCTTGCCATGGGTGCCGGCCACAGCGATGCCATGCCGGTAACGCATCAGTTCGGCAAGCATCTCCGCACGCGGCACTACCGGCACACGCCGCTCCAGGGCGGCGGCCACTTCCGGGTTGGAGGTATTCACGGCGCTGGAAACCACCAGTACATCAGCGCTTTCGGCGTTCTCGGCACGATGACCGATAAAGATCTGCGCGCCGAAGTTTTCCAGCCGTTCGGTGACCGCCGACGCTTTGAGGTCGGAGCCGGACACCTGATAGCCCAGATTGAGTAGCACTTCGGCGATGCCGCACATGCCAGCGCCGCCGATGCCGACGAAATGGATACGGCGGATACGGCGCATTTCCGGCTGCGGGAAAGGTTTGCGACTCTCAACCACGGGCCACCTCCAGACAAATATCGACAACACAACGGGTCGCATCGGGCTTGGCCAGGCGCCGGGCGGTGCGCGCCATTTCTTTCAATCGTTCAGGGTGCATTAAAACCTCGGACAGCTGGGCGGCCAGCGTGGCGGCGTCTGTGGAGCGTTGCGGCAGAAGGACAGCGGCGCCCTCCCTGGCCAGATAGTCGGCGTTACGCGTCTGGTGATCGTCGATGGCATGTGGCAACGGCAGCAAGAACGACGGCAGACCGGCGGCGGCCAGCTCACTGATGGTCAAGGCACCGGCGCGACACACCACCAGATCTGCCCAGGCGTAAGCGCGGGCCATGTCGCTGATAAAGGGCGCTACCTGCGCTTCGACGCCAGCATCGCGGTAACGTTCGCCAGTAATCACATCGTGTTGCTTGCCGGCCTGGTGAAACACTTCCGGGCGCAACTCGCCTGGCAGTAACGCCAGGGCTGCGGGCAATAGCTTGTTCAGTGGCTCGGCACCGAGGCTGCCGCCGAGAATCAGCAGACGCGGCGGGCGGGCGCGCAGCGAATCACGCGGGGTTTCCAGAAACAACTCTTCACGCACCGGATTGCCCGTAGTGCGGCGCTTGGCCGAAACGGCGAAAGTATTCGGAAAGGCCTCACACACTCGGCTGGCAAACGGCACCAGGCTGCGATTAGCGGTACCAGCAACGGCATTCTGCTCGTGGATAATCAACGGTACGCCACCCAGCTTGGCCGCCAAGCCGCCGGGGCCGGTGACGAAGCCGCCCATGCCGAGCACACACACTGGCTGCAACTCGCGCACGATTTTACGGGCTTGAAACAGCGCCTTGAGCAGCTGGAACGGCGCCTTGAGCAGCGACAATTTGCCCTTGCCCCGCAGACCCGTGACATTGATCAGGTGCAGCGGCAGACCGGCGGCAGGCACCAGCTCGTTCTCGATGCCGCGGGGGGTACCCAGCCAATGCACGCGATAACCACGCGCCTGGAACTCCCGGGCACAGGCCAGCGCAGGGAACACGTGGCCGCCGGTACCGCCGGCCATGATCAGCACATTACCGGGCATTGGCGGACTCCTTCGCGGTATTGCCATCGAAAAAATCCGACTCCTGGAAATCGACATCCTCGCTGCCCAAATGGGTGCGTCGCTCCCATTCGATGCGCAGCAGCAGCGCCAGGCTGACGCAGCAGATCACCAGTGAGCTGCCGCCATAGCTGAGGAACGGCAAGGTCAGGCCCTTGGTCGGCAACAGGCCGACATTCACCCCGATATTGATCAGCACCTGACCGATCCACAGAAACGCCAGACCGAAGGCCACGTAGGCAGCGAAGAACTGCTTGGCCTTCTCCGCCCACAGGCCGATATACAAGGCGCGCACGCTGACGAAGACGAACAGGCCGACGGTCACCAGCGCGCCGACCATGCCCAACTCCTCGGCCAGTACGGCAAACACGAAGTCGGTATGGGCCTCAGGCAGATAGAACTGCTTCTGGATGCTGTTGCCCAGGCCGACGCCGAACCACTCGCCGCGGCCGAAGGCGATCAGTGCCTGGCTCAGCTGGTAGCCAGCACCGTACTGATCGGCCCAGGGGTCGATAAAGTTGGTCAGGCGCTGCATGCGATAGGACTGGTTGGTCATCACCAACGCCCCCGCCGCCAGCACGCAAGCCGCCAGGGGAATAAAGCGCAGCAGGTTGACCCCACCGAGAAACAACATGGCAATCGAGGCGCCGATCAGGACTACGGTGGCACCAAAGTCCGGCTCGGCCAACAGCAGTCCGGCGATAGGCCCGAGCACCAACATTGGCTTGATGAAACCCGTGAGTTTCTCGCGGACTTCTGCCTGACGGCGCACCAGGTATGCGGCAATGAATAGCACGGTAAACAGCTTGGCCAGCTCGGAGGGCTGCAGGTTGATAATGCCCAGACCGATCCAGCGCTTGGCCCCGTTGACTTCGCGGCCGATGCCCGGCACCAGCACCAGCACCAGCAACACCACCGATGCCAACAGCAGCATACCGCTATAGCGCTGCCAAATGGCCATAGGCACCAACAGGGTGACCAGGGCAGCACTGAGGCCGATACCCAGATAAATCAGGTGGCGGATCATGTGATAGAAGGGATTGCCCGACTGCGCCGCCGCTACTTCGGAGGAAGCGGAGGCGATCATCACCAGGCCCAGGCCGAGCAGCGCCAGGCACCCCACCAGCAGCGGGAAGTCCAGGTCGATACCACGACGGGTATGCAGCGGCGAAGGTGCGGCGAGCAGGTATGCAAGCATCAGTGCAAAGCCTCCACTGCCTGGGCGAACAGGCGCCCGCGTTGTTCGAAGTTCTTGAACATATCCAGGCTGGCGCAAGCCGGCGAGAGCAGCACCGCATCGCCCGGCTGGGCCAGCTCGGCGCTGCGCTGCACGGCTTCTTCAAGAGTCGCCACGCGGATCAGCGGCACGCCCTCACCCAGAGCAGCGGCCAGGCGCTCGGCATCACGCCCGAGCAACAGCACGGCGCGACAGAACTGCGCAACCGGTTTGGCCAAGGCGCAGAAGTCAGCACCCTTGCCATCGCCACCGGCGATCAGCACCAGCTTGCCGGCGATGTCCGCACCCAGCCCCTCAATGGCCGCCAGGGCGGCGCCGACGTTGGTCGCCTTGGAGTCGTCGTAGTAGTTCACCTCATTACGCCCGCCAACCCACTGGCAACGGTGCGGCAGACCGCTGAAGTGCTTCAGGGTCTCCAGCATCGGCGCCATCGGCAGGCCGACCGCATGCCCCAGGGCCAGTGCAGCCAGCGCATTGGACTGATTGTGCGCACCACGAATCTTCAGCGCAGCGGTCGGCAGCAGCGTGTCGAACTGGTAGGCCAGGAATTTTTCGCCATTTTCTTCAACAAGACCGAAACGCTTGAAGTCCGGCTTGCCCAGACCGAACGACCAGCAAGGCAACTGCTCGGCCACCAGCGGCCGCGACAAGGCATCGTCGCGGTTGACCACGACCTGCCGCGCACCGCGGAAGATCCGGTGCTTGGCCAGGTGATAGGCGGCCAGCGAGGCATAGCGATCCATGTGGTCTTCGCTGATATTCAGGCAGGTCGCCACTTCGGCATTCAGCTGATCGGTGGTTTCCAACTGGAAGCTGGACAACTCCAGGACATACAGCTCGACGTCATCACTCAACAGG
This sequence comes from Pseudomonas sp., assembly GCA_030656145.1. Classification (GTDB taxonomy): domain Bacteria; phylum Pseudomonadota; class Gammaproteobacteria; order Pseudomonadales; family Pseudomonadaceae; genus Aquipseudomonas. Next base: position 11,966 of record JAUSOF010000024.1, read on the forward strand.
TCGAGCGCGGGCACCCCGAGGTTGCCGCCGACCGCGACCTTCTTGCCGGCTGCCGCCGCCATCTCCCCGACCAGTGTGGTGACTGTGCTCTTGGCGTTGGAACCGGTGATCGCGATGATCGGCGCCTTGGCATAGCGGGCAAACAGATCAATGTCACCGGAAAGCTTCACGCCACGCGCCGCTGCTTGCTGCAAGGCTGGCGTAGACAGCGCCAGACCGGGGCTGACCAGCAACTCACTGGCGCGGCAGAGAAAGTCCACATCCAGCTCACCACAGCGCACGTCCACCTGCGGAAACTGCTCACGCAAGGTGGCAAGCTCGGGCGGATTGGTGCGGGTATCGACCACCGCAAAAGCCAAGCCCTGGCGCGCGAGAAAACGCACCAAAGACATGCCGCTCTTGCCGAGGCCGACAACGATGCGGAATTGGTCGGAAGCGATCAGGCTCATAGTCTCCTCAACGCAATTTCAAGGTAGCTAGGCCGATCAACACCAGAATTACGGTGATGATCCAGAAACGTACGATGACGCGCGGCTCGGGCCAGCCTTTCAGTTCGAAGTGGTGGTGAATCGGTGCCATGCGGAACACCCGCTTGCCGGTCAACTTGAACGACGCGACCTGGATGATCACCGACAGGGTTTCCACCACGAAGATGCCACCCATGATGAACAGCACCACTTCCTGGCGAACGATCACGGCAATCGTGCCTAACGCTGCACCCAGCGCTAGCGCGCCGACATCGCCCATAAACACCTGCGCCGGATAGGTGTTGAACCAGAGAAAGCCCAGCCCCGCACCCACCAGTGCGGCGCAGAACACGATCAGCTCGCCCGCCCCCGGTACGTAGGGGATAAACAGGTATTCGGCGAACTTCACGTTGCCCGACAGGTAGCAGAAGATCCCCAGCGCGCCGCCGACCATCACGGTTGGCAGAATGGCCAGACCATCCAGGCCGTCAGTCAGGTTGACCGCGTTGCTTGAGCCAACGATCACAAAGTAGGTCAGCACCACGAAGCCAAGACCCAACTCGAGACTGAAATCCTTGAGTAACGGCAGAAACAGGGTGGTTTCCACTGGACTTTGTGCCGTTGTATAGAGGAAGAACGCCGCGCCCAAGCCGAACACCGACTGCCAGAAATACTTCCAGCGGCTCGGCAGGCCGCGCGAATTCTTCTCGATCACCTTGCGGTAGTCGTCGACCCAGCCAATCGCGCCGAACAGCAGGGTCACAGCCAGCACCACCCACACATAGCGGTTGCTCAGGTCAGCCCAGAGCAGGGTGCTGATCGCAATGGCCGAGAGAATCAGCGCGCCGCCCATGGTCGGCGTACCCTTTTTCGACAGGTGCGACTGCGGCCCGTCATTGCGCACCGACTGGCCGATCTGACGGATCTGCAGGGTACGGATCATCCACGGCCCCAGCCACAGCGACAGCGCCAGTGCGGTCAACACGCCGAGAATCCCGCGCAGGGTCAGGTACTGAAAGACCGCAAAGCCCTTGTGAAACTGTTGCAGATACTCCGCCAGCAGCAGCAGCATTTAGTGATTCTCCCCAGACATGCCACAGAGCGCCGCCACGACATTTTCCATCGCGGCGCTGCGTGAACCTTTTATTAGAATGGTGGTGTCGCCTTGTTCGCGGCGTAGTGCCTCGATCAGGCTGGTTTGATCGGCGAAATGCTGGGCAGTGGCGCCGAACGCGTCAACCGCATGCGCCATCAGCGGGCCAACTGCATAAAGTGCAGCAACTTTGCCCGCGGCATAGCTGCCCACCTCGCGATGACCCTGCTCGGCCCACTCGCCCAGCTCGCCCATATCGCCAAGAACCAGCACGGTGCGGCCAGCAAAACCGGCAAGGATATCCACCGCGGCGCACATGGCGGCGGGGTTGGCGTTATAGCTGTCGTCGATCACACGCATGCCGTTCGGTGCGAGCTGCGCCACCGCACGCCCCTTGACTGGCTGCAGGCTTTCCAGGCCAGCCTTGATATCCACCAGCGGCACGCTCAGGGCCGCGGCCGCGGCTGCGGCTGCCAGGGCATTGGCCACGTTATGTTCGCCGAGCAGGTTGAGCTGAACCACCGCCTGGCCTTGGCCACAATGCAGGGTAAAGGCCGAGCAGCCGCGGGCATCGCGCTGCAGATCACTGGCGTAAAAATCCGCTGCAGCATTGCTCAGAGAGAAACTCGTAACGGCACGGCCCTTGGCACGCTGCCGCCAGGTGGCGAAAGCCTTATCGTCCAGGTTGAGCACGGCCACACCGCTGTCGCTCAGGCCTTCGAGGATCTCACCCTTGGCCAGGACAATTTTCTCCGGGCCGCCGAACTCGCCGACATGGGCGCTACCTGCGTTGGTGATAATAGCCACGTGAGGCCGAGCCAAGCCGACGGTGTAGGCGATCTCGCCAACATGGTTGGCCCCCAACTCGACCACTGCAGCGACATGCTCGGGCGCCAGTTCCAGCAGGGTCAGCGGTACGCCCAACTCGTTGTTGAGGTTGCCGCGGGTAGCCAATACCAGCCCGCGCAGACCGGCTCGCAGGATGCTGGCGAGCATTTCCTTGACCGTGGTCTTGCCACTGGATCCGGTTATCGCAACCAACGGCGCGCCATACGCCTGACGGTTCAGGGCGCTGAGTCGGCCAAGCGCCAGGCGCGTGTCCTCCACCAACAATTGCGGCAATGCCACACCGGTCACTTCGCGCTCGACCAGCGCAGCCACCGCACCCTTGGCGGCGACATCGGCCAGGTACGCGTGGCCATCGAAATTCGGCCCGGACAGGGCGATAAATAGTTCACCGGGCTGAATCGCCCGACTATCGGTGCTGACCGCTTCGAAGGCGCAATCCTCACCGATCAGACGCGCACCCAGCGGTACGCTGATTTCGTTCAAACGCAGGGCTTTAAGCATGCGTCATCTCCCATGCAGCCAGGGCTTTGCCAGCTTCGACCAGATCGGAGAATGGCTGGCGCACGCCGTTGATTTCCTGATAGTCCTCGTGGCCCTTGCCGGCCAGTACCAGCACATCGGCCGGACTCGCAGCGGCGATCAGCTGGGCAATGGCCTGGCCGCGACCATGCACGAACTGCACGCATTCAGGCGCGGTAAACCCTGCGCGAATGTCGCTGAATATCTGCTCGGGAGCCTCGCTGCGCGGATTGTCGTCAGTGACCAGCACGCTATCGGCGAGACGCTCGACCACAGCCGCCATCAGCGGACGCTTGCCGCGGTCACGATCGCCACCACAGCCAAACAGGCACAGCAGACGACCTTTGACATGCGGGCGCAGGGCTTCGAGAACCTTTTCCAGAGCATCCGGAGTGTGCGCGTAATCGACCACCACCAATGGCTGCTCGACGCCGCCGAGGCGCTGCATGCGCCCCACCGGTCCCTCCAACTGCGGGAGCACCCTGAGGATCTCGTCGAGAGCATAATCCATGCCCAGCAGCGCACCGACCACCGCCAACAGGTTGCTCAGATTAAAGCGCCCCAACAGCGCGCTGCGCACATTCCCTTCACCGCGCGGCGTCACCAGCTTGACCCGTACGCCCTGCTCGTCGAACTGTGCGTCACGGCAGTACAGATAAGCGCTGGGGTCTTCCAGGCTATAGCTGATCAGCCGCGAGTCATGCTCCGCGCAGGCCAGCTCACGACCGAACGCGTCATCCAGATTAATCACCCGGCAACGCAAACCCGGCCAGGCGAACAAGGCCGCCTTGGCCTCGCCATAGGCTTCCATTGAGCCGTGATAGTCCAGGTGATCGCGTGACAGATTGGTAAATACTGCCACGTCGAACGCCAGCGCGCTTACGCGCCCCTGGTGCAGGCCGTGGGAGGAAACTTCCATGGCCACGGCGCGCGCGCCAGCATTCTTCATGTCGGCCAGGGTAGCCTGCACGCCGATCGGATCCGGCGTGGTGTGCCGACCAAGCGCCAGCGCGTGGTAAAAACCGTTGCCCAGGGTGCCGACGATGCCGCAGCGCTCGCCCAGCAGATCCAGCGCCTGGGCCAACAGCTGGCTGACGCTGGTCTTGCCGTTAGTGCCGGTGATACCGACCAGATGCATCCTTCGACTCGGCTCACCGTAGAAGCGCCCGGCGATGGCCGACAACTGGCTAGCCAAACCCTTGATCGCCACCAACTCGGCACTATGGGCCGTCATGGCTGACGCACCCTCGGCCTCATAAGCCACCGCTGCGGCACCACGAGCAATTGCGTCAGCGATATGCACACGACCATCCTGCAGGCTACCCGGCACAGCAAGGAACAGATCGCCGGGACGCACCTTGCGACTATCCAGGGTCAATTCACGGATAAGCACTGCACTGGCAGCTTCAGGCAACAATTGATTCAGGGGCATGGGCATCAGATACGCCCTCCATTGGCTGCGTTCACCGCGGTCGTTTGCGACTCGACGGGCGGCGCCAGATTATCCGGCACGACATTCATAAGACGCAGGGCGCCGGCCATGACCTTGCCAAATACCGGCGCAGACACCAGGCCACCGTAGTAACCGCCCTTGCTTGGTTCGTCGATGACAATGGCAACGGCAATCCGTGGATCACTGACTGGGCCGAAGCCGGCAAACAACGACCGGTAGGCGTTCTCGCGATAGCCCCGCGAGTCGGTGGAAACCTTGCGCGCGGTACCGCTCTTGCCCGCGACGTGGTAACCCGGAACCTTGGCCCGGAACACCCCACCCGGCGCCTCGATCACTTCCTGGAGCATGCCCTGCATGGTTTTGGCGATGTCTTGCGGAATTACCTGCACGCCATCCGGTTTGCGATCCATTCGGGTCAGCGACAACGGCACGCTGCGACCATCATTGGCCAGCACCGAGTAAGCGTGCGCCAACTGCACAGCCGTCACCGACAGGCCGTAGCCGTAAGACAAGGTGGCGGTTTCAGCCTTGCGCCACTCGCGGTGATTCGGCAAATTGCCGACCCGCTCGCCCGGAAAGCCAAGGCCGGTATCCTGCCCCAGCCCAACCTGCTGCATTACCGAGTAGATGGATTCGCCACCGATGTCGAAGGCGATCTTGCTCATGCCGACGTTGCTCGACTTGATCAGGATTTCCGTCAGGCTCAACGGCCCACTGCTGCGTGACACGTCGCGAATCGTGTACCTGCCAATCTGCAGCGTGCCCGGATAGACATCGACGGTATCGGTCGGCTTCCAACGGCCACTGGCAAGCGCGGCACTAATGGAAAACGCCTTCATGGTCGAACCTGGCTCGAACACATCGATCATCGCCCGGTTACGCATGGCGGCCGGCTGCAGATTACGGCGGTTATTCGGGTTATAGGTGGGCTGATTGACCATCGCCAGCACTTCGCCGGTCTTCACATCGATCATCACCAGGCTGCCCGCCTTGGCCCCGAACTCGACCAATGCGTTACGCAATTCACGGTGCGCCAGGTACTGCAGGCGCAGGTCGATAGACAACGCCAGCGCCTTACCTGCTTTGGCATTCTGGGTAACCTGGACATCCTTGATCAAACGACCACGGCGATCCTTGAGCACCTGGCGCTTGCCCGGCACGCCGGCCAGCCACTCTTCAAACGCCAGCTCCATGCCTTCGCGGCCACGATCGTCGATATCGGTGAAGCCGACCACGTGCGCGGTCACTTCGCCGCCCGGATAGAAACGCCTGAATTCTTCGATGGCGTATACGCCCGGCAGCTTCAGGTCGAGGACACGCTGACCCTGCTCCGGCGTCAAACCGCGCACCAGGTACATGAATTCGCGCTCGGCATTGGCCTGGATACGCACGGCAAGCGCTTTTGGCTCCTGCCCCAGCGCAGCCGCCAGGGCCGGCCACTGGGCCTTGCCAGCCTGCAACTCTTTGCCATTGGCCCACAAAGTAGTAACCGGCGTGCTTACCGCCAACGGCTCGCCATTGCGATCGGTGACCAGGCCACGGTGCGCAGGAATCGGGATATGCCGTACGCTGCGTGCATCTCCATGGGCTTTGAGGAAGTCATGGTCGAACACATGCAGGTCGACGATGCGCCAGACAATCGCCCCGACCATCAGCGCAAGGAGCAACAACACCAGGCGAAAGCGCCAGGGATAAAGTGCCCCCTCGAGCCTGATCATGGCGCCACCATGCGCACTTCGGCGGCTTCGGGAATGCGCATCTTCAGCTGTTCGCTGGCCAGGGTTTCGATACGACTGTGGGCAGTCCAGGTGCTCTGCTCGAGAATCAAGCGGCCCCACTCTGCCTGCGCCCGGTCACGAGTGCTCAACTCGGCGTACAGACCGTTGAGCAACTGACGATTCCAGTGCGCGCTGTAGGAGACCGCCAGCGCGCTGCCGAGCACGCCAAGAAACAGCACCAGCATCAGCAGGCTGCCTTTTGGCAATGGCTTGGCGAAAACCGCACTCATCGCATCTTCTCCGCCACACGCATGACTGCACTACGCGAACGCGGGTTGGCCTTAAGCTCGGCTTCGGATGCGAACTGCGGCTTGCCGATCAACTTCAGCCGGGGCTCGAAGGCCTTGGGAATGATCGGCAGATCGCGTGGATAGGTGTCCTGCTCGCCCTTGGCATGCTTGCGCATGAACTGCTTAACGATACGGTCTTCAAGGGAGTGAAAGCTGATCACCACCAAGCGGCCGCCGACTTCAAGCGTCTCCAGCGCGGCATCGAGGCCACGCTGCAGATCACCAAGCTCGTTATTGATGTAGATGCGCAGCCCCTGAAACGCCCTGGTTGCGGGATTCTTGCCCTTCTCCCAGGCGGGATTGGCCACGGTAAGTACTTGCGCCAGGTCGGCGGTGCGCTCGAAGGGTTGCTCCGCACGGCGCAACACCACGGCGCGAGCCATGCGCCTGGCGAAGCGTTCTTCGCCGTACTCTTTGAAAACTCTGGCGATGTCTTCTTCGCTGGCGCTGGCGATCCATTGCGCCGCACTGACGCCACGCGCCGGGTCCATGCGCATGTCCAGTGGACCGTCATTGAGGAAGCTGAACCCGCGCTCGGCATCGTCCAGTTGCGGCGAGGAAACACCCAGATCCAGTAGAACGCCACTGACCTTGCCGGCCAGACCGCGGACAGCAGTCTCTTCGCCAAGTTCCGCAAAACTACGCTGCACAACGACAAAGCGGCCGTCTTCGGCCGCTAGCTCATTCCCCGTAGCAATCGCCAGGGGATCCTTATCAAACCCCAGCAATTGCCCGCCTGGCCCGAGCCTTTCGAGGATTAACCGACTATGCCCGCCACGGCCGAAGGTACCGTCCAGGTAACAACCATCAGCACGCACGGCCAGTTCGTCGACTGCCTCGTCGAGTAGCACAGTAATATGGCGAAAGTTGCTGGTCATAGTCACAGGATCAAGTCACGTAGTTCGTCGGACAAGGCGCCAGGCTGCTTGATCGCCGCCAAATCGGCATCGGCGACGGCATTCCAGGCATCTTCATCCCACAGTTGAAATTTATTCAGTTGGCCGACCAACATCGCGCGCTTGTCCAACTTGGCGTATTCGCGCAGGCGTGGCGGCACCAGAAAACGGCCACTTGCGTCCAGCTCGAGATCAACGGCGTTACCGATCAGCAAGCGCTGTAGCCGGCGATTCTCCTCTCGAAAAGAGGCCAACTCGCGCAACTTGTTCTCAATCAGCTCCCACTCCGCAAGCGGGTAAACACACAGACAGGGGTCGATGGCATCAATGGTTACGATAAGCTGGCCCGCACAACGCGACACGAGCTCATCCCGATACCGACTTGGCATCGCGAGTCGCCCTTTGGCGTCGAGACTGATGGCGTTGGCTCCACGAAACACAGCTGCGCTTCCCCTTAAATTAGCTATCCATGCCCAAAAAAACCCACTTCATGCCACTTCTTACCACCTGCGCACACTATAGGAACGCCCGCACCCCACCGTCAAGGCGCGCTTCTAGGGAAAAACCCTTACAGATCGGCGATTTAGCAAACTAAAGAGGTGTAAGAACGGAGCATCACAGGGTACCTGGCGAAGCAAGCTGAACGCACACAACAAGCTGCACTTCGAACTTAAAGTGATTTGTTAAGAGTAAGATTTTTTTGATCTTAGAAAAGCGAGGAGTAATGGTGTAACGCAGAGAAAGGAAAGGTGGAGAGTCGATCTGTAAGCCGGGTTCTGTCGAGGACAGTCATTCCTCTACGACGTACATCACTGCACGCCTTTAGCAACCTACCCGGTTCCAGCGCGGGCCACGCCAATGGAACCCTATTTGGTCTTGCTCCGAGT
>JAUSOF010000016.1 GCA_030656145.1 Pseudomonas sp.
GGCGTGACAGGCCGGTATTCTAACCGACTGAACTACCGCTGCGCGTAACTTCAAAAGCGAGTTGGTGGGTGATGACGGGATCGAACCGCCGACCCTCTGCTTGTAAGGCAGATGCTCTCCCAGCTGAGCTAATCACCCTTCACTCTCGAAGTGGGGCGCATCATAGACAGCGAAACCAACCTTGGCAAGCACTGATTTAAAAATTTTCTATCGACGTGCCAAAGGCTTAGCGCAGGGTTGGCCTCAGGCGCCAAGGGGAGAATAATGCGCGCCTTGGATTAAACGGTATGCTGGGGCAATAGGCACACCGAACCATTAGCGCCTTTCACGACATACCCGCTTCGCTCATATGTCGCGGCGCGCCACCTTCTCCACGAGGGAGAAGAGCAATCGAGTTGGCGCCGCTTCGCGACTTCACGTTATATGGAGAGTCACCCCCTCATGTGGTTTCGTAACCTGCTGGTTTATCGCCTCACCCAAGACATCCCCTTTGATAGCGAAGCACTCGAAGCTGCACTGGCCGCCAAACCGGCGCGTCCCTGCGCCAGCCAGGAGCTGACCACTTATGGCTTCATCGCCCCCTTCGGCAAGGGCGGCGATGCACCATTGGTGCATGTTAGCGGCGACTTTCTGCTGATCGCAGCACGCAAGGAAGACCGCATCCTGCCGGGAAGCGTAGTGCGTGATGCCTTGAAGGAAAAAGTCGACGAGATCGAAGCCGAGCAGATGCGCAAGGTCTACAAGAAAGAACGCGATCAGCTCAAGGACGAAATCGTACAAGCTTTTCTGCCGCGCGCCTTTATCCGCAAGTCGGCGACCTTCGCCGCCATCGCACCCAAGCAGGGCCTGATTCTGGTCAATGCTCCCAGCCCGAAACGTGCAGAAGACCTGCTTTCCACCCTGCGTGAGGCCATCGGTTCACTACCGGTACGCCCGCTGACCGTGAAGATCGCCCCTGGCGCCACCATGACCGAGTGGGTCAAGACCCAGAAAGCCGCCAATGACTTCCATGTGCTCGACGAATGCGAGCTGCGTGACACCCACGAAGACGGCGGCGTAGTGCGCTGCAAACGCCAGGACCTGACTGGCGACGAAATCCAGCTGCACATGACCTCCGGCAAACAGGTCACCCAACTGTCCCTGGCCTGGCAGGACAAGCTGTCGTTCATGCTCGACGACAAACTGGTGATCAAGCGCCTACGCTTCGAAGACCTGCTGCAGGATCAGGCCGAACAGGATGGCGGTGACGACGATCTCGGCCAGCAGGACGCCAGCTTCACCCTGATGATGCTGACCTTCGTCGAGTTTCTCCCCGCGCTGTTCGAAGCCCTGGGCGGTGAAGAGACGCCTGAAGGCATCTAACCCTAAGAGGCTGTATCTACATGATAGAGCCTCGCAAGGCTGCTTCCAGCGAGGCTGCTTTTCACAGCCTCACTGCCAAGACTGCTCGGCACTGATCTCGGTAGTAAGCATTGCCGCCATCGTCGCTGCGATGGTCGCCGCCAGCCAGGCGAAGGTCTTCGAGTCGGGCCTACTGCTTCGTGGCGATGGTGATTCTGCACAATGGCATCGGCCTCCGGGCTCGTTGCCGCGTTGGCCAGCGCGCACTTCTGGCCGCTGGCTGCTTTACCTAACGCACTGCTCAGCGCATGGCACATGCCTGTGCCGGATCATTGTTGGCCACGCTTTATCGTCGACCGGGTCCGGATTGCGGAAAAACCCAGACATAAACCAACGACTTCCGTAGGTTCGCAGCACGTTGCCTAGCCCCGCGAAATGTGCAAAATAGTGCACAGCATGAGGACGACCTCAGCACTCTTCGAGAGACCCAATCCAGGGGACGGCCCCTACCCTTGCCGTTCTTGAGGAAGGTCACCATGTCCTGGATCATTCTGCTGTTTGCCGGCCTGTTTGAAGTCTGCTGGGCCGTCGGCCTGAAATACACCGATGGCTTTTCGCGGCCGATCCCTACCCTGTTTACCGTCGCTGCGATAATCGTCAGCCTGGCCCTACTCGGCCTGGCCATGAAGGAATTGCCACTGGGCACTGCTTACGCTATCTGGACAGGGGTAGGCGCGGTCGGCACGGTCGTTGCCGGAATCATCCTGTTCGGCGAATCCGTGGCACCGATCCGTCTGGCCAGCGTGGCACTGATCCTCTGCGGCCTGCTCGGCCTGAAACTCAGCCACTGAGCCCCGTGCGGTGCTCTAGCGGTTGAGGTGACTGCCTGCACGCCTGGATCGATGCTGGCGTACGCAACACCGACACCATAAGCAAAGCCTCGCAACGACCTGACCGTGACTCTATGGGGCACGCGCCTGCGAAAAGTTAGCCGGCGTTAAAGAAATCAGACCTGCAACAGGCGCTCGCGCAACTTGTGGATCTCATCTCGCAGCTGTCCCGCAGCCTCGAATTCCAGATCCCGCGCCAGCTGGTACATTTTTTCTTCCAGTTGACGAATACGCTTGCTGATCTCGCTGGGCGAACGCAGCTCGTTCTCGTAGCGCGCAATGTCTTCCGCTGCCTGAGCCATGCCTTTGCGTTTTCTGCTACGCGAACCCGGAACAGTAGCGCCTTCGAGGATGTCTTGAACGTCCTTGATCACGCCTCTCGGTATGATGCCGTTGGCCTCGTTGAAGGCGATTTGCCTGTTACGGCGCCGATCGGTTTCACCGATTGCCCGCTCCATCGAGCCAGTCATGCGGTCTGCATAAAGAATCGCCCGACCGTTGAGATTACGCGCAGCCCGACCGATGGTCTGGATCAGCGAGCGCTCGCTGCGCAGGAATCCTTCTTTGTCTGCATCGAGAATCGCCACCAGCGACACTTCCGGCATGTCCAGGCCTTCGCGCAGCAGGTTGATACCCACCAGCACATCGAATGCACCGATGCGTAAATCGCGAATGATCTCGACCCGCTCCACCGTGTCGATATCCGAGTGCAGGTAACGCACCTTGGCGCCATGGTCGGCCAGGTAGTCGGTCAAATCCTCGGCCATGCGCTTGGTCAGCGTGGTGACCAGCACCCTCTCCCCCACCGCCACGCGCTTGTGGATTTCCGAGAGCAGATCATCGACCTGGGTCAGCGCCGGACGCACCTCGATCTGCGGGTCAACCAAGCCGGTCGGCCGCACCACCTGCTCGATTACTCGGCCGGCATGCTCTGCCTCGTAGTTGCCGGGCGTAGCCGAGACAAAAATGGTCTGCGGGCTGGCCGCCTCCCACTCCTCGAAACGCATCGGCCGGTTATCCAGCGCCGAGGGCAGGCGAAAACCGTACTCGACCAGGGTTTCCTTGCGCGAGCGGTCCCCCTTGTACATGGCCCCGACCTGCGGCACCGAGACGTGGGATTCGTCGATCACCAGCAGCGCTTCATCCGGCAGGTAATCGTAGAGGGTCGGTGGCGGCTGGCCCGGGCCGCGCCCGGAGAGGTAGCGCGAGTAGTTTTCGATGCCGTTGCAGTAACCCAGTTCCAGGATCATCTCCAGGTCGAAACGCGTGCGCTGCTCCAGCCGCTGGGCCTCAACCAGCTTGTTGGTGCTGCGCAGGTAGTCCAGGCGCTCGACCAGTTCAACCTTGATCTTCTCCACCGCCTCCAGCAGCACTTCGCGCGGGGTGACGTAGTGGCTCTTGGGGTAGAAAGTGAAACGCTGCAACTTGCGGATCACCTCGCCGGTCAACGGATCGAACGCTGACAGGCTCTCCACCTCGTCATCAAACAATTCGATGCGCACGGCTTCCATCTCCGACTCGGCGGGAAACACATCAATCACGTCGCCGCGCACCCGGAAGCTGGCGCGGGCAAAATCCATGTCGTTGCGCGTGTACTGCAAATCGGCCAGGCGGCGCAGCAATTCACGCTGATCCATCTTGTCGCCGCGATCGACGTGCAACACCATTTTCAGGTAAGACTCGGGACTGCCCAGGCCGTAGATGCAGGAAACCGTAGTGACAATGATTGCATCCGAGCGTTCCAGCAGCGCCTTGGTCGCGGACAGGCGCATCTGCTCGATGTGATCGTTGATCGAGGCGTCCTTCTCAATAAAGGTGTCGGACGACGGCACATAGGCTTCAGGCTGGTAGTAGTCGTAATAAGAAACGAAGTACTCCACCGCGTTGTTCGGGAAGAAGCTCTTGAACTCGCCATATAGCTGCGCGGCCAACGTCTTGTTCGGCGCCAGAATCAAGGTCGGCCGCTGGATCTGCGCGATCACATTGGCGATGCTGAAGGTCTTGCCAGAACCCGTCACGCCGAGCAGAGTCTGGTGCGTCAAGCCCGCTTCCAGGCCTTCCACCATTTGCCGAATGGCCTCCGGCTGATCGCCGGCAGGCTGGAAACGGGTGACCAGTTGGAACTTGGACATGACTAACCTCGACAAACGACTGTGACGCGATCTGAAAGCCTACGTCAAAACAGTTGAAATGCGTGTACTCGCTGTCGCGACGCACGTTACGGGTCGTTATACTACCGGCCCACTTACGCAACCCCTAGCAGGGCGTTGTAGACATTCTCCATCTTCCTCAGAGCTGCCGCATCCATGAGTCTGTTCTCTGCCGTCGAAATGGCTCCGCGCGACCCCATACTGGGCCTCAACGAAGCATTCAACGCCGATACCCGCCCCACCAAGGTCAACCTCGGCGTTGGCGTGTACACCAATGAAGATGGGCGAATTCCGCTGTTGCGGGCCGTGGCAGAAGCTGAAAATGCGCTGACCGCCACCCACGCCCCCCGCGGCTATTTGCCAATAGAGGGTATCGCAGCTTACGACCAGGCGGTGCAGGCCTTGTTGTTCGGCGCCGACTCGACACTCGTGAAGGAAGGCCGGGTAATTACCGCCCAAGCCCTGGGCGGTACCGGCGCACTGAAGATCGGCGCGGACTTCCTCAAGCGCTTGCTGCCCGATGCAGCTGTCGCCATCAGCGATCCAAGCTGGGAAAACCACCGTGCCCTGTTCGAGGCCGCGGGTTTCCCGGTGCGCAACTACCGCTACTACGATGCCTTCAGCAATGGCGTGAATCGTGGCGGCCTGTTCGAAGACCTGAAAAACCTGCCCGCCCGCTCGATCGTGGTACTGCACGCCTGCTGCCACAACCCGACCGGCGTCGACCTGAGCATGGACGACTGGCAGGCCATCCTTGAGATTCTTCGCGAGCGCGAGCACGTACCCTTCCTCGACATCGCCTACCAGGGCTTTGGCGACGGCATCGAAGAAGACGCCGCTGCCGTACGCCTGTTCGCCGAGTCCGGTTTGACCTTCTTTGTCTCCAGCTCTTTTTCCAAGTCGTTCTCGCTGTATGGCGAGCGAGTGGGCGCGCTGTCCATCGTTACTGGCTCGCGAGATGAAACCGGTCGGGTGTTGTCGCAACTCAAACGCGTTATTCGCACCAACTACTCGAACCCACCGACCCACGGCGCCAGCGTCGTAGCGGCAGTGCTCAACAACCCGGAACTGCGGGCGATGTGGGAAGCCGAACTGCGCGAAATGCGCGAACGCATTCGCGCCATGCGCATCGCCATGGTCGAACAACTGACCGCCTTGGGCGCGAAACGTGACTTTAGCTTCGTCGCCCAGCAACGCGGCATGTTCTCCTACTCGGGCCTCACCACCGAACAGGTGGAACGCTTGAGAAGCGAATTCGGCATTTACGCTGTCGGTACCGGGCGCATCTGCGTGGCGGCACTCAACACGCGCAATTTACCGGTCGTAACACAAGCCATCGCGCAGGTTCTCTGAGCCCCAGGGGAAGCCCCAGATACTTGACTTCCCCTTTCTAATCAGTAGGATACGCATGATTGTTCCGCGATAGCTCAGTCGGTAGAGCAAATGACTGTTAATCATTGGGTCCCAGGTTCGAGTCCTGGTCGCGGAGCCAAATTCGAAAGCCTCAGTTAATCCTGGGGCTTTTTTGTGCCCGCCGGACTCTCACCAGGGACTACGTCCCAGGTTATTCGCTTCGCTCACCCCTTCGGGGCCGCGCTGAAGCGCGTTCAGCTAACGCTGTCGAGTCCTGGTCGCGGAGCCAAATTCGAAAGCCTCGGTTAATCCTGGGGCTTTTTTGTGCCCGCCGGACTCTCACCAGGGACTACGTCCCAGGTTATTCGCTTCGCTCACCCCTTCGGGGCCGCGCTGAAGCGCGTTCAGCTAACGCTGTCGAGTCCTGGTCGCGGAGCCAAATTGAAGAACCCGGCCAGCCAGCCGGGTTTTTTATGGCTATGTACCAATAGCGTGTTGCGTTCAGTTATCGCCACAGCGTTGAGGTGGTCTGGGTCTGTAGGGTGCGCCGTGCGCACCAGTGTTCGTTGCCTGCGCTGGTGCGCACGGCCTGGGCGGCCCCGCGTCACTCTACCCGTTGCCAGCTATGCGAAAAGGGCTTAGGCCTGAATCTCCCATGCAACACGATATTGGGACAGCGCCTTTTTTTATTGCCTGCGGACTCTCGCCGGGGATATTCGCTCCCTAAGAGGCAGCACTGAAATAATCACCAGGTGCTGCAGGAGTTCACCCGTACCGAGCGCACATGCAAAAAGGCCGGTCAGTGACCGGCCTTATCTTTCAGCGCCTGGGTTAATTGATACTCAGCTTGTCGCGGTTTTTCGCCAGGATGGACTCACCAATACCCTTGACCTCAAGCAACTCGTCAACCGAGGCGAATGCGCCGTGGGCTTCCCGGTAAGCCACTATCGCCTTGGCCTTGGTCTCGCCGATACCGCTCAGCTCACGCTGCAGCATCGGCGCATCGGCCGTGTTGAGATTAATTTTACCAACTTCAGCCACTTGCACGGTCGCAGGCTTCGCGGGTGCGGTATTGGTGGTTTCGGCGGCAGAGATGCTGAGGGTAGCCGCGGTCAGAACCGCACACAGCAGGGATGAGAGATAGCGCTTATGCATATTGAAGCTCCATTTCAAAAAGCTAAAGTGAACTGCCAGCAGCGCGGGTCTTCCATGCGCCGCGCACTTCAAATTAGCTGCCCACATCGCCTTGTCAAATGTGCAGAAGCATATTGCTGGTGTTTCTTTGCAGCTCCGAGCCTAACCATTGCCAAATACTATCAATAGCATTGAAATGGAACATTTCTTCAATCGAGCATGAAGCATTAACCTGCCAACCAATCGGTAATAATTCTTATTAGGGGCCAGTCATGCTCAAGACCATCACGTTCACCCTGATGCACTTCTGCATCGCCTTTGGGGTGACCTATGCATTGACTGGTAGTGTCGCGGCCAGCGGCTTGGTGGCGGCCATCGAGCCACTGTGCAACTCCGTTGGCTTCTACTTTCACGAGAAGATCTGGCAGCGCCACGAAAACCGTTCGAACCCGGAACTCGAACGGCCGAAACATGCCTGGTTACACCACCAGGCGTGAGCCCCCAGGTATCAGACCTGTCTATTACCTGCGAGTTGCGCTGGCAGCCTGTTGGACTTTCCACGCTTCGAACGGCCAAGTCTGGCAAGCTCTGCCTGGCCCCTTGCAAGAAGCCTCGGCTGCACTGCATGCTCGCCCAATCAGCAACTCATGGAGCGACCATGTCCCGTTTACACATACGCAGCGCCCAGCCTGGCGATGTTGCCCTGATTCTTGGGTTCATTCGTGAACTGGCCGAGTACGAGAAACTGAGCGATCAGGTGGTCGCCGACCCCGCACAAATGACCGAACACCTGTTCGGGCCGCGCCCCTTTGCCGAGGTACTGATCGGCGAAGTGGAGGGTGAGGCCGCAGGCTTTGCCCTGTTCTTCCATAATTACTCAACCTTCCTGGGTAAACCCGGGATCCACCTTGAGGATCTCTATGTGCGCCCCAGCGCCCGTGGGACTGGGCTCGGCAGCGCTTTGCTCAGCAAACTGGCGAGTCTGGTCATAGAGCGTGGCTGTGGGCGCCTGGAATGGTCGGTACTTGACTGGAACGAACCGGCCATCGGTTTCTATCAGCGCCTGGGAGCCGAGCCGTTGGACGGCTGGACCGCGTATCGCCTGATCGGCCCGGCGCTAAATGAGCTGAGCCAAAAAACAATTTGACTGGCACTATATGGCGGTTCGACGGTCTGACTTCTTCAACTTGAGCAACTCACTCTCTTTTAAAGGGATTTAACTCATGCCGCTTGTATACCGCCTCGCTGCTCTGCTGTGCGGCATAACCCTCGGTGGGCCACTGTTGGCAGCCGATATCGACGCGCAAAGCTATGGTTACCCGCTGACCAACCCGTTCGAAGCGACTATCGCCACCACACCACCTGAGCTGCAACCGCCGCTACCGGCGGATGCCGACATTGACCAGCGGGACTACCAGATCAGACTGCGCCCCGAGCGCGAGTTCGAATTGCCGGATAATTTTTGGCCGGTGACCAAGATGGGCTATCGCCTGGCCAAGCAAAAAGGCGAGGCGCCGCTGATTTTCATCATCGCCGGCACCGGCATGCCGTATTCCGGCAGCACGGTGGAATACCTGAAAAAGCTGTTCTACGGCGCCGGTTACCATGTGGTGCAACTGTCCTCGCCGACCAGCTACGATTTCATGAGTGCTGCCTCGCGCTTCGCCACACCGGGTCTCACCGGTGAAGACGCCGACGATCTCTACCGCGCAATGCAGGCAGTGCGCGCCCAGCACCCGCGGCTCAAGGTCAGCGCCTACCACTTGACCGGTTACAGCCTGGGCGCCCTGCAAGCGGCATTCGTCAGCCAGCTTGATGAAACCCGCCGCAGTTTCAACTTCAAGCGCGTGCTGCTGCTCAATCCCCCGGTCAACCTCTACACCTCGACCAGCAACCTGGATCGACTGGTACAAACCCAGGTCGAAGGCATCAACAGCAGTACTACTTTCTACGAAACGGTATTGGCCAAGCTGACCCGCTACTTCCAGGAGAAGGGCTACGTCGACCTCAACGATGCCATGCTCTTTGACTTCCAGCGTTCCAAGGAGCAGCTATCCGACGAGCAGATGGCCATGCTGATTGGTACGGCATTTCGCTTCTCCGCCGCCGACATTGCCTTTACCTCCGACTTGATCAACCGGCGCGGCCTGATCACGCCTGCGCGCTACCCGATCAGCGACAGCACCAGCCTGACGCCATTCTTCAAGCGTGCCCTGCAATGCGACTTCGATTGCTACATCACCGAGCAGCTGATTCCGATGTGGCGGGCTCGCCATGATGGCGGCAGCATTACTCAGATGGTCAACCAGATCAGTCTCTATGCCGTCGAGGACTACCTGAAAGACTCCAGCAAGATCGCTGTGATGCACAACGCCGACGACCTCATTCTCGGCCCTGGCGACCTGGGTTTTCTGCGTCGAACCCTGGGCGATCGCCTGACTGTCTACCCGTTCGGCGGGCACTGCGGCAACCTCAACTACCACGTCAATAGCGATGCCATGCTGGAGTTCTTCCGTGGTTAAGCCTCTTGCTACAACCCTGCTGGTGACCCTGCTGCTGTCCAGCGGACTGACTCAGGCCGAGCATCACGTCGATGAAGATGGCTTCAAGCAGCCGCTGCTAAACCTGCAGTTCAATCCTGGCCTGGATCAGCGCGAGTTCGAACGTTCAACACTCGGCGCCCTGGCTGTCTATGATCCTCTGGAGTCCTGGAACCGGCGCGTTTACCACTTCAACTACCGCTTCGATCAGTGGGTATTTCTACCGATAGTCGATGGTTATCGCTATGTCACCCCGACTGTCGTGCAGCACGGCGTGAGCAACTTCTTCAGCAACCTCGGCGACGTGCCCAACCTGCTTAACAGCTTGCTACAACTCAAAGCCAAGCGCTCGATGGAAACCACCGCCCGCCTGCTGCTCAATACCACTGTTGGCGTGGCTGGGCTGTGGGACCCGGCAAGCCGCATGGGCCTGCCAAAACAACGCGAAGACTTCGGCCAGACCCTGGGGTTCTATGGCACACCAGCCGGACCTTACCTGATGCTGCCGCTGCTCGGCCCCTCCAACCTGCGCGACACCGGCGGGCTGGTGGTGGATTTAAGCGCCAAGAGCCAGGTCAACTGGCTTAACGTGGCCGAAACCAGCCGCAGCCACCCAGAGATATTCTTGCTCGAGACGGTCGACCAGCGTTCCACTGTCAACTTCCGTTACGGCCAGCTTAACTCGCCGTTTGAGTATGAAAAGATTCGCTACTTCTACAGCGAGTCGCGCAAGCTGATGATTGCCGAATAGGCCGTCTGGCTTGACCAAAGGGCCGCCCCAGGCTTTAAACCTGGCGCGGCCTTAATCTTGTGCGCGCTGCCCAACGGGCCAAAGCCGCCGCCGTCAGTACGGGTAGGGTGTGCCGTTACACCGATATCGGCTTGCTGCGGCCCTCGCGTGATCCGCATAACGGCTATCGGCACTCCATCAACGGCGATCCGCCGAGCCTGAGCTTTACACCCGCGCGCGCTTCAGTCTCAACGATGTGCCGAGTATCCTCGCCCGCGCCGATAGCGGTACCGCGTTCTGCGGAGAAATCCGCAACCTGCTCGGCGAGCACATGCTTGCCCTGCAAGTACCTATAGAAAAGTGCCAGCGCCTGGCGCTGGTGATGGGCAATGCGCTCAATGAGTGCTGAATGCGCGCCCGATGGCCACACCATCTGCCGCCTGATCGAAGGTGTCGAACTGCCCGGCGAAACGCTCCGTCACGCCCTGCCCGGCTCAGTAAATATCTAATAATGTGATTGTTATGCTGCGAATTTAGCAACCATCAATCTGATTGATAGGCATAGGATGGGCATATTCCAACTTGAGGAGGTGCCCCATGAACCCACTGCGCAGCGTACTCGCCATTCAACCCGGCCAACCCGCATCAGACGGGGCCGGCGTGCGGCTGAACCGGGTAATAGGTGGGGCCGGGATCGAGCGGTTCGACCCTTTCCTGATGCTCGATGAGTTTGGCTCGGACAATCCAGACGACTATATCGCCGGTTTCCCGCCGCACCCGCACCGCGGTTTCGAGACCATCACTTACATGCTCGAAGGCCGCATGCGCCACGAGGACCACCTGGGCAATGTCGGCCTGCTGCAAAGTGGCGACGTACAGTGGATGACCGCTGCCCGCGGGATTATCCACAGCGAGATGCCCGAGCAGCAACAAGGGGTCATGCGCGGCTTCCAGCTGTGGCTCAACCTGCCGGCCAAGGACAAGCTCGGCGACCCTGCTTACCAGGATATTGCCGCCAGCAAGATCCCACGTCTAAGCACCTCCGGCGGCGTCGAGGTGGTGGTGATCGCCGGCCAGTTCGACGACGGTAAGGTGCAGCAAAGCGGCGCCGTACAACGCCCCCACACCGACCCACAGTTGTTTGACCTGCGCCTGCCAGCCGGCAGCCTGGTCGCGCCACGCCTACCCGACGGCTATCGCGCCGTGTTGTATGTCTACGAAGGGGTGCTTGAGTTACCAGGCGCCAGTGCACAGGACGTGCCAGCAGGACACTTGGTGCGCCTGTCCGATAGTGGCGAACTCCAGCTGAGCAGCCGCAACGGCGCCAAACTGCTGCTAATTGCCGGCAAGCCTTTGGGCGAGCCGATCGTGCAGTACGGGCCGTTCGTGATGAATACCCGGGAAGAAATCGAGCAGGCGCTGCGCGACTTCCATGATGGCGTGCTGGCCTGATCGCCGGGCAAAACCGTAAACCCTGTGTTTATCTGCAAGGCCTGCGATCGGGTAGATCCTATGTTCATATGCAAGGTCTGCGGCATCGGGTGGATGACGCTCTATCCATCCACCAATAGCGATGGTGGATGAAAAAGGCGTCAGCTACGCGCCCCGACCCACCATACACCGCTCTGGTAGCCCGGGTGCAATCCGGGAAATTTCCCGACCCTGGATTATCGCTGGGCTGAAGCAGATCACCGCCCAGCCCGCTCTTCGGCAGCGTTACTGCGCGTAGCGCCGGTACAAGCCCGGTGGCACGCCGCCGCTGTCGGTCGACTGCCACGGCCCTTGTGGATTAGTCGCCCAGCTCCAGCCACTGCTCCAGCGATAGTAGGTGCGCTCGCGGTAATACAGGTCACGCGCGCCACCCACCACATAAACGCCCAACCCCGTATCCCAGTGGCTTTGCACACCTGGTGGCGGTGCATAGCGCGGGTGCGACTTGCTCACCACCGGCACTTGGCCGATCGGCGCCGTGCCCTGCACCGCGCAGCCAGCCAGGCTCAATGAGCCGATGGCCAGGCCAATCGCCAACCACCGGCTCATTGCCCTTGGCCGTCCGCCATATCGATAGTCAGGTGTTGCGACTCGATAGTGCTACTGGACAACGGCTGGCTACGGCCAATCCATTCGCCGGCGGTGGCATTGCCGCTGCGCGAAATACGCGCCACCAACTGCACCTCGGCGAATCCGGAAAGTTTCAGTTGCGGCATCATCGCGTCGCTGTCCGACAGGCTAACCTGCGCAGGCAGATCGGCCACGGTCAGGCGCTTGACCGCCAGCGGCATCGGCGGACCGGACGCAGCACGGGCAAAGATAAACACACTGTCGCTCGGCTCTACCTGATCCTTCAGGGCTGGGGCCAGGTCGACCATTACGGTCAACTGCGCGGCTGCTGCGGTTGCCGCCGTCGGCGCACCCAGGCGCTCACGGGCACGGTCAATCCCCCCTTGAATAGCTTGGCGCGAAGGATCCTGCTCGGGCAATACGGCTACCAGCCGCTCCCAGAAGCCAATGGCCTCCTCGAAGCGTCCTTCTTCGTAGGCTGCGATTCCCAGCAGGCCGAGGCTGGTCACTTCCGCCGGATTGGCTTTCAGCGCTTCATCGGTGAGTGCCTGCAGTCGCTCAGTCCATTGTTTATCGCCCGCAAAATACAAGGCCTGCGCCCACTGACCGAGTAACTCCGGCTCGCGTCCGCTGAGATCCACTACCCGCTCGAAGGCAGTGGCCGCATCAGCAGCACGCTCCTGAGCCATGTACGTACGACCCAGGAAATACCAGCCTTCGGCGGACTTCGGATCAGCCTTCACTGACGCTTCCAGGCGCGCGGTCATCGCTTCGATCGTCTGCGGCTGCCCGGCAAAGTTTCGCGCACGCTCAACATCGTCGATCGCCCCCCAGTACAGATACAGGCCACAACCTAGCAGTGGCACCAAGAAAGCGGCAATCAGCGGCACTCTGCTACCGAGCACGCCCACGCGGGCTTTACTCTCGGCACCATCAGTGTCGGCCAACAGTTCGCGGGCCGCTTCATCGCGACCATTTTGCGATTGCTCAGCGCTAAGAGTGCCGGCCTGACGCTGGTTCTCCAGTTCTTGCAGGCGCTCCTGATAGAGGGTG
The DNA here is from genome assembly GCA_030656145.1 of Pseudomonas sp. Classification (GTDB taxonomy): domain Bacteria; phylum Pseudomonadota; class Gammaproteobacteria; order Pseudomonadales; family Pseudomonadaceae; genus Aquipseudomonas. The sequence continues at coordinate 13,253 of JAUSOF010000016.1, forward strand.
ACATTCAATGCGGTACGGTCTTCTTCGGTCTGGGCTTTACGGCCACGCAGTACCGGAATCAGCAGAAAACCCAGAGCAGCCAGCAACAGCAGGCCGGCGGACAGCCAGAATTCAATCATCAGTCTTTCTTATCCTGAGGCGTTTGAGTGGTAGACCGTTGGCTGAGCAAAGCAGCCAGGCGTTGCTGCTCATCGGCAGAAAGGTGATGCGTACCTGCGGTTTTTTTGCCCCGGCGACGCAGCACTACTGCGCCGAGCAGCACAAAGCCACCGACCAATAAACCGGCAGGGCCGTACCAGAGCAGCAGGGTGCGCGCGGTGACCGGCGGCTTGTAGAGCACAAAATCACCGTAGCGCGACACCAGAAAATCGATGATCTGCGCGTTACTCTGACCCTCTTCCAGCATGCGATAAACTTCCGCTCGCAGGTCCATGGCAATTGGCGCATCGGAGTCGGCGATGTTCTGGTTCTGGCACTTGGGACAGCGCAGCTCTTCGACCAGGCTACGATAACGCTGGCGCTCCGCCTCGTCGGCGAACTCATAGGTATCGATGGCAGCCTGGGCGCCCAGCGACAGAGTCAGGCCCAACAGGCCCGCCGTCAGCAATCGTTTCATCGGCCGGCCTCGTCCATCAGTTCGCGGTACAGCGGCGCCAACTGCTGGCGCCAGACGGTCTCGTCGATAGCGCCGACATATTTGTGGCGGATGATGCCGTTCTTGTCGATCAGGAAGGTCTCCGGCGCACCATAAACCCCGAGGTTGATACCCAGGCTGCCCTGCGGATCTTCGACGTTGAAGCGGTACGGGTTACCCAGCTCGATGAGCCAGCGGCGCGCGGCGTCGCCGTTGTCCTTGTAGTTGATCCCGTAGACCGCCACGCCCTGTTCGGACAGGAAATTGAGCATCTCGTGCTCGGCGCGGCAGGTCGGGCACCAGGTCGCCCAGACGTTGACCAACGCCGGCCCCTCGAAATCTGCGGTACCGAGGGTGCGTGCCGGCTCTTCCAGCGATGGCAGGGCAAACTCTGGTAGCGGTTTGCCGATCATCGTCGAACCAATGTCGCGCGAGTCGAGGTACAAGCCCTTGTAGAGGAAGCCGGCCAGCACCAGGAAGACGGCCAACGGCAGCAACAGGATCAACCGGTTCATGCTTGCGCCCCCTTCATACCCATGGCTTCACGCACACGGGTAGTAACTTTCATCCGGTAGCGCTTGTCGGACGCCGAGAGGAAGCCGCCCAGGCCCATCAACAAGGCGCCTAGCCAGATCCAGCGCACAAACGGCTTGATGTGAACGCGTACGGCCCAGGCACCGTCTTCCAGCGGCTCACCCAGCGCGACGAACAGGTCGCGAGTAATCCCGGCGTCAATCCCGGCCTCGGTCATCACCGATTGCTGCACGGTATACAGGCGCTTCTCTGGATACAGCACGGCAATCTGCTTGCCATCTTCGAGAATCCGCACCGTACCTTTGTCCGAGGTGAAGTTCGGCCCCTCGAAGTGCTCCGCACCCTCGAAGATAAACTGGTAGCCGCCCATCTCTACCGAGTCACCCGGCGCCATGCGCATGTCGCGCTCGAAACTGCCCATGCTGGTCAGGATCACCCCGAGGGCGCACACAGCCATACCCAGGTGGGCCATCTGCATGCCCCAATAGCTGCGGGTCAGGCTTGGCAAGCCTTTAAGCAGGCCCTTGTGGCGAGTCTTCTCATAAATGTCGCGCACACCAGCCAACACCACCCAACTGGCTAGCAGACAAACACCCAGCACTGCCCAGCTAAAATCGCCGTGCAGTATGGTCGCCAGCACAGCCAGGACCACGCTGCCGATCAGCACCGGAGCCAGCATACCCAGCAGCCAGCGCAACGGCGTGTCCTTCCAGCGCACCAGCACCCCGATCGCCATCATCGCCATCAGCAGGCCCATCAGCGGCACGAACAGTGCGTTGAAGTAAGGCGGGCCAACCGACAGCTTGGCGCCGGTCATGGAGTCCAGCACCAGCGGATAGAGGGTGCCGAGCAGAATCATCGCCGCCGCCACCACCAGGATCAGGTTATTCACGAACAACAGGGTCTCGCGTGACCACAGGGCAAAACCGACCTGGCTTTTGACCACCGGTGCACGAATAGCAAACAGGGTCAGCGAACCACCGACCACCAGTAACAGGAAGGCCAGAATAAACACACCACGTTCAGGGTCGGTAGCAAACGCATGCACCGACGTCAGCACCCCGGAGCGAACCAGGAAAGTGCCCAGCAGGCTCAGGGAGAAAGCGGCAATTGCCAGCAACACCGTCCAACTCTTGAACACGCCGCGCTTTTCAGTCACTGCCAAGGAGTGGATCAGTGCGGTACCGACCAGCCAGGGCATGAAGGAGGCGTTCTCCACCGGGTCCCAGAACCACCAACCACCCCAGCCAAGCTCGTAATAGGCCCACCAGGAGCCCAGAGCGATACCTATGCCGAGGAAGGCCCAGGCGACGATGGTCCAGGGCCGCGACCAGCGAGCCCAGGCTGCATCCAGTTTGCCACCGAGCAAGGCGGCGATGGCGAAGGCGAAGGCCACTGAAAAACCGACATACCCCATGTAAAGCATCGGCGGGTGGACTATCAGACCGAAGTCTTGCAGCAATGGATTGAGGTCGCGGCCGTCCAAAGGCGTGTTCGGCAGCAGGCGCTCGAACGGATTGGAGGTGACGATCAGGAACAACAGAAAGCCGATGCTGATCATGCCCATCACCCCGAGTACGCGGGCGAGCATTTCCTCGGGCAACTGACGGGAGAAGATCGAAACGGCGAAGGTCCAGCCCGCCAGGATCAACGCCCAGAGCAGCAGCGAGCCTTCATGGGCGCCCCACACGGCACTGAACTTGTAGTACCAGGGCAGCGCACTGTTGGAGTTGTTGGCCACATAGGCGACGGAAAAATCATCGACCATGAAGGCATAGGTCAAGCAGATAAACGCGACCATCAGGAACGCAAACTGGCCCCAGGCAGCAGGTACAGCCAAGCTCATCCACTGCCGGTCGCCGCGCCAGGCGCCAATCATCGGCAGACTGGCCTGAACCAGGGTCAGGCACAGCGCCAGAATCATCGCCAGGTGGCCGAGTTCGGGGATCATTGCCCGTACCCCTGTGTGGCCGCGTCATGTTTTTGCTTCATCGCACTTTGCTCCAATGCCTGCATGACTTCCGGCGGCATGTAATTTTCATCATGCTTGGCCAGCACTTGGTCGGCGATCAACACGCCATCGGCATTGACCTTGCCCATGGCCACGATGCCCTGACCTTCGCGAAACAGATCCGGCAGGATGCCGCTGTAACGAATGGTCACGCTTTGCGCACCGTCGGTCACCACGAAGTCGGTATCCAGCGTGTCGCTGGAGCGCTTGACCGAGCCCTCCTCCACCAGTCCGCCAGCGCGAATGCGCGTGTCTAGCGGCGCTTCGCCGTTGGCGATCTGGGTCGGGGAATAGAACAGGTTAATGTTCTGTTGCAGCGCACTCAGCGCCAAGCTCACGGCGATAGCTACACCCGTGAGGATCGCCATGATGATCAACAGGCGCTTCTTGCGGACAGGGTTCATTGCGACTCCTCCCGGCGCAAACGACGCGCCTCGTCTTGCAGATAACGGCGGCGTGCCAGCAGCGGCAGCACGACATTCAGTGCCAACACTCCCAGGCTGATGCCGAAGGACAACCATACATAAACACCATGAGTACCCATGGCGAGAAACTCGGCAAACGAGGTAAAACTCATAGGTTTTTCTCCACTTGAGCGTTGACCTCAGCCTTGGCCCAGCTGCTGCGTGCCTCGCGCTTAAGCACCTCAAGGCGCATGCGCAACAGCAGTACGGCGCCAAAGAAACAGTAGAAACCAAGCACCATGATCAGCAGTGGCAGCCACATTTCCGCCGGCATTGCTGGCTTCTCGATCACGCTGAACGTGGCCGGCTGGTGCAGGGTATTCCACCACTCCACCGAGTATTTGATGATCGGAATATTGATCACCCCGACAATGGCCAGTACCGCGCAGGCCTTGGCCGCGCTGTCGCGGTTGCTGATGGCTTGACCGAGGGCGATCACGCCGAAATACAGAAACAGCAGGATAAGCATCGAGGTCAGGCGCGCATCCCAGACCCAGTAGGTGCCCCAGGTCGGCTTGCCCCAGATGGCGCCAGTCACCAGCGCTATCACCGTCATCCAGGCGCCAATCGGGGCGGCCTGTTGCAAGGCGACATCGGCGAGTTTCATTTTCCACACCAACCCAACCACACCGGCCACAGCCAGCATGACGTACACCGACTGGGCCAGAAACGCTGCTGGTACGTGAATATAAATAATGCGGAAGCTATTGCCTTGTTGGTAGTCAGGCGGCGCAAAAGCCAGGCTCCAGACCAACCCGACCGTCAGTAACAATGCCGCGGCAGCGCTCAGCCAGGGCAGCAAGCGACCGCTGATCTGGTAAAACCACTTGGGCGAGCCCAGCTTGTGAAACCACGTCCAGTTCATCAGATTTCTCATCATTCTCCGAGGTAATGACCGCACTTGGTCGTCCTCGGTAGCACGGTTATAGATCACTCGCCGACGCTAATCGTCAAACCCGCGGCAATCGCAAAAGGTGTCAAGGTCACCGCCAACGCGGTAAGGCTGGCCAGCCACAACAGGTGGCCAACCGCCGGCAATCCTTGCAGGCTGGCTTGCAACGCCCCACTGCCAAGAATCAACACCGGGATATACAGCGGCAGAATCAGCAGTGCCAGCAGCAAGCCGCCACGCTTGAGACCCACTGTCAACGCCGCACCAACCGCGCCAAGCAGGCTCAGCACCGGCGTGCCGAGTAGCAACGATAACAGCAGCACCGGCAGGCAGCGCCCGGGCAAACCGAGCATCAAGGCCAATAAGGGTGCCAGCAGCACCAGAGCCAAGCCGGAGAACAGCCAGTTTGCCAGTACCTTGGCCAATACCAGAAGAGGCAAGGGGTGCGGCGAAAGGACCCACTGCTCCAGCGAGCCATCCTCGAAGTCGCTGCGAAACAGGCCGTCCAGTGAAAGCAGCACGGCCAACAATGCCGCCACCCACACCAGCCCTGGCGACAGGGTTTGCAACAGCTGCGTCTGCGGCCCGACGGCCAACGGAAACAGGGCGATAACAATGGCGAAGAACACCAACGGATTAGCCAACTCGGCAGGCCGGCGAAATAACAGCCGCGCTTCGCGTGCGACCAGCAAACCGAACACATTACTCATACGTTGCGCTGCCCCAGATCAAGCTCGCGGTAACCGGCGGGCTTGACCGTCAGCGTGTGGTGAGTGGTAAGCAGCACCAACCCGCCCTGCTCGCAATGCCGGGCCAGATGGTTTTCCAACTGCGCCACGGCAAGCTTGTCGAGCGCAGTGAAGGGTTCATCGAGGATCCACAGCGGCGGCCCATCCAGGTACAGACGGGCCAGCGCGACACGACGCTGCTGACCGGCCGACAGGGTATGGCAAGGCACATCCTCGAAACCGCGCAGTCCAGCGGCCTCGAGTGCTTGCCAGATGGCCGTGCGTTCGGCCGGACGATGCAGCGCACACAACCAGGCTAGATTTTCTTCGGCAGTGAGCAGGCCCTTGATCCCGGCGGCATGACCAATCCACAACAAGTTGCGTGCCAACTCGCTACGCTGTGCGCCTAACGGCAGGCCATTCAAGCGCACTTCGCCAGCTGTTGGCTGCATCAGCCCGGCGAGCAAACGCAGCAGACTGGTCTTGCCACTGCCATTAGGACCGGAAACCTGCAGCATCTCGCCGGACGCCAAACGCAGGTCGAGCCGTTCGAAAAGCATGCGCCAGTCCCGCTCACAAGCGAGCGCCACGGCTTCAAGAAGAGGACTGGTCACGGCATATATACCTAAAAAGCGGTTCAAGTCGGCAGTGTCCCGGCCGCTATACTGACGCAAGTTAAATGCGCAGCCGACCCAGACGGGGCGCGATTATACATGCCATGCCCTGCCCCCCGCAGTGGGCATTTTCGACAGGGTGTAACCCGCTAATGAGCGAAATCAGCAGCTCCCGTCCGATAGCGCCAACGCCACCGAGCAGCCGTGCCAGTGCCCCGCCCAGCGATATGGCGCTTAAACTGCTGCAGCCGCTGCAAGGCCTGCTGGCCAGTGGTGAAACGGCAAAAGCCGAAGTGCTCGCCCTTAAAGAAGTGGCGCAAAATTTCCAGCTGCTGCTCAAACTGACCCTGGACAATGGCCGCCAAGCCACCCTGCAGGCCAGCAGCCCGCGCCCGCTTGCCCAGGGCAGCTCACTGCTGGTCACCGCGTTGTCGGAAAGCCGCCTGAGCGTTGCCCTGCTAGCAGGCGGTGAGAAGGCCCTGACCAGCCTGAACCTCAAACAACTGCCGGTCGGCACCTTGCTGCAAGGCAAGGTTGTGGCACGTGAACAGCTGACCCAGAGCAATGCACAACAGGCACTCTACAAAGTGATAGTGAACCTGCTCAATACCCCGCTAGCCGGCAGTAAATTATCACTGGAAACACCTCTGGCGCTCCCCGTCGGCAGCCTGCTCAGCGCTCAAGTGCAAGGCAGTCAGGCCCTGAACTTCTTGCCCCTCAGCGGCCGCCTCGACCAACTTGAGTTAAGCCAGCAACTGGCCAGCCAACACAACCGCCAAGGCTCACTGGAAGGGCTGTTCAAAGCCCTGCAAGGAGCAGGAGGCAAGTTGCCTGAGGGCCTGCGCAGCAGCATCGACAAACTGTTCAACGCTCTGCCCGATGCCGCCCAACTCAGTACCGGAAAAGGCTTGAGTCAGGCAATGGCAAACAGCGGCTTGTTCCTTGAAAGCAAACTACTTGGCGGCCAGGGCCACGCCCTGCCAGCGGACATGAAAGCCAACCTGCTGCGCCTGATCAGCCAACTGCTGCCCACCCTGGCAGGCGGAGCACCGCTGGCCACGGCCAACGCCAGCGCCGCCATGGCCCAAGCGATGCCAGCATTCGCCCGCGACATACTCGGTTCCCTCGCCCAATCAGGCGCACGCCAACAGGCCTTGCGCTTCCCTCTGCCATCACGACTCCTGCAGTCGATGGAGGGTGAAGCCGATCTGCAAACCCTGCTGAAACTGGCAGCCGCCGCCGTCTCGCGCCTGCAAACCCACCAATTGTCCAGCCTGGCGCAGAGCCAGGTCGGTCCGGACGGCAATCTGCTGACCACCTGGCAACTGGAACTGCCCATGCGCGACCAGCGCGAATTGGTGCCCCTGCAGGTAAAAATACAGCACGAAGAACCGCAGAAATCGCCGGGCAAGGACGCTAAAGAAGCGCTATGGAAAGTCGAACTAGCCTTCGACCTGGAGCCACTGGGGCCACTGCAAGTCCAGGCAAAACTGGCGCGGGGCACCCTGTCCAGTCAGCTATGGGCCGAGCGCCCGCGCACCGCCAGCCTGATCGACGCCGAACTGAACACCCTGCGTGAACGCATGACTGCCGCCGGCCTGAATGTTGGCGAGTTGGTATGCAGTCAAGGCACGCCACCCCAGGGGCCAAAGACCAGCCTGGAACAACGCTGGGTTGACGAAACCGCATGAAAAAATCAGCACCACGCCAAGCCATCGCCCTGACCTATGACGGGCATAACGCGCCCACCCTCAGCGCCAAGGGTGATGACGAGCTCGCCGAAGCGATTCTGGCAATCGCCCGTGAATATGAAGTCCCCATCTACGAGAATGCCGATCTGGTGCGCCTGCTGGCACGCCTGGAACTGGGCGAAGCGATCCCAGAGCAGCTGTATCGCTGTATTGCCGAAATCATCGCGTTTGCCTGGCACTTGAAAGGCAAGTGCCCGCCGGGCTTCCAAAGCGACAAGCCCGACAACGACATCACCCCGCCGCTGGCGCTGCTCGATGGCCCGCACCGCTAGCAGGCCATTGAAAATGGCTCTGCCCCAATGCTGTGTTGCATGACTGGGCAGACCTGAGGCCGTCTGCAAATGTGGCAATAGGTCGGGTGCGCCATGCGCACCGACGCAGGCGGCGAACCACTGGTGCGCACGGCGCACCCTAAGGCCCCAGGCCATCTCGAGCTCAGTGGCGATAACTGAACGCAACACGCCATTGATACATACCCAGTCAAAGCGCTCATTTACAACAGGTAAACTGCGCTGCGTTTCGACCAATTTCGCCTTGCCTAGCCGTCGCTCGCTGCATTTTTCATCGGCCTGCTAGGCACAAAGCAGCGCCTACAGTCCGGTGGTAATCCGGGGCTACACAAGCGCTTCGGCGAATTGGCGACTAACGATTTTTCGGCTGGTTGAGTTTGCTGATCAGCTCGGCCTCGGCCTTGCTCAACCCGCAGGACTGGGTCAGGTCATCGACACTGGCGCCCAAACCAACCAGGCGCGCGGCCTGGGTAAACGACAGGCTGCTGGGGTCACGCTGCTCGATCTGGCTGAGCTTGTCCGGCAGCGGCGCAACGATCTGCCGCAGCTCGTGCAATTCTTCGCCCATGCGCACGCTACCGGCCAAGTAGATATCCAGGCGCTTACCCAGCTCCTTGATCCGCAGATCGCGCGCAACATCGCGTTCGGCTTGCAGCAGCGACAAATGGCGCTGCTGCATGATCAGCCAAACACAGGTGCCAACCAACCCCAGGCATACCAGCCCGAGCAGGATCAGCGCGATCTCGGACAACTCAGATACTCTCCAGCTCGGACCACTCTTCTTCGCTCATCATCTTGTCCAGCTCGACCAGAATCAGCAGTTCGCCGTTCTTGTTGCACACGCCCTGGATGAACTTGGCCGACTCGTCATTGCCGACATTGGGCGCGGTTTCCACTTCGGACTGACGCAGATAGACCACCTCGGCCACGCTGTCGACCATGATGCCGACTACTTGCTTGTCTGCCTCGATAATCACGATACGGGTGTTATCAGTCACCGGGGCCGAATCCAGGCCAAAGCGCTGGCGGGTATCGATTACCGTGACCACATTGCCACGCAAGTTGATGATCCCCAGGACATAGCTCGGGGCACCCGGTACCGGAGCAATCTCGGTGTAGCGCAGCACTTCCTGAACCTGCATCACATTGATGCCGTAGGTTTCGTTGTCCAGGCGGAAGGTCACCCATTGCAGGATGGGATCTTCAGCGCCCTGTGCAGAATTTTTCTTCATATCCCTAGCCTCGTCGTAAGCCGCACTGCGCGGCGTGCGCGGTTCAAACCGCGGGTCATAATGCATAGAGCCTGCCGCTGGGGCGAGCCCGCCATAAGTTCAATCAATGAATCTGACCATTCGCCATACGCTTGGCCGCACCACTGGCGATCAGCTCAGCCAAGGCCGCCACATCCAGCAAAGCACACATGTGCTCGATCACTGTACCCGCCAGCCAGGGCCTCAGCGTGCGCTGGGTACGCCACTTGATCTCGCTTGGGTCAAGACGAATAGAACGACTGACCTGATGCACGGCCAGCCCCCATTCGTAGCCCTCAACTGAAATCACATACTGCAGGCCCTGACGAAAATCATCACGGTAACGGTCAGGCATGACCCAGCGCGCAGTATCCAGAACTTTCAAGTTACCGGCCTGGCACGGCAGTATGCCGAGAAACCAATCCGGCTGGCCAAATAATGGCGTCAATTCCTGCCCTTCCAAGGGAAATATAGAGCCCAGGCACACCAGCGGCACAGCCAACGTCAGGCCGGCAACATCGAATAACAGGCATTCGAATGGCTCTTGCGCCCAGTCCGGCCGCTCGCCCGGTTGCAAACCGGACACGGGCAACTGCACGTCGAGCACCGCCTCGATCGACACCGACGGAGTGGCGACAACGGGTGCCAGTTCGATCACCGGCACCCCGACAGGCGCGGACTCGACCCGCGCTTGCACTGGCAAAGGCATTGGCACCGGCACAGCGCAGAGCAGGCTGGCATCGCGAACCTGTTCCTCCAGCACCGCGGCCTCAAACTCGTCCAGGCTGCTGCTCTCGGCCAACTCGACCGCAGCTTCCTGCAACAAGCTGTCCAGGTAGGACTGCAAGGCCAACTGGGGGCGCGTAGCGGTGGCGACGGGACGGCTCATAGATGGAATCCGCAAAGAATATCTGTAAAACCTATCGGCCGCAGGGCCGGCATACTTGAGCACTTCGACTCAACATAAACCATCACCTCAAGCCACCTGTGCTGCCAACTGCTGCGCCAACAAGTGCTTGAGTAGCGCCCGATAAGCCAGCACACCACGACTGTTGGGATCGAACTGCGAGGGCGTGCGCCCTGCGCGACTGGCATCGCGCAGGCGCGTATCGATCGGAATATAGGCTGGCCACAGGTGTTCAGGATAGCTGTCACGCAGCAGACGCAAGGTGCTCAGCGAGGCCTGGGTACGCCGGTCGAACAGCGTCGGCACGATGCTGTAGGGCAAGGCCTGCTTGCGCGACCGGTTGATCATCGCCAGGGTACTGACCATGCGCTCCAGCCCCTTGACCGCGAGAAACTCGGTCTGCACCGGAATTACCAACTGCTGACTGGCCGCTAACGCATTGACCATCAGCACGCCCAGCAGCGGCGGACTGTCGATCACCGCATGGTCATAGCTCTGCCACAACTGCGCCAGACTCTTGGCAATGACCAGGCCCAAGCCACTTTGCCCAGGTGATTGACGCTCAAGGGTGGCCAATGCGGTACTCGATGGCAACAGGGCGATGCGCTCGTGACTGGTGGACAGCAGCAGCTGCTCTGGCAGCCCCTGAGGCACCACGCCCTGATGCAGAAACAGGTCGAAACAGCTGTGCTCCAGCGCATCTGGATCGTGGCCAAAATAACTGGTCATCGACCCATGGGGATCAAGATCGACCACCACCACGCGCTTGCCGGCATCGGCCAGCAAACCGGCCAAGGCGATGGCAGTGGTGGTCTTGCCAACACCGCCCTTTTGATTGGCTACTGCCCAGACTCTCATCTTGTTTGTCCTCCCGGCATGATTCAGACCCTACCGAGAACAGGCGTCGCCCTAAGGGGCAAACGACGGAGGATTGACGGCACCCGCTGGCGGGGCCTGTGCTGCAGGCGTTGCTGCAGGTTGCGTGCCAGCCCGCTGCAAGGCGCTATCAGGGCGTGCATTGGCACTGCCCACGCCGCTCACGCTGCGCCGCACATCCAGATTGCGCGAGACCACCAGCACCACACGCCGATTACGCGCCCGGCCATCGGCCGTCGCGTTGTCCGCCACCGGTTGAAACTCACCATAACCTACCGACGCCAGCCGCCCGGGGTTGACCCCATCCATTGCAAGCATACGCACGATGCTTGCTGCCCGGGCAGTAGACAATTCCCAGTTAGTTGGATACTGCGCCGTTCTAATCGGTAGGTTGTCGGTAAAACCCTCGACATGCACCGGGTTCTCATAGGGCGCCAGAATTTTGGCAATCTTCTCGATAAGGTCAAATGCAGTATCGTTCGGCAGGGCATCGCCACTGGGGAACAACAGGCTGGAACTGAGCTCGATCTCGATCCACAACTCATTGCCACTCACCTTCAGTTGCTTGGCGTCAATCAACCCGGCGAAGGCCTGGCGCATGCTATCGGCAATGTCCTGCAAAGAGTCCGCGGGCTGACTGGCCTGCCCATCCTCATCGACCGGCGCGAGATCCGGCTCGGTGGTTCGTGGGCGCAGGTCACCCACGGGTATAGGCTTGATCGCCCGATCCGGCTGGTTGAACACCCCGGTCAGGCTATCCGAAAGAATCTTGTATTTGCCCTCGTTGACCGAGGACATCGAGTACATCACCACGAAAAAAGCAAACAGCAGGGTAATAAAGTCCGCGTAGGAGACCAGCCAACGCTCATGGTTTTCGTGCTCCTCGTGGCGCCTGCGACGAGCCATGACTACTCCATGAAGCCTTGCAGCTTCAACTCGATGGAGCGTGGGTTTTCGCCCTCGGCGATCGACAGAATGCCCTCCAGCAACATCTCGCGGTAGCATGACTGACGCAGGGCGACGGCTTTGAGCTTGTTGCCAATCGGCAGCAACAACAGGTTGGCAATTCCCACGCCGTAGATGGTTGCGACAAAGGCCACAGCAATGCCGCTGCCGAGCTTGCTCGGGTCAGCCAGATTACCCATCACGTGGATCAAGCCCATCACCGCACCAATGATGCCGATGGTCGGTGCGTAACCGCCCATGCTTTCGTACACCTTGGCCGCCTGGATATCGCGTCCTTCCTGGGTATACAGGTCGACCTCAAGGATGCTGCGGATAGCTTCGGGTTCGGCGCCATCGACCAGCAACTGCAGGCCTTTACGCGCGTAGGGATCAAGCTCGGCATCGGCCACGGCCTCAAGACCGAGCAGGCCTTCCTTGCGTGCAGTCATGCTCCAGCCGACGACATGCTCGATGCCTGCGGCCAGATCGATACGTGGCGGGAAGAATATCCAGCGCAGAATTACCAGGGAGCGCTTAAATACACTCACGGGGGCTTGCAGAAAAGCAGCCCCCAAGGTGCCGCCAATCACAATCAACGCCGCCGGGCCGTTGAGCAGAGCCGCCACGTGCCCGCCCTCCAGATAGTTGCCACCCAGAATGGCGACGAACGCCAGGATGACTCCGATCAGGCTCAGCACATCCATTACACACAGGCCTCGACCAGATGCCGCCCGATGTCGTCGAGACTATAGGTGGCATCCGCCAGATTGGCCTTGACCACCGCCATCGGCATGCCATAGATCACGCAACTGGCCTCATCCTGCGCCCACACCTGACTGCCCTCCTGCTTGAGCAGGCGCGCGCCCTCGCGACCATCGGCCCCCATCCCGGTCAGTACCACTGCCAGAACCTTGTCGCGAAAGGACTTGGCTGCCGAGCCAAACGTAATGTCGACACAGGGTTTGTAGTTCAAACGCTCGTCACCCGGCAGAATCCTCACCGCACCACGACTGTCGATCATCATCTGCTTGCCGCCAGGGGCCAGCAGCGCCAACCCCGGACGCAGCAGATCACCATCCTCAGCTTCCTTGACGTTGATCTGGCACAGTTTGTCCAACCGCTCGGCAAATGCCTTGGTGAATGCCGCGGGCATGTGCTGGATCAGTACCAGAGGTGCCGGGAAGTTGGCCGGCAACTGGGTCAATACGCGCTGCAGCGCCACAGGGCCGCCGGTGGAGGTGCCAATAGCCACCAGTTTGTAGGATTTACGCTTGGGTGCACTGACGCGCGCAGTAACCGACGCAGGAGCGGGCGCTGGCACTGGCACTGGCACGGCCGTACTTACGCTAGGGCGGGCATAATTACTGGGCGCTGTCGGCTTTCCCGGCGTGCTGATACTCGGTGCGGGCGCGGAGCTCAAACTGCGGCGGTTACTGCGCGCGACTGTGTGAATTCTTTCGCAGAGCAGTTGCTTGACCTTCTCCGGATTGCGCGAGATATCCTCGAAATTCTTCGGCAGAAAATCTGCTGCGCCGGCATCCAGCGCATCGAGGGTGACACGGGCGCCTTCGTGGGTCAGCGAAGAGAACATAAGTACTGCCGTCGGGCAGCGCTGCATGATGTTTTTTACTGCAGTGATGCCGTCCATCATCGGCATCTCGTAGTCCATGGTGATCACATCGGGCTTGAGCGCCAGCGCTTGATCGATGGCTTCGCGGCCATTGGTCGCTGTCCCTACCACCTGAATATTCGGATCACTCGAAAGAATCTCCGAAACGCGCCGGCGAAAAAAGCCGGAGTCGTCCACCACCAACACCTTGACCACCATAAAAACTCCTAAACGGCGCGGCCTGAGCCGGCGCCGCGAACAATCAGATGCGCCGTGCGTAGCGCTTGAGCATGCTCGGCACGTCGAGAATCAAGGCGATACGCCCATCACCAGTAATGGTCGCACCGGACATACCCGGGGTGCCCTGGAGCATTTTGCCCAACGGCTTGATCACCACTTCCTCCTGACCGACCAGTTGATCAACGACGAAACCAATGCGCTGGTTACCGACGGTAAGGATCACCACATGGCCCTCGCCCTGCTCCTCATGAGCCGCGCTGCGGACTAACCAGCGCTTGAGGTAGAACAGCGGCAAGGCCTTATCACGCACGATCACCACTTCCTGGCCATCGACCACGTTGGTACGCGACAGGTCGAGGTGGAATATCTCGTTGACGTTGACCAGCGGGAAAGCAAATGCCTGGTTACCCAGCATCACCATCAGCGTCGGCATGATCGCCAGGGTCAGCGGCACCTTGATGATGATTTTCGACCCCTGGCCCTTGACCGAGAACACGTTGACCGTGCCGTTGAGCTGGGAAATCTTGGTCTTCACCACGTCCATGCCGACCCCGCGACCGGACACATCAGAGATCTCGGTCTTGGTCGAGAAACCTGGGGCGAAGATCAGGTTGTAGCACTCGAACTCGTTGAGTCGATCGGCTGCGTCCTTGTCCAGCAGCCCCTTCTCTACGGCCTTGGCACGCAGCACATCGGCGTCCATGCCTTTGCCATCATCGGAGATCGACAACAGGATGTGATCACCTTCCTGCTCGGCCGACAACACCACCTTGCCGCCACGCGACTTACCAGAAGCTTCGCGTTCTTCAGGGGTTTCGATGCCATGGTCGACGGCATTACGCACCAAGTGCACCAGCGGATCGGCCAGGGCCTCGACCAGGTTCTTGTCCAGATCGGTTTCTTCGCCGACCAGTTCAAGGTTGATCTCTTTCTTCAGGCTGCGGGCCAAGTCCCGAACCAGGCGTGGAAAGCGGCCGAAGACTTTCTTGATCGGCTGCATGCGCGTCTTCATTACCGCTGTTTGCAGATCAGCGGTCACCACGTCGAGGTTGGACACGGCTTTAGCCATGGCCTCATCGCCGCTGTTGGAGCCCAGCCGAACCAGACGGTTACGCACCAGCACCAACTCGCCGACCATGTTCATGATTTCGTCCAGGCGCGCAGTGTCTACCCGCACCGTGGTTTCTGCCTCACTCGGCGCTTGTGCCTTATCGGGGACGGCAGCAACCGGTGCTTTGGGTGCAACGCTCTTGGCCTCGGGTTGTTTAGCCGGCGCAACAGGTGCAGCCGCGACCGCTACGGGCGGCTTGACGACCGCGGCAGGCTCAACAAACTTGCCTTTGCCATGCAACTGATCAAGCAATGCCTCGAACTCATCGTCGCTAATATCAT
This sequence comes from Pseudomonas sp., assembly GCA_030656145.1. Lineage (GTDB taxonomy): Bacteria > Pseudomonadota > Gammaproteobacteria > Pseudomonadales > Pseudomonadaceae > Aquipseudomonas. The sequence goes on from JAUSOF010000016.1 coordinate 28,390, forward strand.
TGCCTGCCGCTGGTGCGGCGGGTGCGGCCACCGGGGCCTGCACAACAGCAACGGGAGGCTCTGCGGGTGCGGCGAACTGGCCCTTGCCATGCAACTGATCAAGCAGCGCTTCGAATTCATCGTCACTGATCTCGTCGCCAGCGGCAGCTACAACGGGCGCGGCGACCGGTGCCGATACCACAGCCGCGGCAGGCGCAGCGAACTGCCCCTTGCCATGCAACTCATCAAGCAGCGATTCGAACTCGTCATCACTGATCTCGTCACCGCCCACGCTTTTACTCACAGCCTGGACAGCGGGCTCGGCCATGGCGTCGAGCAACTGCTCGAACTCGTTGTCGATAATGTCGACCACGACCTCAGCAACAACTTCGGCGATAGGCTGCTCGACCGCAACAGCCGCCGCCGGTTCGGCAAAGCGCGTCAGCGCCGCTAGCAGTTCGCGAGTAGCGGGCGTCGGGGGGACGCGCTCACGCACTTCGGTGAACATGCCGTTGACCGCATCGAGCGCTTCCAACACTACATCCATTAACTCGGAGTCGACGCGCCGCTCACCCTTGCGCAGGATGTCGAAGACGTTTTCTGCGATATGACAGCATTCCACCAGCTCATTGAGCTGGAGAAAACCGGCGCCACCTTTGACGGTATGAAAACCGCGAAAAATAGCGTTCAGCAGATTCATGTCATCCGGGCGGCTCTCAAGTTCCACCAACTGCTCGGACAATAATTCAAGAATCTCGCCGGCCTCAACCAGGAAGTCCTGGAGGATTTCTTCATCGGCGCCGAAGCTCATAGACGTGCTCCTAAAATCCCAGGCTGGAAAGCAGATCGTCGACATCATCCTGATTGGATGCGACGTCTTCACGCTTATCGGCATGAATCTGCGGACCTTCACCGTGGGAAGGCTCTTTTTGTTGTTTTTGTTCCTCACGCAACACGGCGTGGTCATGCTCGATGCCGGCAAAACGGTCAACCTGGCTGGCCATCAGCACCAGCTTGAGCAGGTTGCTTTCAACTTCGGTGACCAATTGCGTCACCCGCTTGATCACCTGGCCAGTCAAATCCTGGTAATCCTGAGCGAGCAGAATATCGTTGAGGTGAGCAGACACCTGGAGGCTGTCGCGCTCACTGCTGGCCAGGAATAGCTCAATACGCTTGGCCAGGTCACGGAAACCCTCCGCGTCCATTTCCCGGCGCATGAAGCGCCCCCAATCGCCACTCAGACTATGCGCCTCAGTTGCAATACCGCTGCTCAGCGGGGAACTCAGCTCAACCAGGTCCATGGTGCGATTGGCCGCGTTCTCGGTCATCGTCACCACATAGTTCAGCCGTTCGGTCGCGTCGGTAATTTGCGACACTTCCTTGGCGTGGGGTACCCGGGGGTCGAGCTGGAAATTGACGATGGCGTTATGCAGCTCGCGCGTCAGCTTACCAACTTCGTGATACAGACCACGGTCGCGAACCTTGTTGATATCGTTGATCAGTTGCACCGCTTCGCCAAAATTGCCCTGTTCCAGGCTATCTACCAATTGGCGAGCGTGTATTTTCAGGGTCGACTTGAAGTCACCCTGAGCGGAATCATCGTTTTGCATAGTGCCCTCGCGGCAGACATCAGCCGTTGACCCGCTCAAAGATTTTTTCAATCTTTTCCTTCAGCACCTGGGCTGTGAATGGCTTAACCACATAGCCATTCACCCCGGCTTGTGCAGCCTCGATGATCTGATCGCGCTTCGCTTCAGCGGTCACCATTAACACCGGCAGGTGCTTCAGGCGTTCGTCTGCGCGTACCGCACGCAACAGATCGATCCCGGTCATGCCTGGCATATTCCAGTCAGTCACCAGAAAATCGAAACTGCCGCTGTGCAGCATTGGCAATGCAGTGGTGCCGTCGTCAGCCTCTGCGGTATTGGTGAATCCCAAGTCGCGCAAAAGGTTCTTGATGATCCGGCGCATCGTTGAAAAGTCATCAACGATGAGGATTTTCATGTTTTTGTCCAAGTCGACCTCCGTACAGTCCCAAACGAACCCAGCACCTGAGCACGCTTTTAATCGTGAAACCGGCCTGACAGGTCGTTGCAAAACCACTGAACGCGCCAGTTTTTTTGTAACGGCCTGCTGATTTAACTGCTTATCTTGCGCGCCATTCCACCAATCGTGCGCGCAGACGTGCGGCACACTGGCTATGTAACTGGCTGACACGCGACTCGCTAACCCCCAGAACCTCACCAATTTCCTTGAGGTTCAGTTCTTCGTCGTAATACAACGCCAGCACCAACCGCTCCCGCTCGGGCAGGTGGCTGATAGCATCAGCCAATGCCGCCTGGAAGCGCTCGTCTTCCAGCTCTCCCGAGGGTTCTGAGTGACTGGAGCTGGCATCTTCACGCAACCCGCCATGTTCGCCGTCCTGCATCAGATCGTCGAAACTGAACAGCCGGCTGCCCAAAGTGTCGCCAAGAATGCCGTAGTAATCATCGAGACTCAATTGGAGTTCGGCCGCAACCTCTTGATCTTTAGCATCACGACCGGTTCTGGCCTCAATTACTCGAATTGCGTCACTGACCATCCGGCTGTTGCGATGCACCGAGCGCGGCGCCCAATCGCCTTTACGCACCTCATCAAGCATCGAGCCGCGAATGCGAATGCCGGCAAATGTTTCGAAACTTGCACCTTTACTGGAGTCGTATTTTTTCGAGGCTTCGAGCAGGCCAATCATCCCGGCCTGAATCAAGTCGTCCACCTGCACATTGGCGGGCAAGCGCGCCAACATGTGATAGGCAATCCGTTTGACCAAGGGCGCATAGCGCTCGATCAACTGGTGCTGGGCGTCCTGCGTCTGAGCTTTGCTGTACATACGGAGTCCAGAAGCTGCTGTCATATGGCCGTATCCGCAGTCGGCTGCTGCACCAGGCGTTCGACAAAAAACTCCAGATGGCCGCGCGGGTTGGCCGGTAACGGCCAGGCATCGACTCGTTGAGCTATTGCTTTGAACGCCAGGGAACACTTCGAACGCGGGAAAGCTTCGTAGACCGCACGCTGTTTCTGCACGGCCTTGCGTACCGATTCATCGTAAGGCACCGCGCCAACATATTGCAGCGCGACGTCGAGGAAGCGGTCGGTAACCTTGGTCAGCTTAGCAAACAGGTTGCGACCTTCCTGTGGGCTATGCGCCATGTTGGCCAGAACCCGGAAACGGTTCATGCCATGGTCGCGATTGAGCAGCTTTATCAGTGCATAGGCGTCCGTGATCGAGGTCGGCTCGTCACACACCACTACCAGCACTTCCTGGGCTGCGCGGACGAAGCTGACCACCGAATCACCGATACCGGCAGCGGTATCGACGATCAGGACATCAAGGTTGTCACTGATGTCGCTGAAGGCCTGGATCAGGCCAGCATGCTGCATCGGCGAGAGTTGCACCATGCTTTGCGTACCGGAAGCAGCCGGCACCACACGAATACCGCCGGGGCCTTGCAGCACCACATCGCGCAACTCGCACTCGCCACTGATTACATCGGCCAGCGTGCGTTTGGCCGTGAGGCCCAGCAACACGTCGATGTTGGCCAGCCCCAGGTCGGCGTCCATCACCATCACCCGCCGACCAAGGTCAGCCAGCGCCAGCGCCAGATTCACCGACACATTGGTCTTGCCGACGCCACCCTTGCCGCCGGTCACCGCAATCACCTGTACGGGATGCATACCCATGTTATCTATACACCTTGTCTGACTTCGACTGGAACCATGTGGCTGCTGGTAATCCGCCAAACCACTGCCGGGCGCCACGCATTGCCGCATATCGCTGAATCATTACTGCTGTGGCCATTAGCCGGCGCGCCGTGCCGGATGCTGATAAAGCCCGGCAAACATCTCGGCCATTGTATCTTCGCTCGGGTCTTCCGCGCTTTGCAGTCCCACCGCACGACTCACCAGTTGATGGCTGCGCGGCACCTGCAAATCGTCCGGAATCCGTGGCCCATCTGTCAGATAGGCTACCGGTAGACGCTGGCCAATAGCCAGACCTAAAACTTCACCCAGGCTGGTCGCCTCATCCAGCTTGGTCAGGATGCAGCCGGAAAGGCCACAGCGCTTGTAGCTATGGTAAGCCGCTTTGAGCACCTGGCTCTGGCTGGTTGCGGCCAGTACCAGATAATTCTTGGCCTTGACGCCGCGACTGGCCAGGGTTTCCAGCTGCATACGCAGGGCGGGGTCACTGGCCGGCAGGCCGGCACTGTCGATCAACACCACCCGCTTGCGTGCCAATGGGGCCAGGGCCTGGGTCAACGACTGCCCCGGATCGACCAGGGTCACTGGCACATTGAGAATACGCCCCAGAGTCTTCAATTGTTCCTGGGCACCAATCCGATAGCTGTCCAGGCTGACCAGAGCGACATGCTGGGCGCCGTACTTGAGTACATAACGGGCGGCCAGCTTGGCCAGGGTGGTGGTTTTACCCATGCCGGCAGGGCCGACCAAGGCAATCACACCGCCATCTTCCAGCGGCTCCTGCTTAGGCACCTGGATCGCATGTGCCAGGTGAGCGAGCAACATGCCCCAGGCCTGGCGCGGCTCGGCCACATTCGCCACACGCTCCAGCAATACCCGCGACAGCTCCGCAGGCAGGCCCATGCGCTGTAGGCGCCGCCAGAGGTTGGCCTGCTGTGGACGACGCGTCTGCATCTGCCCCCAGGCCATGGAACCCAACTGCCCTTCGAGCAACTCACGCAAGCCATGCAGCTCCGAGCGCATGGCCTCGATTGCACCCTGGTCACTGGCCGTCATGGGCGCCGGGGCTGCCATGCGCAGCGCGGTGTCCAGGTTATCGTGTGGTGCCGCCGGCTCTTCAGCAAACAGCTGGCGATCCTTGCTGGCATCGGCTTGAGTACGCGTAACCAGTTCAGCCTGAGCCGAGGCGATACGCGCCTGGGTCTGGCGCAACTCGGCTTCCAGCGCCGCATTGGGTTGGCGGGCAGGGGCAGCGGGAATCTGGTAGTCCAGTGCGGCAGTCAACTCAACACCACCGGCAACCCGGCGGTTACCGATGATCGAGGCGTCCGCGCCCAGCTCATCGCGAACCAGCTTCATGGCTTGGCGCATATCGGCAGCGAAAAAGCGTTTGACCTGCATGGCCTGTTACCTCGGTTAATTCTGCCCCACCGTAGCGACGATGGTGACCTGCTTGTTGTCCGGGATTTCCTGGTACGCCAGCACATGCACACTCGGCACTGCCAACCTTGCAAACCGCGAGAGCATCGCCCGAACCGGTCCGGCTACCAGCAGGATCACTGGCTTGCCGAGCATTTCCTGGCGCTGCGCTGCTTCCACCAGGGAACGCTGCAGCTTCTCGGCCATGCCAGGTTCCAGGAGGATGCCCTCCTCGGAGCCTTGACCGGCCTTCTGTAGACTGTTTAGCAATATCTGTTCCAACCTTGGCTCAAGGGTGATCACAGGCAGCTCCAGCTCTAGTCCCACGATGCTTTGCACGATTGCGCGAGCCAGGGCGACCCGAACTACCGCGACCATCGCGGCGGGATCTTGACTCTTCGGCGCCACGTTGGCGATGGCTTCGGCAATGGTGCGAATGTCGCGCACCGGTACCTGCTCCTGCAGCAGCGCCTGCAACACCTTGAGCAGGGTCGACAACGACACCAGACCCGGCACCAGTTCCTCGGCCAACTTGGGCGAGCTTTTCGCCAGTTGCTGCATCAGTTGCTGCACTTCTTCATGGCCAAGCAGCTCGTGGGCGTGCTTGTGCAAGACCTGATTGAGGTGAGTGGCGACCACGGTGCTGGCATCGACCACGGTATAGCCAAGCGATTGCGCCTGATCACGCTGACCAGGGTCGATCCAGACTGCCTCCAGACCGAACGCCGGATCTTTGGCGGCAATCCCGTTGAGGGTGCCGAATACCTGGCCCGGATTGATCGCCAACTCGCGATCCGGGTAGACCTCGGCTTCCGCCACGCTGACGCCCATCAGGGTCAGACGGTAGGCGCTAGGCTGCAGATCGAGGTTGTCGCGGATGTGCACGGAAGGCATGAGAAACCCCATCTCTTGCGAGAGCTTCTTGCGCACGCCCTTGATCCGCGCGAGCAGTTGCCCACCCTGGTTACGATCCACCAGCGGAATCAGCCGGTAGCCGACTTCCAGGCCGACCATGTCCACCGGCATCACGTCATCCCAACCAAGCTCCTTGACCTCCTGGGCGCGCTGGGCCGGTAACAGCTCCTGCTGACGCTTGACCTCATGCACCTCCTCTTCCTTGACCTTGCGCTGCTTGTTGGCAATCCAGTAGGCGCCGCCGGCGGCGACCAGGCCGAGACTGATAAAGGAAAAGTGTGGCATGCCGGGCACCAGGCCCATGGCAATCATGATCGCCGCCGCCACGGCCAGGGCACGCGGCGAGGCGAACATCTGCCGATTGACCTGGGCGCCCATGTCTTCCGAGCTGGAGACGCGGGTGACCATGATCGCCGCCGCGGTCGACAGCAGCAGCGAGGGGATCTGGGCAACCAGGCCGTCACCGATGGTCAGCAGGGTGTAGACCTTGCTGGCGTCGGCGAAGCTCAGGTCGTGCTGGAAGATGCCGATGGCGATACCGCCAATCAGGTTGATGAACAGAATCAGCAGACCGGCAATGGCGTCGCCGCGGACAAACTTGCTGGCACCGTCCATCGAACCGTAGAAGTCGGCCTCCTGGGAGACCTCTGCGCGACGTGTCTTGGCTTCCGATTGCTCGATCAAGCCGGCATTCAGATCCGCGTCGATCGCCATTTGCTTGCCGGGCATGGCATCCAGGGTAAAACGCGCGCTGACCTCGGAAATCCGCCCGGCGCCCTTGGTCACCACCACGAAGTTGATGATCATGAGGATGGCGAACACCACGATACCAACCACATAGTTGCCGCCGATCACCACCTCACCGAAAGCCTGGATCACCTGCCCCGCCGCGCCATCGCCTTCATGACCGTTAAGCAGCACCACGCGGGTGGAGGCGACGTTCAGCGCCAGGCGGAGCAAGGTCGCCGCCAGCAGGATGGTCGGGAATACCGCGAAATCCAGCGGACGCAAGGCGTAGATGCCAACCAGCAGTACCACGATCGACAGGGCGATGCTGAAGGTGAACAGCACGTCGAGCAGGAACGGCGGAATCGGCAGCATGACCATGCCGAGCATGACCAGGAGCATCAACGGAATGCCCAGATTGCCCTCGCGCAACCCGGACAGGTTGCTGCGCACGTTACCGACCATTTGTGAGCGATCTACTGCCACATCCCTACCCCAGCTGATTCAATCTTTTGACGCTAACCGCGCCTTTGCCAAGGGGTTTGCAAGAAGCTGTCCAACTTTGCCTGCGCGGGTTAAGGGATGAAGGGATGAGCAAGCCCCGTAGGATGGGTCGGGGCGCGCAGGTTAGCCGCCAAGCCGATATTCGCTCAGGACCGCTGGTTGGGCGCGGCGTAACCCATCGCGGCGCCGGGCCTGCTGACGCCATGTCGGGTTACGCGGCGCTCGCAGGGCTTGGCTAGCGGTAATCCGGCGGTCAGCGCCGCTAACCCGACCTACACGCTAGGCGGGAGAGTAGTCGGCAGACATCAATAGCTCGATGGGTATCGCTACGCTCATCACCATCCTACGAACTGTTCCGGCCCCCGTAGGATGGGTTAGCCGCTGAGCCGATTTCGGCCAATACAGCTGTTTGGGCGCGGCGTAACCCATCGCGGCGTCGGGCCTGCTGACGCCACCCTACTCGTCGCGGCGCAAGTCCGCAGGAATCGGCAGGTCTGGCAGCGGCACCGGGCGCTTGCCCTTGCCGGCCTGGTACTGGCGAATCTGGTAGACGTAAGCCAGTACCTGAGCGACCGCCAGATAGAGGCCGGCGGGAATTTCCTGGTCCAGTTCGGTGGAATAGAACACCGCCCGCGCCAGGGCTGGCGACTCAAGCAGCATGACCTTGTGTTCCTGGGCGATCTCGCGAATCTTCAACGCAGTAAAATCGCCGCCCTTGGCCAACAACACCGGTGCATGGCCTTTGGCCGGATCGTATTTCAAGGCGACGGCGAAATGGGTCGGGTTGGTGATCACCACATCCGCCTGCGGCACGGCCTGCATCATGCGGCGCTCGGCCATCTCACGCTGCAACTGACGAATGCGCTGCTTGACCTCGGGCTTGCCCTCGCTGTCCTTGTACTCGTCGCGCACTTCCTGCTTGGTCATCATCATCTTTTGCTTGTTGTCCCAGAGCTGGAACGGCACATCCACCGCCGCAATCAGCACCAGCCCGCAAGCCATCCACAGGGCGCTCCAGCCGACCACCTGGGCGGCATGCAGGATGGCCATCTCCAACGGCTCATGGGCCATCGCCAGCAAATCGTCGACATTAGCCGACAGCACGGCCAGCGCCACCGCAAGTATCAGGGTGAATTTGGCCAGCGCCTTGAGCAGCTCGACCAGCGACTTGGCCGAGAACATCCGTTTGAGGCCGGCAAACGGATTCATTCGGCTCATTTTGGGCGCCATCGCCTTGGCCGAGAATAGCCAACCACCCAATGAAATCGGGCCGACAATCGAGGCGATCAGCAATGCCAGAAACAACGGCACCAGGGCATCCACCGCTACTTTGCCGGAGGCCAGCAGCCAGATCATCATGGAGCGTTCATCCATGACCACTTCTCGTGACAGGGAGAAATTACCGCTCATGATCGACATCAGGGCACTGCCCAGGCTGCCGCCAATGGCCAGCAAACCACCCGCGCCAGCCAGCATGATCGCCAGGGTATTGAGCTCACGGGAGCGGGCAGTCTGGCCTTTTTCACGGGACTCACGAATCCGTTTCTCCGTGGGTTCCTCGCTTTTGTCGGCACCGCTTTCCGATTCGGCCATGGCTTAGCTCGCCCGCGCCATTTCACGCAACAGTTGCAGGGCTTCGCTGGCGAAGTCCTGGTACTGCGCGAGGATATCGGCCATGCCAATCCAGAGAATCACCAAGCCCATGACCAGTGTCAGCGGAAAACCGATAGAGAAAATATTCAGCTGTGGCGCTGCGCGAGTCATCACCCCGAATGCCAGGTTGACCACCAGCAACGCGGTGATCGCCGGCAGCACCAGAATCAGCGCCGCGCCTATTACCCAGCCCAGCTTATTGGCCAGGTGCCAATAGTGCTCGACCAGAAAACCACCCCCCACCGGCAGCGTCACGAAGCTCTCGGCCAGCACCTCAAAGACCACCAGATGGCCGTTCATGGCGAGAAACAGCAAGGTCACTAGCATCAGCAGAAACTGCCCGATTACCGCCACCGAGATACCGTTGGCCGGGTCGACCATGGAGGCAAAACCCAGGCCCATCTGCGTCGCCACGATCTGCCCGGCGATAACGAACGCATGGAAGAACAGCTGCAGAATAAACCCCAGCATCACCCCGATCAGCACCTCCTGGGCGATCAGAATAAACGTCGACAGGCTCAGCGCATCGACCTGCGGCATCGGCGGCAGGTTGGGCATCAGCACCACACAAATCGCCAGTGACAAGTACAAACGCACGCGCATCGGCACCAACTGCGTGCCAATGATCGGCATCACCATCAACAGCGCCGCGATACGAAACAGCGGCAGCAGGAAAGAACCCACCCAGCCACCGATCTGCGCCTCAGTCAGCTCCAGCATGGCAAAGCCCAATACCGAGACCAAGAAGAGCGCACAGTCGATTTAGGCATGGCCGTTCAGCCGATCAACATGGGAATGTTCATGATCAAGTTCTGCGTGTACTCCATCAACTGCTGAGCCAGCCAGGGCCCGGCAACGATCAGGGTGACCAGAATCACCAGCAAGCGCGGCAGAAAGCTCAGGGTCTGCTCGTTGATCTGGGTCGCAGCCTGGAACATGGCGACCATCAAGCCGACCAGCAGACTGGGCACCACGACGGTTGCGACTATCACTGCAGTCAGCCACAGCGCCTCGCGAAACAGGTCAACGGCTACCTCGGGCGTCATGCTCAGGTTCCTCCGAAGCTAGCGGCAAGGGTGCCCATGATCAGCGCCCAGCCATCGATCAGAACGAACAACATGATTTTGAACGGCAGGGAAATGATCAGCGGCGAGAGCATCATCATACCCATGGCCATGAGAATACTGGCCACCACCAGATCAATCACCAGGAACGGGATGAAGATCATGAAACCGATCTGAAACGCGGTTTTCAGCTCGGAGGTGACAAACGCCGGCACCAGGATAACCAGCGGTGCATCTTCCGGGCTGGCGATGTCGGTACGCTTGGACAAGCGTACGAACAACTCCAGATCACTCTCGCGCGTCTGCGCCAGCATGAAGTTCTTCAGTGGTACCTCGGCCCGGGCAATCGCCTCCTGAGCCGGCAATTGCTCATTGAGATAGGGTTGCAAGGCATCCTCATTAATCTTCTCGAACACCGGCGCCATGATGAACAGGGTAAGAAACAACGCCAGTCCGACCAGAATCTGGTTGGACGGCGTCTGCTGCAAGCCCAGCGCCTGACGCAGGATGGAGAACACGATGATGATGCGGGTGAAGCTGGTCATCAACATAACGAAGGCTGGGATGAAGCTCAGCGCCGTCATGATCAACAGGATCTGCAGGCTAACCGAGTACTCCTGCTGGCCTTCGGTGTCAGTACTCAGGGTGATCGCCGGGATCGACAACGGGCTGTCGGCAGCAAACACCTGGCCCGCGAAGACCATGGGCCCGAGCAGCGTGACCAGTACAACCAGCAGCAGGCGCAACGTACTCATCAAGACTTGTCCTTCTGATCCTTGGCCAGCAACCCCATCAGGCGCTGGGCGAACTCGCTAGAGGCCGGCTCGCCGTCAGGCGAATGCACCGGATCTTTCAGCACATGCAGGGGCGCAATGCGTCCCGGCGTCAGCCCCAGGAGGACCTGCTCACCGCCGACCTGAACCAGCACCAGCCGATCACGCGGGCTGAGCGCCTGGCTGGCGACTATCTTGATCACCTGCTGGCCACCCCGCGGACCGAACTGCTGCACGCGACGCATCAGCCAGGCGAGCAGGAAAATCAGGCCAATAACCAATAACAAGCCAAGCAGCAACTGCAGCAGTTGCCCGGCGATGCCGCTGCTGGCAATAGGCGCGACCGCTTGCGCCGCCGGTTCAGCGGCCAAAGCAGTGAGCGGCAGGAGCAAGGAAACGCCGAACAATTTGTGCATAGTCGGACTCTATCGGCACATTAACAGGCCGTTGAAAAACTACTACATTGGCAAAAGTGCGTTAAAAATGGTTGGTTAACGCAGCTTCTTGATCCGCTCGCTGGGGCTGATCACGTCGGTCAGGCGGATGCCGAACTTCTCGTTGACCACCACCACTTCACCGTGGGCGATCAGAGTGCCGTTGACCAATACGTCCAGCGGCTCGCCAGCGAGACGATCGAGTTCGATCACCGAGCCCTGATTGAGCTGCAGCAAGTTACGGATGGTGATATCGGTGTTGCCGACTTCCATGGAGATCGATACCGGAATATCGAGAATCACATCGAGGTTCGGCCCTTCCAGATTGACCGGAAGATTGCCCCTGGGCGCGCTGCCAAACTCTTCCATGGGTGCGCGTGGCGCACTCGGCGCAGCAGCGCCACCAACGGCGAGCATGGCATCGATATCATCCTGATTGGCGTCGTCGCCGGACTCGGAAAGGGCAGCTGCCCACTCATCGGCCAGGGCCTGCTCCTCGGGGGAGGTCTGTTCGTCTTCGTCTGCCATCGTCTGTCCTCGGCTGGCTTGTAGCGGATTGGGCGAGCACTACGCTGTTCAATGACAGCCTGTCAGCGCTGGCGGTCGATGGGTTCTAACACTTGCAGCGCCAGATTACCTTTGTGCGCGCCAAGCTTGACCTTGAAGGCCGGCACACCATTGGCACACAGGATTACATGCTCGGGAATATCCACCGGGATCACATCGCCCGGCTGCATATGAAGGATGTCGCGCAGCTTTAACTGACGCCTGGCCACAGTAGCGCCGAGGGGCACGCTGACATCCATGATGTCTTCGCGCAGGGACTTGACCCAGCGCTCGTCCTGATCGTCGACATCGGACTGGAAACCGGCATCGAGCATCTCGCGAATCGGCTCGATCATCGAATAGGGCATGGTGATGTGCAGATCGCCGCCACCGCCATCCAGTTCGATATGGAAGGTCGACACCACAATGACCTCACTCGGACTGACGATGTTGGCCAGGGCCGGGTTGACTTCCGAGTTGACGTACTCGAAGTTGATATCCAGCACCGCGTGCCAGGCCTCGCGCAGGTCGATAAACGCCTGATCGAGCACCATGCGCACCACCCGCAGTTCGGTCGGGGTAAATTCACGCCCTTCGATTTTCGCGTGACGGCCATCACCGCCGAAAAAATTGTCGACCAGCTTGAACACCAGCTTGGCATCCAGGATAAACAGGCCGGTGCCACGCAGCGGCTTCATCTTCACCAGATTAAGGCTGGTCGGCACATACAGCGAATGCACGTACTCGCCGAACTTCATCACCTGCACACCACCCACCGCCACGTCTGCCGAGCGGCGTAGCAGATTGAACATGCTGACGCGGGTGTAGCGGGCAAAACGCTCGTTGATCATTTCCAGGGTCGGCATGCGCCCACGAACGATGCGGTCCTGGCTGGTCAGGTCATATTGCTTGACGCTCCCGGGTTCGACTTCGTCCTCGGCATCGACCAGCCCGTCATCGACGCCGTGCAGCAGCGCATCGATTTCATCCTGGGAAAGCAGGTCTTGCACAGCCATGTGGAGCTCCCCTGTAGGGTCTTGTAAGACAGTTCACGCTGGCGCGGCGAACATGCCCTTATTGCAGAACCAGGTTGGTGAACAGCACTTGCTCGACGGTCAACTTTCCCGTCTCCTGCTGCGCCAGTTCCTGCACGCTGGCCGTAGCCTGCTGACGCAACATTTCCTTGCCCACCGGGGTAATCAACGTCTCGAAATCCTGACCGGAGAACAGCATCACCAGCCGATTGCGCAACACCGGCATATGCACCTTGAGCGCATCGAGCGCCGCCTGATCGCGTACCAGCAAGGCAACGCTGACCTGCATATAACGCGCTCGCCCGTTATGGGTGAAGTTGACCACAAACGCCGGCACCAGCTCTTCGTAAATCGCCGCTTGCTTAACGGGCACTGCGGGTTCTGCAGACGCGGTCTCGGCGTCACTCTTGGGCGCGTCTTTATTGAGGAAGTACAAGGTGCCACCCACCGAGAGACCCACCGCCAGAAGCACGACCACGACAATCACGATGATGAGCTTCAACTTGCCGCCAGGTTTGCCCTCTGCGGGGGCCGAGTCTTGAGCCGCGTCTTTCTTAGCCATGCCAATTATCCGTCACTAATCGGAGTTCAATCCGTGTTCAAAGGGTTGAGAGCAAGTGTTATGCCAGATTGCAACTGCCCGCAGTTGATCGGGCACCGGCCATGCGACACAGCCAGACAATCGCGTACGCATGAGCAATCGCGCTTCGACTCAACAATGGCCAGCGGGTATACCAGTCTCGCCCCTTGCTGTCACCCGAAAACGCCTGCTCGACCCGATTGCGGGGCCAGGCGGCTATCGGTTCGGTGCTCAGGGCGAGGCTTTTGCAGGAAGAGGCGGGCCGCGGGGCTTGAGCGCAGCGATGCCCATCGACCGGTTGCGCCGCCGGGTTTTATTGATTGGCCGCAGATCGTCGTGATGGGTATCGCTGCGCTCAACACCATCCTACGGATGGATGGCCGCAGCGTTTTTGCAGGAAGCGGCGGGCCGCGTAGGCTTGAGCATAGCGATACCCATCGACCGGTTGCTCAAGCGAGACGCGAGACTACTCGGCCCATCAGGCGTAGTAGTCGACCATGCCGCGCCCACTGCCGGACAAGCTGCCATTAGACTCTAAACCCAGGGGCGCAAGCTCCTCCTCACCCCCACCCAGCAGGTCATTGTCGCTCCCGTCACGCCCCCGGCCATCCCCGCCCTGCTCCTGACCCTGCCAGCCGCGATTGAGCGACTGATCAGAAACGTTCACATCGAGCAGGTTCATGCCTTGCTGGGCGAACATCTCGCGCAGCCGGTGCATCTGCCCTTCGAGGGCTTCACGCACCCCGGCATGGGCGCTGGCGAAGGTCACCTGGGTCTGCTCCTGATTGACACTGATGCGCACTTCGAGGCGCCCCAGTTCGGCCGGATCAAGCTGGATCTCGGCAGACTTGAGGTTCTGGCTGGAGAGCAACATCACCCGATCCACTACCGCCTCACTCCAGCCGGCCTGCTGCATGGGTACCGGCTGGCCAGCCATTAGCCCGGCGCGGGGTGCTTGCGCGGTCTGCTGGGCAACTGCCTGACTCAGCGCACTAAGCCTGGCGACGAAGTTCTCCGGACGGGTATCGGCGGCGCTTTCCTTGAGCGCCTCCAGCCCCTGCGTGGTCAGTTCAAGCGCCGGCAGTTCAGCCTCAGGCTCTGCCTGCTGAGCGCCCATGGCCGCGATGGCGCTGGCAAAACTTTGCCCGGCGCTTTGTGCCGTTTGCGTCGCAACGCCGGCCGGGGTGCCCTGCTCGGCCACTGCAGCCTTGGCTTTGGCGCCCAATTCCAAGGCCATACGCACGGCAGGCAGTTGCTCCAGAGCATCCAGCTCGGGATCGCCGTTGGCAGCCGGCAACTGGGTCAGCGGCGACCAGGCACCCGGCAGTGCTGCAGTCATCAGTGGTTGCGTCTCGCCAGCGAGGCCCAAGCCTGCAGTCTCGTCGTCCAGCGGTTGCTGGCCGAGCATACCCAACGCAAGCAACGGATCGAGGGCAGGATCATCCACGCCAGTCTCGCTCGGCAAAAGCTTGCCGCTATCGGCAAACTGCGACGGCTGGCTAGCCGTCGCAACCCCCGGTGTTGGCGAATTTTGCGCATCCTGCGCTGCCGGTTTCGCGTCGCGATTGGGCTTGGCAGACGTATCGCTGCGCTCTGCAGCTTTGGCCTGACGCTCCTTGGCAAATACCTGAGCAAAACTGGAAGCCTCGTTCCTGCGGGGCTCGGCCGGTTTTTCCGGGGCTTTGCCTGCAGACGTCTTCGGCTTTATTTGCGGTGTCGACCGGAGGAGTGGATCGGGGGCGACGGCCATGGGCATTCTCCATTCAAATGGGGGCGTGCCATAGCTTTAGCAAAGGCCGGGCCAAGTTACTGGCAGCGGGGCATGAACAATGGACAAGCGGCCCCTTGAGCGCCGTCTTTACGCCGTATAACGCTGACGCTCGGACTTGAACAAAATGCGCACGATGGCAAATTCACGCTCGATCTGCTCGATCAGCTCGGGCGCCTCGGCCAACAGCTCGCGCCGGCCGACTTCTTCGAGTTGCTTGCACAAACCGGCAAGTATGGGCGCCCCCATGTTGCTACAACTGCCTTTGAAGCAGTGCGCGGCCAGACGCAGGCTGTGCGCGTCGGCCTTACTCATGGCTTGACGCAACAAGCGCAGGCGCTCTTCGGAATCAGTCAGGTAGGTATCCAGCAACACCGGATACTCATCTTCCATGACATCCTGCAACGCGGTCAGTACCGCGCTATCGAGATGAAGATCTGACATATGCTCGCTCCCTGATCATCAGCCAGGGGATTATGCCCCAGCCAACCAGGAAAACTCCACGCTGACACCCCGGCCATCCTCTGCCCAGGAGCAACGCTCGCTCAACTGGCGAACCAGCATCAGGCCGCGCCCACACAGACGGTCGACGCGCAGTTTATCCTCAAGGACCGCCTGCACATCGAACCCCGCACCACTGTCTTCGACCCGCACAGTCAGACGCCCACCGCCAGGCTCGGGAACCAGTTGCAGATGGAAGCGCACATAACCCTGGTGCAACTCGGCCAGTTTTGCGCTGCGCTGCTGGTAATACTCGGCAAAGCCTTCGACATCGCACTTCAAGCTCGAATCCAGGCCCAGCACTCCATGCTCCAAGGCATTCGAGTAAAGCTCGGCCAGCACGCTGTACAACGCGCCGCCCTGGGGCCGCAAGCCTTCAACCTCGAGCAACAATTGCAGCAGCAACGGCAACGGATTGAAACGGCGTAGGGTTTCGCCACGGAACTCGAAGCTCGCCGACCAATCCAGCGGGCTGTTCTGACCACTGCCGGTGAAGGTCAGCGGCCCACGATTCAGGCTGCCCTCCTCGACCATGCTGACTTCAACCAGGCTGACGTCGTCCTGTTGTTCGCCACGAAAACTCAGCAGCGCCTGCTGCATTTCCGCGAACAGCTGTGACGGCTGTCGATTGGCGGCGAACACCCGCAGCAAGCGCATCTCGCCGAACAGCTCGCCCTGTTGATTGGACGCCTCCATTACGCCATCGGTCATCAGGAAAACCCGGTCACCCACCTCCAGCGGGAATACCTCATAACGATCATTGAACGCCGTAGGCTCCAAAATCCCCAACGGCAAATGACGCGACACCAGGGGTACCCGCTCACCGCCATTGGCGCGCAGCAGATAACCATCCGGCAAGCCGCCGCTCCACACCTCGACAACCCGGCGCTGGAAGCTGATATTGAGCAGGGTGGCACAACAGAACACACCCAGCGGCAGGATGCGTTTGAGCTTGGCGTTGATCTCGCGCACGATCTCCGGCAGCGAATAACCCTTGGCCGTCATGCCATAGAACACCTCGGCCAGCGGCATGGCGCCAATCGCCGCCGGCAGGCCATGGCCGGTAAAAT
The DNA here is from genome assembly GCA_030656145.1 of Pseudomonas sp. Taxonomy (GTDB): domain Bacteria; phylum Pseudomonadota; class Gammaproteobacteria; order Pseudomonadales; family Pseudomonadaceae; genus Aquipseudomonas. The sequence goes on from JAUSOF010000016.1 coordinate 45,094, forward strand.
CGCCGAGCAGCACGTGCATGCCACCGGAAGGTTTGAATGCTGCGAGCAGCAGGTCGCCATTGAACAGGGCAAAAGGCGATTGCAGGTAGCGGATATTCGGTGCGGCGAGGCAGCCGGAATGCGCCACCTTGTCGAACACCGCCTTGGCCACGCGCTGCTCGTTGAGCAGGTACTCGTTGTGCCGGGCTATCAGGTCGCGCTGTTGCCGCACGGTATCCTGCAGGCGACGCAAGCGGTCCATGGCATTGATTTTTGCTTCCAGGATCACCCGGTTGTAGGGTTTGGCGAGAAAGTCATCGCCGCCCGCCTCCAGGCAACGCACCAGCGCTTCGCCTTCGGTCAAGGAGGTCAGAAAGATGATCGGCACCAGCTCATCGCCGGCTGCCTGCTTGATCCGCCGCGCTGCCTCGAAGCCGTCCATGACCGGCATCAGCGCATCCATCAACACCAATTGCGGGCGCTCCTGCTCGAACAGCGCAACCGCTTCCAAGCCATTGCTGGCTGTCAGGCTGCGATGCCCCTGACGGCTGACAATGGTCGACAACAGCATGCGGTCAGCAGCATTGTCCTCGGCAATCAGAATCGACAGACGCGGGGGCATAGTTCAAAACTCTGGTTAAGAGATCTGGAACAGCTGTTCGAAATTGGAGATGGAGAGGATTTTGCGAACGTCAGGATTGCAGTTGAGCAAACGGATTTGCGCACGATCACCACCCGCATGATCACGCAATAACAGCAACATCCCCAGCGCCGAACTGTCTAGATAGGTCGTCCCCTTGAGGTCCACCACATAGCGCTTGGGGCTGAAATCGACGCGTTCGTAAGCATCACGAAATTCCTGGTGCGCGCCGAAATCGAAACGTCCCTGAATCACAATGGTCAACTCTTGCCCATCAGGCGAAGGCAGCGAGGTAATGGCCATGCATAACTCCTTAATCCAGCAGAACAGTCGATCGTACCCCAGGCACCGCTGCACGATTGTTATCGCGCCTGATCAAGCCTGAGAGCACAACCCTTATAAAGCAGATGTAGCACTCGCCAGCGCCTGCGGCAACAAACAATCAAGCCGAATCATCTCGGCGTATGCGTTGTGATAGTTCATCGAGGAGTTTTTGTTCGCGTTTATCAGCACTCAAACGTGCTTCTTCCTGATAGCGCTTCACCAACTTGCGTAGGCCTTCGAGGCGAGCGTAACGCTGCTGCCAAACCTCGCGCACCTTATGCAGATTGTTGTCATGCCAGGCCAAGGTCTGGCGCTGCTGGCCGATGGCGGTTTCCAGTTGGGAAAGAAATCGCTGATAGTTCATCAACCACTGCCCGGAGACCCCACGCTGACCTTCAGTAATCCACTGCTGCTGATAATCGCCGCGGTAATGCTCCAACTCGCCCAGCTTGACCTGCGCCTGATTCAGCAACCCCTGACAGTGCCCAAGCTGCATGGCAGCCTCTCGCTCGGCCCGCTCGGCCATGACGATAACCGGCGCCAGACGCGCAGCGCGGCTGTTCGACACTTAGCGGCCCGGCGCGATATTGGGATTGAAGGACGCCGCCAGCAGCGCGCTGCTGCGTTCCAGGCTCTCGCTTTCACCTAAGCCCTGGCGCAGATAGCTGACCATCGCCGGCTGCCGGGCAATGGCCAGATCGGTATCGGCATCGCCACCGGGCACATAGGCGCCGACGCTGATCAAGTCACGGCTCTGCTGATAGCGCGCCCACAACTGCTTGAAGCGCTGCGCGCTGCGCTGATGCTCGCTGGTCACCACTTGCGGCATGACCCGACTGATCGAGGCTTCGATATCGATAGCCGGGTAATGCCCCTCTTCCGCCAGGCGCCGCGACAGCACGATATGGCCGTCGAGTACGCCGCGCGCAGCATCGGCAATCGGGTCCTGCTGATCGTCACCTTCACTCAAAACCGTATAAAACGCCGTGATCGAACCGCCGCCCTCCTCGGCATTACCGGCACGTTCGACCAGTCTCGGCAGCTTGGCAAACACCGACGGCGGATAGCCCTTGGTCGCCGGCGGCTCGCCAATGGCCAGGGCAATCTCGCGCTGGGCCTGGGCGAAACGGGTCAGCGAATCCATCAACAACAAGACGTTCTTGCCCTTGTCGCGAAAGTATTCGGCGATACGCGTGCAATACATCGCCGCCCGCAAACGCATCAACGGCGCATCGTCCGCAGGCGAGGCGACCACCACAGAGCGCTTGATACCCTCAGTACCGAGAATTTCGTCGATGAACTCCTTGACCTCGCGACCACGCTCGCCAATCAGACCGACCACGATGATATCGGCCTCGGTAAAACGCGTCATCATGCCCAACAGCACGCTCTTGCCCACGCCAGTACCGGCGAACAGGCCAATACGCTGGCCGCGGCCGACCGTGAGCAGGCCATTGATACTGCGAATCCCGACATCCAGTGGCTGGCTGATCGGGTGGCGCTTCAGCGGGTTGATCGTCGGCCCATCCATCGGCACCCAGTCTTCAGCCTTCATCCCGCCCTTGCCGTCCAGTGCGCGCCCGGTGCCGTCAAGTACCCGGCCCAGCATCGACTTGCCCATCGGCAGGCGCCCGCTGTCGGGTAGCGGCACCACCCGCGCCCCTGGCGCGATACCGGCCAGGCTGCCGACCGGCATCAGGTAACTCTTGCCGTTGGAGAAACCCATCACCTCGGCCTCGACCTGCACCGGGTGGTAACTGTCATCGTTGATCACCAGGCAGCGGCTGCCAAGAGCGGCGCGCAGGCCTTCGGCTTCCATGGTCAGGCCGACCATACGCTGCAAGCGCCCCTCGACCACGGGCTGGCTGGGCAACTGCACCACATCGCTGTAGCCGGCCAGACGCTTGGCGAAACTGGTGCGTTCAAGGCGCATGTACGGGCGCCTCGACCGCATCGAGATCAAGCTGAATGTCTGCAGGAACGGGGGTTGTGACTTGCTCGCGCTGCTGCTCGAACAACTGCTGCAGCGCCTGGCTGAGGCGCGTCTCGATGCTCGCATCAATACGACTGTGCTCAGTCTCGACCCGACAACCGCCGGGCAACAGAGCTTCGTCCTCGACAATCCGCCAGGTCTCCTCGTGGCGCTCACGCAGGGCCTTGACCATCTCGAAGTCCTGCGGGTTTAGCTGAATACGTACATTGCTGGCGCCCATGGGCAGCAACTTGAGGGCCTCGCGCAAAACCTGACGAATCTGGCTGGAATCGATGCTCAGTTCGCGCTGGATCACCTCGCGGGCCATGTGGCTGACCAGATTCACCAGCGCCACTTCAAGCTGTTGATCCTGCTCGGCAATGGGCTCGAACAGCTGCTGCATCAACTGCTCCACCGCAAGCATTTTGCTGGCCAGTGCAACATCGGCTTCCTGCTTGGCCTTCAGCTGACCGCCGTGATAGCCGTCCTTCTCGCCCGCAGCGAAGCCTTCGTTGTAGGCGTCCTGGCGAATTGCTTCCAGCTCATCCAGCGTCAACGGTTTGACATCTTCCAGGGCCACGTCTTCGGACTCGACTGACAGCCCCTGGGCGCCGGCGTCCTCGGCGGCACCGGCCGCGCTCGCTGGATCAGCCGCGGCATCCTCGACATGCGGGTCGAAACTGGGCAAGGCCCAGCGGTCGATAACGCTGATGTCCTGGGCGCGAATCAACTCGCTGGGCGCTTCCTTGGGGGTCATGCCGATCTTCTCCGGTTAAACCATCTCTTCGCCACCCTTGCCACCAAGGACAATTTCCCCAGCTTCGGCCATGCGCCGGGCAATGGTGAGAATTTCTTTCTGCGCCGTTTCCACGTCGCTGACCCGCACCGGGCCCTTGGCTTCCAGATCGTCGCGCAGCAACTCGGCGGCACGCTTGGACATGTTCTTGAAGACCTTTTCCTTGATTGCCTCGTCCGCCCCCTTGAGTGCCAACACCAACACATCGGAAGAAACCTCGCGCATCAACGCCTGGATACCGCGGTCGTCGACCTCGGCGAGGTTGTCGAAGACAAACATCAGGTCTTCGATCTGCGACGACAGGTCTTCGTCGACCTCGCGGATCGAGTCCATCAACTGGCCTTCGATCGAGCTGTCGAGGTAGTTCATGATGTCGGCGGCGCGCTTGACTCCACCCATGGTGGCGCGAGTGCTGCTGGAGTTGCCGGAGAATTGCTTCTCGAGAATCAGATTGAGTTCCTTGAGCGCCGCCGGCTGCACGGTATTCAACGAGGACACACGCAAAACGATATCCAGCCGCACCTTGTGATCGAAATGCCCAAGCACTTCACCAGCCTGATCGGGGTCGAGGTAGGCGACCACAATGGCCTGAATTTGCGGATGCTCGTAACGAATCACGTCGGCCACCGCACGCGGTTCCATCCACTTCAGGCTGTCCAGGCCGCTGGTACTGCCGCCGAGCAGAATACGGTCGATCAGGTTGCCGGCTTTGTCTTCGCCCAACGCCTGGGTCAGCATCTTGCGGATATAACCGTCAGCACCTACGCCCAAGCTGGTCTGGTCGCCGACGATCTCGACGAACTCACCCATCACCTGCTCGACCTGCTCGCGGTGCACGTTGCGCATGCCGGCCATGGCCACGCCGACCCGCTGCACTTCCTTCGGCCCAAGGTGGCGCAGCACCTGCGCGGCATCGGTTTCACCGAGCGACAGCAAGAGGATCGCGGCCTTCTCGACCTTGTTCAATTTGGCAGCTGTTCGGTTATCACTCATCGGCATTGATCCACTCTTTGACCACCTGGGCGACCCGACCTGGATCTTCCGCTACCAGGCTCTTGATTGCATTCAGCTGTGCATCATACCCCTCGCTCGGGCTCGGCAGGAGGATGCTTTGCGAGCCACCGAGACTGACCCGATCGGCCGCCAGCTCGCTGTCCAGGCCACCCATCTCGCCCAGATCGACATCGCCATTGCGACCGCCAGCCGAAAGCTCCCGACCTTTACCACCGTTGGTGATGTTGTTCAGCACCGGGCGCAACACGCCGAAGACCAACACCAGGATGAACAACACGCCGAGCACTTGCTTGACCACGTCCCAGAACCAGGGCTGGGTATAGAACGGAATCTCGATGATTTCCTCACCAAGAACCGCAGTGAACGGCGTATTGATCACGCTCACACTATCGCCGCGGCTAGCGTCAAAGCCGACCGAATCCTGTACCAGCCGGGTGAAGCGCGCCAGTTCGTCGACAGTCCAGGGCGCACGGCTGACTTCGCCGGTTGCTGCGTCCAACTTGAACTGATCGTCGACCACCACCGCTACCGACAAACGGCGCAGACGGCCCTGCTGCTGCTTGGTGTAGCTGATCGAACGATCCAGCTCAAAGTTACGGGTCGACTGCTCGCGCTTGTCCGCCGGGAAAGGCGCCAGCATCGGCTGACCGGTTACGGGGTCCATAACCTGCTGGCCATTGACGTCCACCAGCGGTTGACCCGCGGCAATCGCTCCGCCAGCCGCGCCAGCACCGCCAGCCTGCTCAGGCGCTGCAGCTGCGCCTGGCGGCTGATTGGCAAGCGCGCCCGGCACACCCTGCGGTGACAGGCCGCTGGTACGCTGCTCGTTGACCTGTTGTTCGCTGCGCAGCGCCGGCTGATCAGGGTTGAACATTTCCGAGGTCGACTCGACCGCACTGAAGTCGACATCGGCCGACACTTCGGCCTTGTAGCGCCCAGCACCGAGCACCGGCTGCAGGATATTGTGCACCCGCTGAGTGAGCATGCCCTCCATCCGCCGGCTGTAGTCGAACTGCTTGCCGGCCATGCTCAGCGCTGACATCTCCTGCTGATCGGACAGCAGGTTGCCTTTCTGATCGACCACCGTGACCTGGCCTTTATCCAGTTCAGGCACGCTGGTAGCCACCAGATTGATAATGGCCATCACCTGGCTCGGGTCCAGGCCGCGACCGGAATACAGCTCGACCAGCACCGAGGCACTGGGCTTGCGTTCGTCACGCACGAACACCGAGCTCTTAGGAATGGCCAGATGCACCCGCGCAGCCTTGACGTTATTGAGGCTGGACACGGTGCGCGCCAATTCGCCTTCCAGGCCACGGCGATAGCGGGTGGCTTCCATGAACTGGCTGGTGCCGAGGCCCTGCTCCTTGTCGAGAATTTCAAAACCGATGGTGTTATCACTTGGCGCCACACCGGCAGCAGCCAAACGCATCCGTGCCCGCCCCAGATCACTGGCCTTGACCAGCAGGGCACCTGAACTCGGCTCCACGGTGTAGCTGATATCGGCGGCGCCCAGGGTCTGCATGACCTGGGACGCATCCATCCCCTCCAGGCTGCCATACAGCGGACGATAGTCCGGCTGCTGCGACCAGAGCACCACAGCAAAACCAATCGCCACGCTGGCAGCCAGTCCGACCAGCAGGCCCAGCTGGCGCAGCATCGACATATCCGAGAGATTTTCCAGAAACGCCAAGCCGAATAGCGGCTTGCCCGAATCATCGCGAGCGGTAGTGGCGGGAACGTTTGTGGCGAGTGCGTCGGCCATGATTTAGAACCTACCCTTAAACCGGCATCTGCATGATGTCTTGATATGCCTGAACCAGCTTGTTGCGCACCTGGGTCATGGCCTGGAAAGACACACTGGCTTTCTGTGAGGCGATCATCACGTCGCTCAAGTCCACGCCACTCTTGCCCATTTCAAAAGCCGTGGCCAGTTGGTTGGAGGCCTGCTGGGTTTCGTTGACCTTGTTCACCGCCTGGCCGAGCATATCCGAGAAACTCGGCGCACCGACCTCCGGAGCACTGGCGACCGGCTTCTGCCGCGCCATCGCCTCGGTCTGCATGGAACGCATTTCCAGCATCAAGCGATTGAATTCAATACCCTGGCTCATGACCTACCTCCGCTGGCCGCGGTTTTTTGACACTACGCGGCTCTTGCCAAGGGAGGTTGCAACAAAGGTGCCAGATAGCAGCAGCTACACGCTTTAAGCCCTATACGTCCGTAGGCTGGTGCTGAGCACAGCCCGCCGCGAAACCCAACACCGCGCCAGCAGCGCACGGCGCATTCCCGGATTCCAGCCAAATCCGTAGGCTGGGTTAGCGGCGCACGCCGATCTCAAGCACACCTCAAAGCCAACCCGCCGCGTAACCCAACACCGCGACAATAGGCACAGTGCAATCACGGATTCCGGCCAAATCCGTAGGTTGGGTTAGCGGCGCATGCCGATCTCAAGCACACCTCAACGCCAACCCGCCGCGTAACCCAACACCGCGCCAGCAGGCACGGCGCATTCCCGGATTCCGCTGGCGCTTATCCAGGCTACGAACGGTCCACCCCGGCGAATACGGCATAACGCTGTCACGGCCTGGCTTCGGCTCTTACTGGCCGCTTGTGGCTGCCAGCACTAACTGGCAAACAGATACGCCTCCACATCCATACCGGCATCGCGCATCTGCGCCAGCTTGTAACGCAGGGTGCGCGGGCTGATGCCCAGGCGCTCGGCGGCTTCTTTGCGCCGCCCACGCTCGGCACGCAGGATATCGATGATCATCTGAAACTCATGCCGGCGCAGGTCTTCACCCAGGGCGCCCGCCTCGGCCGCAACAACTTCCGGCACCACCGGCATGCTCGCCGGCACCACCGCCAGCAACGGCCTGGGCGCAGGCGCGAGACTGCCAACCGTCGCCGTCAGGCACAGATCCTGCGGCTGGATCAAGCCGCCCTGCTGCAGGATCAGCGCGCGCTGAATGGCGTTATCCAGCTCACGCACATTACCCGGCCAGGCATGGCCCACCAGACTCGCCTGCGCCTGCGGCGACAGACGAATAGGTGCGTGATTCATTTTTTTGACGTGCTTGGCCAGCAGCCGCTCGGCCAGCGGCAAAATATCAGCCGGGCGCTCGCGCAACGGCTGCCAGGCCAGCGGGAACACCGACAGGCGATAGTAAAGGTCTTCCCGGAAGCGCCCCGCCGCCACTTCACCGGCCAGGTCGCGGTTACTGGTGGCCAGCACCCGAATATCCAGGCTGATCGGCTTGCGCCCACCGACCCGCTCCACTTCACGCTCCTGCAGCACGCGCAACAACTTGGCCTGCAAGCCTTGCGGCATTTCAGAAATCTCATCGAGCAAAATGGTGCCGCCCTCGGCCAGCTCGAACTTGCCCGGCGCGCTGGCAATGGCGCCGGTGAACGACCCCTTCTCATGACCGAACAGGGTGGCCTCGAGCATGTTGTCGGGGATCGCCGCGCAGTTGATCGCAATGAACGGTTTCGCCGCCCGTGGCGACTGCTGGTGAATGAACCGCGCCAACACTTCCTTGCCGGTACCGGACTCGCCGGTGATCAACACCGTCGAATCGCTCTGCGCCACCCGCGTCGCCAGCTCGAGCAATTGCACGCTGGACGGCTCCAGGGCCACCGGACCGTCCTGCTCGGCTGCCGACACACGCCCAAGGGCATGGCGGTCAACCAGGGCCAGCAGGGTTTTCGGCTCGAACGGCTTGACCAGATAATCCGCCGCACCCTGGCGTATCGCATCCACCGCACGTTCGACCGCCGCGAATGCAGTCATCAGCAGCACCGGCAGTTGCGGCTGGCGCTGACGAATCAGAGCCAACAACTGGTGACCGTCCATGCCCGGCATATTTACGTCACTGATCACCAGACCAAAGGGCTCCTGGGTCAAGGCCACCAATGCCGCCTCGGCACAATCCACCGCACGGTAATCGTGACCGCCCAGCGCCAGGGTATCGGCCAGGGCTTCGCGCAGGGAGCGGTCGTCTTCGACCAGCAGAACTTTGGCAGCCATGGTGCTACTCCTGAATCAAGGGTTGTGCCGCGGGAATCAACGGCAAAATCAATAAGGCACAGGTACCGCGCGCAATCCGCGAGCGCATCTGCAGTTCGCCCTGATGGGCGCGCGCCACGGCCTTGACCACGGCCAGGCCGAGGCCGGTACCGGTGGTCTTGGTGGTAAAGAAAGGTTCGCCCAGACGCGCCAGGGTGACGCGATCAATGCCCGGACCGCTGTCGCTGACAGACAGGCGCAGGCTGTTGCCGCGCTGGTACAGGTGAATCTTCAAGCGCACCTTGCGGCCGGCAGCCTGGATCGAATTCTCGATCAGGTTCAGCACGGTGCCGACCAGGGTGTCGCGGTTGCACAGCAACTCGCCGTCACGGCTGTCGCATTGCCAGCGCACGTTCATGCCGCGCACATGAGGCTCAGCTGCCGCCTGCAGCGCCTCGAACAATGCCTTGGGCGTCAGGCGATCCGGCAGCGGCAGATCGCCACGGGCGAAGATCAGCATGTCGCGTACCTGATGCTCCAGCTCATGCAGGCGCTCTTTCAAACGCCCGGCGAAGCGCTGCTGCTGCTCGACCGGCAACACCTGCTCGGTCAAATGGCTGGCATACAGCAATGCCGCCGACAACGGCGTACGAATCTGATGCGCCAGGGACGCAACCATGCGCCCCAGCGCAGACAAGCGCTCATGCCGCGCCAGCTGATCCTGCAGGCGCCGGGTTTCTGTCAGGTCGGTGAGCAGCACCAACTGACCCGGCTCGCCTTGCAACGAACGAGTGGCAATCGACAGGCGTCGACCGTCTTTCAGGGAAATCTCGTGGCCATCGTCCTCACGCGGGGCGAAGTTGCGCGCAATAATCTGCCGCCAGAGCATGCCGAGCAGCGGCAAACCGAGCAGACTGCGCGCCACCGGATTGGCTTCACGCACCACGCCCTGCCCGTCAATCACGATCACCCCACCCGGCAGCAGATCCAGCAGACTTTGCAGGCGGTAGGCCAGGCGTTCCTTCTCGGCCAGCTCCTGCATGCGCTGGGCGCTGACCAGGGCCAACTGCCCCTTCAACTCGGCAACCCGATCCTCCAGCATGCTGTAGGACTCGCTGAACTGAGTCGACATCTGGTTGAACCGCGCAAAAGCCTGCTCCAGGCTCGCGCGATTGGTCAGCTCCTGCGGGGCGGCAGGCTCGAGTTCAGCATGTGGGGTGGGTTGAGCGTTGGGCTTCATCATTTTCTCTCGCCTGGCGAGCCGTCATAAGACAGTCAGTTAGCAGAGAGTTAGCAATACCCGTGCCTAAAAATAATTCGTTTGTATTCAATGACTTGAAAAACAAGCCAGCAAAATACGTCAAAGCCCCGGCTGTATTGAACCCAGCAGCGCCAAGACCCTGACTCGGCGAGCGCGGGCTGACGTCAGCCTGGAATATCCAGTCGCGGACAAGTCCCCTCCCACAAGAGCAGCGCCGTAGGAGGGGCCTTGGCCGCGAACCGTGGCGAGGGCAACATCCAGACCCGTAGGATGGGTTAGCCGCCACAGAGCATTGATCAAGGCCGCGTTTTGCGTGCGGCGTAACCCATCAGCTGCGGCGTACCGGCTGACGCCATGTTGGGTTACGCGGCGGTTCAAGGCTGTATTTGATTGAGGAAAGATGCCCGCCGCTAACCCAACCTACGGGCTGCGGGCTTGCGATCGAAGCAGATCCGTAGACGGACTGCAGGCTTACGGCCGAAGCAGATCCGTAGGATGGGTTAGCCGCCACAGCGCTTTGATCAAGGCCGCGTTTTGCGTGCGGCGTAACCCATCAGCTGCGGCGTGCCGGCCGACGCTATGTTGGGTTACGCGGCGACTCAAGACTGCATTTGATTCAAAAAAGGTGCCCGCCGCTAACCCAACCTACGGACTGCGCACTCTCGGCTCTTGTGGGAGGGGTCGGCAGGCGTTCCGAGGTTTTGCTGGATGGCTGGGCTGCGCAGGTCGAAGTTCGTAGGATGTGTTGAGCGAAGCGATACCCATCGAGCGATCTCTGCCTGTACCTGCTGGCAGAGCGCCACGAAACCCAACACAGCGGCAGCACACTCAAGACCTTTGTCGGGTTACGCCGCGACAAGACTGCGGCGATACGCACGATACTGCGTCGCCGCTAACCCAACGGACTGTGGCCGGCCCTAAGGCATCAGTCTTCCAGCAGCTCGTCTTCGCGGCGGCTCATGCCGTACTTGCGCATTTTTTCGACCAGGGTGGTGCGGCGAATGCGCAAGCGTTCTGCGGCACGGGCAACCACACCGTTGGCGTCGTCGAGCGCCTGCTGGATCAAGCCCTGTTCGAGGCTGCCCAGGTAGTCCTTCAGATCAAGGCCTTCGGCTGGCAGCATGGCAGGCGTATTGACCCCCGGCAGCCCGGCGATGATGGCCGCACGCTCTTCCAGGTCTTCACGCAGGCTGGCGGTCAAATCCTCGTCTTCGTCGTCGACATGGCGGAATTTCTTCGGCAGCTCACCCACGCCGATCACCCCATAGGGGTGCATGATCGCCATGCGCTCGACCAGGTTGGCCAGCTCGCGCACGTTGCCCGCCCAGTCGTGGCGACACAGCGACATGATCGCCGCGGAGTTGAAGCGAATCGAGCCGCGCTTCTCGTGCTCCATGCGCGAGATCAGCTCGTTCATCAACAGAGGGATATCTTCGATACGCTCGCGCAGCGGCGCCATCTCGATGGGGAATACATTCAGCCGGTAGTAGAGATCCTCGCGGAAACTGCCCGCCTCGATCATCTCTTCCAGATTCTTATGGGTCGCCGCGATGATGCGCACGTCCGCATTTTGCGTCTTGTTGCCGCCGACCCGCTCGTAGGTGCGTTCTTGCAGCACACGCAGCAGCTTGACCTGCATCGACAGGGGCATGTCGCCAATTTCATCGAGAAACAGAGTGCCGCCATTGGCCAACTCGAAACGCCCGGCGCGGCTGGTGATCGCCCCGGTAAAGGCGCCCTTCTCATGGCCAAACAGTTCGCTTTCCAGCAACTCCGCGGGGATCGCGCCACAGTTGATCGGCACGAACGGTCCGTCACGACGCTTGGAGTGATAGTGCAGGTTGCGCGCCACCACCTCTTTCCCGGTGCCCGACTCGCCGAGGATCAGCACGCTGGCCTCGGTATCGGCTACCTGCTGCATCATCTGCCGCACCTGCTGAATCGCACGACTGGTGCCTACCAGGCTGCGGAACAGATTCGGCTCACGCTGGCGACCGCGCTCGCGCGCCTGGTCGTACATCTCGCGATAGACCTGCGCACGGTGCAGGGAATCCAGCAATTTGTTGTAGCTAAGCGGCATCTCCAGAGTCGCCAGCACGCGGCGACGGGAGTCTTCTGGCCACTCGGCAGGCGCATGCTCGTCAATCAGCAGGGTCGGCAAAAACTCGTCCCAGCCAGCCGTTTGCTTGAGCATCTCAAGAACACCGCCCTTGGCCTGTACGTCACCAAGCACCAGGCTGAGCACCTCTCGACTGGAGGCCAGCTGAGCGACCGCATCCTTCCAGTCGTGGCTACCACACGCGAGATGATCTTCACCCAGGAAATTCAGGATCACCGTCAAATCACGACGACGCTCGCTGTCATCATCAATCAGCAGAATTTTCGTTTCACGCCACATAATTTTGATTTGATCCTGGGAGCGAACAGAAGCGCACTTTGTCGAATATGACAATTACGCTGGCAATTGGCCGCTAGTAAAGTCAATTCCGCGCGAATAGTCAATTTTATGGCGTGCTTTTTTTGAGTTGCCCGACCAATTGACTGAGCGATGGTTTGCAAAAAGGGGGACATCAGCTTTGCATAAATCGCTCGATGGGTATCGCTGCGCTCATCCTACGCGGCCCGCACATCCTACGAACTGTACCTACTCCGTAGGATGGGTTAGCCGCCAAGTAGCTTCGATCAGGCCGCGACGTACCTGCAGCGTAACCCATCGGCCTGCCGACACATTTGCCAAGGGTTGGTCTGCGGGCATAAATCGCTCGATGGGTATCGCTACGCTCATCCTACGCGGCCCGCACATCCTACGAACTGTACCTACTCCGTAGGATGGGTTAGCCGCCAGATAGCTTCGATCAAGGCTGCGCATTACCTGCGGCGTAACCCATCGAGTGCGGCAGACCGGCTGGCGACAAACCCGGCAAGCCACTGCTACCCCATCAACCGAACAGCTGGTAAACCTTGGCCCCTTGCTGGGCCTGGTTCAGTTGCTTGAGCTCGCCGGCTAGGCGCCGCTGCTCCGACTGGCAGACATCAACCAGCTCGCGATACAGGTCAAGTAACTCCTGCATGCGCGCACGCAACAGGTCTTCGTCCTGCACGACCTCAACCATGGCTTCGTCAACGGCTTGGCGGCACTGTACATCCAGTTCGCCGATGGCCGCCCAATCCTGGGCAGCCAGGGCGTCGCGCAAGGCGCTCCCCGTCTTTTCCAAGCGCTGGACAGATGAACTCATTAACGTGCTCCTTAAAGCGTCGGCCACTATCACTGACCGATCGCGTCCCAGCCTGTTTTTACATCACGCAACAGCCCCGCCACTTCATCAAGCTGCGCGGCGTCGTTTTTCACATTCGCCTCAAGCAGACGAGAAACCATGTACTGGTACAAACGATCCAGATTAGCTGCCAACTCGCCGCCCTGTTGCAAATTCAGGCTTGCGCGCAGGCCACCGATAATGCCGATGGCTTTACCGATCAGCTCGCCCTTCATTGCCGTCTGCTGACGCTCCATGGCACCACGCGCCTGAGCGATACGGGTAAGACCGCCTTCCATCAACATCTGGATCAACCGATGGGGGCTGGCGTCCACGGCCTGGGCCTGGGTGTTGACGCTTTGATACTGCTTCATGGCCGACATCGCGTTCATGCTGAATGTACTCCGGGGTAGTGCGGGAATACTTCATGTATCGGCAGTTCCGGCAGCAGCTTTAGGGCTATGTGGAAATAACGTAATCAATTGATTTAAATCGTTAAACAGCGCGCAGATCGACCACGCATACCGATTGCAGGCCTGGCACGGCGCACCCTACAGTGCGGGCTCGACTTCAGGCCCGATCGCGCTCCAGGCATCGCGTATCTGCACCAGCAAGCCCTGCACTTCTTCCAGGCTCTGCGCCGTCTTGTCCAACGCCACACCGGCCAGGCGCCGGGTCATGTAGTCGTACAACGAATCGAGGTTTTCTGCCAGTTCGCCGCCGAGCTGTTTGTCCAGGCTGCCCTGCAGAATACCGATGATCGACAGCGTGGTGCCTACCGCCTCGCCACGTACACCCGGGTTACCTTGTGCTTGCGCCAGCAATGCCTGGGCAATACGCTCCAGCGCGCCATCGAGCAACAATTGCACGGCATGGTAAGGGCTGACTTCCTGGCTGACTTTAACGGCCTTGTAAGTATCGATTGGTTTGTTCACGGTTTACTTATCCTTTCTCACGACGCCGGGCAGATTATCAAGGGCACTGCTCAGCCAGCCGCTAGTAGTGGTCAATTGAGCTACCAACGAGTCCATGGCATTGAATTGCGAATATAAACGAGCTTGTAGCTGATCAACCCGACGGGTGAGCGTTTCGCGCTGTTCATCGATACTGCTAACAGTTTTTTGCAGGCCGCTCACGCGCTGATCGAGCACGCCACCGGATTTGGCAAAACTATCGACACGCTTATCAAGACGCTTCATCAGCCCCTCATCACCCGCAAAGAACACCCCGACAGCGTCGTAGTTATCTGCTAGGGCAGTGGCCAACTTGGCATCATCAATTTTCAGGGTGCCGTCTCTTTGCGTGGTAATGCCCAGATCAGTCAGCATGCGCACGCCATCGGGGCCAAGCGGTGAGGTCAACTCACTGCGCATGTTAGCCAGTACGTTGCGCACACTGGCATCGCCCACCAAACCACCGGTCACCGGCGGTTTGCCGTCACCCACCGGGATGATACCGGTCAAGGTATTGGTGGTGCCGATCAGCGAATTGTAGGCCTCGACGAACTTCTTGATATTGTTTGTAACCCCGGTGCGATCCTGGGCCACGGTCACGGTTACCGTCTTGTCCGTGTCGGCAGCCAGAAGATTGAACGTAACATCGGGAATGGCATCCGTGATGGTATTGGTTGCACTCTGCAACTGCAGGCCATCAATGCTGAACACCGCGTTGGCCGAAGACTCCAGCACACCACTTTGGTCGGCAAAGTCAGGTGCGTCTTTGTCCAGCATGACGCTGCCTATCTCGAGACTTTCCAAGCCCACGCCTGCACTGATCTGCACATTTTTATCAGCACCGGTATTGCTTGAGGTCATCACCAGACGCGCCTTGCCGTCCACCGGATTGGTCACCAAATTGGCGCTGATACCGCTGTCTTTCAGGCCGGCATTCAAGGCGTCGCGCACTTCACTCAGGCTAGCACCGGCCTTGATCGCCACCTCAATACCCGCATCGTCTGCACCGAGCTTGACCGTCAAGGAGCCAGCCGACCCGGTAATAAAACTACCCTCCAGCGCGCGACTGGCGGTTTTACTGCCGCTGGCCAGGCTTTCAATTTTTACGCTGTAGCTACCTGCTTGGGCAGTTTTTGCCGCGCTGACACTTAACAGCGTGTTGTTGGACGATTTAGCCGAGCGGTTTTCGAATTGGCCGATATCGCTCAAGCCTTTCAGGGCAGTCTGGAAACTGCTCAGCGCACCGCGCAGTTGACCCAGGGCAGATATCTGGGTGGTGGTGGTTTTTTCCAGGCGGGCGAGTTGCGCTGCTTTCGGCGCCCTCTCCGCATTGACCAAGGCACCGACAATCGCGTCGATGTCCATGCCGGAACCAATACCCGTTATACCTGCCATGTTGCCCACCTCGTCAGGGGTTTGGCGTTTACGCCGTTAGCCCAACACGTAATCAAGAAGCATGCCACTGCATACACAATCAGGCTTCAGCCTTGAATAACAGGCTGCGTACCTCTTCCAGACTTTCGGCCAGGCGCAGCGCCTCTTCAGAGGGCATCTGCCGGATCACGTCGCCGGAGACGCTATCCGTCACCTTGATCACCACCCGGCCACTGGAGTCATCCAGACTGAAGTTCAGATCGCGACGAATGCTTTGCACAAACCCCTCGATACTGGAAACCGCCTTCTGCAAGGACTCGCGCTCAGCCTCGGCTGGCGCCACGGTTGGCAACGCTGCGCCAGCGCGAGGCTGCTCATGCTCAAGCAG
Organism: Pseudomonas sp.; assembly: GCA_030656145.1. Classification (GTDB taxonomy): domain Bacteria; phylum Pseudomonadota; class Gammaproteobacteria; order Pseudomonadales; family Pseudomonadaceae; genus Aquipseudomonas. The sequence continues at coordinate 61,056 of JAUSOF010000016.1, forward strand.
CTCGCCAGCTGCAACAGGTGCTGCAGCTGGCGCCAGCTCACGCCCTTTAGGCACGGCAGCCGGTAGCGCGTTATTAAATGCAATATCCATCTCATCACCTCTCAATGGCAAAACGGGGGAAAGTGCCAAGCACTTCCCCCCGCAGCCTATTGCAGACCTTGCTGGTCAGTTTAACCGAGGAGGCTGAGAACCGCCTGCGGCAGCTGGTTGGCCTGGGCCAGGATCGCGGTACCGGCCTGCTGCAGAATCTGGTTCTTGCTCAGGCTAGCAGTTTCCGCGGCGTAGTCGGTGTCCATGATCCGGCCACGGGAAGCCGAAGTGTTTTCCGAGACGTTCTGCAGGTTGCTGATGGTCGACTCGAAGCGATTTTGCACCGCACCCAGCGAGGCACGAGTGGTGTCCACTTCCGACAGGGCTGCATCGATAGTGGCGATTGCATTCTGGGCACCAGTAACCGTGGTGATGTCAATCAGCTCTACCGATTGGGTGGCGTTCGCACCCGCTGCCGCTCCGACTCCATTGGCCCCATCGACAAAACCAAGGTTAGTAAGACCAGTATTGTCGGCCACCGCGCTCAAGGTGATGGAGGCATCCGCACCCTGCTCCTTGGAAACGAACTGCAGCCTGCCTTCGCTGACAGTGGCACGAACTTCACCTTTCAGATCAGCGTTAAGCGCAAGCTTCTGATTGATGTTGTCAGCCAGCGACTCCAGCGTAGTGTAGTTGCCAGCGTCGATGGCGATGGTCTGCGCAGCCTCACCGTTTACCGCGATCTGGAACGAGCTGTTGCTGCTGGCCGCGACTGCCGGGACTTCTGGGACTTCTGGGACTTCTGGGACTTCCGGGACTTCCGCCGTGGTTGCAGCACCTAGGGCGTTGCCACCGGTGCCTGCAACCGTAGCGCCACCAATACCACCCAGCGAGAGCGCCAACCCGGCAAAGTCACCACCCACAGCCTGCTCAGTCAAAATCAGTTGGCCACCGGCGCCCAGGGTTGCAAGCGCATTGATCCCAGCATCGGTCAAGGCGTCGTTGATCAGAAGCAGGTTCGCGGTAGCATCAACACCATTGGCGTTTATGGCAAGGGTATCATCGGTGCCGTCGCCGATGGTGAAGGATACGGGTCCTCCGGACAGATCGGTAGAAAGGTCCGTGCCACCAACAGCAGTGAACACCGAAGCACTACCGGCGTTAGCCGGTACAGCAGGAACCGCCGGTACAGCCGGAACCGCCGGAACCGCTGGAACCGCCGCAGTTGTACCAATGGTCAGGCTGGTGTGCGCGGCGGTTGCAGTTGCCTTGGCGGTGGTAGCATCACGGCTGGCACTGGTACCCATTGCGGTGGTGCGGAAGCTACCAATGGAAACACTGATCGTTTCGTTGGCATTGGCGCCTACCTGCACGTTTTCGGCGAAGCCACCATCGAACAGCGACTTGCTACCGAAACGGGTGGTGGTGGCGATGCGGTCCAGCTCGCTTTTCAGCTGCACCACTTCGTCGTTAAGCGCCTTGCGCTCGGTCAGGCCATTACCGCCGTTAGCCGACTGCAGGGACAGGTCACGCATACGCTGCAGGATGTTGGTGGTTTGCTGCAGCGAGCCTTCAGCCGTTTGCGCGATGGAGATGCCGTCGTTGGCGTTACGCACGGCAACACCCAGGCCATTGATCTGGCTGGTCATCTTGTTGGAAATTTGCAGACCTGCCGCGTCGTCCTTGGCGCCGTTGATGCGGCTACCGGTGGACAAACGCTGCATGGTGGTCGCCAGCGCATTGGAAGAGCCGTTCAGGTTGCGCTGAGTGTTGAGCGACGCGACGTTGGTATTGACGGTAAGGGCCATGGTGTTTGCCTCCAATGGGCTGGTACTAAAGGTATCCGGGTAGTGCGAGCTTGGTTGGTGGCCTTGCTCAGGCACCCCAGTTACTTCGCATTCGTAATCTTTATCGGCGCCAAGCCGGGATGCTTTAGGAGTTTTTTGTCTTATCCAACAAAAAATTTTCCGTGAGAGGCAACAATCGATTAGCCCAAACGGGAGTGTCACCTGTCGCAGGTGATGGGTTACGCCGCACGCACAACGCGCCTTGCTCAAAGCGCTGTGGCGGCTAACCCATCCTACGGGCCTGCTTCGGTCGCAAAACCGCAAACCCGTAGGTTAGCCGCGAGCACTTGCACAAGTCCCATAGCGGGACTAGACTCCACCCATGAGAATTATCGCCATCAGCCAACTGAAAGCCTTCTGGGAGCAATACCCGGACGCTGAACAGTCCTTCCTGGCCTGGATAGATGAGGCCAGGAAGGCCAACTGGTCCAGCCCGGCTGAAATTAAGGAGCAGTTCCGCAGCGCGAGCATTCTCAAAAGCCGCAGGGTTGTTTTCAACATCAAGGGTAACGACTATAGGCTGGTGACGGCTGTCGCCTACCGCTTCGGTGCCATTTACATCAAGTTCGTCGGCACTCATCGGCAGTACGACGCAATTGATGCCAACACAGTCGAAATGGGGTAACCACCATGATCATTCGTCCGATTCGTACCGACAACGACTACCGGGAAGCCCTCAAGGACGTGTCCACTCTGTTTGATAACGAGCCAGCGCCGGGCACCGCCGAAGGCGACAGCTTCGAGGTGATGATCACTCTCATCGAAGCCTATGAAGCCAAAAACTTCCCCGTTGACCTGCCAAACCCCATCGATGCAATCAAATTCCGCATGGAGCAATCCGGCCTGACAGCAGCCGACCTGGCCCCTGCCATCGGTAGAACAAATCGTGTTTACGAGGTGCTCAACGGCAAGCGCGCGCTCACGCTGCCGATGATCTGGAAGCTGCACGCCATGTTCGGCATCCCAGCGGAAAGTCTTATAAAGCCCACAAGTGACAGAGACTGTAGCGTTCGTGGCTAAAACGATACGCTGCAGGTGATGGGTTACGCCGCACGCACAATGTTGCTTTGATCAAGGCGCTGTGGCGGCTAACCCATCCTACGGGTCTGCTTCGGTCGCAAGCCCGCAAACCGTAGGTTGGGTTAGCGGCGGGCGCTTATCCTGAATCAACCCCGGCCTTCAACCGCCGCGTAACCCAACATGGCGTCAGCCGGTACGCTGCAGGTCGCGATGCTTTCAGCGCCTTCAAGGCCCGGAACGCCGCCCAGCCGTTCCCTCGGCATGTCAGCATTCAATCGCCCAGCTCTTTCTGGTGGCGAACGGCCAAGATCGTAACTGTGTCGCCAGCGAGGCGGTAGCGAACCACATAGCCACTGCCCCCGAAGTCAATCAGCCACTCGCGGTACTCGTCGGGCAAGTCCTCGACCGGGCGGCCGATGCGAGGCTGCACCCCGAGCATTCGCACGCCCTGCAGGATCGTCTCGCCAGCTCGCCTTGCAGCGTCAGCGTTCTTGGGCCGTAGAAGCTCCCGCAGCCGTTGTATGTCCCGGATTGCGGCCGGCGCGAAAACTACTTGTGGCATATAGGCGCAGGCAGCTCGCTTTCACTGCCCCAGCTGGAAAGCCACTTATCGACTTCCTCAGTGGTCGCATGCAGACCGGTCGCCTGAAATTCTTCCCATGCCTTGAACGTGTCCTGCCGGAACGCTTCGCGCTTTTCCTCACGTTCGACGTACTGCGCGACGGCCTCGCGCATGATCCAGTGCGAAGTGCGGCGGCGCGCTTCGGCCAGGTGCTGCACACGCTTTTTCAGCTCATCATCGAGTTTGATGGATGTTGCCGTTGCCATACTGCAGCCTCCTGAGCAATAGGTAATACCTAACGCTACGCTAGTTGTTTTTTGTCCGGCCGTCTATCAGACGGCCGCGCTGAAAATTATTCTGGAGGGTCGCATAAGTAGCTATATCAAGCCGTTTAATCGATCGCTCCCACGTCGAGGCATCGAACCGTCCGTGCGGGCATGCAGCTCGGAGCGTCTCGGCACGGCGGCCGCTGAACGCGCAGAGCAAGGTGACCTCGGACATCGCCTCGTCCACGAGCCGATCACTACAAGGCTACGGTTAGCGGCGAAGCAAACCCGGTCTTCAACTGCGGCGTAGCACCACAATGGCTGTGTGCTTGCGGATGCTGTGTTGGGTTACGCGGCGTTCGGCAGGTGCGGCGCCTGTGAGCGCGCGGTATGCGCCGCTAACCCAACCTACGGGATCGCATCGCTTTAGGCTATCGCTTCGTTCGAGCCTACGCAGCCCGACCTGCGGGGCCTGCCACATAGAACGAAAAGCGTGTCGATACCGCCCAAGGAGAGGGTTTTGTTGACCTTTATATTTTGTTGAACAAGCTGAGCCCGGCGATCTTGACGTAGCTTTGCTGCGATGCCTCCAGCACGATCGACTGGAAAGCTAGTCGCGACAGCGCCTCGGCGTAGTCCAGCTCGCGCAAGCCGGCCTGCACAGATTTGTTGACCAGGGTGACGTCTTCGTTATCGGTCTGGGTGGTCTCGATGACATTCAGGCGCGCGCCAATTTCGCCACGCACACCGTCGACAGAAGTCATGCCGTGATCCAGGTTGGTCAAGGCAAGTGCAACTGCATCGCGCACTTGCCCGCCGGTTGCCGAGTTTTCCAGGGTGCTGCGCAGGCTGGCGATGGTGTCGAGGATGCCTACTTTGTTGGGCGGCGAGCTGGTCGGATCGCCATTCGGCCCGGCAATAGTGAAGCTGGCACCGGCTGCAGGCGTACCATTAACGTAGAAAGCGGCACCCTGATAATGCACCAGCGTGTCTTTGCCTGCCTGCAGGCGACCATTGACCGCAGCCCCCAATACTGCAGGGATCTCCACACTCAATGGGTCGGTTGGATCTGCAGGCACTCCCGGCGTGATCACAGGGCTCAAGGTGTAATTCAGGGGGTCGACAGGATCAAAAACCAGCTGAACGCCGTTAGGCGGAAAACTGGCAAATGCCACTTCGTCTTCGACCAGCATGCCGCTAATCGTACCGCTAGCCAGTGCCGCAGGCGGCACAGCCGTATCGCTGAGACTTATGCGCCCGGCGTTGGTGATGTTCTGGAAGATTTTCTTGCCGTTGTCGCTGATCGGTAGATCTCGCGAGCTGGCAATTTGTAATTTGCGCTGGCCTTCGTCGCCCTGATAGCTATAGGTGCCATCAGCCGTGCGCACAAACGGCTGGCCTTTGCCTTGAAAGCCGGCGAATAGGTATTCGCCACGGGCATTACGGGTATTCATCAAACTGAGCAGCTCGTTTTCGCGCTCGCCCAGCTCTGCAGCGATGGCTTGACGGCCCGCGTTATCCAGCGTGCCGTTACCCGCTTGCACGGTCAACTCACGTACGCGCTGCAGCACGGTATTCACCGAATTGAGGGTGACTTCTTCCTGGCTCAGGCTGTTTTTCGCGGCGGTGAGGTTGTCTTTGTACTGGGTCAGTACGTTTTGCTGTTGCTCCAGCTGCAACAGGCGCACCGAGGCGACCGGATCGTCCGCCGGAGTGAGGATGCGGTTGCCGGTACTGATCTGCTCCTGGGTGCGCGTGGCATTGGCGTAGTTACGCTGGATGCCGGCGACTCCGTTGTTGAATGCCTGGATGGTGGAGATGCGCATGCTTGAGCCTCTTGTTGCAATCCGGAGTCGGGCCGCCGCGAGCAGCCCCTCACCCTAGCCCTCTCCCGGAGGGAGAGGGGATTGTTCTGCGCGCGCCCGCTAGCGGCGCGCTGTTATCTGAATGTATTGAGCAGGGTATCGAACAAAGAGCGCGCAACTTGAATGACCTGGGCCGAAGCATTGTAGTACTGCTCGAATTTGATCAGGTTGGCGGCTTCTTCGTCGAGGTTGACTGCGGACAGCGAGTCGCGGTTGTCGGTTGCCTGTTTGAGGATGGCGCCGGTGGCGGCACTGTCTTGCCGGGCTTGCGCCGTCAGGGTACCAACCCGCTCGACCAGGTCGCCATAGCCGTCGGTAAAGCTGACGCCGGTGCTGATGCCCGTCACTGTCGGGTCCACGCCTACAGTCTGCTTGTTCTGCAAATCGACCATTTTCAAGGCGTTGCGATTGTCCGAAACGCCGTTTTGGTTGAAGCCCAGGGTGAAAGTGTCGCCCGTTTCTGGGCGGCCGCTGAAGGCCTGCGAGACTTCCACCGTACTGCCACCGGAGGTGACCGTATAGCTCAGCGTGTTGCTCTGCCCCGGAGTGATGCTCAGGGTAGCCGGCGAAAAGGTGACGCCACCCGGCGCACTCAGGGTCAGCGTCCCAGTCGTGGCAGGCGCGACGGGTGCGGCATAGGTCATGGTCAGCGGTGATAGTCCCTGCAGATCCGCCGGGACCAGCGGGTTCTGGACGTTACCTATAGAGGGCTGGCCAATCACTCCATTACCACGGTTCTGCAAGTTGGCTTCGGAACGCAGGGGCGCAGCAAACGCCAGCTGGTCGGGCTGATCCAACTGGGCGCTGATGGTCGTGGCGCCCCGCCGGGTCGGCTGTAACAAGAACTTGTCCGCCGCTGCCGGCGCGGAACCGATAACCAACTCGAAGCCCTGGTCGCGACCAGCTGCATCGGCAAAATCCAAGGTGATCGGATAGCCATCCAGCGAAGCCGGGGGCGGAGTTATGGTCATGCCAACTGTCATCGCCGCACCATCGCTCAAGCGCCGCGCGGTGTAATTGCTGCCATCGTATTCCAGGCGGTAATCGCTGGTGGTGAGCACGCTGGTGTTGGTGATGTTCAGCGCTGGCTGGACGTTACTGGTATTGGTCGCAAAGGCCCGTACCCGCAGCTGCGCCAACACCGTGTCGTTGTAGTCACCGAACAGCGCCGAACCCACCTGGCCTTTCAGGTCCAGGCCTTGGCCGAGCTGGGTGTTGACTTGATCACTGACCGCCAGGGCCAGTCGCCCTAGCGAGTTGAGGGTTGGATCCAGGGTCTCGCTGCGATAGCGAATCAGCCCGCCCATTTCGCCGCCGGTGACCAGGGAGGTGATGCCCTGACGCGAGCCGCCGCTGACGAAGCTCACTTCAAAGCGGGTCGGGTCGGCCTGCCCTGGCCCGACTTCCAGGCGGCTGGTAGTGCTGCCCACCACCAGCGGCTGGCCGGAGCCAACGAACAGGTTGAGCGAGTTGTTATCCTGCGCCACCACGGTCACGCCAATGAAGGTGGACAGCTGGCGCACGGCCTCTTCGCGCGCATCGAGCAGGTCGTTGGGTTGCTGGCCGTTGGCCGAGGCTTTGGCGATGGCGTCGTTGTAGCTGGCAATCGAGGTGGCCAGGCGATTGACCTGGTCGCCGACGGCGACCATCTGCTTGTTGATGAATTCGTTCTGCTCGTTGATCCGGCTGGACACGGTATTGAAGCGCCGGGCCAGGCCTTCTGCCTCGGACAGCACCAATTGCCGCGCCGGGATGTTGGCGGGGTCTTCGGCGGCCGTTTGCAGGGACGAGAAGAACTTCTGCAGCGAAGGCGTGATGCCGGTGGTGGTGCCGGCCAGCAGCGAGTCGAGCTGCTCGATCTGGCTTCTGTAAGCTTCGACGTCGGAGCTCAGCGCGGTGCTGCTGCGCACCTGGGTGCTGAGGAACTCGCTATAAGTGCGGCGCACATCCACCAGCGTGGTGCCCGAGCCGATATAGCCGGCACCGCTGAACTGAGGGTTGCGCGTGGCCTGCACCGTGTCCTGGCGCGAGAAGCCCGGGGTGTTGACGTTGGTAATGTTATGCCCGGTGACGGCCAGCGACGTTTTGTTCGCCGCCAGGCCGGACAGGCCAATACTCAGTAGGTCAGCCATGGCTCAGTTCATCCCCGGATCAGCGCGTTGTCGCTGGACGCGATGGTTTGGTAGGTCGACATCTGCCGGGCGATCTGCGCCACCTTGCGTGCGTACTGCGGGTCGGTGGCGTAACCGGCCTTCTGCAACTCGCGGGCAAACTGCTCGGGGTTGGCGGTCGAGCTCAGTGCGTTCTGGTAGCGGCCGTTGCTCTGCAAAAAGCTCACGTAGTCTTCAAAACTGTGGGCGTAGGAGTCGTAGGCGCGGAAGGATGCCGCCTCCTTGACTGCTTTGCCGCCCTTGTACTCGGTAGTCATTACCCGCGCCGATTCGCCATCCCAGCTGTTGTGGCTCTTGATGCCAAACAGGTTGTGGCTGCTGGTGCCGTCTTGCTGGCGGATGATCGACTTGCCCCAGCCGGTTTCCAGCGCGGCCTGGGCCACCAGGTAGCGCGCATCGACGCCAATTTTCTCGGCGGCCTGTTCGGCCATCGGCAGCATGGCGGCGATAAATTCGTCTTTTGAGCTGAAGGCGGTCTTGCCCGGCGCCTGGGCCAAGCGGCGACCGCTGATGGCGTCCGTACCATTCAGGTTCAGAACCTTGTCGGCGGGCGCGGCAAACGCCTTGGCCGGGATCCAGTCGTTCTGCGCCAGTGGCTGGCTATCCGTCGGCGCACCGGCCGTGGGCACAATGCCCGCCATCATCCGGTCGCTGAGTTTGCTCGGCAGCGACAGGCGACGCTGATTGAGCAGGGATGAGTCGTCGCGGCTGCTCTGAGCCTTGGCCAGGGGCTGGCTCGGCGCACTTGGCAGCGGCTGATCGACCTGGGCGAAGGGATTGGGCCGGCTACCAGCGTCCTTGATTTGCGACATCTGCCGCACCAGCACGTCGGCCAGGCCGATGCCGTTCTGGTTGTTCGACAGGGTCACCGACAATTGCTGGTCGTGCATGTCCTGGTAGGTCTTGCTCTCGTTGCTGTTCATGAAGTTGCCTTCGGCGAACACTTCGTTGGCCGAGCGCATGGCTTTGAGCATTTCATTGAGAAACAGCGACTCGAACTCTTGCGCCACCTTGCGAATGTTCTTTTCGCTGTCGCCACCCACCTTGAGCTGGTTGAGCCGGTTCAGGTCGGTGAAGGCGCCGCTGTCCAGCGGGCTGTTGGTGTTGACGCTGCCGAGCAAACCGGCTGAGAGTCGAGAGTCCATAACCTATTACCTCAAATCACGATCAGGTCGGCCTGCAGGGCGCCGGCTTGCTTGAGCGCCTCCAGGATGGCCATCAGGTCGGAGGGCGATGCGCCCACTTGGTTAACCGCCCGGACAATTTCATCCAGGGTGGTACCGGGGCCGAATTTGAACATCGGCTTGGCCTCTTCAACCGCTCCCACCCGCGAGCGCGGCACGACCGCAGTCTGGCCGCCAGCGAGCGCTTCAGGCTGACTGACAATAGGGTCTTCGGTGATGGTGACCGTGAGGCTGCCGTGGGTCACGGCCGCTGGCTGCACGCGCACGTTCTGGCCGATGACGATGGTGCCGGTGCGTGAGTTGATGATGATCTTGGCCACCGCCTGGCCGACTTCGACTTCGAGGTTTTCCAGAATCGACAGGTAATCCACCCGCTGATTCGGGTCGAGCGGCGCACTGACGCGGATCGAGCCGCCGTCGAGCGCCTGGGCGACACCTGGGCCAAGCAGGTCATTGATCTGGTCGACGATGTTCTTCGCCGTGGTGAAGTCCGGGCGATTGAGGTTGAGGGTCAGGGTATTGCCCTGGTTGAAACCGCTGGGTACCGAGCGCTCAACCGTTGCACCGCCGGGAATGCGTCCCGCCGAGGGCACGTTGACGGTAATCCGCGAGCCGTCGCCGCCTTCGGCATCGAACCCACCAACCACCAGGTTGCCCTGGGCGATGGCGTAGACATTGCCGTCGATGCCTTTCATCGGTGCCATCAGCAAGCTGCCGCCGCGCAGGCTTTTGGCGTTACCGATGGAGGAAATGGTGATATCGATGGTCTGCCCCGGCCGGGCGAACGCCGGCAGGTCGGCATGGATAGAAACAGCCGCGACGTTTTTCAGCTGCACGTTGCCGCCTTGCGGCACCTTGATGCCGAACTGCGCCATCATGTTATTGAAGGTCTGCACGGTGAACGGGGTCTGGGTGGTCTGGTCGCCGCTGCCATTGAGGCCCACGACCAGGCCGTAGCCAATCAACTGGTTGCTGCGCACGCCCTGGATGCTGGCCAGATCCTTGAGCCGTTCGGCTTGCGCCGGCAGGCACAGCAAGACGCACAGCAATAAGAGGTAGGAGCGGGCCATGCCCGCGATCCTGCTACCGACCCTGTGAATGCTTTCGCGGGCATGGCCCACTCCTACGATCATCATCTGCGTCATCCTTAGAACGGCCACAGCGGGCTGATGAAGAAACGATCGAGCCAACCCGGCTGACTGGCGTCGGCGAAGGCGCCGGTGCCCGAGTAGGTGATGCGCGCATCGGCGATACGGGTCGAGGCCACGGTGTTGTCGGTGGAGATGTCGTCGGCGCGCACCAGGCCGGCAATCCGTACCAGTTCATCGCCGGTGTTGAGGGTCATCCACTTCTCACCGCGCACCGCCAGAATGCCGTTGGGCAGCACCTCGGCTACGGTCACGGTGATCGAGCCGCTCAGGCTGTTGCCTTGGGCCGCCTTGCTGTCGCCCTTGGTGTCACGGCTGGAGCTGTACTCGGCACCCAGCGACAACGGTTGATTGTTGCTAAACGGGTTGGCCGCCGAGACTGCGCCACCAAACAGCGAGGTCAGGCCGATATCGGCGCTGCTGTCTTTCTGGATCTGCGAGCCGGCATTCTTGCTGGCCTGGGTCCGCTCGTTAAGGGTGATGGTGATGATGTCGCCAACGCGGTAGGCCTTGCGGTCGCCGAACAGGTTGTTCTCAAAGCCGGCCTGATAAATCGAGCCGTTGTTCTGCTCCGCCGGCAACGGTGTGCGCGGCAGCACGGGTGCGTAATACGGGTCATTGGGTTTGGCCTGCGGCGCGACACAGCCACTCAGGACAACCAGACCCAGCATCGAGAACATTATTACCAGCCGGTTCATAACCACTACCTCACCGCATTTTGTATCAAGCCAGAGCCGGGCTAACGCCCCGGCGCCAGGATTAAAGATTCTGTGAAACGAAGGCCAGCATCTGGTCGGCGGTGGAGATGACTTTCGAGTTCATCTCGTAGGCGCGCTGGGTGGTGATCATGTTCACCAACTCTTCAACCACACTGACGTTGGAGTTTTCCAGGGTGTTCTGCAGGGTGGTGCCCAAGCCGTTGAGGCCTGGCGTGCCGACCTGAGGCGCACCGCTGGCAGCTGTTTCCAGGAACAGGTTGCTGCCGATCGCTTCCAGGCCCGCCGGATTGATGAAGTCGGCAGTCTGCAGGTTACCCACGACCTGCGGCTGCGGATTGCCGGTAGTGGTCACCGACACCGTGCCGTCTTCGCCGACAGTGAAGGTGCGCACTTCATTGGGCAGGACGATCGCCGGCTCCAGGGCATAGCCGCTGGAAGTGACAATCTGGCCGTCCGAGTTCAGGTGAAAGCTGCCATCACGGGTATAGGACACCGTGCCGTCGGGCATCAGCACCTGGAAGAAACCGCGGCCATTGACCGCCATGTCCAGCGGTTGCTCGGTGGTTTGCAGGCTGCCTGCGGTGAAGATTTTCTGCGTGCCGACAACGCGCACACCGGTACCCAACTGCAAGCCGGACGGCAGCTGGCTGTCCTGGGTGGACTGGCCGCCGGGCTGGCGACGGATCTGATACAGCAGATCCTCGAACTCGGCACGGTCGCGCTTGAAGCCGGTGGTCGAGACGTTGGCCAGGTTGTTGGAAATGGTGGTCAGGTTCATGTCCTGAGCGGACAGACCGGTCTTGCTGACCCACAGTGCCGGAAGCATATAGATTCTCCTCGAGCGCCATTTTCAAGGCGCTGCGTGCTGGTAATTAGCTAATTTGCAAAACCCGCGCCACAGCGGCCGCATTGTCTTCGGCGGTGCGCATCATCTTCACTTGCAGTTCGAACTGGCGGGACAAGGCGAGAATGGAGGTCATCTCCTCCACCGCATTGACGTTGCTCGACTCGAGAAAACCGGAGGTCACCTGCACGGTGGCGTCTGCCTGCACCGGCCCCACACCCTTGAAGCGAATCAGGCCGTCGGTGCCCTTCTCCATCTGCTTCAGGTCGGGGTTGACCAGCTTCAGCCGGTCGACTTCGGCCAGCACGCTAGGGCCTTCGCCGAGAGCGCGAATACTGATGGTGCCATCCGAGCCGATTTCGATTTTCTGCTCTGGCGGTACGGCAATCGGTCCGCCATTGCCCATCACCGGCAAGCCGTTGCCGGTACGCAGCACGCCCAAGGCGTCAATATTCAGGCTGGCGGTACGCACATAGGCTTCGCTGCCGTCGGCGGCCTGCACGGCCAGCCAACCGCGCCCACCAATCGCCACGTCCAGGTCGCGACCGGTTTCCTGCAGAGTGCCAGGCGTGAAGTCGGTGCCGGGTCGCTCGGTCAATGCATAGACCCGCGCCGGCAGCGTGTCGCCGAAAACCTGCATCGAGCGCGCCTGTGCAAAATCGCGACGAAAGCCGCTGGTCGAGATGTTCGCCAGGTTATTGGCGTGGGCACTCTGCGCCAGGCTGTTGTTGTGAGCTCCAGTCATGGAGACGTACAGCATCTTGTCCATGGTTATCCTCCGAGGTGGGCGTAATGCCCGCTACTCTATGAAAGTAATAGAGCAAACGTCGTGCCAGCCTCGCCAAATAATCATAGAGCATTGAAATATATGGTTTTTATAAAAAAGAAAAGACTCCGAGTGGAGCCTTTCAGGATCAGGCCGGCGATTTACTGCCGCCGGCGGCAAACAAAGCCAGGGCCTGCCGTATAAAACGGGCAGCAAGTATTTCACGGCCCTGCAGCCCTTCAATGCCGAGGGCTCTGCGGCGTTTTTGTGGGAGGGGACTTGTCCGCGACTGGAGATTGCCCCAGACATTGTTCGCGGCCAAGGCCCCTCCCACAAGCGCAACAGCCCACTGCAGACAAGGTGGCAGCCAGCTCAATACTCCTGCCATCGCCATTCCAAACAACTACCGCCGCGCCTTATCAGCGCAGGTTGATGATGGTCTGGGTAATCGAGCTTTCGGTCTCGATGGTCTTGGCGTTGGCCTGGTAGTTGCGCTGGGCAACGATCAGGTTGACCAACTGATCGGACAGCTCGACGTTGGAGTCTTCCAGGGCGCCGGACTGCAAGGCGCCGAGGGTGCCGCTGCGCGGCGTGCCAACCACCGGCTCACCAGACTGGAAGGATTGCACCCAGGCAGTTTTACCCACCGGCGTCAGGCCCTGCACGTTGGCGAAGCTGGCCAGGATTACCTGCCCCTGCACATTAGATTGACCGTTGGTGTAACGGGCGAAAATCACCCCGGTGTCATCGATCTCCAGACCCGCCAACTGGCCGGTGGTGTAACCATTCTGGCTGACCGCGTTGACCGCGAAAGAGCTGGAGAACTGAGTAGAGTTGCGCATATCGACCAAAATTCCGGTGGCGCTAGCATTGGCGCCATTGGCCGACCATACCGGCGGCTGGCCGCCGTCTGAAGCAGCGGGAACCCAGTCATTCAAGGTGAAACGCCCAATGGCATCGACGGTGAAAGCTGGGCTGGACGCCAGGCTGCCGGTATTCAACGCCCCGCTGGCAGTGAATCCCACCCCCATCGAGTAAGGCGCAGTCGATGTCGGAGTGGCCGGATTACGTCCATCAATCAGCACATTCATCTGCCATTGGTTGGCATCGGTCTTGACAAAATACTGGGTCATGACATGGGCATTGCCCTGGGTGTCGTAGACATTGGTCGAGGTGGATGAGTTGTAGGTGGTCGGGTCGGCTGGATCGAAGGTGGCGTTGGCGGCAGCGCGAGCAGCGGTAATGGTTGCCGGGGCAGTGGCAGCTGCCTGCGCAGCAACAAGGGTCGCGGGCAAGGCAGCGGCTGCCTGACCATCAAGCTCAGCTTGAGCTACTGCAACAGGATCAAGCGGATCAGGGTTACCATAGGCAGCACTGTAGGCAGCCTGAACCACCGCATCATAAGCGGCCTGGGTGGTCGTATCATAAGCGCCCTGCCAGGATTTCGGCACCGTATTGGTCGAATTCAGGTTAAACGTCTGATTCAACGTCGAGGTCGCCCTCGGCGCCTGGCTGGCGGTTTCGATGCGCAGATCGCTGATCACACCATTCTGCAGGTTGCCGTTGCCATCGACCGCATAGCCTTGCAGCTTGTAACCGAAGTTGTTGACCATGAAGCCCTCACGGTCGGTACCGAAATAGCCGGCACGGGTGTAGCTGACCTCGCCATTGTTGCTGGTCTGGAAGAAGCCGTTGCCGTTGATCGCCAGGTCCAGGGAGTTTTGCGTGTAGTTGATATTGCCCTGGTTGAACAGCTGCGAGACGTTACTCAGGAGCACACCGCTACCCTGCGCGTTCTTGCCGGAGCCGTTTACCGAGGCCGCATACACATCGGAAAACTCCGCACGCGACTGCTTGAAACCTGCAGTGCCGGCGTTGGCGATGTTGTTGCCGGTCACGTTGAGGTCGCTGGTAGCAGCGCGCAGGCCGCTAAGACCGATATTGAACGCCATGGAATGCTCCTTTGCCGGGATGGCCGGCGATTAAAACCCTGAAATTACTGACCGATGACCTGTACCTGGGAGAGCGGCACACTGCCAAGCCCTGCCAGGTTGAGCATCAACTCGCTGCCGCCCAATACCACGCTATCGACGTTGGCCGGGAGCATGGTGTAAAGCCCCTTGGTCTCGCCTTCATAGGTGGCTTGCGCCTCGAACTTGTAGGTGCCGGGCGGCAACTGATTGCCGCTGGCGTCTTTGCCGTCCCAGATAAAGCTGACATTGCCGGCGGCCTGCTCGCCCATATTGATCCGGCTCACCACCGACCCAGCGTTGTTGTAGACATTGACGTAGACGTTGCTGCTGCTGGCCGGCAACACCATGCTGGCCTTGAAGCTCTCGCTGGTGTCGACCACGGCCTTGTCGGTCGGAATGATCACCTTGCGCCCGACCAGGGACGAGGCCTGCAGCGCCTGGGAGGACTGATAACCGGAGAGCAGCGAACCCATACTGGAGTTGAGCTTCTCGATACCCTCAACCTGGCTGAACTGCGCCAGCTGGGCGATGAACTCGCCATTGCTCTGCGGCTCCAGCGGGTTCTGATTATTCAGTTGCGCCACCAGCAAGTTGAGAAATTCATTCTTGCCCAAGTCTTTATTGGCCGTGGTCTCGCTCTTGATCTGATATTGATCAAGCGCCGAACTGACGCCGTTTACCGTGCTCATGCCGTATCCCCTTCGTGCGGCTTACTGACCCAGGGTCAGTACGCGCTGCAACATCTGTTTGGCCGTGTTCATCATCTCGACGTTGGTCTGGAATGCCCGACTGGCGGAGATCATATCGGCCATCTCTTCGACCACATTGACGTTGGGGTAATACACATAACCGCCCTCATCGGCCGCCGGATGGTTGGGCTCGTAGCGTGGCACCAGATCGCTCTGATCCTCGACGATACCCAGCACCTGCACACCACTGCCGGCCTGATCCCGCTCGGCGAACAACGAACCGCTGCCATCGCCCATGGACTGCTGGAACATGGTGGCGAACACCGGATGGCGAGCGCGGTAGGTCTGATCGACGCTCGACGACACCGTATTGGCGTTGGCGATGTTGCTGGAGATGGTATTCAGGCGAGTGCTCTGGGCACTCATGCCGGTTCCGGCGATATTGAAAACACTGGCTAGTGACATGGCATGGCTCCTTTAGTCGCCGCGCAGGGCGCTGACCAGCCCTTTGAATTTACTGTTGAGAAAGGTAAAGCTGGCTTGGAAATTCACTGCGTTTTCCGCGTAGGAAGACTGCTCGACCTGCACGTCAACGGTGTTCTGATCAATCGATGGGTGCGAGGGAATGCGGTAAGCCAGGCTGGCACTGCCCATGGCCATACCCTCGGCGGCGATGTGCCGATTGTTGGTGCGCGCCAGGCCGGCCGGACCACGCTGGGTATTGGCACTCTGCTCAGCCAGCACCGATGCGAAATCGAGATCACGCGCCTTGTAGTGAGGCGTATCGGCGTTGGCGATGTTGTTGGCCAACACCTCGGCACGCTGGGCGCGAAAGCCGAGTGCCTTTTCATGGATGCCGAGTGCACGATCGAAGCTGATGCTCATGGTCAGAAACCTTTGCCGTTGGGCTTGCCTGGTTTGCGTACAAGACATTTAGCAAAGGTCGTGCCATTTAATTTACTCGTTATTTTTCAACAGCTTGAGTCGATTAAATGATTACAAAAAAGGCCAAGCGGCAAAGCTTTTCCGCCCATTGGCAAACAAAGCGGCAATCAGCCCGGCACGTTGCCGCCCCCGACGCTCAATATGGCGGAAGATTTGACCGTGTGCCTGTAGGAGGTCGCCCGCCGTCCAGACGCCGCGCTGTCGCGCAGCAAACTGGGGGCAATTGCGTCTGCCGGCTTGTGGGAATCTGCAGGAGCGGGCCATGCCCGCGATGCGTTTCGCGGGCATGGCCCTGGGCGTCCGCCGCTCCGACAAAAGGCGGCTCAGCACAGACGGCAACAAAAAACGGGAAGCCATTGGCCTCCCGTTTTTTGTGCGAACCCGGATTACTTCGCCTGGTAGATGATCCCTGGGCTGCACTGCACCATCTGGTACTTCTCGGGCAGGCCGTTGAGCGCCTCTGACGCACCAAGGAACAAATAGCCGCCAGGCTTCAACATGGCATGGATGCGCGTAAGAATGTCTTTCTTCATATCGGCAGAAAAATAGATCAACACGTTGCGGCAAAACACAATATCGAACTTGCCCAAGCTGGCATAACTGTCCATCAGGTTCAGCGGACGAAACTCGACGCGGCTCTTGATCGCAGGTTTGACAATCCAGCGCCCAGGCCCCTGCGGGTCGAAGTATCGCTGCAAGCGTTCTTGTGACAAACCCCGGCCCATCGCCAGGCTGTCATACTCGCCGGACTTGCAATTGGCCAGCATCGACGGTGACAGGTCGGTGGCAACAATCTGCACACCCGCCTTGAGCTGGCCAATATTGGTTTTCTCGAACTCGTCGATACTCATCGACAAGGAGTACGGCTCCTGCCCCGAAGAACAGGCAGCCGACCAAATGCGCAGACGCTGGCCCGGACTGGCCTTGATCAACTCGGGCAGGACCCGCTTTTTCAGCACTTCGAAAGGGTAGGTATCACGAAACCACAGGGTTTCATTGGTGGTCATGGCATCCACCACCAACTCACGCAAACCGCTGCGCGGCTGGCTTTGCATGCGCTGTACCAACTCCCCCAGGGTTTTGATCCCGTGTTGCTCCTGCAACTTGTTCAGCCGGCTGGATACCAGGTACTGCTTATTGCTACCCAGCAAAATGCCACAGGCTTTTTCCAGGAACGTCCGGAACTGCTCAAAATCCAAATTACCTGAAGACACTAGCCAGGCCTCGCCAATCAAAGTATTGCAGTGGAAGATGCACCCTTCGCCCTATCATCGAACCGAAAAAGCGGCTTTATTCATAGGTAGGGCGTTACAACGGGCTCAACACGTCATGCACGCTTGCTAAAAAAGGACCACGCGTGGTCAGCGGTCCGGCCTTCTTTTTTTCTAGACCATTGCAGGGACGGCCAGCACTCAAAGCCCCTGATCGACCTCGTTAATACGCGCAACCACCCGCGACGCCAGGTCATCAGGACGGAACTTGGCAAGAAAGTCATTAGCGCCAACCTTCTTCACCATGGCCTGATTGAATACCCCGGAAAGCGAAGTATGCAGGAGGATGTGCAACTTCTGCATCCGCGCGTCGCTACGGATTTCTGCGGTCAGGGTATAGCCGTCCATTTCCGGCATCTCAATGTCAGAAATCAACATCAATAGCTCCTGATCGGGATGCTTGCCCTCGTCTGCCATGCTGCGCAGATAATCCAGGGCTTGCCGACCATCGTTCAGCGCGGTGACCTCGACGCCTACGGTTTGCAGGCAACGAATCACCTGCTTACGTGCAACCGATGAATCATCGACTATGAGGACGTGCTTGGTGAGCGCCTTGCTCTGGGTCTGTGCATCGATGACCCCGGCAGAAATCACCTCTGAGGTCGGCGCCACCTCGGCGAGAATTTTTTCCACGTCGAGGATTTCTACCAGTTCATTGTCCAGACGAGTCACTGCCGTAAGGTAGTGATCACGCCCCGCACCTTTGGGTGGTGGATGGATCTCCTCCCAGTTCATGTTGACGATGCGCTCAACTGAATGAACCAGGAAGCCCTGAATCTTGGTGTTGTATTCGGTAATGATGACGAAGCTGTTCTTCAGATCTTCCAGCTGCGGCCGCCCTGTCGCCATGGACAGGTCAAGGATAGGGATAGTACCCCCTCGAATACTCGCAACCCCTCGTACGACCGGGCTGGACTTGGGCATGATGGTGAGTTTGGGGCATTGCAACACCTCCTTCACCTTGAACACGTTGATGCCATACAGCTGCCCACCGTCGAGGCGGAACAGCAGCAACTCCAAACGGTTCTGCCCAACCAACTGCGTGCGCTGGTTAACCGAATCCATTACACCGGCCATGCCCAAACCTCTCTGTTTTGAGTCTCGCACGTTATGCGAAGCGTAGCAGGCGGCACGCGCCTTGCTACTCACTCTGCATGAACGCAGAAACGACAATTTTCAGACACTTTTATCGGCGCCGGTATCAGCAGCTACCGGCAAAAGGCCGTTATTGGCTAGCAGTTTTACCTGCTTTGCTCGCGCTCGGCTACAGCCCAGTAGCACCTGCGGCGGCAACCACGCCTGAACAGCTTATCGGCACCACCCAGAGTTTTCTTGAACAGACGGTGGCCGATTACCTGCAGCGCAGCGAAATTCAGGGCCGGCATGAAGTTGAAATCAACCGTCTTGACCCGCGCTTACGTCTGCCGCTGTGCGACAAGGAATTGACGACCACCCTGGAAAGCCCTGCCCAGCCCATCGGCCGTGTCACCATGCGGGTGCGCTGCGACGGCAGCTCACCCTGGACGGTTTTCGTTCCCGGACAGGTGAGACTGTTCCGCGATGTCGTCGTCGCCATCCGTCCGCTCAAACGCGATGCGGTGCTAACAGACATGGATGTAAGCCTGGTGGAGCGTGACGTGGGACTGCTCAATCAAGGCTATCTGACAGGTCTCAAACAGGCCGTAGGCAAAAAATTGACGCGCCCACTGCAGCCGGATCAGGTCTTGGCTCCGGCCAATGTCGAGCAGGCCGAGGTCATTCGCAAAGGTGATCAGGTAGTCATCAGCGCACGCAGCGGCAACATGAGCGTGCGTATGCCGGGCGAAGCCTTGTCGGATGGGGCCATCGGCAAACAGATCAGCGTGCGCAACCAACGCTCCAAACGTATAGTCAAGGCACGGGTAATAGGCCCAGGCCAAGTTGAAGTGGCTATGTAGGCACGATTATGGCTATAGCTTCTGGCACATTGCGCCTGAGCCGACTTTCTGACGCGTTTGTGCATAGCGGCTAAACTGCTAATTGAAAAACAGATTGTCGATAAACAGGTTTTTTCTCTAAAGTTTCTGCAGACACAGCCGAGAACTTGGCAAGCGTCCAAACACTGTTCGAGGTTTTGCATTATGGTCATCGACTTCAACCGGCTAAACAATGCCACCACCCCTGTCAATTCAGGGCGTGTGGGCGGCGCTCAGCCTGGTGGCCGAAATGACGCCATCAGCGAAAAACCGACTAGCCCGTCACCCCAGCAGGCAGACGCCAGCAAGAGTGGTGAGTCCGTGCAGTTCAGTCGCGAAGCGCAGCAACTGCAAAAGATCAGCGAAAAACTGGCTGATCAGCCAACCGTCGACAAAGAGCGTGTTGCCCAACTCAAGCAAGCGATCCTTGACGGCAGTTACCAGGTCGACAGCCAACGTGTTGCCGGTAAACTGCTCGACTTCGAGTCCCAGCGCTAGTCTGGCAGGCTGTTGAAACGCATAGGCAAGGCAAGGTAAAAGTGGCCGCAACGTAGCGCCGCGGAGTAACAGCCATGGGCTGGCCCGCAGGGCGAGCAAAGAGAATCAAGAGCGGCGTTTACTGTTGTAAACGCGCATTTTGACGGGAGCGCCCAGTTCGGGCTCGCGATTGAGGCCACTTTCTAACGCCGTTTTGCCCACGCAGGTAGCTGTTCAACCGCCGGCTAAAGGTAGCGCCGGAATGTTAGCCTTAGAGCGCAGTAGCGCTGCTAGGGTCCGCCAACACCTGAGAGCCTGCGATGCACGACGCCACCTTGCTTGAGCTTTTCAACGACGACATCGGCAGCGCCGAGCAATTACTCGAACTGATCGATGACGAATTCCAAGCCCTCGGCGAGCGTGACCTGGTTCGCCTACAAACTATTCTGGAAAAGAAGCAGCCGCTGCTGATGCAACTCGATCAACACGGTCGGGCGCGCAGCCAACTGCTGATCAGCCTGCAGCTGAGCGCCGACCGAGCTGGCCTGCAAGCCCTTGCCGAGCGCTCCAGCCAGGGCGCCGAACTGCTTGAGCGCGGCGACCAACTGCATGTACTGCTCGAACGCTGCCAGGCAGGTAACTTGCGCAATGGTCGCCTGATTCGCTCCAGCCAGACCTCAACCCGCACCATGCTCGGCATTCTTCGTGGTGGCGAGACGCCCAGCCTCTATGACAGCCGCGGCAGTACCGCTAGAATCGGCCAGCAGCGCCCGCTTAGTCAGGCCTGAACACCTATAACAAGGCGCAGGGACATGCTGCCTCAAGGCCAGCACCCTAGCGCCATCGTATTTGCCTGGAGATTTCTGGACCGTGTCCAACCCCTTTTCCGAGGATGATGGCCCGCAACCACCGAAGGTTCTCAAAGCCCCCGTGGAAATCGTCGCCAATCTGCGTCAGCTGCAACAGCACCACGACCCCCTGGTCATCACCTTCCATGAGCGCAGCCAACGCTTCCAGAGCTACCTGATCGAAATTGACCGCGACAAGAATCGCCTGATTCTTGACGAGATGATCCCAAACAACGCTGAGCGCTTTTTACAAAATGGCGAGCCTTTTAACATCGAGGCCTTCCATGAAGGGGTGCGTGTGGCCTGGCAATGCCTGCAGCCGGTACAAATAGACGAGCATCAGGGGGCGCGCTGCTATTACAGCTCGATACCCGAAGAAGTGCATTACTACCAGCGACGCAATGCCTACAGGGCACCAATCAAGCAATCCGAACTGGTCAAGATCGAACTGGCCGGCGCCAAGCTGCGCAGCCCCATCACAGGGCAACTGCTGGATATTTCCGCCACCGGCTGCAAGTTGCGTTTGCCAGGCAATGTCGCGGGCAGCCTGCATTCAGGTCAGGTTTATGAGCGCTTTACCGCCCAGCTGCCCTTCGGCGCGATGATCACCGCCGTGGAGCTGCGCCATGTGGAGTATGCAGAGAACCTCGACACAACCTTTGCCGGCGTTCGCTTCCATCGCATGAGCGGCCTGGAGCAGCGCCAGGTTGAGCGCTTCGTCTACCAGCTGCAGCGTGATGCCCGGCGCTTCGATAGCGACGGTTTGTTCTAGCAGCCACCGTTATATCGTGGCGCACCGCGTGACCCACCAAGCGAGCTAACCGGGTAATTCTACGGCTCGCGGCCAAGGCCCCTCCTACGGTGCGGTAGCGCTCTTGTGGGAGGGGCCTTGGCCGCGAATGACGCAACCCCTGAAACGGCGGCGACCACAACAAACAGGAGATCACTGTGTTTGTCTAGGCGCGCGGCCCCACTGGAAGGAAGAAGGACAACCAACTGGGCGCGAAAGATCGCTCAGACCTCGACCCGGATACCCAGTGTCGCCAGGCGCGGCAGGTCTTCCGGGCGATCGACATCCCACAACGCCGGCAGCAGCTGATGCTGCCAGTCCAGCTGCTGCAGTCGCTCGCAGGTCATGCTCAACACCTGGTCGGTTCCCCAGGGCATGGCGTGGAACAGCAAGTGATCGACGCAGCGCAAACCGAGCAGCACATAACCACCATCCTCGGCCGGACCTAGCACTACTGGCTGCCCGTGCAATGCCGCGCAAGCACTGCTGAGGTAGTCGCCATCCAGCGCCGGGCAGTCGTTGCCGATCAATACCACCGCATCGCTTTCCGCCAGACCAAGGGTCGCAATGAGGCGCATGCGCTCACCCAGGTCGCCGGCAGGCTGCTCAACCAGCGTCCAGTTCAACCGCTCGGCGAGTGCCTGCAACTGGGCATCAGGGATGTCATCCAGCCACAAAAATCGCTGACTGAAGCCCTCCGCAGGAAGTTGCAGTGCGCGCTCCAGCAACAGTCGTTGCAGGTCGCATGCGCCCTCGTCGCCCAGCACAGGAATCAGCCGGGTTTTGACCCGACCGGGTACAGGCGCACGTGCCAGCATGTGTAACGAAATAGACAGGTTCATAGCGGTGGCCCTCGATAATACTGCCGCGCCAACTGGTCAGGGCTGGCGCCACAGTAGTAAGCCAGCCGCAAACGCCACATCAACAACACGGTACGCCAAATGCCGTTGTGCTCCCAGCGCCTGCTTGATGTTGACAGCGCAGGTCGCAAGCAACGCGGGCGCGCTCGTTGCTTCAAGCGCCCACTGAGTTCGAGGTCTTCCATCAAGGGGATATCCGCATAACCGCCCAGCGCCTCGAACGTCTCACGGGCAACAAAGATCGCCTGATCACCCGTCGCCACACCCGTCAACCGCGAGCGCAGATTGATCATCGTACCGATCACGCGCAAAGCCAGGCCACTACCCGACAAACGCACATCGAAACGCCCCCAGACTGGCCGCTCAGCCAACGTCGCCAACAAGCGTTGAATTGACTCAGCGCTGACCCGGGTATCGGCATGCACGAACCATAGATAATCAGCTGTCGCGCTTGCGGCGCCGGCGTTCATTTGCCGGGCGCGCCCCGCGCTAGCCTCGAGCACCTGGTCAGCCTGCATGGCGGCCAACTCGCAGGTCGTGTCACTGCTGCCACCGTCCACCACAATCAGCTGCGCCCCCGCCGCACGCAACGGCGCCAGATCGGCCAGCAACAAAGGCAGCGCCGCCGCCTCATTGCGCACCGGGATGATCACGCTGAGTAGAGGCGTCACGGCCGTGGCGCCTGCTGATCCTGATCGACGCCATCAACCGCTCCAGCGTCGGGCATATCGGCGACGTTGCCATCGAGCATCTGATCCTGCACAACCTGCTCATCGACCCGCGGATCAAGGGCAGCAACCAGTGGGGAACTGGTCATATTGTCTGGCATCGCAATGTGATGCAGGGGAGCATCGTCGACCTGGTGCAGGTGACTGACTTTATCCGGGCGCACTCGCCAGATCAGGATCAGGGCCGAGCAACAGATGAAGGCATACAGCATGTTGGCGCCCAAAAAGCGCATCAGCACACCGGCCAGCAATGGGCCAATACTGGCGCCAATGCCGAAGGTTACCAACAGCATGGCAGTCAGCGAGACACGCAGCTCGCCCTCGACATGGTCGTTGGCAAAGGCGACGGCCAAGGGATAGAGACTGAACTGCAATAAGCCGATGACGAAACCGACACTGAACAAGACCCACATATCCGCCTCGGGCATCAAAGCCAAAGGCAGCGCCGCCAAGGCCAGCAGCACCGCGCAACCACGGATCAATCCAGCCCGATCGTAGCGATCCGACAACCAGCCAAGCGGCCACTGCACCACCAAACCGGCAAAAATGCAGCTGCCCATAAATAGACCGACCTGCTCGGTGGATAAGCCCATGCGCGTCGCATAGAGCGGCGCCAAGCCGTAGAACGCACCAATCATCAATCCGGCAACGGCAATGGTGGTCAGCGACAACGGCACCCGTTTGATGAAGAAGCGCAGCTCCAGCGAAGCCGGGTGCATGGGCGCCGGGTGCAACCTGTGGGTCAATGCCACAGGCACCAGGCACAAGGCAAAGCACAGCGCCACCAGCATCAGCAGTTCGAGGCCAAGGGTCGGATGTACGACCAATACCAGCTGCCCGAGGATCAATCCCAGGTAGGACGCAGCCATATAGCCGGAAAAGACCTGACCGCGCTGGCTGGTTTCAGCCTGCTCATTGAGCCAGCTCTCGATCACCATGTACTGACACATCATGGCCAGACCCACCAGCATGCGCAGTAGCAGCCAGGCAGGCAGCCAGTCGGTCAGACCATGACCCAGCACGGCAGCCGTAACAACCCCGGCACAAGCTACATAGGCGCGAATATGCCCGACCCGGCCGATCAACCGGTGCCCCAGCTTGCCGCCGAGTACCAGGCCAATATAGTTGGCCGCCATCAAGGCACCCACCCATAGACCGTCCAACGTTTCGGCCAAGCGCAACGCCAGATAGGTGCTCAACAAACCCGAGCCCAGCAACATCAATAAGGTAGCGAAATACAACGAGCGAAAAGACTTCCAGATAAGGCGCATGACTCTGCGAATAACTCCTGATTGACGGCGGAACCGCTCAATACGAACGGCGTGGCGGCGATAACCGCACAAATTAATAGATCAATGGCGCATAGAGCGCAGAACGCAAACCCCAAACGCATTGCCCTTGGTGCAGGGGTTCATGGCACCTGACT
This sequence comes from Pseudomonas sp., assembly GCA_030656145.1. Classification (GTDB taxonomy): domain Bacteria; phylum Pseudomonadota; class Gammaproteobacteria; order Pseudomonadales; family Pseudomonadaceae; genus Aquipseudomonas. The sequence goes on from JAUSOF010000016.1 coordinate 85,440, forward strand.
GCAATGCTGGTCGCAGGTTATTGCTCAGCGGCTGATTAAGCCTGGGCGGCGAGAATGCGCCGCTCCCAGGGCGTGATCTCGTCGAAGTAACTGCTCAACTCCAGGGTCTTGCTGGCGATGTAGCCTTCGATGAATTCCTTGCCGAACAGTTCGACTGCCAATCGACTATTTCTCAGACGCTCGATAGCAGCATGCATGGTACAGGGTAGCGTTAATTTATCTGGCACCTCGAACTCACCCTGAATCGGCGCACTTGGCTGCAACTGCTGCTCAAGGCCATGCAGCCCGGCCGCCAAGCTGGCCGCCAATGCCAGATAGGGGTTGGCGTCAGCACCCGGCAGGCGATTTTCCACCCGTCGTGCCACGGGCGCACTGGCTGGTATGCGCAGACCTGCTGCACGGTTATCTTCCGACCAACAGGCATTGTTCGGCGACGCGAAAGGATGGCAAAGCCGCTGGTAGGAGTTCACATGTGGCGCGAACAGCAGGGTGAAGTCTGCCAACGCCGCTTGCTGGCCGGCGATGAAGTGATAGAAAGCTGGCGTCGCCTGGCCATCCGCAGCACTGAAGATATTACGGCCGCCTCCTCGCTCAATCACGCTCTGGTGAATGTGCATGGAGCTACCCGCGGTATGGGCCAGCGGCTTGGCCATGCACACCACTGTCAGCCCGTGCTTGAGGGCGACCTCCTTGAGCAGGTGTTTGAACAGGAAGGTCTGATCGGCCAACTGCACGGGGTCACCATGCAGCAGATTGATCTCGAACTGACTGACGCCCATCTCGTGCATAAAGGTGTCGCGCGGTAATCCCAGCGCGGCCATGCATTGATACACCTCACTGAAGAACGGCCGCAGACCGTTATTTGAGCTGATGCTGAAAGCACTGCCGCCGTCCTCGCGCCGACCATCAAGACCCGCGGGCGACTGAAACGCCTGCTGTGGGTCAGCATTCGGCGCAAACACGAAAAACTCCAACTCGGTTGCCACCACGGGCTGCCAACCATGAGCCGCATAGTTCGCCACCACCTGCTTGAGCAGGGCTCGGGTCGACAAGCCAGAGCTGCGACCATCCAGCTCATCGGCATCGCAGATCGCCAGCGCACGCGGCGGATCACTCCAGGGCAGGCGGTGGACCCGGGTCGGCTCGGCATTCAGCGCCAGGTCGCCATCGTCGCCGCCATAGAAACGCGGTGGCGGGTAACCGCCCATGATGCACTGCAGCAGCACGCCGCGGGCCAACTGCAAACGCCGGCCTTCGATGAAGCCTTCGGCGGTCATCACCTTGCCGCGCGGCACACCGTTCAGATCCGGGGTCACGCATTCGACTTCATCGATACCGCGCAGTAGTTCGGCCATGGCAGTGCGGCTGAGGGCGTTCATTGGCTGTGGTCCTTGAATGTGGCCGGAGACGGACGGCGCTGCGTACAAAATACGCAGCGGCCGTTCAGTATTTCAAGCAAAGCCCCTACTCCGATTCGCCAGTGCAACGGGCTCAAGGCAAAACATCTAACAAATAGATAATAAAGATCCCACTAGCAACGCCTTCCAGCATGCCTCAATAGAGCCATAAAAATACCTGAAACGACTGTTATAGAGCGGTTAAACCCTACTATCAAGCACATCGATTATTACCATGCCCAGACGCGACTTCTTCATCAATTTTTCATCGGTAATATGGCCCCCGTAGTCACTTACCGCCCTCACGAGGAGCCTGAACATGAAAAAGCAAATGATCACCGCACTGTTCCTGACCAGCCTGACCGCTAGCGCATTCGCCCTGCCGCAAGGCAGCCCACAACCCCTGCTTGGCGAAGCCCAAGACAGCAGCGTCAAAACAGTTATTGGTTTTGGTAACACTCCGCTGGCCGAAGGCGGGGCTGAACGCCTGCAACAACGTCTACGTGTCGCCGAAGATGGCGCCGACCGGGTAGGCCCCAACCGTCTCGCCGAAGGTGGCGCTGAACGCCTGCAACAGCGTCTGCGTGTCGCCGAGGATGGCGCCGACCGGGTAGGCCCCAACCGTCTCGCCGAAGGTGGCGCTGAACGCCTGCAACAGCGTCTGCGTGTCGCCGAGGATGGCGCCGACCGGGTAGGCCCCAACCGTCTCGCCGAAGGTGGCGCTGAACGCC
>JAUSOF010000030.1 GCA_030656145.1 Pseudomonas sp.
CGACAAGATCTCCGGCACCATCAAGTCGATCACCGATTTCGGTATCTTCATTGGTCTGGATGGCGGCATCGACGGCCTCGTTCACCTGTCCGACATCTCCTGGAACGAAGTAGGCGAAGAAGCTGTACGCCGCTTCAAGAAGGGCGACGAGCTGGAAACCGTTATCCTCTCCGTTGACCCGGAGCGTGAGCGCATTTCCCTCGGCATCAAGCAGCTGGAAGAAGATCCGTTCTCCGACTACGTTGCTGTTAACGATAAAGGCACCATCGTGCGCGGCATCGTTAAAGAAGTTGACGCCAAGGGCGCGATCATTACCCTGGCCGATGGCATCGAAGCTACACTGAAAGCCTCCGAAATCAGCCGTGACCGCGTTGAAGACGCGCGCAACGTACTGAAAGAAGGCGAAGAAGTTGAAGCCAAGATCATCAGCGTTGACCGTAAGAGCCGCGTAATCAGCTTGTCGGTCAAGTCGAAAGACGTTGAAGACGAGAAAGAAGCCATCAAAGAAATGCGTAAGCAGGAAGTTGAAGCTTCCGGTCCGACCACCATTGGTGATCTGCTCCGCGCACAAATGGAAAAGCAGAACTAAGTTCTAGCTGATCTAGAAAAAGGGCGACTTCGGTCGCCCTTTTTCATGCCTGCGATTTAGTCAGCGTCTGTGTACGCGCACCTAACCCAGCCTAGCGTGCCGGGCGGCAGCTTGTGCGCAACGCGCTGGCTCAAAAACCATGGCCGATGACAGGGGCGGACGCGCCGCAGCCAATGCTGCGCAAAGAGCGGCGTCGCAACAGCCAAACCCTACACGACCGGCTCTACAACGCTAACGAAAGCCTGCGGCAGACTACGGGCGAGGCCTGGCGGTTGCCGGCGTAGCGCTATCTGGCGCTTTCCCGGCAGTGCTAGGCCGTACTACCAACCACAGGGCGATGGCGATCAATGCACCGCCATACAGGTAGGCCCAGGACAGGGGTTCGTCGAGTAACAGGGCGCCCCACAATACACCGAACGGCGGGATCAGAAAGGTGGTGGTCGATGCCCTGATCGGGCCGATATCGGTCAGCAGACGGAAGTACAGTACGTAAGCGAAGGCTGTACAGATAAAGCCAAGCCCGGCAAGAGACAACCACACATTAAGGCCGCCCCAACTGGCTGGGGGTTGCACGATCAAGCTGCCGACGAACAAGGGGAGAAGGAACAAGCTGGCGCCGCAGAGGCTGCTGAAGGCGGTGAGGCGATTATCCAGGCCGCCTTGCTGGCCGATCCAGCGGCGGGTGAGGAAGCCGGCGAACCCATAGCACGTGGTGGCTATCAGGCAAGCCGCTGCGCCGAGCAGCAATTGCTCATCAACCTCGATCGGGCCGGTGCGGGTCAGCACGGCAACACCAAACAAGCCAATTGCCACTCCTGCGGCTTTGCTCAGCGTTAGTGCCTCAGCGAAGAACAGCATGCCGATCAACACGCCCATCATCGGCGTGGTGGCGTTGAATATCGCCGAGTAGCCGGCAGGTAAAACCAGGGCTGCCAGGCAATACATGGCCGACGGCAGGCCGGCATTGATCACCCCAAGCACCAGGCATTGCTTGAGCTTGCCGCGAAAGTCCCACTGCACGCGCATGATCAGCAAAATCGCCAGCAGGCCAAGGGCGCCGAGGCTGGCACGCAAGAACGCGGTCGGCATGCTGCCAAGTTCGGGTGCAATGATGCGCATGAATAGAAAGCTGGCGCCCCAGATGGCGGCGAGCAGTAATAGGCGCAGTAGGTCGGCGAGGCGCACGAGGCATTCCAAATCGGTTCACGGGTTAGCAGTGTTGCCGGGCATGCTGGGCAAGGCAATCTGAAAACGACTTTTAAACGGGCTCTCCAGTAGTATTTGGCAGAGATAAACCGGTTTGCCAGCGTCGCCTGCTGTTCCTCAGGGCAGTCTCTGGCTAAGCTCGCCACACCATACCGCTCGTTCATTCCCAGTAGGGGTTTGCCCATGGCACAGCAATGGCCGGCCGCCGATATAGCCCGCTTGATCCTCGACGGTTTCGATGACTACCGCGAACACTTCCGCCAGATCACCGATGGTGCCCGCGGTCGCTTCGAACAGGCGCTTTGGCAGGAGGCCCAGCAGGCTTCGGCTGCGCGGATCAAACTGTATGAGGAAAAAGTCAGCGAGGTGGGTGATCGCTTGCGTCACTGCTTCAGCGACGAGTTGCTTGAGGTGGCGCAATGGCCATTGGTGAAAAGTGCCTATATAACGCTGATCGACCTGCGTTTCGACGATGAATTGGCGGAAACCTGGTTCAACTCGATCTTCTGCAGCCTGTTCAGTCATGACCAGATCAGTGATGGCTGCATGTTCATTCATACCACCCGGCCGTCACTGCGTAGCCAGCAGCGTGCCGCGCAAACCCGCAGTTACAGCCCCGAGCATGGCCTGTCGGGCATGCTCGGGGCGATTTTTCAGGACTATCGGTTCAGTGTGCCGTTTGAGGACTTGCCGCGTGACATCAAGCGTCTGGAAGCGCAGCTGCGCGAGAACCTGCCGGACTGGGTGTGCAAGGATCCGGAGCTGTGTATCGAGGTCTTTTCCTCGGTGCTCTATCGCAACAAGGGGGCTTATCTGGTCGGCCGGATTTTTACCCGCGACGAGCAGTGGCCGTTGGTGATTCCGCTGCTGCACCGCGAGGGACGCGGCATCCAGATTGATGTACTGATCACCGACGAGGCCGAGGTGTCGATCATCTTTTCATTCACCCGCAGCTACTTCATGGTGGATGTGGCAATTCCGGCCGAGTTCGTCGGCTTCCTCAAACGCATTCTGCCGGGCAAGCATATTGCCGAGTTGTACACCTCGATCGGCTTCTACAAGCACGGCAAGTCGGAGTTCTACCGCGCCCTGATCAACCACCTGGCGAACACCGATGATAAATTCATCATGGCGCCCGGCGTTCGCGGCATGGTCATGAGTGTGTTTACCCTGACGGGCTTCAACACCGTGTTCAAGATCATCAAGGATCGTTTCGCACCGTCTAAGAATGTCGATCGCGCTACGGTGATTGAGAAATATCGGCTGGTGAAAAGCGTCGATAGGGTCGGCAGGATGGCGGACACCCAGGAGTTTGCCGATTTTCGCTTCCCCAAGGTCAAGTTCGATGAGCAGTGTCTGGCTGAGCTGCTGGAGGTGGCGCCGTCGACCGTGGAGGTCGAAGGCGACACGGTATTGATTCGCCACTGCTGGACCGAGCGGCGCATGACGCCGTTGAACATGTATGTCGAAAGTGCCAGCGAAGCTCAGGTGCGCGAAGCGCTTGATGATTACGGTCTGGCGATCAAGCAGTTGGCCGCCGCCAATATATTCCCCGGCGATATGTTGCTGAAGAACTTTGGGGTCACCCGCCACGGCCGAGTGGTGTTCTACGACTACGATGAGATCTGCTTCCTCACCGAAGCCAATTTCCGGCACATTCCGCCGCCGCGTTACCCGGAAGATGAAATGGCTGCCGAGCCTTGGTATTCGGTTGCGCCGCTAGACGTGTTCCCCGAGGAGTTTCCCCCATTTCTGTTTGCCGATATCAAGCAACGGCGCTTGTTCAGCCAGCTGCATGGCGAGCTGTATGACGCCGATTACTGGAAAAGCCTGCAGGATGCGATTCGCGCCGGCAAGGTGATTGACGTGTTTCCATACCGGCGTAAGACGGAGCAGGCCGAATAGGGGTAACGCATTAATAGTCTGCGCGAGGCCAGGCCCCGGTTCCTGGTGCTGGCCGGAGCTGACAGTCGGTCGTGTTTCGGCCGATTGATTTGCATCAAGCTTCTGCAGGTGCGCTGGGTTAATCTAAGCTGACACAAGGTGCTCTCAAGTGCCTTACCGAAGTCCTTGGCAGGAGGAAATCCCATGATCGCCAAGTTGTATAACGCCCTACACGACTTGCTGGTTGCTTTAGGCTTGCTTGATCGGCCGAAACTGCAGCCAGTCCCTGTGCGCGATGATGACCAGCGTCGCCCGCAAGCGCCGCGTCGACGTCGCTGACAACGCTCTGGGTGATCTGCTTCAGTGTGGGCTTTAGTTCACCAGTGTCGTTTATAAACTGACTGCGCCGAGCCGCTGTCAGTTAGTTTAGCTGCGGATGATCGCTCAGCCACTGACTGATCAGCTCGCGCATGCGCTCACCGGAAAAACTCGGGAAGTGCCCGCCATGTATGGCGCGCACGGGAAGTTGCTGCAGCCGTATGAGGCTCTGCGCATAATCCTGCAGGTTGGAGTGATACGCATCTTCGATCAACGGGCCGTCGTAGAGAATATCCCCGGAAAACAATGTTTGCGTCGCCGCCTCCCACAGGCTGATACCGCCTGGCGAATGCCCTGGGGTATGTAGCACCTGCAATACCCGGTTGCCTAAATCCAGCACATCACCGTCCTCGATCAAGCGCGTTGCGGGCGCGGCCTTGACCCGGTACTCGGCGTAGCACAGCGGGCAATCCGGGTGGGCCTCGAACATGTCGTCGCCGACGAAGTCCGTGGCCAGGGTATTGGCTCCGGTCGGTGCGGCGAGGATGTCTGCTTCTGCGGGATGCACCAGGCGCTCGGGGAATTCGTGGTGGCCGGCAATATGGTCGAAGTGGGCGTGACTGGCCACTGCCAGCAGTGGCCGCTCGGTGAGCCAGGGCAGTTGTTCGCGCAGACTGACCAGGCCGGAGCCTGAGTCGACCAGCAGATCCCTTTCACGACCCCGGATGTGCCAGAGGTTGCAGCGATAGAAGGGCCGTATATAAGGCTCGTGGATCAAGGTGACGCCATCTTGCAGGTGGCGTACTTCAAACCAGTTATTGCGGCTGACGATCTTCATGCTGACCCCGCTTGTTGCTCGTCCCTAAATTGTAGGCGCCAGGAAGGGCGCCGAGTTCTTGCTGCGGTCATACAGGGGCGGACTTATGCGCTGTCGTGGGTGCGCGCGGCGCACCCTACCTGAACGCTGACCGTAGGGTGCGCAAGGCGCACCGAAACTAACACCTATGCCATTGGCTCAGGCCACCTGTCTGCGCGGCACCAGCACCCAGCGGCGCAGTATGGTGTAGCTGGCAGCGGTGATCAGGAATACCGGCAGCGAGGCGCCGAACGCCAGCGGCGATACCCAGCCCCAGTAGTACGCCAGCAGCGCGCCCAGACCATAAGCGGCGAATGCGGCCGGATTGATGCCGCCGAGATAGCTGTAACGCCCACCGTCTTCGCTGAGTAGGTCGCTGACGTTGTAGTGACCGCGATGGATCAGGTAGTAGTCGGCGATCAGCACGGCGAAGGCCGGGATAAATACGCTACCGATGATCAGCAGAAAGCTCTGGAAGTTGTCGAGGATGCCGGGGATCTGCGAACCCAGGATCGACAGCACGCCGATGGTCAGGGCCGGCTTCCAGAACTTGGTTTTCGGGCTGATGTTCAGGTAGGACAACGACGCGCTGTAGACACACATCACGTTGGTGGTCATCACCGAGAGGAACACCACGATGGCCGCCGGTAAACCGAAGCCGAATCCAGCCAGCAGCACTGCCGGGTCGTAGGTCTGCTCCATGCCGCCGAGTACCGAGAAGCCCGATACTGTGGCGCCCAAGCCCATGGCCAGCAAGGTGGCGGCGACATAGCCGACCCAGGTGCCGACCGCAGCCACGCCCTGGCTGCGACAGTTGCGGTTGTAGTCGGCTGCCAGGGGAATCCAGGAAAACGCTGTGGCGATGACAATATCGAAGGCGATGCCGGGGCTTATCTCATTGCGTGGTTCCACCGGCATGCTCAGCAGGCTGGTGAATTCGAATTTCTGCCCCATCACATAAAATACCGCGCCGGTCAGCAGTAGCATGCCAACGGCGGCCCAACGCTCGACCCGCTCGATACCCAGGTGGCCACGCAGGGCGATCAGCAGTACCAGGGTTTCGCAGAGGATGGTGAACAGCGGCAGGTTGGAATAGCCGGTCAGGTGTTCCACCGCGTAATTCAGACTCATGCCGGCCAGCAGCGCCTGGATCCAGCTCCAGGCCAGCAATGTCAGAAGGTTGACCAGCGAAGGCAGCTTGGCGCCCAGTGGGCCGTAGCTGCCGCGCGCCAGCACCATGGTGGTCAGCCCGCTGCGCTGGCCCATCAGGCCGACCAATACCAGCGGCAGGATGCCGACGGCTGAGCCGAGCAAGACGATCAGCATGGCCTGGATAAATGGCAGGTCCGGCACCAGCAGCATGCCGGTCAAGATGGTGGTGACCACCACGTTGGCGCCGAGCCATAGTGCGGTAGTGCCGCTGAGCCCAAGGCTGCGATGTTCAGTCGAGGTGGGCGCAAGACCATCCTGACCGAAGTATTGGGTTAGGTTCTTGAACACGCGGGTGACTCCCCTGATTATTTTGATTATTACTACAGTTGGTGGTGTGCGTGGCAGTTAGGGCAAGGCTATGTTGTTGTTGTTGTTGTTGTTGTTGTTGTTGTTGGCGAGCTGGGCTCATGGGCCTGGCGGGTTAGCGTTTGGGGCTTCAGCTGCTTGGCAGCAGGGATAGGTGTTCGTGGCACGCCAGCCATTGGTGGCTGTCGGGCTGGCGGCGAAAGACAATGGTCTCGCGCTCTTGGCTGTGCAGTTCTTCGCCCGCGATGCGCAGTCGGGTGTTCACTTCATGAACGAAGATCGCGCTGTCGCCCTGCAGGGTTAGCAATGGCTTGCTGGAGGTGCAGGCGAGGACGACGAAGCCCTCGGCCTGCCAGCTGGCCCAGAGTTGCCGGTAGTCATCCAGAGTTGCCAATACCGTGGCGCAGCTGTGGAAGACAAAGCTGGCGTCTTCGCTGAACGCGGCAAAATAGGCCGCGCTGTCGTTGCTGGCGAAGGCGGCGACCAGGGTCTTGGCGGCGTGCAGCACGTCGCGATGGTCGGTGCACGCCGCCTCTATGGCGGTGTTTTGCCCTGGGTTGGCTGGTGTATTGGCGATCATGTTGGGCCCTTGTGCATAGTGGATGGTGTTGTTCCTGTGCTCCGCTCAGGGATGGAAGGGCGCTTCTTCGAGTAGTTCGATAATCAAGGGGCGATCTGCTGGAGCGCTTCGCAGCAGCTCGGCCAGATGTGCATGGTCGCGGGCGCGATCGGCCATGCAGCCGAAGCCGCGGGCGATGGCCAGAAAGTCCGGGGTGTAGATGTCCACACCGAGCGGGGTGATGTCGCGCTTCTGCATATAGCGCTTGATCTCGCCGTAGCCGCTGTTGTTCCACAGCAGCACGATGATGCCGACCCCGGCTTCCACCGCGCTGGCCAGCTCGGGCAGGGTGAACTGGATGCCGCCGTCGCCCATCAGGCTGATCACCGGCCGGCCCGGCTCGGCCAGTTTGGCGCCGATCGCTGCCGGCAGGCCGTAACCCAGGGTGCCGTAGCCGGTGGAGGCGTTGAACCAGCGTCGCGCGCCGTCCAGCTCCACCAGATGATTGCCGCTGTAGACGGTCTGGGTCGAGTCGCCGACGAAGCGCGCGTCAGGAAGTGTGTCCAGCACCGTGTCGAACAACTGGCGGTAATGCCACCAGCCGCTGAAATCCTCGGCCAGTTGCGCCTGCACGGCAGCGGTGCGCAGGGCACCGGGGCTGTTGTCGAGTTCTTCGCCGGGATTGAACTCGGCCAGCAGCATGCGCATGGCCAGGCGTGCATCGCTCTGGATTGCCAGGGCCGGGGTGAAATTGCGCTGCAATTGCTGGGCGTCGATATCGATGCGAATCAGTGCGCCGCCCAGTTTGAAGTTGCCGTCGAACACCACGTCGTAATCGGTTTCGCCCAGCTCGGTGCCGATGGCCAGCACCACGTCCGCTTCCAGCGCCAGCTCACGTACGGGGACCAGCGACTGGTTACTGCCGAGCAACAGCGGGTGACCCGGTGGCAGCAGGCCCTTGGCATTGATGGTCTGCGCGGTGGGTGCATCCAGCGCCACGGCCAGGGCGCGGGCTTCGGCTTGCGCGCTGACACAGCCACCGCCGAGTAGCAGCAGCGGGCGTTTGGCGTTTTTCAGCATGGCCGCCGCTTCGCGGATCAGCGCGCGATTGGCGGCCGGGCGCTGGATCCTCGGCCGTGGCGCCAGCTGCATATGTGTGGCATCGGCGGTGATGATGTCCAACGGCAGCTCGATATGCACCGGCCGTGGCCGTTCGCCTTCGAACACGGCAAAGGCGCGGGCGAGCACGCCGGGCAGTTCTTCGACGCTCATCAAGGTGTGGCTGAAGGCGCTGACGCCGGCGGTCAGGGCGCGCTGGTTGGGCAGTTCGTGCAGGTAACCCTTGCCCAGACCTAAACGATTGCGCTGGTTGACGCTGGATATCACCAGCATCGGGATCGAGTCCGCGTAGGCCTGCCCCATGGCCGTGAGAATGTTGGTCATTCCCGGCCCGGTGATGATGAAGCACACGCCCGGCTTACCCGAGACGCGCGCATAACCGTCAGCCATGAAGCCGGCACCCTGCTCGTGGCGCGGTGTGATGTGGCGGATGTTGCTCTGCGGCAGGCCGCGGTACAGCTCGACGGTGTGCACACCGGGAATGCCGAACACGGTATCGACGCCCCAAGCTTGGAGTTGCTTGACTAGAAATTCGCCGCAAGTGGTCATGTCATCTAATCCTGTGCTGTCGTTGTAGGAGCGCCGAGTCCCACCCTCCGCGCTCATCAAACTAAAAATAAATCGTTGTTTTATATATAGAAATTAAATCAGGTACTGAGCCCCAGTAGAAGCGGGGGCGCTTAGCTCCATGCCCGCGAAGCGCATCGCGGGCATGGCCCGCTCCTACAGGTACCTACAAGCCGATGGGCGCAATTGCCCTGAGTTTGCTGCGCTACAGCACTTCGTCGAAGGCGACGGGCGAACGTCTATGCCCGAGATTTTTTAACCGACGATCCAGTGCGCCATCAGCGCGATGATCGGCAATGTGATCAGGGTACGGATGATGAAGATGGCGAACAGTTCGAGCAGGTTCAGCGGCAGCTTGGCCTTGATGATCAACACGCCGACTTCCGACATATAGATCAACTGGGTTAGCGACACGCAGGCCACCACGAAGCGGGTCAGCTCGCTTTCGATGCCCTTACCCAATACGGCCGGCAGGAACATATCGGCAAAACCCACCAGTATGGCTGGCGCGGCCTTGGCGGCCTCCGGCAGTTGCAGCAGTTCAAGCAGCGGCACCAGGGGGTAGGACAGCCAGTTGAACACCTGGGTGTATTCGGCAATGGCCAGTGACACAGTGCCGATAGCCATCACCAGCGGCAGCAGGCCCAGCCAGATATCCACCACGTTATGCACGCCGACTTTGACCATCTGCGCGGGGGAAGGGTTGTTGTTGGCGCGCTTGACTGCCTGCAGTACGCCCCAGCGCAGCAGTGAGCTGCCATGTGGGACGTCTTCCTTGATTTGCTTGCCGACGCCGGCGACGTAGTCGTCCTTCTTCCATGACAGTGGCGGGATACGCGGGGTGATGATGGCGGCGGCCAGGCCGGCCACCACTACGGTGAAGTAGAAGGGTACGAACAGGTGATCGAGGTTCATGAAGCTGGTGATCAGCAGGCTGAAGGCAATCGAGGCCACTGAAAAGTTGGTGGCGATTACCGCCGCTTCGCGGGCGCTGTAGAAACCCTTCTGGTACTGCTGGGCAGTGATCAGTACACCAACGGTACCGGAGCCGAGCCAGGAAGCCACGGCATCGATGGCCGAACGGCCCGGCAAGCCGAAGATCTTGCGGAATATATTGCGCACCATGGTGCCGATAAATTCCATCAGGCCGAAGTCGGTGAGCAGCGGCAGGATCAGCCCGGCCACCAGGAAGAAGGTGATCAGCACCGGGGCCAGGTCTTTCAACACCACGCCGCCGGTGTTGGCGTTCCAGACCCACTCCGGGCCGAACTGCCAGAAGGTCATGGCTGCAAAGACCGCACCCAGCACACGCAGGCCAAGCCACAGCGGCTGTAAGTTGAACAGTTCGTTGATCGCGTGGCGTTGGGTGAGCCAGCGCGGCTTGAAGGCCGAGCCGAGCAGGGCGAGGGCGGCGGAGAACAGCAACAGGCCGGTGGCGATCGCCGGCAGCCAGGCGCTCAGCGAGGCCTTCAGGGCATCGGCCATCACGCCGAGGCCGATGGTGACCTTACCGTCGTAGACGATGGGGGTAAGGAATAACAGCACGCCAACCAGCGAGGGGATCAGGAAGATCAGTAGTTGGCGTAGGCTGTAAGACGTCTCAACGGGCGGTTGGTCATCCAGCAGTGGCATAGCTTGTTCAGAACTCATCTTGGCACCTTATTTATTGTTGTAGTGCGCGGGCACCGCATGAGGTGCCCGTTCAGTAAAAAGCCGAAGCCAGGTTGCGTGAGAGCGCAGTGGCATTCGCCTGGCCTGTTCAGCGGTGCTTCACACCCGGCAACACGCAGAGCATTTCGTAGAGCAGATTGGCCCCCAGCAACGAGGTGTTGCCGGTGGTGTCGTACGGCGGGGAGACCTCGACCAGGTCGCCGCCGATCAACTGCAGACCCTGACAGCCGCGAATGATTTCGATCGCCTGAATCGTGGTCAGGCCACCGATTTCCGGGGTGCCGGTGCCGGGGGCCCAGGCGGGGTCGATGCCGTCGATGTCGAACGAGAGGTACACCGGGCCTCCACCGACCTTGGCGCGAACTTCTTCCATCAGCGGGGTCAGCGACTTGTGCCAGCACTCTTCGGCCTGGACTACACGGAAGCCCTGTTTGCGGCTCCAGTTGAAGTCCTCGGCGGTATAGCCCTGGGCGCGCAGGCCGATCTGAACCACGCGGTCGCAGTCGAGCAGGTCTTCCTCGACGGCGCGGCGGAAGGTGGTGCCGTGGGCGATTTTCTCGCCAAACATATGATCGTTGACGTCGGCATGGGCATCGATGTGCACCAGACCGACCTTGCCGTGCTTCTTCTTGATTGCCCGCAGGATCGGCAGGGTGATGGTGTGATCACCGCCGAGGGTCAGGGGGATGATGCCCAGTTCGAGGATCTCGTCGTAGGCCTCCTCGATGATGCGGATGGCCTCGGCCATATTGAAGGTGTTGATCGGTACATCGCCGATATCGGCAATGTTGAGCGAATCGAAAGGGGCGGCCCCGGTGGCCATGTTGTAAGGGCGGATCATGACTGACTGGGCGCGGATTTCACGCGGGCCGAAACGGGTACCGGAACGCAGCGAGGTGCCGATGTCTAGTGGCACGCCGACGAAGCCGACATCCAGCTCGCGCTTCTCTTCGGTTTTCTGGATATGCGGCAGGCGCATCATGGTGGCGATGCCGCCAAAGCGGGGCATCTCATTGCCGCCCAGGGGCTGGTGCAGAATCTTGTCCATGACTAGGCCTCGGAGTTCTTGTGGTTATGGAAGTCGTTGGGCGGATTCTTGACCAGGTCTTACCTGCGACAAATCGCTGCAGGCAAAAACTTAGTTCAGAAATTTCTAAACTATCAGCCGCCTCTGTAGGATGGGGCGGGCCGCGTAGGTTGAGCGCAGCGATACCCATGCTGCCGCTGCTAGCGCTGTGATGGGTTCCGCCGCTGTGTAGCTAATCCATCCACGACTTGATCACCCTACGCGGTGGATCGCCTGCCGTAGGGTGCGCCGTGCGCACCACTATTGAGGCTGGCATTAAGCGTTGACTGCGATAAATGGTGCGCATGGCGCACCCCTACTGGAGCACCATGACTACCACCTTGCCCGATCTCAAGCTGCTGCGGATCTTCGCCAGCGTGGTGCGCCACCAGGGTTTTGCCGCGGCACAGCAGGAGTTGAACCTGTCGACTTCTGCGATCAGCACTTACATGAGTCAGCTGGAAGGCCAGCTCGGCCTGAGCCTATGCCATCGCGGTCGCGGCGGTTTCAGTCTGACCAGCAAGGGTGAGTTGTTCTATCAGGAAACCCTGCGCCTGCTCGGCGAACTGGAAGGTTTCGAACGCTATTCCGCTGCGCTCAAGGGCGAGCTGCGCGGCACGCTCAATTTAGGTGTACTGGATTCGACTGTCAGCGATCCGGCCTTGCCGTTGGCCGAAGTGATCGGTGCCTACAGTCAGGAGCACCCGGCCGTACACCTGCATCTGTCGGTGATGAGTCCCTACGAGTTGCAGTTGGCGGTACTGGATAACCGGCTGGACCTGGCAATCGGTGCCTTTTCTACGCGGATGAACGGCCTGCTCTACCAGCCGCTCTACCGCGAGCAACACTGGCTGTATTGCAGCGAGCGCCATTCGCTGTTCGCCGAGCGGCGCATCCCAGGAGAGGTGATCGCCCAGCAGCGCATGGTCGGCCGCGGCTACTGGAGTCAGGCCGAATTGGCACGCCACGGTTTCAAGCACAGCGCTGCGACAGTGGAGTCGATGGAGGCGCAGTTGATCCTGGTGTTGTCCGGTGCGTATGTCGGCTACCTGCCGGAACATTACGCCCAGCCCTGGGTCGATCAGGGCCGCTTGCGCGTATTGCTACCGGCAACCTTTGGCTATCAGGCGCCGTTCTCCCTGATCCTGCGCCGCGGACGTTCGCGCGAGCCGTTAATCCAGACCTTCAGGGACTTGTTGAAAGCGCAACTCAATGCGCGTTGAGGTCCTGGGCGATTTGACATGACCCGCATGCCTGTAGCCATGGGTCGCCCCGCCAAGCGACGACTCAACCCGCAATGCTGTTCTTAGGTCAGGCCTCAGCCCGTCAGGTGCAGGTCAAAATCGTTCGAGAGCACGCGACAGTCGACGTCGGTGCGCGCTGTAAAATAGGCGATACCGGAAAAGCTCAGCTAGCTTTTAGAAGGGCTGCGTGGGGTGGCCTAGCCCAGCTCTGTGCAAATTTTTATTTGATCAACCCTTTTTATATCAAAAGGTTAAGCTGAAAAGCCATCTGTCTATGAAGGGTCGGATTTAGAGCCTACGTGGCGTCTTGCCCTTGGTGTGCTAGACCTAACCGTTATCAACGTGGGAATACGAATTTATCAACGACAAGGATTGCGTGCGATGCGTCAGAACTCTCCAGTAACACAGCGGGAAAGAACCTTCGCGGCACATGAGCGACTGATTTCAACCACTGACCTGAACAGCAACGTTACCTACTGCAACGATGCTTTTGTCGCTATCAGTGGCTTCACCCGGGAAGAGCTGATCGGCAAGCCGCACAACCAGGTGCGCCACCCGGATATGCCGGCAATGGTATTTGCCCATATGTGGGAAACCATCAAGCAGGGCAAGCCCTGGATGGGAATCGTCAAGAACCGTGCGAAAAGCGGCGACTTTTACTGGGTAAGCGCCTATGTCACGCCGATTTATGAAGGCAGTCAGGTATGCGGTTACGAATCGGTACGTACCTTGCCCAGCGCGGCCCAGAAGCGCCGGGCCGAGGCGCTCTACGCAAGGTTGAGGGCCGGTAAGCCTGCAGTACCTGCGCTCGAATACTGGACCCACAGTCTGGTTCGCTCCTTACCGCTGATTCTCGCCGGCCTGGCGATTCTGGGGGCGCATTGGCTGGTCGATGGTCCCTGGTTATTGGCCTTTATCGCGACAGCCTTGTTTGTTTTGGGCGTTTATCAACTATCCAGCATTAATCAGTCGATTCGGCGGACTCTGGCTGGCCACCCTAAAGCATTTACCAGCAGTTTGGTGGCCTTGACCTACAGCGATAATCGCGGTGTTCATGCTCTGCTGGATATGGCGATGTTCAGTGAAGAGGCGCGCCTGCAGACGGCTCTGACTCGGCTTGAGGATGCCGGCATTAACGTCAAGAAACATGCGGCGCAATCGGCACAACTTTCTCGTTCCGGTGCCGAGATGCTTGACCAGCAGCGCAGCGAGGCCGATCAGTCGGCCACTGCGATCAACCAGATGGCTGCGACCATTCAGGAAGTCACGCACAACGTCCAGAGCACTTCCCATGCTGCTGAAGAAGCAGATGGGTTGGCCAAGCAAGGCCTGCAATTGGCTGCTGACAGCTTGCTGTCGATGCAGCATATGTCTAAATCGGTAGCGGATATTGGCCAAGCGGTTAATGACCTGGCCAGCTCGACCCAGTCGATCGGCAGCGTGGCGGATGTGATCACCTCGATTGCCGAACAGACCAACCTGCTCGCCCTCAATGCCGCCATCGAAGCGGCGCGTGCAGGTGAACAGGGCCGTGGTTTCGCGGTGGTGGCTGACGAGGTGCGTGCACTGGCCGCGCGTACGCGTGAGTCGACCGAGCAAATTCACCAGATCATTGCCTCCCTGCGGGCCGGTGCCGAACGGGCGGTGGTGACCGCGGGCAGGGGGGAGGAGATATCGCTCGCCAGTGTGCACAGCGTCGAAGCGGTGCGCTCTGCGCTGGATGGCATCAGCACGTCAGTCAGTCGTATCACTGGCATGAGTCAGCAGATTGCTGCCGCCTCGGAGGAGCAAAGCCATGTGGCCGAGGACCTCAGCCGGCAGATTACCCGGATTGCTCAACTCTCCGACCAGAGCGCAGGGCAGGCGCATCAAGGGGCGACCGTTGGCAAGGAGCTGGAGCAGATGGCTGATTACCTGCACAGCCTTGCCGAGCGCTTCAATCGCTAACAGCAGCCTGTCAGGCTGCTCATCTGAAGGAGTCGGCAGTCAGGCAATACTGTTGATTGAAGCCAGGGGGCCGCACTTTTTGTAGATCCGGATGAACTCCGGGGAAATCTCGCGCCGACACCCTGTCCCGGATTGCATCCAGGCTACGCGTAGGGTATTGGCCCGGAATGGGGGCAACCCCTTGCGCGAATACCCTCTCGGTAGGGCATCGTTTGACTCTGCTGACTACGTCAACCTGCACGCTGGCATCGCGCAATCCGCCATTCGATATGCCCGGGCAAGTGGCTTGTAGTAAGGCCTGTGGCAAACTGTTCGGCCGAGGAGATGCCGATGTCACGCCCCCATTGCCCACGCTGTAACCGTCCGCTCGAACACTGTCTATGTGCGCTGATTCCCCGAGTGCCGAGTCGCACGCGAGTGCTGATTCTGCAGCACCCGAGCGAGGTCAGGCATGCGCTGAATACCGCACGCTTGGCGGCGTTGGGCTTGAGCAACGCCGAGTTGCGCGTTGCCGAGGTGTTTGAGGATATGCCGGCATTGTTGGCACAGCCCGGCTATCGGGCCTGTCTGCTGTTTCCGGGCGAGCAGGCTCAGCCTTTGCCGCAGTTCGCAACTCAACTGGACGGGTTGCCCACGCTGCTGGTAGTGCCCGACGGCAGTTGGCGCAAGGCGCGCAAATTGTTGCACTGCAATCCGTTGCTGGCGGCGTTGCCGCGGGTAACCTTGGCGGCTGGGTTGCAGTCGCGCTACCGCTTGCGCAAGGCGCCGATGCCGGGGGCGTTGTCGACTATCGAGGCGATTGTCAGTGCGCTGGATATCCTGGAGGCGCCTGCGCAATTCGCGGCCTTGCTCAAGCCGTTCGAGGCCTTGATTGAAGGGCAGATCAAGGCGATGGGCGAGGAGACCTTTCAACGCAATCATCAGCGCGATTGAGGCGGCGCGTAGGGTTCGCAGGGTTCAGGCCTTGGGCATGCACATAGGCTCTACGACGGATTGCGGTCAGGTAGGAGATCCCCCGTCGCCCGGACGCCGCGCTGTCGCGCAGCAAACTGGCTCCTACAGGGGGCATGTTCCGATTTAATTTCCACATATAAAACAACGGGTTATTTTTTTTGATGAGAGGGTACTTGTCCGCGAAGCTTTGTTTCAAGCCTTGCCATCGATTCGCGGACAAGTCCGCTCCTACAAGAGCTGTGGCTCGGCCGTGATTCGCAGGCGTTGGTCGCTAACGATGCGTCTCGACTGCTAGCGCTCGCGCAGCGCTTCGGCGCGGGCCTTGAGTACGGGTTTTAGCAGGTAGTCCATTACGCTTTTCTCCCCGGTAATGATGTCCACGGTGGCGATCATGCCGGGAATAATTAACAAGGGGTGCTCATCGCTGCCCAGGTGGCTTTTGTCGGTACGTAGCTGAATCAGGTAGAAGCTCTTGCCTTCCTCGTCGGTGATGGTGTCGGCGCTGATCAGTTCCAGATTGGCTCTGAGTCCGCCATAGATGGTGTAGTCGTAGGCGCTGAACTTGACCATGGCTTTCTGCCCTGGATGGAGAAAGGCCACATCCTGCGGGCGCACCTTGGCCTCTATCAGCAGATTGTCTTCCAGCGGGACGATCTCCAGCATGTCGCTGCCCGGCTGGACGACGCCGCCGATTGTATTGATCTTCAGCTGCTTGATGATGCCGTTGACCGGAGAGACCACGGTGGTGCGGCTGACCCTGTCCTGAATGGCCGAACTGGTAGCAGTGATTTTCTTCAGTTCGGTGCGGGCATCATTGAGTTCCTTGAAGGCATCTGAGCGAAAGCCCAGCTCGGATTCCTCAATCTTGCTCCTGATCTCCTTGACCGCCGACTCGGCCCTGGGGATCGCCAGGTTAGTGGCATCCAGTGAGCCACGCATTTCTACTGCGCTGCGGCGCAGGCGGAGAATCTCCACCTGGGAAATTGCCCCGGAGGCCACCAGGGGTTGTGACATGTTCAGCTCTTGCTGAATCAGGCCCAGGCTGGAGCGGTATTGCTGAGCCTTGGAGCGAAATTCCGCCAGTTCCTGACTTTTTTGCTGAAGCTGTTCGCCCAGCGTGCGTTGTTCACTGTGCAGGCGTTGTTGTCGCGAGCCATACAAGGCCAGTTCGTCTTCGGCCAGTTGCGCTGCTGTGCGGATGATTTCTTCGGGCATGGCGATGGGGCGGCTTTCGGCTTCGGCGGTCAGTCGTTCGATGCGGGCAATCAGTGCCAGGCGGTCTGCTTCGGTCTCGCCCTTGTTCGAGAGAAAGCGCGTGTCATCGAGCCGCAGCAGGACATCGTCCTTGTTCACCATCTGGCCTTCGCGCACGAATATTTCACTGACGATGCCGCCCTCCAGGTTCTGAATAACCTGAATTTTGCTTGATGGAATCGCCTTGCCTTCGCCGGTGGTGACCTCTTCGAGCACGGCGAGATTGGCCCAGATTAAGGCGCTGGCCAGACAGGCACAGACTACCCAGATGGTGATTCGCGACGTCCAGGGTGAATCTTCGAGAATCGCGCCCTCAACTTCCGGCATGAATTCGGTGTCTTGCTTGCGTCTGCCCCAGCTGGCGAAGTAGGCGAAAACATGCGGTTGCATAGGTACCTTCCTAATTTGCTGCCGGGCCGACGCGGCCCTTGCGCAAGGCTTCGATCACCGCTTCTTTCGGGCCATCGGCGACGATGTGACCGTTCTCCAGCACCACCAGGCGGTCGACCAGGCTGAGCATCGAGCTGCGGTGGGTGATCAGTAGTAGGGTTTTGCCCTGGGCCCAGGTGTGCAGGCGGCTGCGCAGGATTTCTTCGCTGGTGTTGTCCATCGCACTGGTCGGCTCGTCGAACACCAGGATTTGCGGGTCGAGCAGCAGGGCGCGGGCCAGGAGCACAGCCTGGCGCTGGCCGCCGGAGAGTTGTTGGCCGCGCTCGCCAACCGGGCGGTCGAAGCCTTGCGGGTGTTGCCGAGCCAGCTCGCTAACTCCGGTCAGATCGGCCACTTCGAGCATGCGTGCATCGCTGACATAACGTGCGCCGAGGGTCAGGTTGTCGCGCAGGCTGCCGGCCAATAGCGGTAAATCGTGTGCGACGTAGCCGATCTGGTGGCGCAGGTCAGCTACGTCGAGCTGGCGCAGATCCAGGCCGTCAAGCAGGATTTGTCCCTCGTCAGGGGTGTAGAAACCCATCAGCAAGCGGGCCAGCGTGCTCTTGCCCGAGCCACTGCGGCCGATAATGCCGACCCGCTCGCCGGCATGCAGGCGCAGGTTTACTTTGGCCAGTGCCGGATTGCTCTGTCCGGGGTAGCTGAAGCTGACTTGTCGCACATCGAGATCTCCTTTGAGCAACGTGCGTTCCAGCGGCCGTTGCGTGGTCTGACGTTCTTGCGGTAGCCCTATCAGGGCGTCGGTGCTTTTCATGGTCAGGCGCGCTTGCTGGTAGCGGGTGATCAGCCCGGCAACCTGGCCGAGTGGCGCCAGTACCCGGCTATTGAGCATGTAGCAGGCGATCAGTGCGCCAACACTCATGTTGCCAGCGATGATCGCGTAGACCCCGACGATGATGATGGCCATGCCGGCGCACTGTTGGAGAAACAGGGTGCCGTTGGTGGCCAGGGATGAGAGGAAACGGGCGTGGGCATCCAGGCGGGTGAGGGCGCCATGGGTGGTTTCCCACTGGTGTTGGCGTTGGCTTTCCGCGCCGCAGGCCTTGAGGGTTTCCAGGCCGCCGAGGGTTTCGATCAGCAATGCCTGGCGTTCTGCGCCCAGTGCCAGGCTGCGTTGCACGGTGTCGCGCAGGCGGCCCTGAATAATCAGAGCGAAGATTGCAGTGAGTGGAAAGGCCAGCAGCGGAATGGCGATCAACGAACCACCAAGCAAGCCGATCACTACGATCATCAGCAGGGCGAAGGGCAGGTCGATCAGGCTGGTCAGGGTCACCGCGGTAAGGAATTCGCGCAGGCCCTGGAAGTCGTGAATGTTCTGCGCGAAGCCGCCGACGGTGGCTGGGCGCGCTTTCATGGACATGCCGGTGATGCGTTCGAACAGCGTTGCGGAGAGCACCACGTCGGTCTTCCTGCCGGCGCTGTCCAGCAGATTGGCGCGCAGCACCCGCAGCAGCAGCTCGAAAGAGGTACCGATGAACAGGCCGATGGCCAGAACCCATAGGGTCGAAATCGCCTGGTTGGGCACCACACGGTCATAGGTCTGCATCACGAACAGCGGCACCATCAGGCCGAGCACGTTGATCAGCAGGCTGGCCAGCATGGCATCGGTATACAGCCAGCGGGACAGTTTCAGCGTGTCGCGGAACCAGGCATCGATGCGCGGCAGCAGGGGTGCGCGCGCGTCTTCGAGTTGATGCCGAGGGCGAGCGAAGAACGCCTGTCCCGCGTAGGCCTCGGCCAGTTGCTCGCGCGTAACCTGTTGTTCACCACCGTCTGCCTCGCACGGCAAAATAAGTGCCTGATCGTTGGCTAGCCACTTGCGCAGAACGGCGCTGCGGCCGTTCTTGAGCAGCAGCAGTACCGGCAGATTCAGTGCAGAGATAGCCGTTAGTTCACGGCGCAGCAAGCGACCTTGCAAGCCCGCCCGTGCAGCCGCCCGCGGCAGGAGATCAGCGCTCAGGCGTTGCTCGGGCATCGGCAAACCCGCGCTCAGGCTGCCACGGCTGGCGGAACAACCGTGGAGCTTGCAGAAGATCAGCAGGCCGTCCAGTAATGGGTCGTCATGGCTCAAACGTGGATCGCTGGCGGGGCCAGCCCTTTCCATTGTCGTCACGATGTACTACTCCTTGACCGCTATCACTTCATTTCCGGCAGGCGTGCCTCGCTCTTTACCTCGGAAAGGGCTACCGCCTCGGCCGGGATAATTACCTGTTGGCGGCGCAGCAGTTCACCCATGGCCGCTAGCACGCGGTACATGGCGAATTCTTCGGTGTAGCGCACGTCGGTGTAGCGGCGGTTGGCGGTGAAGAGTTCATTTTCACTGTCCAGCAAGTCGAGCAGGGTGCGCTGGCTCAGGCTGAATTGCTGCTGATAAGCCTCGCGAACCCGTGTGGTGTAGTCGGCATAGTCACGTGCCTTGGGGGTTTGCAGGCGGGCGTTGTCCATGGCATTCCAGGCCAGTGACAGGTTTTCATTGAGCACGCGCAGCGCGTTGTTGCGAATGTCCATCGACTCGTTGATCTGGTAGGCAGAGGATTGCAGGCGCGCTTTATCACGCATGCCATTGAACAGGTTGTAGTTCATCACCACGGCGGCACGCCAGCCGTTATCGTGGCCTTCATCGCCCTGGATATTGTCGTTGGCGTTGGTCGCCAGTTCGACGTCGAACCGCGGGTAGAACGGTGACTTGGCAACCTCGTACTGCTTCTCGGCGGCATGTACGTCGGCCTGCGCTGACTTCAGGTAGGGGTTGTTTTGCATGACGGTCCGTCGCGCAGTGTCCAGGTCAACTGGTAACGCGCTCCTGATCGAGGTCGGTGCTAGCAGTTCGTTCGGTATGCGACCGGTGACACTAATGAAGTTTGCCTCGGCATCCGCCAGATTGACCTGCTCGGTGTAGAGGTTGTTTTCTGCCAAGGCCAGGCGTGCGTTGGATTGGTCGAAGTCGGCAGTGCTGCCCACACCCTGGCGACTGCGCAGATCGATTTGATCGGTAATGCGTTGGTGGGCAAGCAGATTGTTTTTTGCCAGGTCGACCATTTCACGGCGTTTCAGGATATCCAGATAGACCTCGACGGTGCGCAACGCCAGGCTCTCCGTGGTGCCGAGTACCCGGTAGGCTCGCGAGTTCACTACCGCCTCGGTGCGCGCGACCTCATTGGGAGTATTGAAGCCGTCGAACAGCATTTGCCGCAGACGCAGTTCTGCATTGCGAGCGTTGAGCGTTTCGGTGTTGTGATTACCCTGCGCTCGGGTGCTCGGGCTATCGGTGTTTTCCCGACCGTAACCGACCAGTAGATCGACTGTCGGCAGGTAACCGCCTTTGGCCATCTTGACTTCTTCGTCTGCCGAAAGGCGGCTGTTGATCTCCGCGTGGATTTCCGGGTGGCTGTCCAGGGTGCTTTGAATCGCTTCCGATAGGGTAATGGCTTGAGCCTGAGTGCAGGCCAAGGCCAGCAGCACAGTGCTCCACAGCGGATTGAGAACTCGCATGTGATGAATCTCCTTTTCTGTCGTTGTTTTCTGTCGTCAGATATTTGGCTTTTTTCTTATAAAAAAGTTTTGGGCTTTTAACATCACAGCTAAGAACATCTTTAACCAAAGCCTAAGAAAAAATTCTCACAAGCTTTATGAGAAAAAAATCTTATGCAGTCTGGGAAATGCGCGACATTGTTTATATCCAAGGTCACGTGACTGTTGGGTTGTGGTTGTGTGACGTGGCTAATAAAAGGCGGTCGAGCACGATTCGCAATACCTAGGGCGGGGATGGTTCTGATGGAGTAATACGGCAGCCAAGGGGCGCTATTTTTTTGGCGCTAATATTTTATGAGTTGCGCGCCGTTTCATTTCACTCAGTTGCTTGTTGTGTCGCGCCCGGTGTTCAGGAAGGTGTATTGACCCTTTTCAGACCTGTTGGCGGTGGCTGGCAGCTGTAGTGAGGAAGGAATCATGGCTACTTTGATCGGTATCGTCAGTCAGGTTGTCGGCGAGGTTTTTGCGGTGGCTGGCGATGGAACGCGTCGGCTTCTTGTCGAGGGTGATCGAGTTTTTGCCGGTGAGCAGTTGGTTGCCGGGGCGGCTGGTGCGATAGCCGTCACCCTGGCCGGAGGTGGCGAGTTGACCCTCGGTCGTGACAGCAACCTGATGCTCAATGCGCAGATGCTGGCAGATACGCGCGGTGTCAGCGTTCTAGCCCCAGTGGAGCAAGCCACGGCCAGCGACCAGGGCCTGACCGAAATCGAGCAACTACAGGCAGCAATCGAAGCTGGCGTCGACCCGACCATCGCCCTTGAGGCCCCAGCTGCTGGGCCTGGGGTGGGTGGCGCAGGCGGCGGTGGCCATTCGTTTGTCTTGTTGGGTGAAACCGCTGGGGCGCTTGATCCAGTCATAGGTTTCCCAACCGAGGGCCTGGGTTTCGCTCCAGAGTTTCCTGAGCCAGATAGCGAGCAGGCTGATGAGCTGCGCAGTGGGCTGCCAGATGAGGAGCCGGGCATTCCTCAAGTTATTTTGGGCGAACGCCAGTCGGTCTCCGAATCTGCGCTGGCAACGGGTTCGGATGCGGATTCGGGCGGCGAATTCGCTAGTGGTACGTTCCGATTGGCACATGCTGACGGGCTAAGCGCTCTGCAGAGCCTCACCATTAACGGCGTGACGGTATCCATAGCTAGCTTGGTGGGCGTTAGCTTTGTCGGTGAGCATGGCACGCTCACTATCACCGGCTATGATGGCGCGACCGGGTTGGTCAGCTATAGCTACGAGCTGACCAGTCCTGCCGACAGTAGCTCCGGTAACCCGACTAGCGTATTCGTCTTGAGTGTCTCGGACGGTAGGCAGTCATCGACACCGGCGAGTCTCATTATCGAGATCGTCGACGACGTACCGAACGCAGTGGACGACAGCCACAGCATCGCCGAAGACACGGTCACGCCGATCAGCGGCAACGTACTGACCAACGACCTGCACGCCAACGGCCAACCGGGCGCGGATGCGCCGATCAGTTTCGTCAGTTGGGCCAGCACCGCGGCCAGCTACGGCACCTTTACCGACACCGGCAACGGCACCTACAGCTACCTGCTGGACAACAGCAACCCACTGGTTCAAGCGCTGGATGATGGCGAGAGCCTCACGGAAACCTTCAGCTACACCATGCAGGACGCTGACGGCGACTTGGGCGTTGCGACCCTGACCATCACCATTCAGGGGGCCAATGACAGCGCCCAGGTAGTGACTGCCGCGCTGCAAGGTCCCGATGAAACGGTCTACGAAAAAGGTCTGACTTCGGCAGCGGACACCAGCGAAACCACGGGTGGCAACTTCACGGTATCGGCCACCGACGGAATCGCCAGCGTTACGGTCGGCGGCGTGAGCCTGAGCCTCGCGCAGTTGCAGGCCCTGGCAACAAGCAATCAGGTCATTAATACCGGCGAAGGTGTGCTGACGCTGACCCACTATGTTGGCAGTGGCATGGGCGGTACCGTGAGCTACAGCTACACGCTGTTAGCCACGATCGACAATGACAGCAAGGCTGGTGCAACCGATACGCACTTTGATGACAGTGTCACGATCAGCGTGCTTGGCGTAGGCGGTAGCGCTGCCAGCGACGAGCTGGTCATTCGGATCATCGACGACACCCCAACGCTCACCACTGTTGCGCCAGCATCGCTGAACAATGACCCTTCGGGCTACGCGACAGGTACCTCTGACCCTGTTATCGGCGCAGATGCACCTGGAAGTGCGGATTTGACCGGGAATATTTCAGGTTGGGATGGCACCAGCGTCACATATGCCGCATCGTCGCTTACTTCAGCTGGTAACACTGTTTATTACTCAGTCAGTCCCGACGACATGGGCGTGCTTTACGCCTATACCAGCGCAACGTCTGCGCCCTATACCGGGGGAGCGGGGCAGTCGCTGATATTTACCCTGACATATGATGTGGCAGGCAATTATGTAATTGATATGAACGGTAAGCTGGATGGCCCTATCCAGACATTCAGTGCGACTTACGATAAAAATATTGGCGGCAATCAGGACTATCTGTTGGTGACGGATACGGGCGGGCTGTATAAGCCTACCGACACTATTCCAGTGGGGCAGACAGTTGTAATGTCAATCGACTCTTCGGCAGGGACGGTGAACTCAAGTCAGCAGGGGCTTGCTGCGGATAGTCAGTGGATAACTGGGGCTGATGTTCTTTATTTTTCCTACACCAGTCCGGTGGTCAGTGCACAGTTTTCCATTGATATTCAGGGTTCGGATACAACGAACGCGGTAAATTGGACTGTTTATGGTCAGGACGCCTTGGGTAATAACGTTACGGAGAGTGGTACCACGGTATTCACCGAAAATGTCTTGACCGCAATTCCTACCTCGTTGACGGAGATAATTCGAGTCGATCTTTCTGATACGGGGGGCGCTGGGTTCCGAGTGAACGGTTCCTCTATCGTTGACCGGATCGAAGAAGAGCCAATAGGCACGTCTTTTCAAGTGGGGGTTATTGATGCCGATGGTGACCAGGCATCTGCCACGCTGGACGTTGTTTTTCAGCCGCAGTTTGCAGGCCAGTTGGTGGTTGGTTCCAACGCCAACGATATGGCGGGAAGTGCTGTTCTCTATGTGACCCCGTCAGGGGCGGGGGTCATCACGGGTAAAGATGGGAATGATATTTTGGTGGGGGATGAGGGGCGCAGCAACCTCATAGGGAAAAATGTCAACATGATACTTGTGCTTGACTCCTCCGGCAGTATGACGACGAATATCAGCTTCAATGGAGCGACCATGAGCCGTATGGCCGCTCTCAAGTTAGCTGTTAATGGGCTGCTTTCAGGGCTCGCAGTTAGCGCCGCAGATAATGTGCGGATCCAGCTTATCGACTTCAATAATTCGGCCAAGAGCCTTGGGGTATTCGATATCAAAGGCGGGGGACTGATGGCCGCGCAAAGTGCGGTAAATAGTCTGGTTGCCAATGGCTGGACGAATTATGAAGCCGGCTTGCAAGTGGCCTTGAACTGGGTCGCGAGTGTAGGGGCTGATGCCCCTTATACCGGCGCCAATGTGATCAATCAGGTTGTATTCGTTTCTGATGGTGCGCCGAACAGTTGGTTAGCCGGTGACTCGACCGACCTCAATAATACCGTGACTAACGGCGCTACCAGCACGGCGGTTGCGCATGTCCTGGGTACGCATAACCCGTCAGGCACCCAGAATGACGACAAGGTAAGTGAAGTGGCTTTACTCGAGGCGACTTTCGGACAGATTCAAGCAGTGGGTATCAATGTAGGCGGTGCGGCTCTCGATATTCTCAACCAGATCGAGGGTGAACTTTCCTCGGTGAGTCCTGATGTGGCCAGTAATATCACCACTGGTGAGCAACTGGCGAGCGTGCTGGCCGATTTTAATCCTGAGTTTCAGCTTTATGATGCAGGCAATGACACTATCCAGGGGGGCGCGGGAGATGATCTGATTTTCGGAGATGTGTTGTTTACCGATATCCTGGCCGCTGCTGCTGCGTTATCGACTTTGCCCGGCGCAGGTTGGCAGGTTTTTGCTTTACTGGAAGCCGGGGGTGGGGCGGGTGCATACGCGACATGGAC
The DNA here is from genome assembly GCA_030656145.1 of Pseudomonas sp. GTDB lineage: Bacteria > Pseudomonadota > Gammaproteobacteria > Pseudomonadales > Pseudomonadaceae > Aquipseudomonas. The sequence continues at coordinate 24,792 of JAUSOF010000030.1, forward strand.
CCGTGCGGACACCCTGGATTATATACTGACTCACGCGGATGAGCTGGGCCAAGAGTCTGGTCGCGCACTTGGTCATGACACCATTTATGCCGGTGCGGGAAACGATGTGGTCTATGGTCAAGAGGGTAATGACATTATCTTCGGCGGTAGCGGTAATGATGTCTTGTTTGGTGGGTCGGGTAACGACACCCTATTTGGCGGTGATGGCGATGACATTCTGATCGGCGGTTTGGGCGCCGACATCATGAGTGGTGGAGCTGGCCAAGATACTTTTATTTGGCAGTTAGGGCATCTGGGTGGTGGAGTTGATCATATTACCGACTTTTCCATTGGAGCCAATATGGGTGGTTCGGATGTACTGGACTTGTCGCAGTTACTAACCGGTGCGGGCACAAGTGTCGAGAGTTTGCAAAGTTACCTGGATTTCGCATTCGCCGGTACGACTACCACTATTTCAGTGAGTACCAATGCGGGCGGGCCGGTTGAGCAGCAGATAGTGTTGGATAACATAAACTTGTCGACGTTCTATGGCACGGCAAATGAAGCCAGCATAATCACCAATCTGCTCGATGATAATGCGCTTAAAGTCGATACCGTCTAAACTGTCGCAGCGCTGCTCACTGCGTTTCCTGATGGGAGAGACTTCGCCGTGAGCTGTGTAATCGGCGTTTATGCTCGTACACGGCAGGCTGAATAACACACGCGGCTAGCGCGGATTAGCCAGGGTTTTTTGCTTGAGGATATAAATGCTGACCAGTACTGCGCTGGTCAGCATGAAGGCGCGTGCCCAGAACAGGGGAACCAGGTAGCAGGAGAGGGCGATACTGAGCCACATCAGGGCGATGCTGTAGACCTTGGCTTTGAGCGGTATACCCTGTCCTTCAAGGTAGTCGCGCACCCATGGGCCCAGTCTGGGGTGCAGCACCAGCCACAGATAAAAGCGCTTTGAGCTGCGCACGAAGCAGGCTGCGGCGAGTAACAGGAATGGCGTGGTAGGCAGTACCGGCAGGAAAATCCCGATCACCCCGAGTGCTACGCACAGCCAACCCAAGGCCAGCAGTGCATAGCGTATCAGTGGATTACGGTTTTCCTTTATGTCATGCGCCATGGCCTTGGCGCAGACTCAGTGGTGACGAGGCTTGAGCAGGGCTGGTTTTTCTTCCGGGGCCTGGCACAGCAGAAACAGTGCGGTCAGTAGTTCGGGTATCTGCTCAACCATGCTGTCTACCAGGTCGCGGTCGCTGGCGATTTCGGTGAACTCTGGTTGCTCATCGAACAAACCGGAGGCGACCATGATCGGCAGCAGCAGTTCGCTGACTTCGTCTTCGGCATCGTCGAACCAGACGGATTCACGCAGGAATACCCCTTCCATGAAGCCGATGCACCAGCCGCGCAGGTCGGAGTCGTCTGGATCGTCGCCGAGGTCGAGTTCGCAAGGTACTTCTGGATCGTCATCGCTGGCCAGTTGGCGGGCGATATGAGTCTGCAGTTGCACCAGGGTGGCTTCGATGTCGTCGCGCTCCTCGTCACTGCGGTAATGCGGTGGCTCGGAGAACAGGGCATCGATCCACTCACGCTCCGGTACCGGTTCGGGACAGATCGACAAGGCAGTGAGGTAGCCGTGGGCGGCCACGTAGTCCAGAGCCTCTTCGTGCAGCTCATCGGCGTCGAGAAAGGCTTGCAGGCGGGACAGTTGCTCGGCGAAGGACATCGTGGGGCTACCTTGAAGAAGTAAACGAGGATGGATTCTAGTCCAGACCTGCTACAGCGGCCACAGTTCTAGGCAAATGCCCGGTGAAAACATATCAAAACTCAGTCCGGCAAGCAGGTGCGTATAATGCGCAGCTCGTTTCGGAGACCTTTTCATGCTTGACCAGGCACTGCACATCCTCAAAGACGTTTTCGGCTATGACAGCTTCCGTGGCAGCCAGGGGGCGATCATCGAGCGCGTGGCGGGTGGTGGCGACGCCCTGGTATTGATGCCAACCGGCGGTGGCAAGTCGCTGTGTTTTCAGGTGCCGGCCTTGTTGCGTGAGGGGTTGGCGGTGGTGGTGTCGCCTCTGATCGCCTTGATGGATGACCAGGTTGCCACCCTCGACGAATTGGGGGTCGCGGCAGTGGCCCTGAACTCAACCTTGAATGCCGAGCAGCAGCGCCAGATCGCCGAGCGAATCAACCGCGGCGAGATAAAAATGCTCTACCTGGCTCCTGAGCGCCTGGTGCAGCCGCGTATGTTGGCGTTTCTGCAGCGTCTGGATATTGCGTTGTTTGCCATCGACGAGGCGCATTGTGTGTCGCAGTGGGGGCATGACTTCCGGCCGGAGTACCTGCAGTTGGGCCAACTGGCCGAGCTGTTTCCCACTGTGCCGCGCATTGCCCTGACAGCCACGGCGGATATGCGCACCCGTGAAGAGATCGTGCAGCGCCTGCATCTGCAAAATGCCGAGCGTTTTCTTTCCAGTTTCGACCGGCCAAACATTTTCTATCGCATCGTGCCCAAGGATCAGCCGCGCAAGCAGTTGCTGGCCTTCCTCGCCGAGCGCAAGGGCGATGCCGGCATCGTCTACTGCCTGTCGCGGAAGAAGGTTGACGAGGTCGCGGCATTTCTCTCCGAGCAGGGCTTCCCGGCGTTGCCCTACCACGCCGGCCTGGCCAATGACCTGCGTGCCTACCACCAGAAGCGTTTCCTCAACGAGGAAGGCTTGATCATGGTGGCGACCATTGCCTTCGGCATGGGCATCGACAAGCCGAACGTGCGCTTCGTTGCTCACATGGACCTGCCTAAATCGCTTGAGGCCTACTATCAGGAAACCGGTCGTGGCGGTCGTGATGGATTGCCTGCGGATGCCTGGATGGCCTATGGGCTGCAGGATGTGTTGCTGCTCAAACAGATGCTGAACAACTCAGAGGGCGATGAGCGGCATAAGCGTCTCGAACAGCACAAGCTCGATGCCATGCTCGCGCTCTGTGAGGAAACCCGTTGCCGCCGTCAGACATTACTGGCGTATTTTGATGAGGACATGCCGAACCCCTGCGGCCATTGCGACAACTGCGTCGATGGGGTGCAGACCTGGGATGCCACCGAGCCGGCACGCCAGGCCCTCTCGGCGATCTACCGCAGCGGTCAGCGTTACGGGGTTGGGCATCTAGTCGATCTTTTACTCGGGCGTGACAACGACAAGGTTCGCGGGCTGGGTCATCAGCACCTGACGGTGTTCGGCGTCGGCAAGGCGCTCAGCGAGGGCGAGTGGCGTTCGTTGTTCCGTCAACTGGTGGCGCGCGGGCTGGCCGATGTCGACCTTGAAGGTTATGGCGGCCTGCGTCTCTCTGACAGTTGTCGGCCCTTGTTGCGCGGTGAGGTGGCTTTGCAATTGCGCCGCGACCTGAAGCCGCAACACACGGCGAAAGCGTCCAGTAGTGCTGCCAGCCAGTTGGTGCGTGGCGACGAGCGCGAACAATGGGACGCGTTGCGCGCACTACGGCGCAAGTTGGCCGAGGAACATGCGGTGCCGCCTTATGTGATCTTCCCTGACGCCACGCTATTGGAAATGCTTCGCAGCAAGCCTGGCAGCCTTGCCGAAATGGCTCAGGTCAGCGGCGTCGGCGCGCGCAAGTTGGAGCGCTACGGCGAGGCTTTTCTTGAGGTGCTGAGTGGAAATGCCGAGGCGCCGCGGGTGGTGCTCGACTTGCGTCATGAATTGGTCAGCCTGGCCCGCGCCGGTATGACTCCGTTGCAGATCGCTGGCCAGCTCAAATGCAGCGAAAAGAACGTCTACAGCATGTTGGCCGAAGCCATTAGCCGCCAGCAGCTATCCCTGGAGCAAGCGCTGGACCTGCCGGAAGAGCTGCTCGGTGAGATCCAGGATGCTTTTCTCGATGGCGAAGGCGAACTGCCGCCAGTGGCTGAAGTCAGCCGGTTGTTCGTCGGGCGCGCCGGGGACGGCGTGTTGTACTGCGTGCGTGCGGCCTTGCAGGCTGAGTTCGGCGGCTGAGCGCGCCGCGTGTTTGCGTTCTTCGAGGCGCAGTCAGTCTCTATAGCGGCGCTTGAACCCGCCGTAGGCTGGTATGTGAGAGAACAGAATATTGAGATGCCCCAAAAACTTGCTCTCGGGGCTGTGGTTATGGTTAGCTCGCTAATAGTTAGTTTTTGATATTTAAAGAGCCGTTTAGCCATGTCGCAGTCGCCGTCGCAGTTGGATCCACACCGTTTCGCCATGCAATTAGCTCAGTTATCACGCTCCTGGCGTGCTGAACTTGATCGCCGTCTGGTCGGCCTCGGCCTGTCACAGGCGCGCTGGTTAGTGCTCTTGCACCTGTCACGTTTTGCCGAATTGCCAACCCAGCGTGAGCTGGCGCAAAGCGTGGGGGTCGAGGGGCCAACCCTGGCCAGGTTGCTCGACAGCCTCGAAGCCCAGGGCCTGGTCACCCGGCAGGCGGTGCCAGAAGATCGGCGGGCCAAGAAAATTGCCCTGAGCCCGCCCGCGCAACCGTTGATTGAAAAGATCGAGGCCATTTCCACTCAGTTGCGCAAAGAGCTCTTCGCCGGTATCGATGAAGAAGAGCTGCGCCGCTGCCAGCAGGTGCATGCGCGAATTCTGGGTAATCTGGAAAAACGCTGATGGGGCAGGGTCTGCCTGATCTGCAGGCCCGGTTTGGCGCGCGCTATCCGCGCTGGTTATTGGGCATATTGATGATCGGCAGCATGGCCATGGTGCTGGCTTCGACCAGCATCAACGTGGCTTTGCCAGCGATCATGCTGGACTTTTCGATTGGCCGGCCGCAGGCGCAGTGGCTGTCCACGGGTTTTCTTGCGGCCATGACGGCTGGCCTGTTATTGGCTGCGTGGGCGCATTCGCGATTTGGTGCCAGGCGTACTACGCAGTTCGGCCTGCTGCTGTTCGTGCTCAGTTCATTGCTGGCACTGGTCGCCCAAGAGGCCTGGCAACTGATTGCCCTGCGCATCGCTCAGGGGCTGTGTGCCGGAATCGTTCAGCCATTGGCGGTGGTGCTGATTTTCCGTGTATTCGTTGGCGGTGGCCGAGGTACAGCCTTGGGCGTCTATGGCCTGGGAGTGATGGTTGCGCCAACGTTGGGGCCGACCATCGGTGGCTATCTGGTCGATCACTTCGGCTGGGGCGCCGTGTTCTGGTTGCCATTGCCCATGTGCGGTCTGGCGATGCTGGGGGGACAGTGGTTGCTGCCCAGTCAGCGGGATAAAACCACACCTTTCCTGGATGTATGGGCCTTCGTTTTATTGTGCGTTGGCTTGTTTGCCCTGCTCGGCGCTTTGGCCGAAGCTCAGCGTTTTGCCTGGGTGGAGCCGCGGGTATGGTTGCCTGGTCTGCTGGGTGCGTTGGCATTTGTCGGATTTTTCGCCCGCAGTTGGCGTAGCGAAAAACCGCTTCTGCCGTTGCGTTTATGGCGCAACGCCGGCTTTCGCAATGCCAGTTGGGTGGCCCTGACCTTGGGCATGGGCCTGTATGGTTCGACCTACCTCATCCCTCTTTACCTGCAAACAGTCGAAGGCTATAGCGCCGGACGTGCTGGTTTGCTGCTGTTGCCAACCGGAGTGCTGATGGGCGCTGCCTCCTTTGTCGGCGGCTGGTTAAGCGACAGACAGTCGGCGGCTTTGCTACTGGTCAGTGGTTTGCTGATTTTTGCCCTGTCTGCCGCGGGCTTGGGTTGGCTTGAGCAGGGTGCATCGTTCACCGTGTTGTGCTTTTGGGCGTGTGTCGGGCGGGTGGGGCTGGGGCTGCTGTTGCCGGCGCTGAGTACTGGTTCGCTGGATATCCTCAATGCGCAGGAACTGGCCTTGGGCGCCGGGGCGATTACCTTTGTTCGACAACTCGGTGGAGCATTTGGCGTCAACTTGCTGACATTCTTTCTTGAGTGGCGCCATGACCGCGAAGGTGGCGATCTGGGGGCCGAGGCCTTGGCATTCCAGCAGAGTTTCTGGTTGATGGCCGCCGTTTTCGCCCTGACTGTGCTGGCCGCGTGGCGCGTGCGCTCGACCAGTCGCTGACGTGATAGGTCCGGGGTTATTGAGGGCTATGCTATGGGCGGTGTGACTGTGAATGAACTGTAGGGCGCCCGGGCGACCTGGGTTTCAGTTGCGGAATCGGTTCTGACAAGTTCCCCTTAGTACCCGTTACAGCGTAACCTTGGCATAGCCATTTTATTGACTAATATCCCTCGCTTTTGCGTATGATGGCTACCTGCCCTGTAATTGCATACTCACAAATTCGCGCAGCCTTGTAGATCATAGCCATACTCACTCATTAGCCGGGTTCGACATGGAATGTTTCCCGGCGTAAGAATTTGCTGCACCCACTGTTTTCACCACTGAGGGATATGCACGCCGACGCGTGGGGTGGTGTGACGACTCGGGAGCGGAGTCAGCGGGAGAGTTCATATGTCTCGAGTCCGGCAATTGCTGATCGGCCTTGCTTCAAGCTCGGCAATTTATTCCGGGTTAGTCCCCGCCTTGGGGCTGGGTGAAATCACCCTGCATTCAGCTCTGAATCAGCCGCTAGATGCTGAAATCGAACTGCTGGAAGTCGCCGATCTGACCAGCAGTGATCTGTTGGTGCGCCTTGCATCTGCCGATGTGTTCAGTCGCTCTGGTGTCGACCGCTTGTTTTTTCTCAACGATCTGCGGTTCACCCCTTTGCTGCGAGGCGGTAACAGTGTGATTCGTGTGGTGTCGAGCCAGCCGGTGCGTGAGCCCTACTTGAACTTCATTGTCGAGGTGGCGCGGCCCAACGGTGCGTTGTTGCGCGAATACACCCTGTTGCTCGATCCGCCCAGTTCATCGGCCTATCGCACTGTTGCTGCCACGCCAGGAGTACAGGCTTCTCCAGCGCCTGTGCAGACTTCGGCGGCGCCAGCAGCACCAGCGATTGTCGCCGCGCCACGCGTCATGCCAGTAGCCGAAGCGGGTGCCCGGTATCAGGTCGTCAGCGGCGATAGTCTGTGGAAGATTGCGCAAGATTTGCGTGCTGCGGGTAGTCAAGCGTCGCAGCAAGCGTTGATGAGCGATATCCATGCGCTTAATCCGCAAGCATTCAATCGTGGTGATATCAGCCGCCTGCAGTCAGGGGCCGACCTGCTTCTCCCTGATACTGCTCAGGGGGGCGGTGCGCCGATCATGCGCATCACTGATGATGCCGTAGTGAGTACCGAGGTGCAGGCTCCAGAGCCAGGAGAAGCGCCCGCAGGCCCTCAGGTTGAGGTGGCCCTCATGCAGCAGCGCCTGGACCAGGAGTTGCTGAGTCAGGCCGAAGAAAATATCAAGCTGCAACAGAGCGTTATTGACCTGCAAGCCCAGTTTCAGCAATTGCTGTTACAGATGGGCGACAGGGATCAGCAATTGGCCGAGTTGCAAGCCCAGTTGGTCGAGCGCTCTGTAGTCGAACAATCGTCTCCTGCGCCTGTAGTTGCAGAGTCTGCGGTGGGGGTGCCGAACGAGTCCGGCGAGACGCCGGGCCGTAACTGGTTCAGCATTGTTTTGGCTGCGCTGGCCTTGTTGCTGGTCGGCTTGCTTGGGCTGTTTTGGCGCGGCCGTCGCGCGCCTTCGCCAGAAAACGCTCAGGCAGTATCTGCTGAGCCCTTAGTGATCGCACCTGAACCTATTACGCCGCCGCTGCGTAGCGTTCCTTTGGCCGCTCGTGCTACTCCAGCATCGGCAGCTGCAAGCAATCCAGTCGACGCATTGGAAGGCGCGAATATCTACATTGCCTACGGCCGCTTCAGTGAAGCTGCAGTGATTCTGCGCAAGGCGTTGGATGTGCAGCCAGAGCGCAGTGATATTCGCTTCCGTCTGCTCGAGGTGTTGGCCCAGCAGGGCAATGCCGAAGCCTTTGCCGAAGAAGAGGTGGTCTTGCGCGAGTCCGGTTTCACTGCGGCGCGTATCGATCAGCTCAAGGCGCGTCACCCCGGGTTGCTCGATGCACCTGCGATTGCCGAGACGCTGGACGATGCCGCGCTGGTGCTGGATGAGTCGCAGTTGCAAGCGCCGGTAGACGCAGCAGATGAAGCCCTGGAGGACGACTTTCAACTCAATCTGGACGACCTGTCACTGGATGCTGATTGGGATCTGGTCAGTCCGTTTCCAACCAGTATGCGCAAGAAAGGCGCTGCCCCAGCACCGGAGCTCTCCGAGCACGACGATGTAGCGGCGGTTTTTGAATCGGCGAGTAATCGCGATGCGCGGAGTCCCTTCGCTCAATCTATGCTGGTTGAAGAGGCCTCGGCAGACGACTGGCTGCAGGAAAATCTGGGCGAAGACTTTCTCGCCCGGCCGCATGTTGAAGACAGTCCTCTGCTGCATGACTTCGATCAGTTGGCCGGAAATCACGATAACCTGGCCCTGCTCAATCTGGCGCTGGCTTATATCGAGCAGGGCAGCCTGGACAGTGCATGCAATATTCTTAATCAAATCATCAGCAATGGGGATGATGAGCAGAAGCAGGAAGCCCGCGAGCTGTTGGCGAAAATTGCCTGAGGGCATTCACCAGTCGCTAGGAGTTTCATCTAAAAAGGCCCGCTTACCTGTGCAAGGTAAGCGGGCTTTTTACGTTGCAACCCAGGGTGGGGGTGCCATCATTTTTTTGTGGAGGCAGACGGATTTATGTCCAGCGGCAAAGTTGAAGTCACCATTACTTACTGTACCCAGTGCCAATGGTTGTTGCGCGCGGCCTGGCTGGCCCAGGAACTGCTGTCGACCTTTGCCGATGATCTGCATAAGGTAAGCCTGCAGCCCGGCACCGGCGGGGTGTTTCGCGTGACCTGTGATGACGTTCAGATATGGGAGCGCAAGGCCGATGGCGGTTTTCCCGAGGCCAAGGCACTCAAGCAGCGCTTGCGCGACTTGATCGATCCGGCGCGTGATCTTGGCCACAATGATCGTACGAACTGAGCTTGATCGCTCGGTCAGCTTTTGTGCTTGCGGACTTGCTCTCTGGCTTTCCAGGGGCTAGGGTTGCGAGCCTTGTCAGTCTAGTCGTCAGGATGTTGGAAGCTTAGTGAAAACCTCGCCAGAAGCCTGTCTGTACTTATATTTTCGACCCTCCTTGGGCAACGCCAATTGAAAGCGCCATCTAGAGTTCTGCTATTGCTGGCTCTGGTGATTGCGGCGATCAATCTGCGCCCCGGTATCACCTCCCTGGCACCCCTGATTGAGCGGATTGCCGAAGAGTTGGCTCTCAGTCGTGGCCTGATCAGCCTGACCACCGCATTGCCGGTACTCTGCATGGGGCTGTTGGCACCTTTTGCCCCGCGCCTGGCGTTGCGTGTGGGGCTGGAGCGTACGGTTGCCTTGTGCATGGGGGTGATTACCGCCGCTCTGCTGATGCGCCTGGCCGGTCAGTCCAGTGTTGTGTTGATTGCCAGTGCGGTTTTGCTCGGTACGGCAATTGCCATTGCCGGCCCCTTGCTGTCGGGATTCATCAAGCGCCACTTCGCGGGGCAGATGGGCACAGTGGTTGGCTGGTATTCCCTGAGCATGGCTGTTGGTGGCGCGGCTGGTGCGGTGCTGACGGCGCCAGCGACCCAGCTGTTAGGCGACAGCTGGCCTCAGGGGCTGGCGATCTGGGCCTTGCCTGCGCTGCTGGGGCTGTTGTTGTGGTGGTGCTTGCCTAATCGGGCGGAGTCTCCGGATGCTGCAGAAGCTGGCAGCGGTTTACCTTGGAATCAGCCGCGGGCCTGGTTGATCAGCTGCTTTTTTGCGATTCAGGCCGGGCTGTTCTATGCCTTGGCAACTTGGGCTGTGGCGCGTTACCACGAGGCGGGCTTGAGTCTGCTGCACAGCAATGCGCTGTTCAGTATCTCGATGTTGATGGGCATGCCCAGTGCTTTTCTGTTGCCCTGGCTGGCCCAGCGTTTTGGCAACCGCTATGCCTTGTTGGTGGGCTGTGGATTGTTGTCGTCCGTGAGCCTGGCAATGATTACCTTCGTACCGACCTTCGTCCCAGAGCTGTGGGCTGTGACTATCGGTTTCGGGCTCGGTGGTTCATTTGCCCTGTCCCTGGTGCTGCCGCTTTACGAGGCGGGCTCGCCGCTGGCGGTCAGTCGCTGGACTGCGATGATGCTTTGCATGGGCTACAGCATGGCGTGTCTGACGCCGGTACTCACGGGGCTGGCCCGCGATCTGGCCGGCCACTATCAATTGCCGTTCATGGTGCTGACCAGTTTGGCCTTGCTGATGACGGTGCTGGCCTGGGTCATGCGCCGCGGCCCGCGCCATTGCTGATCCAGCGGGTGTGCGCCGGCTGGCAAAGTGACAAAGTTTTCCAGTGGCTGCTTTCTCGATAAACGGCGCTGTGATAGAAGGCAGCCTTGATTTTCGGGAGTACTCATGTGGAGTCTGAATCCATCGTCTATGGCTGTATTCGTGACTGGCCAGCCGATAGCCCGGCGCAGAGCCATCTGCGTCGTCAGATCAACCATCGGGTATTGGCTGAGTTGCCGGCGGGTGAGGCCTGGCCATTTCTCGGGCGCGAGATGTTTGCCTTTTGCCAGCAGTCCGGTGAAGGCCTGTACCAGACCCAGGTAATTCACTTCGGTGCCAGTTACCGCGCCGTGGAGTATGAGTGGAGCCTGTGGGTCGAGCAGTTCGAGACCCTGCTCAAGCGCTTGTACTGGGCCAGTGCCGTGGTCCATCTGGAAACTGAACTGAGCGGCACTCATACCTTCCGCTGGGAGTCAGACAACGGCTGCCACAGCCCGCAAGAGGGTGAGCTGCGGGTGCGTTGTGCCTGGGAGCGCGAAGGTGGCGTGCGCGGTTGAATATCTGGCAGCCACCTGCTCAGGCGCTCAGCGTTTAGGTTGGCGATACAGGTCGATCAGCACCTGGTCGAGAATCGATGATGCGCCCCAGGGGCGCGGATCATTGAGAATCGCCACCACCGCCCAACTGTTGCCATTGCTGTCGCGGCTGTAGCCGGCGATGGCGCGGACATTGTTCAGGGTCCCGGTTTTGATATGCGCCTCGCCGACCAGGGCGGTGCGGTGCAGGCGTTTACGCATGGTGCCGTCCATTGCCACCAGCGGCATGGAGCTGATGAACTCGGCAGCGTAGGGGCTTTTCCAGGCGGCCTGCAGTAACTGCGCCAGTTCACGTGCACTGACGCGTTCGTCACGCGACAAGCCGGAGCCATTCTCGATCACCAGGTGCGGCGCGGTAATGCCCTTGCGCGCCAGCCAGCCCCGGATTACCCGTTGGGCAGCCTTGGCATCGTCGCCGTCGGCCTCATTGCGAAACTGCGCGCCGAGGCTCAGAAACAGCTGACGGGCCATGGTGTTGTTACTGTATTTATTGATGTCGCGAATGATCTCTACCAGGTCAGGAGAGAAGGCGCGCGCGAGTAGGCGGGCGTTTTTCGGCACATCGGCGAGGCGATCCTTGCCGAGGATCTTACCGCCTAATTCCTGCCAGATAGCCCGCACAGTGCCTGCCGCATAGCCGGGATGGTCGAGCAGGGACAAATAGGTCTGGGCGCTACAGCCTTCAGCCAGTTGACCGCTGACAATCACGGTGGTGCCGTCGAACTGTTTCACCGGGTTGTAGCGTACATCCGGCCAGCCTGGGCACTTGCCGGCAGGCAAGGCCTTGACCCGATTGTCGATGCGAATCTCGGCAATCGGTGGCTCGACGGCGATGTGTACCTTGCCGGCGTCAGTGCGTGCGACGAAGCGCAGCGCCTTGAGGTTGACCAGCAAGGCGTCGGGAGTGACCAGGTACGGTTTGTTGCTGTCGCCGCCGTCATCGTTAAAGGCGGGCAGCGAGGGCTGGTTGAAGTGACCACGGTCGAGCACCAGGTCACCGGTAACCTGATGCACGCCGTTGGCACGCAGGTCGCGCAACAGCAGCCAGAGTCGCTCCATGTTCAGCTTGGGGTCACCGCCGCCTTTGAGGAACAGATTGCCGTGCAGCACACCGTCTTTCAGCGTGCCATCGGTATAGAACTCCGTTTTCCACTGGTGTGTGGGGCCGAGTAGTTCCAGCGCGGCAAAGGTGGTCACCAGCTTCATGGTCGAGGCTGGATTCACCGATATATCGGCATTGAAGAAGGTGCTGGTGCCTGGGCCGGTCAGTGGCAGGGTGACCACTGACAGGGATTGGCTGCTGATCTTGTTGGCTTTCAGCGATTGCTCAACCTTGGCCGGCAGGCTGCTATTGACGGCGGCATGCAAGGGCAGGGCGAGTGGCAGGAGCAAACCAACGATAGCCAGTTTGCGCAAGGTGTTGGTCATGGGCATATACCCTCCAAGTGAGGGATGGAAATCATGGGTGACATGTACGGAAGATCCCGTCGAGGTTTTGCGAATTGCCGCACATTATGCCCCAGGCTAGCCCGGCGTGTGTCGTCCTGCGGTCAGCATAAATGTGTGTTCAGGTATGGCGCCTGTCGCCTGGCAGGCAGAGAGGCAGGCAATTCATGCGGCAAGCTGCTAAAGTGCCGCGCGTTATCACTTTTGAGGATTGTTCCATGGCTACTAACCGTTCCCGCCGTCTGCGCAAAAAACTCTGCGTGGATGAATTCCAGGAGCTGGGTTTTGAGCTGAACCTGAACTTCAAAGACGATCTGGCCGAAGAGGCCATTGATGCATTCCTCGATCAGTTTCTGCGTGACGCCATGACCGCCAATGGTCTTGGTTATGTCGGTGGCGATGATTATGGTCTGGTATGCCTGGCCAAGCGTGGCTCGGTCAGCGAAGAGCAGCGTACCCAGGTTGAAGCTTGGCTGAAAGGTCGTGATGAGCTGGTTGATATTACTGTCAGCCCGCTGATGGACGTCTGGTACCCGGACAGCACCATCAACACTCCGGCCTGATGTCTGCCGGCTGGGCATGCAATATGCCCAGCCGTTGCTTCACTGTTGCCCCAGTTGCCATGCAGCAAGTCTGCCTCGTACAGTGGGTTGCGTAAGCTCCGCAGTGAGCTTGACGCCATTTGGCTAGCCTGTCAGCCCGGCTTTGCTGAGCACCTCTAATTCGTTCACCTCATCGATCTGTTGCGCTTGCATGAAGCGTTCGGCGTAGTGTCGATAGATTTTCGTGCGCACGAACAAGCCAAACAGTTGCGGGTCTATGTGGGTGTTTTTGCACATGTCCGCCATGATGTTTAGCGACGTCGAGAGCTGCTTGCCCTTTTTGTAGGGACGATCCGCGGCGGTCAGTGCCTCGAAAATATCGGCAATCGCCATCATGCGTGCCGCCAGGCTCATCTGTTCGCGATGCAAGCGTTTCGGATAGCCGCTGCCATCCATTTTCTCGTGATGGCCGCCAGCGATCTCGGTGACGCTCTGCAAGTGTGCGGGGAAGGGCAGGCGATCGAGCATGAGGATGGTCTGCACGATGTGGTGGTTAATGATGTAACGCTCCTCGGCCGTCAGCGTGCCGCGGGTGATGCCGAGGTTGTGCAGTTCGCCACGATTGTATTTGTGCAACGGCACGTCCAGCTTGAAGCCCCACGGATTGTCGGGCGCGATGACTTCCGTGGCAGGGCGTTCGATCAGATGCTCGGGCTTGTCGGCCAACAACGGCTCTTCGGTTGGCAGGCTCGTGGCTGGTTGTCGTTCATGGCGTTTGGCTTCTTCCCATGACAGGCCCAGGCGATCATCGAGGGTGCGTGTCCAGGTGCGTGTGGCGATCTGTTGCAGGCGCGCCAGATCCGCCTCGGCCATTGCTTCGCCGCCCAGGTTACTGCGCGCGACGAAGGTGAACTCGTCGTCCAGGGTGCTCAGCAATTCATCGCGCAGGGCGGCCAACTGGGCCTGATCGCCAGCGTGTGCGCAGCCTTGCCAGTAGGCGATCCAGGCATCGCGCTTGAGCACCTCGAAGCGCATGCGCACCTCGTGGATTCGGTCGTAGAGCGTCTCCAGCTTGGTCGCCTTGTCCACCACGTATTCGGGCGTGGTGACCTTGCCGCAATCGTGCAGCCAGGCCGCTATATGCAGCGCCTCCCAATCCTCATCGCTGGGTTGATAGTTATGAAAGGGCGGCTCATCGCTGTCCGCCGCTGCGCGGGCCAGCATCAGGGTGATCGCCGGCACGCGTTGGCAGTGGCCGCCGGTGTAAGGGCTCTTGGCATCGATGGCGCCAGCGATCAGTTGGATAAAGGCATTAAGCAGTTGTTTCTGACGTTCCAGCAGGCGCTGGCTTTCAATGCACAGCGCCGCAACGCCGGAAACCGCCTCGACGAACGCTATGCGCTCGGGGCTCTGTATGGCCAGATCGGATGGCTCGCCACGGTCGCAGTGCAGCAGAACCAGGATGCCCAGTGTGACGCCCTGGCGGTTACGCAGGCCAGTAGCAACCAGGTGGATGCGCGGGCTGTCGAGGGTTTGCAGCAGGCTTCGGTAGTCGCCAGCCTGGTCAAAGCCCAGCGAGGCGATGCTGCTTTTGCCGCCATTGGCCGGTAGCTGCAGCCAGGAGGGTAGTTGGTCAGTGGTGTTGTCGTAGCCACGAATGCCGTGTTTCTTCAGGCTGTGTTGCGCGCCGTCGAGAAACAGGCCGTGAGGCTCCAGGCGCCCGCTGTCGGCGTCAATCAAGTAAATCAGGCCGCCATGAGCCGCACTGATGGCCACCGTTTCTTGTAGTACCCGCTCAAGCAGGGCCTCGAAACGGGTTTGCGCAGAGAGGCTGGCGGCGATATCGAGGAAGCTGGAAATGGTCTCTTTCATCCGCGCCATGGATTTAGCCAGTTGATCCACTTCCAGTACCAGCGAGTGATCGCTGGCGGGGTAGTTGAAGTCGAAGCGGCGGATGGCCTCTGCCTCCAGCACCAGAGTACGCAAGGGTTTGGTCAAAATTCGCGAGGCCAGCCAGCCCAGAGGCAGGCACAGCAGCAAGGTGGTCAGGGTGATCAGTGCGCCTTGCCAGCGGATGCGGTAGGCATCGGTGAGCAGCTCGCTTTCGGGCACCAAGAGCGCCAGGTGCAGACCCTGCGGCCCGCCCTCCTGTATATGGCTGCGCGAAACGATCCAGCGCCGTCCGCTGAGTTCGAGAATGCCCTGGTTGGTGGCCTCGCGCCCATCCTCTGCGAGGAGAGTCGCGAGTTCAGGGCTAAGGTCGCGGGCGGGGGTCAGGTGCGGTTTGCCGTTATCCATCATCAGCACACGAGCGCTATCGGGATAGGCCACGGTATTGCCTTTGGCGTCGAACAGAATCACCTGGCTGTGGGTCGTGACCTTATGGGCGGCCAGGGTCTTGGACAGGTCAGACAGGGTCAAGTCCGCAGCCAGAACACTGCTCGGTCCGGCACGCCTGGCGAGGGTGGTGCCGACTTCCTGGGTGGAGAAAAACACATAGGGTTCAGTGGTGATCTGCTGCGTGCTGCTGCTGGCGCTCAGGTACCAATTGCGGCGGCGTGGATCGAATGTTTCCAGGGGGCGCTGCTGTTGGCTGATCAGCGTCAGTGCATCATCGAAGAACAGGTACTGGGCCTCTATTGCGGTCTCGCTGCGGTCGATCGACCAGACTTGAAAGGTCGCCTGCTCGGGAGCAGCCAGAAGTTGCTTCAGTGCTGCGCTGCGCAGCGGGCGCAGCATGAAGAAGTCACCGTCCGCATAGCCCAGGTACAGCGAGGCCAGCTTGGGGTTGTCGCGCAGCGCTTGGGCCAGGGGTTCAAGCAGCTCCAGGCGGCCCTGAAGATCAGTCGCCTGAGTCGCGCGGTTGAGCACCAGCATGCTCAGCAGGTGGTTGATGGGCTGGTAGGTATGCGTAAGGTCTTTCTGCACGTCCTGCTGAATACGCTCAAACAGCGTGGTGCTGCTGGAGAAGATGATCCGGGAGTTCTGCTGATAGTTGAATAATCCCAGTACTACGCCAGTTAACAGCAGCAGCAAGGTGAAAAGCACACTGATATGTATGTACAGGGGGAAGCAGCGGTCTTTGGGCTTGGGCATCCTGGGCATCGCGCGTCTCTCCATGAATGGCGCTGCGGATTGATCAAGCATAGTGAACGCTCTGAAGCGCTGCCGGTTAAACGCGATTAACTATAAAAAATTCTATTTAGCGCAGTATTTAGGTGAGTCCTGTCGCGTGATGCTGCGACTCAAGGTGTTTGCGACTGCGCGCTCAGGTGTTCCGCACGTTTCACCAGTAATTGCTCGAGGCCATGCATCAGCAATGCTACAAACAGCACCAGCACCACGCCAAACAGGGCGTTGAGCAAGCGCACCTCGGCAAGCTGCCAGTCCTGGGCGAGGCTTTCGGCGAGCAAGACGAAGCAAACAGTGGTTTGCAGCACGAACAAGCCGTAGTGGTTGGCCTGTATGGCGCGGCTGAGAGCGATCAGTGGCAGCAGGGTGGCGACCATCAGCGGCGGATCTTGCAGGCTGTGCCCGAGCAGAATCAATAACCCGGCAGCCGCCAGGCTGGCCAGGCTCGATTGCAGGGCACGCACCAGGCTACCCTGAAACTCCAGTTGCAGAGTTGTCACTACGGTCAAGGTCAGCCAGTAGCCGCGCTCCAGGTCTGCCAGGTTGACGACCATGCCAGCCAGGGAGAAAGCCAGGGTGCACGCTAGCGCATGTAGGCGCCATTGCTGTTTTGGCAGGCGTTTGGCGTGGCGCTTGAGTACTTTGAGGATGCTGACGAAGCGTGGCATGTAGGGCCACATGCGCAGGCCATGCATGCCCCGCAGACCGAATGCCAGGAGCATCACCCAGAGCCCGCCCAGGATAAACAGCATGGCAATGGCGAACGGCTTATCCAGGTTGCCCAGGTCTTGCTGGCCTTGGCCCAGGCACAGGCAGACGGCCAAGCCAATGCCGAGCTTGCCGGCCTCGCTACCGAAGCGTTGCAGCCAGGCGAGCAAGAAGCCGAAAGCACCGAACAGACCGAGGCTGATCAGTGGATCGCTGGCTGACCAGAAGCCCAGGCCGGCACTGCAGGCGCCGAGGCCGATGAGCATCAACATGCGTAGCATGCCGAAGCGGTGCAGGGGGTTGGCCTGGGCAGCCTGAAAGGCGCCAACCGATGCCCAGAGAAACCCCGGGTGGGCACTGAATAAGCCAAGCAGCAAGGGCAGGGCGCAGCCGAAGCCGGCGACCATTGCCGGGCCCCAGGCAGGCGGGCCGGCATGCCAGCTTAAGGTTTTCCGTAACACGTTCTTCATGGATCACACTGGACTCGAGCGCCCTGTCATTTCACGGGCCATTTCAGTTGCGTAGCTGTCGGTCATGCCGGCGATAAAGTCGATCATGCGCAGAAACGAGGTATACAGCGATCCGTGCGGATCCGGTGCATTGTTGCCGAGCAGATCAAGGATGCGCCGATGCTTGAACGATGGCGTGCGCCCGCCATGCTGCTCCAGTGCCGCGCCACAAAAGGCGTTGAGAAGAATTTCCAGGGTGGTGTAGGCGCCGATCTCGTGCAGGGTTTTGCGTTTGTCCTGGAAGATCTTCTCCCGTGCCATGTCCTTGGCGCTCTGCACGCAACGTTTGGCGGTGCCGTGCATATGCTCGACCAGGTCGCCCTGCAGAGTACCCGCCAGCAGGGCCTCTTGTTGTTCGACGAAGGCATGGGCGGCGGCGTTGGTCAGGTGTTCAATGGCCTTGCCGCGCAGAATCGCCAGTTTGCGCCGTTTGGAATCCTGCGGGCCAAGCTGGCGATAGGTTTCCGGCAGGTCGTCACCGACCAGATCGAGCAGCAGGGCCTCGACTTCACGGTAGTCGAGCAGTTCCATCTCCAGGCCGTCTTCGAGGTCGATCAGGCCGTAGCAAATATCGTCTGCCGCCTCCATCAAATAGACCAATGGATGACGCGCCCAGCGCTGGTCTTCGACCTGTGGCAGTCCCAGTTTATGGGCGATTTGTTCGAGTAGCGGCAGTTCGCTCTGGTAGCAGCCGAACTTGTGCTTTTTATAGCCAAGCGCTTCGGCGTGACGCGCGGTCCAGGGATATTTCAGGTAAGTGCCAAGGGTTGCATAGGTCAGCCGGGTGCCGCCGTCGAACTGGTGGTATTCCAGTTGTGTGAGCACGCGAAAGCCCTGGGCGTTGCCTTCAAAACTGAGAAAGTCGCCGCGCTCCGTCACACTCATGTCGTCCAGCCAGCCGCGCCCTGCAGCCTGCAAAAACCAGTGTCGAATCGCATCCTCGCCGGAATGGCCGAATGGCGGGTTGCCGATGTCATGCGCCAGGCACGCCGACTGCACGACCATGCCCAAGTCGCTCGGCTCGCACCAGGCGGGTAAATCGGCGCGAATCATCTCGCCGACGCGCATGCCCAGCGAACGACCTACACAGCTGACTTCCAGCGAATGGGTCAGGCGCGTGTGGATATGATCATTGCTTGATACCGGATGCACTTGGGTCTTGCGCCCCAGGCGGCGAAAAGCCCCGGAGAAGATGATCCGGTCATGATCTTTATGAAAGGGCGTGCGCCCCAGCTCGTCGGCGCTGTGCGTCGGTTTGCCGAGTCGTTCGCGGTTGAGCAGTGTTTGCCAGTCCAAGGCCAGTCCTCGCCATTCAGTGGCTGATGGCCCTAGCTTCGGGGTTCGCGCGATCGGCTGCAAGCGCTGTAGGGCATCCTGGTCGATTGATTGTGCTGCTGCCGGGGCTGCGTTCAGGTGGTCATGGGTGTCGCGGGGCCGTGCGAGTACCCTCGGGTTTTATGGTCAGCCAGCAAAACGCCGCAAATTGCGGCGTTCTGGTTCAGCTTGGTCAGATCGAGCGCTACTAGGGCTACGGGGCTTTCGCCTCGTTGTCAGCGCCTTGCGGCGGGTTGCGCCTGAGCAGCGGGAAGGCTATCAGGGCAATACGCAGCCAGCGTCGCCAGTTGCCGCGGCGTACGCCCAGCGTCGCCAACAATAAGGCCCCGCCAGCGACCCACAGGGGGGTGTTACTGTTGCCCAGCTCTTGGCGCCAATGGCTGCTGAAATATTGCGCCTGACGCAGTGGCTGGAGCATTACCAGGGTTTCGTGACGCAGTTCCTGGCGGTGCATTTCCAGGCGCAGGCGCAACATGGCTTTACGCAAGTCGCTGCGCGAGGCCTTGGCGGGCAGTTCAGGTAGGCTCATGGCAGCAGTTGCTCGCGGTCGCGCGCCAGTTCTTCGAGGCTGGCACTGAACGGTGGAGGGGCATTGCGCAGGTGTGACAGCAAGCGCAGCAGGCAAACCAGCAGACCCAGGGTATAAGCCGCGCACAGAAGGATGATCACGGTCAGCCGATGGCTGTCCCAGAAGTTGATCAGCAGCGCAGCGGACAGGCCAATCACCAGCAACAAGCCAAACACCAGGCTCAGGCTGGTTAGCACCAGCAGGCGAAGCGTGTGGCTTTGCTGCTCTTTGAGTTCTTCGCCGAACAGTGCGATATGGCCCTGCAATAAACCCAGCAGGGCACCGCCAAAGCGCCGCGGCGAACTGCCGCGGCTGGGTGTGGAGGGTGGTGTGGCGTCCATGTCTTCTCTCTTCAGCGCCGCGTGATCAGCATGCCCAACAGCAAGCCTATGGCTGCAGCAACGCCCAGGGTTTGCCATGGGTGAGTCTGCACATAACCTTCTGTGGCCTGGACTGCAGCCCTGCCGCGGTCACGCAACGAATCTTCTGCATTGTGCAAGGTGGAGCGGGCGCGGCCCAGGCTGCTGCGAATCTGTTCGCGTAGCTCTTCGGCCTGTTCGCCTACCAGGCTGGCCGAGTGCTGCAGTAATTTTTCAGTATCGGTAACCAATGCCTGAAATTCGTTGAGCAGGTCATCCTGAGTTGTTGTGCTGGCGTTTTTACGTGGCATCGGGTCTCTCCTTGAGCGGTTTTGTTCAGTGTAAGAGCTTCGAGTGCTGTTCGGGGGATTGGGTTCATTCCTTTATGTCACAGAGCGGGTACGGGCCGCTGGTACAGCGTTTGCTATGTGCTGGTGCGCGCCTTTGTCGCAGTGCTCTTTTATAGGGCTTGGCAAGGGTTGGCCTGGACGCCATGGTGCATTGATAAGCCACTAATAAATATAGATTAAGTACCTTCCTGGCAGTTTTGAAAAGCTCTGTTTCAGAGCCTTGCAAGGCTGTCTTGGGTGAGGTGGGTCGGTCTCTGTGCTGCCAGATGGTGCGCGTACAGCCTCCGGTGATCCGCTTTGGTGCTTTTTCCCTAAGTACGGAGTTTTCTTTGCCGATGGAAAATATCAACAGTGCTGTGGAAACCTTGATTCACGGCTCCAATACCCTGTTTATCCTGCTTGGTGCGGTGATGGTGCTGGCCATGCATGCCGGTTTCGCCTTTCTCGAGGTGGGCACGGTACGGCAGAAGAATCAGGTCAATGCCTTGTCGAAAATACTCTCCGACTTTGCAGTGTCGGCGCTGGCCTATTTCTTTATAGGCTACTGGATCGCCTACGGCGTGACGTTCCTCGAACCGGCAAACGTGCTGATCGAAGGCAACGGCTATGCCTTGGTCAAGTTCTTCTTCCTGATGACGTTCGCCGCAGCAATCCCGGCGATCATCTCTGGAGGCATCGCCGAGCGAGCCAGGTTCGGCCCGCAACTGTGCGCCACTGTTCTGATCGTCGCCTTCATCTACCCGTTCTTCGAAGGCGTGATCTGGAACGGTAACTATGGCGTTCAGGATTGGCTTGAGGCGCAGTTTGGTGCGCCTTTCCATGACTTTGCCGGTTCGGTGGTGGTGCATGCGATGGGCGGCTGGCTGGCCCTGGGTGCAGTGCTGTTGCTGGGGCGGCGTAACGGGCGCTATCGCGACGGCAAGCTGGTGGCATTCGCGCCGTCGAATATTCCGTTTCTCGCGCTGGGTTCGTGGATTCTGATCATCGGCTGGTTCGGTTTCAACGTTATGAGCGCGCAGACCCTCGGCAGCGTCAGCGGCTTGGTGGCGGTCAATACACTGATGGCAATGGTCGGCGGTACGGTGGCGGCTTTGCTGGTTGGGCGCAATGACCCGGGCTTTCTGCACAACGGCCCGTTAGCCGGATTGGTGGCGGTATGTGCCGGTTCCGACTTGATGCACCCAGTCGGTGCCTTGGCTACCGGTGCTATTGCAGGCGCGCTGTTCGTCTGGGCGTTCACCGCGACCCAGGTCAAATGGAAGATCGATGACGTACTCGGGGTCTGGCCGTTGCACGGTTTGTGTGGCGTGTGGGGCGGGATCGCCTGCGGGATCTTCGGTCAGCAGGCGTTGGGCGGTCTGGGTGGCGTCAGTCTGAGCAGTCAACTGGTCGGTAGCGCGCTGGGCGTCGTGGTGGCGTTGCTGGGTGGTTTGCTGGTGTACGGCGCGCTCAAGGCGCTGGTCGGCATTCGCCTGAGTCAGGAAGACGAGTTCAATGGCGCCGACCTGTCGATCCACAAGATAGGCTCGCTTAGCCAGGACTGATCAAGGCATTGCAAAACGCAAAAAGCCCGGCTCGAATGAGCGCGGGCTTTTTGTGTCGAGTCAGATTACAGCAGCGGGATGCTGTAGCTGACGATCAGGCGGTTTTCGTCGAGCTCACCGAGGGCGTCGGAGCGCATCGTGGAGTTGCGCCATTTCACCCCAAGGTTCTTCAGCGCACCTTCCTGAACGACGTAGCCGATATCCATGTCGCGCTCCCATTCCTTGCCTTCGGACAGGGCTGCGCCGCGATCAATGTTATCGCCGCTGATGTAGCGGGTCATGAAGGTCAGGCCGGGAATGCCGATGGAGGCGAAGTTGAGGTCATAGCGTGCCTGCCAAGAGATCTCATCCTTGCTGGCGAAGTCACCAATTTGCACGTAGTTGACCAAGAACGGGTCAGTGCCGTTGAGGTAAGCATAGCCGGTATCGCCGCTCATTTTCTGGTAGCCCAGAGCGACGCTGTGGCCGCTCAGGGCGTAGGTGAACATCGCACCGAAGTACTTATTGTCAATGTTGCTGCTGCGCCCATCGTCAGTGGTACGTGCATAGCGCAGGTCGGTTTTGAACGACTGCTGATCGGCAATCGGCAACACGTGTACCACGTTGAAGATGTGCTGTTTATACAGCTCTTCCAATTCACCATAGTGGTAGCTGGTGGTCAGGTTGTCTTGCCACTTATAGGACAGGCCTGCGAAGTTGAAGTCATCGCCCTGATTGCCCTTGCCCTTAAACTTGAAGTTGCGTATGCCACCCAAGGCATTCACGCTCAGATCCTGGAAGTCGGTTGAGTCGCGCTGGTTGAGCTCCTTTAGCTGACCCGCATCGAAGGTCAGGCCGGCGATCTCTTGGGAGTTCAGGTGTCCGCCGAGGAAGTTCTGTGGTAAAAGGCGCGCGTCATTGGCGGACACGCTCGGCAGCTTGGGCATCAAACCGCCGACCTTGAGTACGGTCTTGGAGGCCTTGGCCTTGAAGGTGGCCGTAGCTTCCGAATACTCATCCGGACCTTCGTTCTTAAAGGCGTTCGGCAACAGGTTGGTGCCAGCGCGCTCGTCGGACGAATCGAGTTTCAGGCCCAGGCCGGCATAGGCGTCCAGGCCGAAACCTACTGTGCCTTCGGTAAAGCCAGACTCTGCTTTGAAGATAAAGCCCTGCGCCCACTCCTCACGTTTGGATTGCTCTGTCGCCGAGGTGTGTCGCAGATCTCGGTTGAAGTAAAAGTTGCGCAGCTCCAGGCTGGCTTTGCTGTCTTTGATGAATTCGGCGTGAGCCAGGGACGGTAAGGTGAGGCTGGCGCCCAGGGTGGCGAGGGCCACTGCTTGGGCGAGGCGCGTTTTACTCATTATTATTGTCTCCATGGTGGTGTGCGAGCCGGCACATGACCGACCTGTTACGGCATTGCGGAATAAACCACGAGTGCGCCGGGCTAGCCTTTAGACTTTAGTCTGTACTCCTTATTTATCAGTTAGTTACGCGTGACTGTTGAGTCTGAATTAGGTGCTGGTTCAGGTGGTTCAGGTCGCCGGTGTAATGAGTCTGTCGCGGTCGCCGTGGTGGGGGCGGCTCAATTCTGGGATTTTTCAGCCTGCGCGCCGTTGGTCAGTCAGTGCCCGCTGGCGGCTCAAGTTTGTCTGCGCGCGGCCGTCAACTGAGTAGATATTCTGCCTTGGTACCTTGTCATGAACCCTCTGGCCTCCCTTGCATCGCCGGCTTCACGTTCGTCTCTGCAGAGCTACCCGACAACCCTGCGCAATGCTGCCGATGCGCAGCAGACGCTTGCCAACCGTCTGACCGAGCGGCTCGGTCTGGAACCCGGTGCGCTAAGTGGCAAGAAGGTAGATGCCTTCAGTCCGGAAAAGGTCGCAGCGGTGGTTCTCGGCTTTATCGAGCAACGTCTGCACAGTGAGGCGGCCGCGGGTGCCGATCCCGCCAAGCTGCAGACGCTGATGACTCAGGCGCGCGACGGGGTGGAAAAAGGCTTTGCCGAGGCGCGCAAGATTCTCGATGGCATGGGCGTGTTGCAAGGCAAAGTAGCGGCGGACATCGACGACACCTACCAGCGCATCCAGGACGGTTTTGCCGGCCTCGGTAAGCGCTTCGATCCGAGCGCGTCAGAAACCGCCAGCAATAGCCGGGTAGCAGCCTCCAGCGAGCGGTTTGCCGCCGTCGCGCAAACCTTCGAGATGGCGGTGACCACTCGCGATGGCGACCGCCTGCGCATCTCCATCGCCCAGGCGTCGGCCAACTGGTCGCAAACCAGTGTTGCCGCCAGTAGCAATGGCAGTAATACCTCGCTGATCGCCAGCAGTCAGTCCGGCAGTGTGCAGATCGGCGCCTGGCAGGTCAGCGTTGAAGGCGAGCTGGATGAGCAGGAACGTGCGGCCTTGGGTAAGCTTTTTGCCCAGGTGCAGGACCTCTCCGAGAAGTTCTATGCAGGTGATTTGGCCGGGGCTTTCGATCGCGCCATGGCGTTGGATATGGATGGCGAACAGCTGGCCTCGATGTCTTTGCGTCTGACCCAGAGCAGCGTACGCCAAGCCACCGATGCATACAGCGCCGTGGCTGAGCAGGGCGGTCAGGCGGCCAGCGCGGTCAATACCTCGCTGATTGATTATGCCAAGGGGCTTTTAGAGGCGTTGCGCAACACCAATGATGTGCTTGAAAACGGTCGCAACGGTCTCCAGGAACTGCTCAAGGGTGGTTTTGCCCTGGATCCTCGCCTCGACATGGCACGTCTGGAAAAGGCCGAGCTGCTGAATAGTCGCTTGCTCGAAGGTCTGCAAGGCCTGCTCGATCCTGCTGCGGGTCCGACTTCCACCTGAGCCGCCGAGCAGGCCGCACTCCAAGCACCTGTCGTTAATCCGCACTCTAGCCATTGCGTGTGGCGCGGCGGTGAGCTTCTGGCTGCGGCCTGTTGAGCCCAGCGAGCCGCTTGTTGGGCTTCGCTGCGCTCAACGCCAACCTACCCGTGTGCTCGTCTCGGGGTGAATACATCGATTATCGGGCTGCTAGTCGACTATTAAAGGCGCTAGCTTTGCGCGATATGTAATGGTTGCTGATACGCGGAAAAGCCTTGTTCCAGGGCGTCTCGTTGATTGCCGTCTGCAGGGCTTGCGAGTAGCGTTGCACCTTGGCTTCTGTTGGAGGTGTTACCCATGTCACTGCGCGCCCTTGTCCTGCTTTTTACCCTCTCTGGCCTGGCGTTACCAGGTTGGGCGGCCGAGTGTCCGCTTATGCTGCAAGGCGAGCTGCCCATGCTGCGTAGCAAGAACAGTATCGACCTGTGTAGCCAGTTTGCCGGCAAGCCGCTGGTGGTGGTCAATACCGCCAGCTTCTGCGGCTTCGCCCCGCAGTTCAAAGGGCTGGAGGCGTTGTATCAGCGCTACAAGGGCCAGGGCCTGCAAGTGCTGGGTGTGCCGTCGGATGACTTCAAGCAGGAGTCGGACGATGCGGAGGAAACCGCCACGGTCTGTTACGTCAACTACGGCGTGACCTTCAGCATGAGCGAATCCCAGTCAGTTACCGGCACCGAAGCAATCCCGCTGTTCAAGGAACTGGCAGCCCAGAGCCAAGCGCCGCGCTGGAACTTTACCAAGTACGTGGTCGATCGTCAGGGTAAGGTGATCGCCAGCTTTTCTAGTAGCACCCAGCCAGATGATCCGGCATTGATCGCGGCTGTGGAACAGGCCATCGCCTCGACGCCTTGAACGGCAGCCAGGTTCGTCCTTCACCCATCTGGGCGATGGGCGGGTTATTCACGCCTCCTTAAAGTGTGGGCACGCCGGACGCAGTCTCCCGGCGTGCCCACAATAAAAATAATGGAGGCACCCATGCGTCGCGTTCTTTGCACTGCTCTAGCCGCCGTGGCCCTGGTCGGCGCCGTCGAAGCCCAGGCCGACTACACCAAAACCAAGTACCCGATCGTGCTGGTGCACGGCATCACCGGTTTCAATACCATCGGCGGCCTGGTCAACTACTTCCATACCATTCCCTGGAACCTCGAACGCGACGGCGCCAAGGTCTATGTCGCCAGCGTTGCCGCGTTCAACGACAGCGAGCAGCGCGGCGCCGAACTGGCCCGGCAGATCGTGCCCTGGGCCGGCGCCAACGGCGGCAAGGTCAACCTGATCGGCCACAGCCAGGGTTCGCCGACCGCGCGGGTGGCCGCTTCCCTGCGTCCGGACCTGGTCGCTTCGGTGACCTCTATCAACGGTGTCAACAAGGGCTCGAAAGTCGCCGACGTGGTGCGCGGGGTGATTCCGCCAAACGGCGCCATCGAAGGCGGCGCCAGTGCCATCGCCAATGCCCTGGGCTCGGTGATCAACCTGCTGTCCGGTAGCAGCAATTCGCAGAACGGTCTGGCCGCCCTGGAAACCCTGACCACCCCTGGCACCACGGCCCTCAACAGCCGCCATCCGTGGGGGGTGAACAATGCCAGCTACTGCGCCAAATCCACCGAAGTGCACACTGTGCGCGGTTACAACATCCGTTACTTTTCCTGGACCGGAAATTCGTCCTACACCAATATTTTCGATGCGGTCGATCCGTTCCTGGCCATCACCGGTCTGGCCTTCGGCAGCGAGAAGAACGACGGTCTGGTCGGGGTCTGTGCGACTTACCTGGGCCAGGTGCTCGGCGACAGCTACAACATGAACCACGTCGATGCGATCAACCACCTGTTCGGCATCCGCGGCTGGACCGAGCCGGTGTCGCTGTATCGTCAGCATGCCAATCGCCTGAAGAACAAAGGCGTCTGATCCTTGCCACGCTTGCGGGCTGCCAGACAGCCCGCCTTGGAGGTCGCATGCCCTTGCCGATCCGCTCCCTCATCCTGCTGACTCTACTGGGCCTGACTACTGCCGGACTGATCCTCTATTGGCAATGGCCGGAGCCGGTCATGGTCCAGGCCGACTCGGCCAGCCAGGCTGAACCTGTTGCTCTGCTCATTGCCAGCCCCGTGCAGCATCAGCTTGCGCCAACTGCTGCCGCCCAGGCCACGCCGCCGGCAGTATTGCCGGGCATGAGCGGCACCGAGGTCGACGGCGGGTTGCAGGCCGACAGCGCCGGCAATCTGCAGCTCGACCTGGCACTGCGCGACTATTTCGATTACTTCCTCAGCGCCGTCGACCAGGCCGGGCTCGACGCCTCGGTCGAGGCCTTGCTGGCTGACGCTGGCGGGCGCCTGCAGGAGCCGGCACTGGGCCAGTTGATCAGCCTGCTTGGTGATTATCTGGAGTACAAACGCGCCAGCCTGGCGCTGCTGCAACAACCGCTTAGCGTCCAGCAGCAAGCCCAGCCGCAGTTGCAGTTGGCGGTATTGCAGCAGGCGTTCGATAGCCTGGCCCAGCTGCGCCGCAGCCACTTTTCCCCCAGGGTTGTGGAGGCCCTGTTCGGTGCCGAAGAGGCGTACTCGCGTTACACCCTCGACAGTCTGGCCCTGCTCGCTCGCGAAGATCTGAGCGAGCAGGGTAAAGCCGCCGCTCAGGAGCGCTTGCGCGGGCAATTGCCCGCCGCCATGCGCGCCAGCGAGGAACGGCACAGTCAGGCGCAGATGCAGCAGGCGCAAAGCGAGCGGCTGTGGCGCGAAGGGGCGAGCGAGGAGCAGGTGCGCCAATCCCTGGCTTTGACTTATGATCCGTCAACCGTCGAACGCCTGCTGCTCGAACAACGCCACGAGCGCGCCTGGCAGCAGCGTTACAGCGCTTATCGCGAGCAACTGGCCACGCTGCACAGTAACGGTCTGAGCCCGGCGGATCAGCAGCAGGAACAGCAGCGACTGCGCCAGCGCTTGTTCGACGCCGCCGATCAACACCGAGTCGATACCTATGATGCGATTGCCGCCAAACAGCAGGCCAGCGAGACTCCTGGGCTTTGAGTCTGCGAGGGTGGCCGTCTCGGTAGCCCAAGCGCGGGCGGACGCCGGCCGATGACCCTGGAACAGGAGGAGCGCCTGCTACTGGCGCAACAACGCCGTGGTTATCGGCGTTTAGGCTTTGTCCCGGAGCTGGAGCTGGGTTTCGTCGAGCACCGGGTGCAGCGCATGCACCGCCGCCTGCTGTTGATCGTCAGCACGGCGATTGTCTTTCAGTTGATCTACGCCGCCCTTGATCTGTTGCTGATGCCGCTGACGGTGAGCTTGTGGCTGTTGCCCCTGCGCGTGCTGGGTATCCTTGGCGTACTGGCTGTTTTCGTCTACTGCCGTCGTCCGCAGTGCCCGCTGCGCCGTGCGTTGTTAGCCTACACCGGCGCCTATGCGCTGAACGGCGCCTGCGTGGCGGTGATCATTCACCTGTGCTGGGCTCAGGGCGAGGCTATGCCCTACGACGGCCTGTTTCTGATTCTGTTGTTCGGGTATGTGCTGCTCGGCGTCTCGTTTCGCGCCGTGAGCCTGGCGGCCTGGGGCTTTTGCCTGTTGTTTCTGGCACTTGGGTTGTTGCTGACCGAGCCGGGCAGTCAGTTGGCCTATCAGGGCTTGTTTCTGATCTGCGCCAACCTGATCGGCAGTGCCGGTGCCTACCTGCAGGAGCATGGGCAGCGCGGTGCCTGGCTCAACCTGCGCCTGCTCGACCTGGCGCGGCAGCGCGCCGAAGCCGATGACGCACGCAAGCTTCGCCTGCTCGCGGCGGCCAGTCATGACCTGCGCCAGCCGCTGAATGCCATGGGTCTTTATGCCCAGCACCTGCTCGAACAGAGCCGGGAACCTGGCATTCGCCGGGTCAGCGCTCGTCTGGCGACCTCGGTGGAACAGCTCAGCCGCCTGCTGCAATCGTTGCTCGACTACACCCGCCTGACCTTGCCCGGCGGGGTGCAAGCCAAGCTTGATGTGTTCGCCCTGCGTCCGCTGCTCGAACGTCTGAGCGGGGAAACCCGCCGTGAGGCCGATTTGCAGGGTGTCGAACTTGACCTGCAGTGCGCGGACCTGTGGGTGCGCAGTGATCCGCTGCTGCTCGAGCGGGTGCTGCGTAATCTGCTCAACAATGCGCTGCGCCATGCCCAGGCGCATCGGGTGACGGTTAGCGCCGAGGAGGACGCTGGCTGCGTGATGTTGAAGGTTGCCGATGACGGCCGCGGTCTCAGCGCACAAGAGCAGGCGCAGGTCTTCGAAGAGTTCCGTCAGCTGGATAATCCCGGACGCAATGCCGAGCGCGGCCTGGGTCTGGGCTTGGCCATCGTCCAGCAACTGGCGGCGTTACTGGAGCATCCGTTGCAGCTGGACTCCAGTCCGGGCCAGGGTACCTGCTTTGTATTGCGCCTGCCGCTTGCTGCCGCGGGGGCGCAGCAGCACGTCAAGCCGGTCGGCGCCGCGTTGAGTGGGCGAGTCCTGCTACTGGAGGACGACGAGGCAGGTCGCGAGGCGTTGTCCGGGCTGTTGCGGCGCTGGGGTTGTGAAGTCTGGGCCTGCGCCGACCTGCCGGCGGCCCTGGCATGCCTGGATGAGGCGGCGCCGCAGTTGTTGATCAGCGATTACCGCCTGGCCGCTAGCGAAGACGGCCTGCGTGCCATTGAACGCTTGCGCGAGGAGGCGGGGCGGATGTTGCCAGCCTTGCTGGTGAGTGCCGATATCAGCCCCGAGCTGCAGGAGCGCTGCATGCCCGCACACGTCACCCTGCTTGGTAAACCCCTGCTGCCGGCACGTTTGCGGCAGGCTATGGCGGTGCTGTTGCCGGCTACGCCTACAGCCAGCCGCGCTGATGCAGTCACGTAGGGTGGAGCGGGCGGGCGGTGATCCGTTTCAGCCGCGAAGCTTGCCCCTACAACCATCCACGCTGGCGCGCGGCGCTGACGCAGGCGGTGCGCGTGTGCACGTCGAGTTCCTGGAACAGGGTCTTCAGGTGGGTTTTTATCGTGTCTTCGGAAACCCCCAGCTGTCGGCTGATGGCCTTGTTGGGTAAGCCATCGGCCAGCAGTAGGAGAATCTGCAATTGCCGGGGCGTGAAGGGTGGTTTTTCACCGGCTCCCGGCGCAGGTAAGGTTTCCCCGAGTAACACGCGAGTCACGGCCTGGCGTAGATCGCTGCTGTTGGCGCTTTTCGGGATAAAGCCCAAGGCACCTGCGGCCAGCGCCGCCTGAGCATCCTGATTGGAGTCGCTGGCACTGAGAATCGCCACCGGGGTCATGCGTCCTTGTTGCTGCCAGCGCTGCAGCAGTTCAAGGCCGGCGACACCTGGGAGGCGCAAATCCAGCAGAATCAGGTCGAAGTCGTGCAGCCTCAGACAGGCTTCGGCTTCGTCGGCGTTTTGCGCAGTCTGGATCTGCACGTCAGGGCAGAGTGGCGCCAAGGCCAGGCTGAGGCCGTCGAGAAAGATCCGATGGTCGTCCACCAGCAGCAGGCGAAGCTGGGCGGGCAAGGCAGTACAGAGTGCTGTCATGACAGATTCACGCGGTTTTTTGTGGTTATGGTCGCCAGCCGAGTGTAACCCAATGCGCTGGCTGGTTTAGGCGCCAGGTCACTAATAGAAGGGGCAGGGCAGGGGGGGCGTCCGGTTCTTGCTTGCGATCCGGCGCTCTGCAATGCCGGATGACCACAGGTTGTGTCAGCTCAGGCGACCTGACTGAAGTTGCCAATGCAGCGTTGCCAGGCTTCGATGAAGTCGCGTGGGTCACCCTGCGGGCAAAATACTCGGCGCCAGACCCGGGCCAGGGCCAACAGGTCGTCGGCGGCGGGCAGCTCGCGCCGCTCCACCTCAATCAGCATCCAGGCGATGGCGGTGGAGTAGCGCAGGTTGACTGTCAGTTCAAGGTGCGGCGATGCCAGAAAGGCATGCTGGCTTGCCAGGCCGCGGATCTGGCTGGCCAGGTCTGGGTCGAGTGCCAGGTAGTGATCCCACAGCTGTTGGTGACGCAGTTCGGCGATGCGGTAGAGGCCGTGGCCGCGTTGGTCGTCCAGTGCCGAGCCCAGCGCCGACTGGCAGGCAGCTGCACCCAGGAGCAGGGCTTCTGCAGCAGGTGAGTGACGGCCCAGATAAATCAGTGTGGGGCGTATGACATGCTGGATTAACTCGCAGGCGGCAATTCCCATATAGCCCTCACGAAAAATGACCGGTGGGGCCGGGGCGCGTGGCAGCTTGTGATCATTCTTGAAAGGCCCCACCGGAAGCGGGGTTAGCCGCTTGAGTTGAAGTGTAGTGCGACCTTTCGATTGTAAAATACTGTTTTTAAATTGATTTATGCTTGCGGATATTTTGCATATTCCTCTTGGTGCTTAGGGCTGTCTGGCGGCGCTGCGCTTGGTCAATCGTCACCGTCCGGCTGATTGACGTCGCGCCAACTGGTTCGGGGTGCGCCTGCAGCGGCCGCCGAGCCTCAGCCCGCCTGGGCTTCGTTGCTCCGCGCTAACCTGTAATTGGCACCAGCTGCGCCTCTCAGATAGCCGGTTTATCACCCACGGCTACAGGTCGTTTTGGGTCGGTAATCCACTCGCTCCAGGATCCTGCATATAGTGGCGCGAGCGGGTAGCCTGCGAGGCACAGGGCGAACAGATTGTGGCAGGCCGTGACGCCGGAGCCGCAGTAGGCCACCAGCTCGCTGGCCGGGCGTTCGCCGAGTTGCGCGGCGAAGCGCTGGCGCAACTCGGTCGCCGGAAGGAAGCGCCCGCTGCTGTCCAGGTTGTCGGTGCAAGGCGCGCAGCGGGCGCCGGGGATATGCCCGGCAACCGGGTCGAGCGGCTCCACCTCGCCGCGAAAACGCGGCAGGGCGCGGGCGTCGAGCAGGGTCAGTTGCCTGTCGGTGAGGCGTTGCAGCAGTTGGCTAGCGTCGACCAGCAGGCTGGGATCAGGCTGTCCGTCGACGTTTCCGGGAGCGGGGCTCGGCAGCGCTTGGCTCAGTTCGTAGTCGGCTTCGCGCCAGGCCTGCAGGCCGCCGTCGAGCAGGTAGACGCCCTCGCGCTTGCCCAGCCAGGCCAGTAACCACCAGGCGCGAGCGGCGAAGGTGCCGGGGCCATCGTCGTAGAGCACCACTGTGCCGTGATCGTTCAAGCCCCATGCGCGCAGCCGTGCCAGCAGTTGCGCCGGCTCCGGTAGCGGGTGACGGCCGCTGATGCCCTTATGGATCGGTCCCGAGAGGTCGCGTTCGAGGTCGGCGAACTGGGCGCCGGCGATATGCCCGGCGGCATAGCTACGCTGACCGTAGGCCGGGTCATCAAGGGCAAAGCGGCAGTCGAGGATCAGCAGTTCGGGTTGTCCGAGGCGGGCCCGGAGTTGAGCGGCGGTGAGCAGTTGGGCGAGGGGCATGGCGGGCGTCCGGGGGTTCGCTGAAGACTGCAGGCATGATAAAGGCTGTGTCGGGCTTATGCGATTGCAGAAAAACGGGCGCCGCCGCCGCGAAGCCTGAGCGGCGACAGCTTGGCAAGGCGAGATTATTCTTGAGTTGCGGCGCTGCATCTTTGGCCGTTTCTGTGCATGCTGCACGCCCTGTTTTTTCATTCGACTCAATCAAGCATGAGACAACCATGAAGCGCTTCGTACTGCTGGACACCGCCCCGATTCCCGATGGCTCCGGGGCGCTCTGCCTGTTCGAATACGGCGAAGATTTTGTGATCAAGATCGCCGGCGGCGATGGCGGTCAGTTGATGAACACGCGCATGCATGGCTCCGAAGATGCCCTGGCGGCGATTCCCTGCAAGAAAGTCGCCGGGCGTCCGGATTCGCGGGTATTGATCGGTGGTCTGGGCATGGGCTTCACCCTGGCGGCAGCCCTGCAGAACCTGGGTAAAACCGCTGAGGTGGAAGTCGCCGAGCTGGTGCCGGGGGTGGTCGAGTGGAACCGTGGCCCGCTGGGGGCCAAGGCTGGCTACCCGTTGCTCGATCCGCGCACGCGGGTGTTGCAGGAGGATGTGGCCAACAGCCTGAAGACGGCGGACAAGCGTTACGACGCCATCATGCTGGACGTCGACAACGGCCCCGAGGGCCTGACCCAGAAGCGCAACAGCTGGTTGTACAGCGCGCAAGGCTTGCAGCGTTGTCACCAGGCGTTGCGCGCCAAGGGTGTACTGGCCGTGTGGTCGGCCAGCGCCGACAGCAAGTTCGCCGACAAGGTACGCAGAGCCGGCTTCAAGGTCGACGAGGTGCAGGTCTACGCCCATGGCAACAAGGGCACCCGCCACACCATCTGGATCGCCGAGAAGCTGTAGGAAGGGTCGGGCCACGTTGGTCGGGCCCCGTAGGTCAGGCGCACGTAAATAAGCCTGTTGCCACAAGAGCAAACGCGCCGTAACCCATCAGCGATAGTGGCCATGACGCCGAGTACAGGCATAAGTCGCTTGATGGGTATCGCTGCGCTCAACGCCATCCTACGGTGCGTGGCTCGACCAACGTGGCTCGACCCATCCGGCGGTCTGCTTTGCTGCGCCCTCCGACGCATCGCCTTACAGACCGCGAAGCGCGGCGTTGGCTCGTTCAGCGAATCTTCAGGCGGCCGATGCGGTCGTTATCCAGGCTGCCGAAGTACAGATAGTCGCCCACCGGTTTGACCGAGGTGATCATGCGCAGGTGCGTACCGCTGGTGTCGTGCAGGCTGCGTACGATCTCCCCCTGTTCGTTGATGGCGATGGCGAACCCGTAGGGGATCGGCTTGGGCCACAGTGCGCGCGGCAGCTTGGCCAGCTGCGCTTTGAGCCAGGGGTAGCGATGGAGAAAGTCGGCATCGGCCTTGCGCGGCGTCGGCAGAGCGACCCAGAAGGTGCCGGCGCGGTCGCCTTGCAGGTTGTCCGGCAGGCCCGGCAGGTTGTCGATGAACACGTCATGGCTGCCGGCTTTCTCGCCCTTGAGCCAGTAGCGGGTGATGCGGTAGCGGTAGGTCTCGTTGACCAGCACGAAATCCTCGTTGGCCGACAGGGCCACGCCGTTGGCGAAGTACAGGTCGTTGAGCAGTACGCGAGTCTCGCCGCTGCCGGGGTTGTAGCTAAGCAGTCGGCCGTGGGGGCGGGCTTCGAGCAGGTCGAGTAAATAATCCGGTTGCTCGAAACGCGAGGAGGCGTCGCTAAAGTAGATGGTGCCGTCGCTGGCGATGTCCAGGTCGTCGGTAAACTTGAACGGCAGGCCTTCCGCTTCAGTGGTGAGTACCTTGATCTGCCCTTGCGGGTCGATGGACAGCAGGCCCTTGTAGGCATCGGCGACGATCAGCTGGCCGCTCGCGTCGAAGTCCATACCCAGTGGCCGGCCACGGGTATCGGCGAAAGTCGCGACGCTGCCGTCGGCCTCGATGCGCACGATGCGGCCATCATGCAGGCCGGCGTAGACCCGACCCTGTGCGTCCACTGCGGTATCTTCCGGGCCATGCAGTTGGCCGCGGCCGAGCAGTTCGGCCTTCATCAGGGTGTCGTTGGGCTCCAGCACGCCGGTCATCGCCGGGGCAGGTGGCGCCTGCCAGGCCAGTGGGTCGATGGGGCTGGGGGTAATGGCCAGGTAGATCGCTGTGGCGGCGATCAGCAGGGCGAGTAGACCAAGCAGTTTGTTCATTGCGCGTATTCCTTGTGCCGAAGCGTGCGAGCGGCCGCCAGATTACACAGTAAGCAGGCTACAAGGCGAGACTGGTCGGCGCTCAGCGGTTGTGAACAGATCGAGCGTCGTCGCGAAAGCGACTCCAAACGTTTGCCCCTTGCCGCAGTGGGCGGTTGGAGGCGTTCGCAGAGGCGTTCGTAGTAGCCGGGAGCTGTCGCATCGCTCTTCAGGCCTCGCTGGGCAGCAGGGCCGGGTCAGCCAGGCGTTCGCTCAGACGGTCGTAGACCAGGCGTACACGCGGGGCTACCGGACCGCGCTGCGGGCGGTAGATGAACAGCTCCCAGGGCGGCGGTCGATGTTCGTCGAGTAGGCTGCGTAAGGTGCCGTTACGCAGCGCCGGCAGCACCAGGTAGCTGGGCAGTTGGCCGATCGCCAGGCCCCCTAATACGGCGTCCAGCTCGACTTCCTGATCGTCGGTGGTAAAGCTCGGTTTGGCCGGCTGCAGGTGACGGTCATTGGCGAAATACCAGGGCCAGGGTCGGCCGCTGCCGCGGTCAACCAGGGTGCTGGTCGGTAGCGTATGCAGGGCGTCTAGCCTGTCAGGCGTGCCGCTCCTGGCCAGTAGTTCAGGGGTGGCCACGACGAGCAGGGGAATATGCGCTACGGCACGGGCAATGTAGCGGCGATCGCGGATGAAACCGATGCGCACGCCAATGTCTATTTGTGCATCAACGGCATCGGTCATCGCGTCCGACAGGCGCAGATCGAAGTCGATCTGCGGGTATTCGCTCATCAGTTCGCCGAGCACCGGCATGACAAAACGCCTGCCCACGGCCTGCGGTGCAGTGATGCGCACGCGCCCCGCCAGGTCGTGGATCGGTTGTTGAACGTTATGCTGGAACAGCTCATCGAAACTGCTCAGGGTTTGCTGCGCCTGGCCCGCCAGTCGGGCGCCGAACGCAGTAATCTGCACCTGACGGGTGCTGCGGTGAAACAGCAGTTGGCCGAACAGCTCTTCCAGCTCCTTGATCGCCCGCGTCACGCTTTGCGGGGAAACACCGAGGCGGCTGGCGGCCTCGCGGAAGTTGTTGGTGTGCGCTGCGACGGTGAAGATGCGCAACATTTCCATTCGATTGAGCACGCTGTAAGCCTTGCTAGGAGGGGAGGTGTTGGTTTGTTCCAGTATATGGAATTCCAAAATCCAGACTATTCCATTAATTGGATGGAAAGGGCCAGTCATACTCCGAACACGTTAGTCCTTATAAACCGTTAGAGAGGAAACCCCCATGAGCAACAATATTGCCGGCAAAGTTATTGTGATCACCGGAGCCAGCAGCGGCCTCGGCGAAACCACTGCACGCCATTTGGCTGCTCTTGGCGCCTCGCTGGTGCTGGGTGCGCGGCGCAAGGAAAACCTCGACAGGATTGTCAGCGAGATCACCGCGGCAGGCGGCAAGGCCGTGGCCTTTGCCACCGACGTCACCGTGGCCAGTGATGTCAATGCGCTGGTTCAGGGCGCGCTGGATACCTTTGGCCGTATTGATGTGCTGGTCAACAACGCCGGGCTCATGGCTATTGCGCCGATGGCCCAGGGGCGTACCGACGAGTGGGATCGGATGATCGACATCAACATCAAGGGCGTGCTCTACGGCATTGCAGCTGCCTTGCCGCACATGCAGAAGCAAGAAAGCGGGCACATCATCAATATTGCCTCGGTGGCGGGGCTCAAGGTCTTCGCGCCGGGCGGTACGGTATACAGCGGCACCAAATATGCGGTGCGCGCCATCACCGAAGGCTTGCGCATGGAAGTGGGGGCGAAGATCCGCACCACTATCATCTCCCCTGGTGCGGTGGATTCGGAGCTCAAAAACGGTAGCTCTGACGAAGCCTCGAGCAAGGCCGTCAAGGATTTCTATCAGCAGGCCATCCCGTCCGACTCGGTAGCCCGCGCCATCGCCTATGCCATCGAGCAGCCGGCCGAGGTGGAAATCAATGAAGTGGTGTTGCGCCCAACCTGTCAGGACTTCTGATTCCGGACGCAATACCCCGGCAAATGGCTGGGGCGATATATACTGCGCGGCATTCTTGATGGGAGCGCCGCGTGGCTATTGATATTCACTGGATTCGTGACAACGCCAGCCTGGCACAGCACTGTGCCAACTGGCGCGATCTGCCCTTTGTGGCGGTAGACACCGAATTTATGCGGGTCGACACCTTTTACCCGATCGCCGGCCTGCTGCAGGTCAGCGAAGGCGAGCGTGCCTACCTGATCGACCCGTTGCTGATCGACGACTGGGCGCCCTTCGCCGCCTTGCTGCACGACCCCGCCGTGGTCAAGGTGCTGCATGCCTGCAGTGAAGACCTGGAAGTCTTCCTGCGCCTGACCGGCAGCCTGCCAGTAGCCTTGTTCGACACCCAGCTGGCCGCCGCCTACCTCAATCTCGGCTTCTCCATGGGCTATTCACGCCTGGTCCAGGCGGTGCTCAATATCGAACTGCCCAAGGGCGAAACTCGTTCGGATTGGCTGCAGCGCCCGCTCACCGAAACCCAGGTCAGCTACGCCGCCGAAGATGTACTGCACCTGGCCGAGGTCTATAACCTGCTGCAGCAACAGCTGTCGGCCGAGAAAAATGCCTGGGTACTGGAAGACGGCGCCGAGTTGGTGGCCAACCTGGGCCGTGAAGTCGCTCCGCAGGATGCCTATCGCGAGGCCAAGCTGGCGTGGAAACTGTCCCGCGCGCAGCTCACGGTGCTGCGCGAACTCTGCGCCTGGCGCGAGCGTCAGGCGCGGGCGCGCAACCAGCCGCGTAACCGGATTATCCGCGAGCATTCGCTGTGGCCACTGGCCCGCACCCAGCCAGATAACCTGGTGAGCCTGGCGCGGATCGAAGACATGCACCCGAAAACCGTGCGCCAGGATGGCGAGTTCCTGCTCCAACTGATCAAGGACGCTGCGGCCACGCCGTCGGCCGAGTGGCCTGAAGCATTGCCCGAACCCTTGCCGCTGGAAGCTGCGGGATTGTTGAAGAAACTGCGCGCCATTGGCCAGCGTGAAGGCGAACGACTGAACATCGCCCCAGAGCTGATGCTGCGCAAGAAAACCCTCGAAGCCCTGCTGAAAACCGGCTACCCCAATGGCCCCTACCAGTTGCCGGACTCGCTGCGCGGCTGGCGTCGTGAATTGATGGGTCAGGTGCTGCTCGACTGCCTGGCCGTTGAAGGAGAATCTGCGTGAAGCGCATCTGCTCGATCTACAGAAGTCCGCGCAAGAGCGGGATGTACCTCTATGTGCTGAAAAGCGATGCGCTGGAGCGGGTGCCAGAAGCGCTGTTGGTCGCATTCGGTGCGCCGACCCTGGCCTTCAGCATGGTGCTCACGCCGGAGCGCGAGCTGGCCAGCGAGGATATTCACAAGGTCCTGGAAAACCTCGAAACCCAAGGCTATCACCTGCAGATGCCGCCACCGGATGATGACTATATCGAGCACCTGCCGGACGAATTGCTACGCCGCAACGACCCGATGTGACTGCCGTGCGCGTACTGATCGGCGAAGCCGAACATGCCCGCTATGCCGAGTTGCTGCATCAGGCTGTGCCCGAGCTGGAGCTGCACGGCAGCGCCGATCCGCTTGAGTTGGCGCATTGGGCGGGCCGTTGTCCGCTCTGGCTCGGCCAGCCAGATCTGCTCGCTGCCTTGTTGCGCCAGGGGCACAAGCCGCACTGGCTGCAGTCGACCTGGGCTGGCATCACGCCGCTGCTGGCCGCCGATCTGCCGCGTGATTACTCGCTGAGTCGCGCGGTTGGCATCTTCGGCCAGGTGATGGCCGAGTACGTGCTGTGCCACCTGCTGGCCCATGAACGCCAGTTGTTCGCTCGTCTGGTTGCCCAGGTGGAACAGCGCTGGGATAACCGTGTGCCGCAGAGCCTGGTCGGGCGCCGGGCCCTGATCGTCGGCAGCGGTGATATCGGCCTGAGCGTGGCACGTTTTCTCGCCCCATTCGGCATTGAGCTCTACGGCGTCGCCAGCCGCGCGCGCGTCCTTGCACCTTTTCTCGACGTGGCCGGGCTCGATGAGTTGCCGCGCCTGGCCAGTCAGGCCGATTACCTGATCAACCTGTTGCCGGACACCCCGGCCACCCGCGATATCTACGATGCCGCGCTGTTTGCCCAGCTCAAACCCGGCGCGCTGCTGATCAACGCGGGGCGTGGCGTGGCGGTGGTCGATGCCGACCTGGTCGCGGCGCTGCAGCAGGGCCAATTAGCCGCTGCGGTGATCGATGTCTGCCGCGAGGAGCCGCTGCCCGACGGGCATCCGTTCTGGAACACGCCGCGTCTGTTGCTCACCGGGCACAGCGCCGCGCCGACCGAGCCGCGGTTGATGGCCCAGTTGTTTGTCGACAATCTGCGTCGTTACCAGACTGGAGGCCAGCTCCAAGGCACTGTGGATCTTGCCCGCGGCTATTGAATCGCGGCCTTGCTGTCTTCCCCGGATTGCATCCGGGCTACGCAACTATCTCGATTTCGCCAGCGGGTAGGGTGCGCCGTGCGCACCACCGATTGATTGAGGGCACCTTGTGCGCACGGCGCACCCTACGCTGACGTGTTGCCGCATTGTTTGCCATTCGGCCCGCCGGCCTTGGACTTGGGCAGGCGGCACGCTAGACTGCCGGCCTTTTCGCCAGTCACTGTACCCTCGCCATGTCCGCCAAAGTTGAACCCTTCTGGAAACGCAAAACCCTCGAGCAACTTGATCAGGCCGAGTGGGAATCGCTGTGCGATGGCTGTGGTTTGTGCTGCCTGCAAAAGCTCGAAGATGACGATGACGGCAGCGTCTATTACACGCGCATCGCCTGTAAACTGCTCGATCTGAAGACCTGCCGCTGCACGGACTACAGTGATCGGCGCAAGTCCGTGCCCGATTGCATTCAGCTCACCCCTGCCCAGGCGGACCAATTCCAGTGGCTACCGCCGACCTGCGCCTATCGCCTGGTGAGCGAGGGCAAGGATCTGCTGTTGTGGCATCACTTGGTCTGCGGCGATCCGGAGCAGGTGCACACGCAACGTATTTCCCAGTCAGGGCGCATGCTCAGCGAAAACAGCGTGGCCGAGGACGATTGGGA
This sequence comes from Pseudomonas sp., assembly GCA_030656145.1. GTDB lineage: Bacteria > Pseudomonadota > Gammaproteobacteria > Pseudomonadales > Pseudomonadaceae > Aquipseudomonas. Next base: position 63,661 of record JAUSOF010000030.1, read on the forward strand.
AGAACACCTGATTTTCCGCGCCGGCTGAGTGGCTGATCGACTTTTCTTGCGGGCCGGCCTCTAGCCGCTACTGCGCTTCGCGATATGACGCGGTCGAGCGTAGTAATCTGAAAACACCCGCTGCGCCAGGGCGCGGTTTAAACAGCTATAACGATCAGCTGGTATTGAATTGCATGGCCCAGACTTGGTCTATGCAATGCCCCGTCTCGCCAAGGAAATGCTCATCATGATGATCCACCGCAGCGTGTTGTCCGCCTTACTGCTCAGCCTGTGCACGCCGTTATGGGCGGCGCAGAAGGTCGACCTCGACTACCACGTGCGGTTTCTCCCCGAGAGTGATCAGGCCGAAGTCAGCCTGACTCTGGGCGACGGCGGGCGTGTGCGCAGCCTGGCCTTCAATCTGGGCGACAGGGGCTATTACAGTGATTTCAGTGGTGACGGTGAATGGACCCAGGAAAGTGCAGGGCGCGGGGTATGGCGACCAGGCAAGGGCGTGGCGAAGCTGACGTACCGGGTGCAGGTCAGTCATCCCCATAAAACGTTGGAGAATCGCTTCGACGCACGCATGACTGCGGACTGGGCCTTGCTGCGCGGCGATGATCTGGTGCCCAGCGCCGTGTTGCGCCAGCAGGACAAGACCGAGCTGGTCGCGCGCCTGCAGTTTGAACTGCCCAAAGGCTGGCGTAGCGTCGAGACCGGCTGGCCGCGCATCGGCAAGAATAAATTCCGCATCGACAATCCGCAGCGCAAGTTTGATCGCCCAACCGGCTGGATTATCGCCGGCAAGATCGGCACACGCCGCGCCAAGCTGGGCGAGACCGATGTGACCATCGCCGCGCCAGTTGGCGAGGGCATGCGCCGTATGGATATTCTTACCCTGCTGACCTTCGTTTGGCCGGAGATCCAGGCGGTGTTTCCGCGTGACCCCGCCAAGTTACTGATCGTTGGCGCGGGCGATCCCATGTGGCGTGGCGGTCTGTCGGCGCCCAATTCCTACTACATGCATACCGATCGCCCGCTGGTCAGCGAAAACGGCACCAGCTCGCTGGTGCATGAACTGGTGCACGTATTCAGCCGCATCCAGTCGAGCGACCGCAGCGACTGGATCACCGAGGGGCTGGCCGAGTACTACGCGATCGAACTGGTACGCCGCGCGGGAGGCTTGAGCGAAGATCGTTATCAGAAGGTCCGCGAGCATCTGGTCAAATGGAGCAAGCCGGTAAAAAGCCTGCGCACGGCGAATTCCAAGGGGCCGGTCACCGCCCGCGCGGTGCTGTTGCTGCAAGAACTTGATCGGGAAATCCGTCAGAAGACCAAGGGCAGTACCCAGCCACGTTCGCTGGACGATGTAGCCCGTGGCTTGATGCGCCTGAACAAGGTCAGCACCAAGGACTTTATCGAGATCAGCGAGAACGTGATGGGCGGGGCTTCCAAGGTGCTCGACAGCAAACTGCTGAGGTAGCGGCTACGCCGGCTGGGCCGAGCGCTTTAGAATTTCGGCCCTGACTTGGTGTTGTTACCCTTGGCCATACGGTCGTAGAGCACGACATTGACCGTGGCAGCCAGGTTCATGCAGCCCTGGGTGGGGATGTAGATCACATCCTCGCACCAGGCGCGTATCTCTTTGTTCAGCGAGCCGTCTTCCGGGCCGAAGATATAGATTGCCCGATCCGGGTGGGTGTACTGCGGCAGTGGCCGCGCGCCTTCCACCAATTCCACGGCAACCGGTGTGCAGCCCAGCGGGATGATCTTCTGCAGATCATCGATGCCGATCAGCGGAATATCCTGGAAGACTTTCTTGGTGTCGGTGACGAAGTCGCGGGCATGCTCATAGCGGGTGCCGGTGTAGAACACCGATGCCGCGCCATAGCAACCGGCTGCGCGCATCACCGCACCGACGTTCTCCGGGGATTTGGGGTTGAATAAACCAATGCAGCTGTATCGTTTGTTCGCCACGAAGCAGGCCTTTACGTAAAAGGCGGCAGTATAAGGCTTGCAGGCATCACTGGCAGGGCAATCGGATGAAGCTGCATGCCGGGGCTGGTGGGGATATGGCATTGATTGGCGCCGATGGGTATCGCTGCGCTCAACGCCATCCTACAAAAGCCCCGAGCGCGCTGACTGAGCAGTGATCCCGCGCAGGCTTGAGCGAAGCGATACCCATCACAGATCACCCTGCCGCTAGATGGGGGCGGTGCCGCCGCTTCAGTCTTTGCTTTTCAGTAGGGCGGCCAGGTCGGCGAAGGCCTTGTGGGTCGATTTCGGCCCTGTTGGGCTGGCGGTTGAGCCTTCGCTGAAGTACTGCTGGTCGGTGTAGCGCGCGTGCTCGTTGTCGTGGCAATACAGGCACAACAATTCCCAGTTGGAACCATCCTGCGCGTTGTTATCGTGGTTGTGGTCGCGGTGATGCACGGTCAGTTCGCTCAGGCGCTTGCCGGAAAATTCCCGGGCACAGCGACCGCAGACATGCGGGTACATCTTCAGGGCTTTATCGCGGTAGCCTTCTTCGCGACTGCGCTGGGCATCGGCGAGGATGCGGTCAAGTTTGGCGGTGGGCGAGGGTGATTTATCCGTGCTCATGGCTTGTCTCTGGCTAACTACTAATGCCCACAGTGTAGCCTTGCCAATGGTCGGCGAAAACAACCGGACGGGCACTAATCGGTCTAATGCGTGGCCCAATGGCCAAGAGTCTCGCTATGCAAGAGGTTGATGATGCGCTTGATCAGTGTGCTATTGCTGAGTCTGACTGTCCTGTGCGGGGCGCTGGCTCAGGCGCAGGACTATCCAGCGAAGCCGCGCGGGGAGCGGCCTGCCGGCTCGCCTGGCACCGCTACACCACAGCCGTTCACCCCGGCGCAGCCGCGCAATCTGCCGACACCGGCGCCGTATAATCCCCCTTTGCTCAACGACGGCACGGGGTACAAGACCAAGCCTCCTGGCGGCTCCCTCGCACCACCAGATGGTGAGCTACCCCTGCTGGAGCAACAGCGCCAGGGTGACAATCAGCGCTGATCAAGCCCCGCCGCGCGGCCACTTCCTGATGCGTGCAGGTGGCCTCGGTCGGCGCGAGGTTTTCAGCGGTTATCAATGATTGGTTTTGTCCTGCTGTGTACTCAGCTCCTGCAGATACTTGCGCGACAGGGCGAGAAAGCGCGGGGTCGGGCCGATATCTTCATAGAGCGGATTGCCTTCCTCATCGGTGGCCACTACCTGGCTACCTTGGACATAGGGCAGGCGGGTTTCCAGCTCTTCCAGTGCCGCGCCGATCAGCTCGCCGAGGAGTGCTTGCGGGCTGCGCTTGGGGTACATCTCGGCCAACGCGGCCAGGCGCGCAGCTGCTTCTATATCGAGGTTGATCTGATACAGGTTGCGGGTCATACGGCCCTTGGCGTTTTGTTCCCAGTGCTGGACCAGTTCGCGAATTTTCATGACTGCGTCATCCTTTACCTACTCGTGGTAGGGGGTTATGCGTTTGTGCCCAGCCTAATCCTTTTGCGGCGTGCCTGCTTAGAGCCTAGTCCTGTCGGACGGTCTTGTCGGCATCGTGTCGCGCCCTTGTAAGATGTTGCCGCGCTGGGCACTCTTGAGGCTCACGCTTCAGCGGAGAGTCAGTCATGGCAGAAATCGACGCGCGCCTGCGCGAGGACGTTCATCAGCTCGGCGAGCTGCTGGGTAATACCATCAGCGCCGAGCGCGGAGCGGCTTTTCTCGACAAGATCGAGCGCATTCGCAAGGGTGCCAAGGCAGCGCGACGTGGTTCTGCCGCTGGCGCCGAGCAGCTCAATGCCGGCCTTGAACAGCTCGCCGACGATGAGTTGTTGCCAGTGGCGCGGGCGTTCAACCAGTTCCTCAACCTGGCCAATATCGCTGAGCAGTACCACCGTATTCGCCGGTGCGGCCCTGACGAGCCAGAGCCCTTCGAGTCACGGGTGTTTCCCGAGTTGCTGCAGCGCCTGCTGGCCAGCGGTCACGGTGCCGACGCCCTGGCGCGGCAGTTCGGTCGCCTTGATATCGAGCTGGTGCTGACCGCCCACCCGACTGAAGTGGCGCGGCGTACCTTGATTCAGAAATACGATGCGATCGCCGCGCAGCTAGCAGTAGCGGATCACAGCGATCTGTCGGCTGCCGAGCGCGCGCAGGTTGCCGAACACCTGCAGCGCCTGATCGCCGAGGCCTGGCATACCGAAGAAATCCGCCGCAGCCGCCCCAGTCCGGTGGACGAAGCCAAGTGGGGCTTCGCCGTGATCGAGCACTCGCTCTGGCAGGCGGTGCCGAGTTTCTTGCGCAAGGCTGACCATGCGCTGCATGCCGCTACCGGCATGCACCTGTCGCTGGACGCGGCGCCGATTCGCTTCGCGTCCTGGATGGGCGGCGACCGTGATGGCAACCCTAATGTCACTGCCGCAGTGACCCGTGAGGTGCTGTTGTTGGCGCGCTGGATGGCAGCCGACCTGTACCTGCGCGACATCGATCAACTGGCAGCCGGGCTGTCCATGCAGCAAGCCAGCCCCGAGCTGCTGGCCCGGGTTGGCGACAGCGCCGAGCCCTATCGCAGCCTGCTCAAGCAACTGCGTGAACGTTTGCGTGCCACCCGTAGCTGGGCTCAGGAGGCGTTGCAGGGGCCGCTCGCAGCATCAGATGCGGTTTTGCATGACAACCGTGACCTGATCGAGCCATTGGAGTGCTGCTTCCAGTCGCTGCACGCCTGCGGCATGGGCGTGATCGCCAATGGTCCGCTGCTCGATTGCCTGCGCCGCGCCGCCACCTTCGGCCTCTTCCTGGTGCGCCTGGACGTGCGTCAGGACTCCAGTCGCCACGCCGCGGCGCTCGATGAAATTACCGATTATCTGGGGTTGGGACGCTACGCCGAGTGGGACGAAGAGGCGCGGCAGGCGTTTCTTGTCAAGGAATTGGACAACCGGCGGCCGCTGTTGCCCAGCCACTTCAAACCCAGCGCCGACACTGCCGAAGTGCTCGCCACCTGTCGCGAGGTGGCGGCCGCCCCAGCGGCCTCGCTGGGCTCCTATGTGATCTCCATGGCCGGTGCCCCTTCCGATGTGCTCGCCGTGCAACTGTTGTTGAAAGAGTCTGGACTGCAGCGGCCGATCCGCGTGGTGCCGCTGTTCGAAACCCTCGCCGACCTGGATAACGCCGGTCCGGTGATTGATCGCCTGCTGGGTCTAAAGGGCTACCGCGCACGCCTGCACGGCCCACAGGAAGTGATGATCGGCTATTCCGACTCGGCCAAGGACGCTGGCACCACCGCGGCGGCTTGGGCGCAGTACCGTGCCCAGGAAAAACTGGTGCAGATCTGCGCTGCGCAACAGGTCGAGTTGTTGCTGTTTCACGGCCGTGGCGGCACCGTCGGCCGCGGTGGCGGTCCGGCCCATGCGGCGATCCTGTCGCAGCCGCCGGGCTCGGTAGCGGGGCGCTTTCGCACCACCGAACAGGGTGAAATGATTCGCTTCAAGTTCGGCCTGCCGGATATCGCCGAGCAAAACCTCAACCTCTACCTGGCCGCCGTGCTGGAAGCCACCCTGTTGCCACCACCGACGCCTGAGCCTGCCTGGTGCGACCTGATGGACAAGCTGGCCGCCGATGGCGTCACGGCCTATCGCGGTGTGGTGCGCGAGCATCCGCAGTTCGTCGACTATTTTCGCCAGGCCACGCCGGAGCAGGAGCTTGGCCGTTTGCCTCTGGGTAGCCGTCCAGCCAAGCGTCGCGAAGGCGGGGTGGAGAGTTTACGGGCGATTCCGTGGATTTTCGCCTGGACCCAGACCCGTCTGATGTTGCCGGCCTGGCTTGGCTGGGAATACGCCCTGAGCAATGCGATGCAGCGCGGCGAAGGTGAACTGCTGGAGCAGATGCGCGAGCAATGGCCATTCTTCCGTACCCGTATCGACATGCTGGAAATGGTCCTGGCCAAGGCTGATGGTGCTATCGCGCGGCTCTATGACGAGCGTTTGGTCGAGCCCTCCCTGCAGCCGTTGGGCGAACATCTACGCGACCTATTGTCGCAGGCGGTTGCTGCGGTGCTGGGTTTGACCGGTCAGTCACAGCTGCTGGCGCACAGTCCAGAGACCTTGGAGTTCATCAGTGTGCGCAACACGTATCTTGACCCCTTGCACCTGCTTCAGGCCGAGCTGCTGGCACGTTCCAGGCAGCGTGACAGTCAGGCCGACAGCCCGCTGGAACAGGCCTTGTTAGTCAGCGTGGCAGGTATCGCCGCCGGATTGCGCAACACCGGCTAGCGGTTGTTGAAAAACTAACCAGTTGGGCGCTACTGCGTGAAAAAATGGCCTAAAAATGCTCATTTACACTAGTAAATGGCATTTTTGGCCATGTATGTCGTATTTAACCTGCAGCGTCTGCGGGTTGATGGCGAGCTGGCAGAGCCGCAGGCTCAGACGTTAGCGTGGGGGTGGCCTCGATGTGTTCCAGACGCCCCCGGTTGGCCCTCGATCGCGCCTGAAAAGCGCCTATTTATCCGACTTTTGGTGGCTTGTGCGGTAGGGGTGCGCTGTGTATCTTGGTCAACCTTTTAGTCCCCTGGACACTTGGGCACAGGCTACTCGGCTGCTTGCCTGGGTTATCCGAACCATTCTGAGATTGGCCCCACGAGGCGAGTCCGACGCTTTTTTCTTTCATTTTGAGGAGTACATCGATGCGCGTGATTTTGCTAGGGGCGCCCGGTGCCGGCAAAGGTACTCAGGCCGGTTTCATCACCAAGAAGTTTGGTATTCCGCAAATCTCCACCGGCGACATGCTGCGTGCTGCGGTCAAGGCAGGCACCGAGCTGGGCCTGATGGCAAAAAGCATCATGGACAGCGGCGGCTTGGTTTCTGATGACTTGATCATCAACCTGGTCAAGGAACGCATCACCGAGGCCGATTGTGCCAACGGCTTCCTTTTCGATGGCTTCCCGCGCACCATTCCCCAGGCCGAAGCCCTGAAGGATGCTGGCGTGAATATCGACCACGTAGTTGAAATCGCCGTCGAAGACGAGGAAATCGTCAGCCGCATCGCCGGCCGTCGCGTGCATCCGGCGTCTGGCCGGGTCTACCACACCGAACACAACCCGCCAAAAGTCGCCGGCAAAGACGACGAAACCGGCGAAGAGCTGATCCAGCGCGATGACGACAAGGAAGAGACTGTGCGTCACCGCCTGTCGGTCTACCACTCGCAAACCAAGCCGCTGGTGGATTTCTACCAGAAGCTTGCAGTCGCCAATGGCACGCCGAAATACAGCGCCATCGCCGGTGTCGGTACGGTCGACGAGATCACGGCCAAGGTGCTGGCTGCTCTCAGCTAAATTGCAGTTCGCTGTGACTCAACGGCCCGCTAAATGCGGGCCGTTGTCGTTTTTGCAGTTGGCGCGCTGGAGTCGCTGAGCGTCGTTGACAGAACAGTAACCTCGCTGGCCTAAGTTAGCATCGGCCACTGGTCTATACCAACGAGAGATGGTTTTAGGCTTCAAGTCTTAACCCATACCAAGAAAGGGAACGCGTTCAATGACCGAGAAAACAGCAAAGAGTGCTATCTGGCTGGGCCTTGCGCTATCGCTGCTGGCCGTCCCCGCGGCCTTTGCCGAGGCCCCTGCGCAGCCCAAGGCGGACTGCACTGTCGCCGAGTTCGCCATGGGCCTGCGTTTTCAGCAGCAATCGGCGGAAGTGCAGGCCCTGCAGTTGCAGGCCTACAACATCGCCACCCTGAAACTGGATGCGGCCGTGGCGGCGGCGAAAGATCCGTCCAAGCTGGCTATCGTCACCGACCTGGATGAAACCGTCATTGATAACAGTGCGTTGTTGGCGCGCGATCTGGCCAACTGTCACACCTATGACGCCTGGGACACATGGCTGCCTTGGGAGCGTGACGGCACCCCCGCGCTGATTCCAGGGGCGAAGCAATTCCTTGAGCACGCCGACAAACTCGGGGTGACCATCCGCTACATTTCTGACCGCGCCGATGAGCAGAAGAAGTACACCCTGGCCACTCTGAGCAAGCTGGGGCTGCCGCAGATATCTGAAGAAAGCGTGCTGCTGCTGGGCCCACCCAAGGTCGAGCGCCGCGCGATCGTCAGTGCCGACCATCAGATCGTGCTGTTGCTGGGTGACACACTGCATGATTTCGATGGGCGTTTCCGCAAGACGCCACTGGCCGATCAACGCGCTACCGTGGCTGCTGAGGCGGGCAAATGGGGCGCCGAGTGGATCGTCTTCCCTAACGCCGGTTACGGCACCTGGTCCAAAGCGCCTTTGCAAGGTTGGGACGCCAAGACCGTTATCGAACCCTGGTAAGCACGCTTTACTCAGGCTGCAGCATGGCTATTCATGCCTGCTGCGAGCCCTGTAGTCCTTCGAGCCCGCTCGCGTGACAGGCGCGAGTGGCGCTGATTGCGCTGGAAAAAAAAGCCTTAAGCCGTTCTAATGTCGGTCCATTTCGTCACCTGTCTGAATCACGATGACCACTCTGCTGGCCCTGGATACCGCTACCGAAGCCTGCTCCGTCGCGCTGCTGCATGACGGCCGGGTGATCAGCCACTACGAGGTGATCCCGCGCCTGCATGCCCAGCGCCTGTTGCCGATGATCAAGGATCTGCTGGCCCAGGCCGGTGTGCCGCTGTCGGCGCTGGACGCGATAGCCTTCGGGCGTGGCCCGGGGGCCTTCACCGGTGTGCGGATTGCCGTAGGCGTGGTGCAGGGCCTGGCGTTTGCTCTGGACCGCCCGGTGTTGCCGGTGTCCAATCTTGCTGTACTGGCCCAGCGCGCGCAGCGCGAGCACGGCGCCACTCAGGTGGCTGCAGCCATTGATGCACGCATGGATGAGGTCTACTGGGGCTGTTATCGCAGCGAAAACGGCGAAATGCGCCTTGCCGGTGGCGAAGTGGTGGCGCCGCCCGAACAGGTTGTTTTGCCGGGTGCCGCGACAGGTGACTGGTTTGGTGCAGGCACGGGCTGGGGCACGTTTGCTGCGCGTATCCCGTTGATCCCTTATGAGCAAGACGGCGCCATGTTGCCGCATGCCGAAGACCTGCTCAGTCTGGCGCGGTTTGCCTGGGCGCGGGGTGAGGCGGTGGTCGCTGACGAAGCGTTGCCGGTGTACCTGCGCGACAAGGTCGCCACGCCGAAAGCACCGTTATAAATACGCCGTTCGCTGTCTGTAGCCGCCAGCTTGGTTAGGCATTCCGAGCAGGCCGTATGCCCTGTGCTGCGCCGGATCGGTGGGGCGCTGGAGTTGGCTCAAGGCCCGGGCGTCGCCCGGTTCCACGATCGATTGCCAATCCGCCTGGGCGGGGCTAAATTGCATACAGTTTCACCCATTTGGTTTACCACTGCCGAGTTGTAACTGATGCGCATCGACGGCTCCATACCCTCCTACTCGCCAGATCGCGGGCCTCGTTCAGGCACGGCGGTTACGCCGTTTCGCGAAGCCCAGCGCGAGATAGAGCAGCGTCGTGAGCAGCCGGCCGCTCCAGCGAGCAGTCAGGGTTTCGAGCAGACCGCGCAAACCCGTCGAGTTCAGGCCTCCAGTGCCAGCTCTGACAGCCTGCCGACTCGGGCGCAGGACGTTACTTATCCGCCAGGCGTCAGCAATCGCGCGGCCCAGGCGATTGCCAGTTACAGCGCCACCGCCACCTACGCCAGTGAACCTGACGCTCTGGAAGTATTAGGCCTTGATCTCTACGCCTGATAGCCAGCGCTGATGCTCCCCTACTTTCTTGGTTGCCCGTCCTGGAGCGAGCCGGCTTGGCGTGGCTCGTTGTATCCGCAGGGCACCCGCCCGGCCGAGTTCTTGCCGCGCTACGCCGAGGTCTTCAATGCGGTCGAGGGCAACACCACCTTCTATGCCCGGCCCTCGGTCGATACGGTTAGCCGCTGGGCGGCGCTGATGCCCGCGCACTTCCGCTTTTGCGCCAAGCTACCGCGCGATATCAGCCATGCCGGGGATTTGCGCGAGCAACTGTTCGCCAGTAACGAGTTTCGCCGGCTACTGGCGCCTTTGGGCGCGCGGGTTATGCCGTTCTGGTTGCAGTTACCCGCCAGCTTCGGTCCGTCGCGTCTCGCAGAGCTGAGTGCCTTTATCGAGCACTGGGCCGCCAGCGGGCTGGCCATCGAGGTGCGTCATCCGCTCTTCTTCGCCAAAGGGGAAGAGGAGCGGGCGCTCAACCGTCTGCTGCTGGAACGGGGTATCGAGCGCATCTGCCTGGATGCGCGGGCCTTGTTCAGTTGCATGTCGCAGGAGCCTGCAGTGCTGCATGCCCAGGCCAAAAAGCCGCGCCTGCCAATCCGCCCGACCGCGTTCAGCCAGGCGCCGCAACTGCGCTTTATCGGCCACCCCGAACTTCAAGCCAATGACCGCTTCATGGCGCCCTGGCTGGACAAGGTCGCCAGTTGGATCGAAGACGGACGCACGCCTCATGTCTTCCTGCACACCTCCGATAACCGCCTGGCGGCGCAATTGGCTCGGCGTTTCCACGACCAACTGATGGCGCGCCTGCCGGGGCTGGCGGGCTTGCCCGAGCCAAACATCGAGCCTGCGGTTGAGCAACTTGGTTTGCTTTGAGAGGGCATGTAACAACCCACGGCTGTTGCAGTTGCTCAACATTCGCTCGCCCAGGTGTGTGGCGGCGTGGGTGATGTTTCGTGCGGCGCGTAGCAACAATCCGCCAGCTCTATGCCGCGCCGCTGAACCACGCTGTACTGCCTGCGGCGAGTACACCCGGATCGCCCAAAGCGCCCGCTGCGGCGGTGTGCTCGATATGTTTATAACCGCTGAGCGCACCGCGCGGTTCGGCACTGGCTATTGCCTATGGTTAACTACTGGTTAGACGCTTCACTGCCCGAGAGTTAAGACATGCGATCCTCCTTCGAGAGCTTGCTGAAGCACAAGAATATGGCCCACCTCGCCAAGGGGTTGGGCGGCTTACCAGCACTGCCAATGCGGCGGGTCGCCTTCGTGCTGCTGGATAACTTTTCGATGATGGCCTTCACCGGTGCGGTAGACGCTCTGGTCACCGCCAACCTGATGAGCCCGACGCCGCTCTATGAAGTTCTGGTGGTCGGTGGTGCCAGCGCGGTGGTGGTCAGCGATCTCGGGATCGCCATTTCGGCAGGCTGCTGCCTGGCGGCGCTGGAAGAGAAGCAGCAAGACATTCTGGTTGTCTGTGGTGGTTACCGGGTGCGTCTGCAGGCAGATCCGCTGCTGCGGGCCACGCTCAAGTCGGCCGATGCCGCCGGCGCCATGCTTGGTGGCCTATGGAACGGCGCTTACTTTCTCGCCGAGGCGGGGCTGCTGGATGGCTATGATTGTGCGTTCCATCCGGACGGTCGGGCGATGATTGCCGAGCTGTTTCCAAAGGTGAGGGTGTCGACTCATGCCTATGTCCTGGATCGCGAGCGGATCAGCTGTGCCGGCGCCAACAGTTCGTTGGGCATGATGCTGGAGGTGGTGCGGCGCGGCAGTGGCATCAACCTGGTAAGTGCCATCGAGGAAGTGCTGAGCTGCGACAAAATGCAGGAAGTCCCTGATGTATCGGTGGTGGCTGTCGATTACGACCCAACCCTGCCGCAAGCGTTGAAAACGGCGCTGGAGCTGATGCACAACAATATCGACGAACCGCTGACCGTGGATGAACTGGCTAATTGCGTAGGCATTTCCAGGCGGCAGCTCGAACGCTTGTTCTGCCGTCACGTCAATGCGACACCCTCGCGTTATAACCTGGAACTGCGCCTGACCCGCGCCCGGCAGCTGCTGCAACAGACCAACAAGCCGTTGGCCGACATAGCGGTCGCCAGCGGTTTTGTCAGCATTTCGCACTTTCGCCGCTGCTTTCGTGAATTTTTCGAGATTTCACCGGGACGTTTTCGCACGACTTCACACAATCGACGTTGAGTGTTTGGGGCGGGCGGATTTTCCACAGCCTCTGAGTCGGGCTCACGCAAGGGTCAGTGGGTAGGGCAGCGCGGCCTCTTCTGGAGAAATCTGGCTGCCTGCGCTGAACGCATCGGCAAGCAGCATCAGGGTCAATCGATCGACGTTATGTGGCTCGGCATTAAGCCTGGCGCCCAGGTCGAGCTGGTGTTGGGTGATGAATTGTTTAAACCCGCTGTCAGATCTGATCAGCGCGGGCGCCGTGTCCTGGATTTCTGTCGGCGGTTCGGCTGCAGTGTCTTCGCCTGCCACTGGTTGCTGGCCCGTGATCACCCGGCTCAAGAGGATCTGGAAATCCAGGTAGGCGCGAATATCTGCCGGGCTGTTGCGGCTGGGGTTGTTGTTATAGGCCGGCTGTGCGGTGTTGGAAGCGGAAACGCCATTAACCATAAGTCACTCGGTGCGGCTGCTACGGGCCAAGTCTGGCAGAATGCCGCGCACTTGGTTATCGGCCGCTTGGCGGCCGGGTTGAGCATTTTTCCAGCAGATTTTCCGCAGCGTAACCCACGGCCTGGTGTCACCAATCGTATGCAAACCCCGGCCATGCAACTGACCCAGGCTATGGCTGCGGGGATTTTGTCGAGGCCGCGGCTGAGTAGCTTGCTCGCTACATTTTTCAACGGCCTGCTAAGGTGCACGCAGATCTAAATCGAAAAAGGAGCAACCAGATGTCTACTCAGATCGAGCGTGGCGAGGCGTTTCGCGCCTTGCACCAGCGCGAAGGGTTGTTCGTGCTGCCCAATCCCTGGGATGCCGGCTCGGCGAAGATGCTCGCGGCCCTGGGGTTCGAGGCGCTGGCGACGACCAGTGCGGGATTGGCCTTTTCCCTTGGGCGCTGCGATGCAGAAGGCGCGGTCAGTCGTGAGGAAACCCTGGCTAACGCCCGCGCCATCGTCGAGGCGACGCCGCTGCCGGTGGCCGCCGATCTGGAGAATGGCTATGGCGATGAGCCGCAGCACTGCGCCGAAACAATCGCCCTGGCGGCGCAGATCGGCCTGGTTGGCGGTTCCATCGAGGATGCCACGGGTGATGCGCAGTCGCCGATCTATCCCTTCGAGCGGGCGCTCGAGCGGGTTCAGGCTGCGGTCGCGGCAGCCCGCCGCTTGCCTTTCACCTTCACCCTGGCGGCGCGGGCAGAAAATTACCTGCATGGCCGCCTCGATCTGGACGACACCATCCGCCGTTTGGTGGCTTACGCCGAGGCGGGTGCCGATGTGCTCTATGCGCCGGGCCTGACGAGTCGCGAGGAAATCCTCGCGCTGGTCACGGCCGTGGCACCGCGCCCGGTCAATGTATTGGTGGGTTCGCCCAGCCTGCGCTTGACGCTGGATGAGCTGGCCGAACTGGGGGTGAAACGCGTGAGTCTCGGTTCCAGTTTGGCGCGAGTCGCCTATGGCGCCTTCTTCCAGGCGGCGCAGGAATTGACCGCTCGCGGCAGCCTGGTGGCGACCGGCCAGGCCATGCCGTTCGAGCGCATTAACAATCTGTTCAAGGCCTGAAATCTGTTCAAGACTCGAGAGAGGTAGGGTTTGCGTCGTGTTCTGCTGTTGCTGGTATTGCTGGGTGTGTTTGGTGTGCCGCTGGCTGTCTACCAGCAGTGGCTCGATGTGCCGCCGCGCTGGAATCCCTGGGCGCCACTGGACATCAGGGCCACGCCGAGCCTGCTGACCCCCTTCAAGCTCTGGCGCCTGGAGGATGACCCAGGGCTTTGTCAGCAGGCCTTGGCCACGTCGCCACTGCGTTACACGGCGTTGGCCGATAGCAGCCCGGCGGCGGATTGTCCGCTGGAAAATACCCTGCGGATACAGGCCTTGGGGGTGCGTTTCAGCAGTAGCTTTATCAGCACCTGCCCGCTGGCGGCGGCCTTTGCCCTGTTCGAGCGACATGCCTTGCAGACTGCGGCGCAGGAGGTGTTCGGCCAGCCGGTGGTGCAGGTCGAGCATGTCGGCAGCTTCGCCTGCCGCAGCATCGCGGGCAGTCAGCGTCGTAGCCAGCATGCCTCGGCCAATGCCCTGGATATCGTCGGGTTTCGCCTGCAAGACGGCCGGCGCATCAGCGTGCTGCGCGACTGGCCGGGAGAGGGCGAGGCCGCGCGCTTTCTGCGTCTGGTGCATAAAGGCGCTTGCGCCAGCTTCAATGTCACCCTCGGGCCGGAGTACAACGCCGCCCACCGCGATCATTTTCATGTCGATATGGGGTTGTTCCGCATGTGCCGCTAGTAGGCCAATCACAGTAAACATGGCGAACTTGGTGCGACTGCAAAGGGCTGGCTCTGGCAGAATGCGCCGTCAACGATGATCGACCGCCTACAGGTCGAATTGCCTATTTTTTGAGCACATTTCCCGATGAATGACCAACGGCCTGGCGCCACAATTCGCATGGACGCTCTGGCTCCGCATCTGGCCGAGAGCGCAGCTGTATGGGCCGCGCGCCTGACATTGGCGCAAGAGGGCGACGCGCAATTTGCCATGCAGCTGGGCGAGCAGGGGCTGCAACTGGTCGAGCTGGGGCCGCAGGCGCCGGGGCCGGTGCGGGTGGATTTTGTCGAGGGCGCGGTGGCGCATCGGCGCTTATTCGGCGGCGGTACCGGGCAGATGATCGCCAAGGCCGTGGGCGTGCAGCCAGGCGTGCGCCCGCGGGTGCTGGATGCCACTGCCGGACTCGGCCGTGACGGCTTCGTTCTGGCCAGCCTGGGCTGCAACGTGACCCTGATCGAGCGTCAACCGCTGATCGCTGCCCTGCTGGAGGATGGTCTGGCGCGTGCCGCGGTCGATCGGGATGTCGGGCCGATCGTGGCGCAGATGCGCCTGTTGACCGGCAACGCCATCGAGTTGATGAGTAATTGGCAGGGCGAGCCGCCGCAAGTGATCTACCTCGACCCGATGTTCCCCCATCGTGACAAGAGCGCGTTGGTGAAAAAGGAAATGCGCCTGTTCCGGCCCTTTGTCGGTGACGACCTCGATGCGCCGGCGCTGCTGGCCGCTGCGTTGGCCCTGGCCAGCCACCGGGTAGTGGTCAAGCGCCCGCGCAAGGCGCCGGTCATCGACGGCAGCAAACCTGGCTATGCGCTGGAAGGCAAATCCAGCCGCTACGACATCTATCCGTTGAAGAAGCTGCCGGCTACCAACTGTCCGTAGGATGGCGCGGGCGGCGATCCGTCGGGCCGCGTAGGCTTGAGCGTAGCGATACCCATCGCAACCAAAGCCGGCCCCGGTTCCCGGGCAGGGGGCAATCGCCTGGTCTGGTCTGCGTGGAGGTTGGCTGATTGCCGATGGGTATCGCTGCGCTCAACCGCGCTACGCTCATCCTGCAAAATCCGCCGGGCACCCTCAGTCAGGCCGATAGGCGCGCACGAACATACCCACAGCGTTCTGTACATGCCGCTCGGCGTCTGTGCCTTGTTGCGGGCCGCCGCAGCCAATCAGCAGGCGGAAATTGGCGCCACCCTTGAGCAGGCTGAAGAACTGGTCGGCGGCATTGTGCACATCGGCGATACGCAGTTGCCCTGCCTGGTTGGCCTTGCTCAGCAGGCCTTCCATCTCGTTGAGCAGGCGTTGCGGGCCGGCTTCGTAGAACATCTGCGACAGCTTCGGGCTCTGGCTGGCCAGGGCCACCATCACCCTATGCATTTCCACCGATTCGCGGCTGTTGATCAACGTGTGGAAGCTGCGCCCGATAGTCAGCAGCACGGTTTCAACCGGTACGCCTGGCGCCAGTTCGAAGAACAGCTCGGGCAACTGCTCCTGGCACTTGGCCTTCACCGCGGCGGAGAACAGTGTCTCCTTGTCGGTGAAGTGGCTGTAGACCGTCAGCTTCGACACCCCGGCTTCGGCGGCGATGGCGTCCATGCTGCTGCCGTCGTAACCGTGGCGCAGGAACAGGGTTTTCGCCGCTTCCAGGATGGCCTGGCGCTTGACGAGATCTTTTGGGCGGCCTGGGCCGCTGGGCGGTAACAACTTGTTTGGCATTGGCTGCTTTTAATACTGGACTGGTGAGTTTGCTATTTTTACTATATCCGGCAGTACAAATATTCCAAACCTTCTCGAAAGGTCATACATCATGTTTCGCCACGCCTTGTCCGTTGCTGTGCCCGCCAGTCTTATCGTTCTGCTCGCAGCCTGTGGCAATAGTGAGCCGGCCGCGCAGTCTATTCGCCCCGCCATGGTGGTGCAGCCGCAACCTGCTACCGAAATGATGGACGCCTATGCCGGCGAGGTGCGCGCGCGCCTGGAGCCAGAGCTGGCCTTCCGCATCAGCGGCAAGGTCGCCAAGCGCCTGGTCGAGGTGGGCGATCAGGTGAAGAAGGATCAGTCGCTGGCCGAACTGGACCCGCAGGATGTGCGCTTGCAGCTCGAGGCTATCCGCGCGCAAGTGGCTGCGGCCGAGGCCAATCTGCAGTTGGTGCGCGCCGAGCGTGATCGCTACCAGACCCTGCTGGCACGGCAACTGGTCAGTCGTTCACAATACGACAACGCCGAGAATCTCTACCGCTCGGGTGAAGCGCGCCTCAAACAGGTCAGGGCCGAGTTCGATGTGGCCAGCAATCAGGCCGGTTACGCAGTGCTGCGCGCCTCGCAGGACGGCGTGGTCGCCCGACGCATGGCTGAAGTCGGTCAGGTGGTGGCGGCGGGGCAGACCGTGTTCACCCTGGCCGCCGATGGCGAGCGTGAAGTCTCGATCAGCTTGCCGGAGCAAGCCTTCGAGCGTTTCAAGGTTGGCCAGCCGGTGGCGGTTGAACTCTGGTCGCAGCCAAACCAGCGCTTCCCTGGGCGGATTCGTGAAATTTCCCCGGCGGCCGATTCGCAGTCGCGCACCTTTGCCGCACGCGTGGCCTTCAGCGAAGGCGTTGTGCCGGCCGAGCTGGGCCAGAGCGCGCGGGTGTTCATCGCCCACAATGGTGAAGTCCCGCTGTCAGTGCCGTTGTCGGCGCTGACCGCGGAGCAAGGCCAGCCTTACGTCTGGGTGGTTGATCCCAAAGACTCCACGCTCAAGCGCACGGCTGTGCGAGTCGGTGCTTATGCCGAGAGCAGCGTGCCGGTGCTCGAGGGTCTGCAGGCGCAAGATTGGGTGGTTGCCGCTGGGGTGCAGGTACTGCGCGAAGGCCAGCAGGTGCGCCCGGTTGACCGGGCTAACCGCACGGTCACGCTGGCAGCGAAGGAGTAGCCCTGATGGATTTCAATCTGTCTGCCTGGGCCCTGCGCAATCGTCAGATCGTGCTCTACGTCATGCTGTTGCTGGCCGTGGTCGGCGGTATTTCCTACTCCAAGCTGGGTCAGAGCGAAGACCCGCCGTTCACCTTCAAGGCCATGGTGGTGCGCACTGTCTGGCCGGGTGCCAGTGCCGAGGAAGTCGCCCGCCAGGTCACTGAGCGCATCGAAAAGAAGCTGATGGAGACCGGCGAATACGACAAGATCGTGTCCTTCTCCCGCCCTGGCGAGTCCCAGGTGACCTTCGTTGCCCGTGACTCAATGCACTCGGAGGACATTCCCGACCTGTTTTACCAGGTGCGCAAGAAGGTCGGCGATATTCGCCACACCTTGCCCCAGGGCATCCAGGGACCGTTCTACAACGATGAATTCGGCACTACCTTTGGCAATATCTATGCATTGACCGGCGCAGGCTTCGACTACGCGGTGCTCAAGGACTATGCCGACCGCGTGCAACTGCAACTGCAGCGGGTCAAGGACGTGGGCAAGGTCGACCTGATCGGTCTGCAGGACGAGAAGATCTGGATCGAGTTGTCCAACACCAAGCTGGCCACCCTCGGCTTGCCGCTGGCTGTGGTGCAGCAGGCGCTGGAAGAGCAGAACGCGGTGGCCGCTGCCGGTTTCTTCGAAACCCCTTCGGAGCGCGTGCAACTGCGGGTCACCGGGCGTTTCGAGTCGGTCGAGGAGATCCGCAACTTCCCGATCCGGGTGGCCGAACGGACCTTCCGCATCGGCGATGTGGCCGAGGTCAAGCGTGGCTTCAACGATCCACCTGCACCGCGCATGCGCTTCATGGGCGAAGATGCTATTGGCCTAGCGGTGTCGATGAAAGCCGGCGGCGATATTCTGGTGCTGGGGGATGCCCTGGAAGTTGACTTCGCCCGCCTGCAGGAGACCCTGCCGGCCGGCATGCAACTGCGCAAGGTCTCGGATCAACCGGCTGCAGTGAAGACCGGCGTTGGTGAGTTCGTTCGCGTGCTCACCGAGGCGGTGATCATCGTCTTGCTGGTGAGCTTCTTCTCCCTCGGCCTGCGCACCGGCCTGGTGGTGGCGCTGTCGATTCCGCTGGTGCTGGCGATGACCTTCGCCGTTATGTACTACCTGGGGATCGGCCTGCACAAGATTTCCCTCGGTGCGCTGGTGCTGGCACTGGGCTTGATGGTCGACGATGCGATCATTGCCGTGGAGATGATGTCGATCAAGATGGAACAGGGCTATGACCGCCTCAAAGCGGCCAGTTATGCCTGGACCAGCACCGCCTTCCCGATGCTCACCGGCACCCTGATCACCGCTGCCGGCTTCCTGCCGATCGCCACCGCGCAGTCCGGCACCGGCGAGTACACGCGCTCGATTTTCCAGGTGGTGACCATTGCCTTGCTGGTGTCGTGGATCGTCGCGGTGATCTTCGTACCCTACCTCGGCGCCAAGCTGTTACCGGACCTGGCCAAGCTGCACGCGGCCAAGCATGGCGGCAGCGCCGGTGGTCATGACCCCTACGCCACGCCGTTCTACCAGCGTGTACGGCGCACCGTGCACTGGTGTGTGCGCCGGCGCAAGACAGTGATCGTGCTGACCCTCGCGCTGTTCGTCGCCTCGATCATGCTGTTCCGTTTCGTGCCTCAGCAGTTCTTCCCGGCTTCCGGCCGACTGGAGCTGATGGTCGACCTCAAACTCGGCGAAGGTGCTTCCCTGAACGCCACCGCCGAGCAGGTCAAACATCTCGAAAAGCTGCTCGATGGCCACCCGGGCATCGACAACTACGTGGCCTATGTTGGCACCGGCTCGCCGCGTTTCTACCTGCCGCTCGACCAGCAGTTACCCGCTGCCAGCTTCGCCCAGATTGTGGTATTGGCGAAAAGCATCGAGGAGCGCGAACAGATCCGCAGTTGGCTGATCGACACCCTGAGCGAGGAGTTTCCGACGTTGCGCACGCGCATCTCGCGCCTGGAGAACGGCCCGCCGGTCGGCTATCCGGTGCAGTTTCGCGTCTCAGGCGAGCATATCGACGAGGTCCGCACGCTGGCCCGCGAAGTGGCAAGCAAGGTACGTGACAACCCGCATGTGGCCAACGTCCACCTGGACTGGGAAGAGCCAAGCAAGGTGGTGCGCCTGAACATCGACCAGGAGCGTGCCCGTGTGATGGGTGTGACCACCGCTGATCTGTCGCGTTTCCTGCAAAGTTCGCTGACCGGTGCGCCGGTCAGCCAGTACCGCGAAGGCAACGAACTGGTTGAAATCCTCCTGCGCGGCACCGTGAGCGAGCGCCAGCAACTCGGCCTGTTGCCGAGCCTGGCGATACCGACTGCCAGCGGTAGCAGTGTGCCGCTGTCGCAGATTGCCATTCTCGAATACGGCTTCGAGGAAGGGGTGATCTGGCATCGCAACCGTTTGCCGACCGTTACCGTGCGCGCCGACATCTATGGCAAGGAGCAACCGGTCAGCCTGGTCAAGCAGATCCTGCCGACCCTGGAGCCGATCCGCGCGGCGTTGCCTGATGGCTACCTGCTGGATGTTGGCGGCACCGTGGAAGACTCGTCGCGCGGGCAGGCCTCGGTCAACGCCGGTATCCCTCTGTTCGTGGTGGTGGTGTTGACCCTGTTGATGCTGCAGCTGAAGAGCTTTTCGCGCTCGGCCATGGTGTTCCTCACCGCGCCGCTTGGGCTGATCGGCGTGACCCTGTTCCTGTTGATCTTCCGCCAGCCGTTCGGCTTCGTCGCCATGCTCGGCACCATCGCCCTGTCCGGCATGATCATGCGCAACTCGGTGATCCTGGTCGATCAGATCGAGCAGGACAGAAGCGCCGGCCTGGATACCTGGAACTCCATTATCGAGGCTACGGTACGGCGTTTCCGGCCCATCGTGCTGACCGCCCTGGCGGCGGTGCTGGCGATGATTCCACTGTCGCGCAGCGTGTTCTTCGGGCCGATGGCGGTAGCGATCATGGGCGGCCTGATCGTCGCTACGGCGTTGACCCTGCTGTTCCTGCCAGCGCTGTATGCGGCCTGGTTTCGGGTCAAGCAAGAGGCGCATCAGCCGGACTGAGCAGGCAGTTGATGCTGATAAAAGCCAGACCTCAGGGTCGGGCTTTTTTATGCGGGCCTGGTTTCACCCCGCTTCCGTAGGCGCGGCCTATGGCCGCGAAGCTTTTCAGGTACCGCGGGTGAAACCGATACGCGTGCAGCGGCCATTAGGCGCTTGATGACTGTCGCTGCGCTCAACCATGCCCCCGACCCATCCAGCGAATCTACGGCCCCACCCGACCTTGTAGGAGGGGCCTTGGCCGCGAAGCTTCTGGCTTCTCGCCTTTAGCCCTGGAGCATGCCAATGCCGCTCGGGAATTAGCGTGCCGAATGTCTCCCGGATTACGCCACGGCTTGTCTTGCCTACGCGCTCGGCAATGGCTAGAAGCACATCCTGTGCGCCCTCGCCCAGAACATGGATTATTGGTGCGCGCGGCGCACCCTACGGGAGAGGCCGCGTCGCGCTCGAACGCTGTGCCAGGGCACAACATATAACGGCGGTTTGGCCTTTTGCTCGCGTATTCGCGTGCCATAGAACCGATACCGGCTGTTGCTGTCGGCCCATCTTGCGGACTTGAGCTGTTAGGGTTGTGGCGGACGGTTGCCGGCTAGGAGGCTCTTTTGCGCGTTGATCCAGTGTGCTGCAGGCCGTATCTCTGCGCCGGCTGTCCTGGGCTGTTGGTTGTAGCAGGCAGCTGAAATTCCATGAATTCAGGGAGACTGCGCATGTCGCTGAAAAATACCGTCCACTTGATCGCCTACCCGAACCGTATCGGCTCGGGCCTGGCTGACCTGGCCGATTTCGTCGAACACAAGCTCGGGCGCGCGGTGGGCGGGGTGCATGTGCTGCCGCCCTTTGTGTCCAATGCCGACGGTGGTTTCTCGCCGCTGACGCACAAGCGTATCGACCCGAAATTCGGCACCTGGGCAGATATCGAGCGCCTGAGCGCCAACTACGACGTCTGTCTGGACCTGGTACTCAATCACCTGGCCGACGAATCGCCGGAGTTCCAGGACTACCTGCAAAAGGGCAAGGCCTCGCAGTGGGCCGAGCTGTTCATCGACGTCGACAGCCTGGGCGAGATAAGCCCTGACGATCTGGCCAAAATCCACATCCGCAAGGAAAAGGAACCGTTCCGCGAAATCACCTTCGCCGACGGCAGTCGTGGGCGGGTCTGGTGCACCTTCAGCGAGCGGCAGATCGACCTCAATTTCGACTCGCCGCTGACCTACCAGATGATGGCCGACACCATCGCCTATCTCGCCGAGCGCGGGGTCAAGTTGCTGCGCCTGGATGCCTTCGGCTACACCACCAAGAAGGTCGGCACCAGCTGCTTTCTGGTCGAGCCGCAGGTGTGGCAGATTCTCGACTGGTTCAAGACCACGGCGGCGGCCAGCGGCATAGAACTGCTGCCCGAGGTACACGACCACCCGAGTTGGCAGTACGCCATTTCGGCGCGCGGCATGTGGTCCTATGCCTTCGCGCTGCCACCACTGCTGCTGTACAGCCTGCTTGACGCCAACAGCCAGTACCTCAAGTCCTGGCTGCGCATGTGCCCGCACAACCAGATCACCGTGCTCGACACCCACGACGGCATCTGCATTCCTGATGTGGAGGAGATCCTCCCGCGTGAGCACATCGAAGCGTTGATCCAGAACGTCTCGGAACGCAGCGCCGACCCCATACTGCGCCGTTCGGCCGCCAACGTGCACAGCGTCGGCGCGATCTACCAGCTCACCTGCACCTTCTTCGATGCCCTGCAGGGCAACGAGGACGCCTATATCACCGCCCGGGCGATCCAGTTCTTTACCCCCGGCATTCCGCAGGTCTACTACGTCGGCCTGCTGGCCGGCCACAACGACGCCGAGTTGATGCACGAAACCGGCGAGGCGCGGGAAATCAACCGCCACCACTACTCGCTGGACGAAGCCGAGCATGCATTGCAGGCCCCGGTGGTGCAGCGCCTGCTCAGTCTGATGGAGCTGCGCTCGACCCACCCGGCTTTTGCCGGCACGTTCGAACTGCACCAGTCGAACATGTACAGCGTGTCGATGGGCTGGCGCGCCGGTGAGCATTGCTGCCACCTGTTCGTCGACCTGATCTTTCGCACCGCCACCGTGACCTGCACGGGGGCGGATGGCGGCGAGGAGACGACCTTCAGGTGCTGAGGCGGTAGTTGATTAGTTGCGGGTTGGATCTGCGCGGCACCCGGGTTTCGCTGCGCTCATCCCTCGGTCCAGCCTGCGACTATTACTGCGCTGCGCAATGATTCCCCCTGTACTGTTGAACAGGGAGATGGCGCTTGATGTTGCGATTGTGAGTTGCGGGCTCCCGCAATCCTGTGGGAGGGGCCTTGGCCGCGACGCGATGGTGCCGCCAGTGCTGAATTCGGTTTGTTTACGCCGCGTGTGCTCTGCCTGGGCTATGTGCCTGGGCTAAGGGTTGACTCGCTGCGCTCGTCCTGCGGGCCAGTCTGCGGTTGTTACTTCGCTTCGGTTTGGCCGGCGAGGGTGCTTTTGCTGTCCTGCATGCTCATCTTCTTCAATCAGATGACCTGTCTCTCATGGCCACAGGCCTGGCAATTTCAGAAGGTTGCAAGGCTTTTCAGCCAGACAAAATAAAGCCTGCACGAGGCAGGCTTTATTTTTTGTTTCAGCTCCTGCGCGAAGCAGGTTGAAACCGGGATTTGGTCGGAGAGGCAGGATTCGAACCTGCGACCTTCTCGTCCCGAACGAGACGCGCTACCGAGCTGCGCTACACTCCGAATGAGCCGCATTTTACTCAAAAAGTTTGATGGCACAAGGGGTTAGGCTGATTTTTCCACGTGGCAGGGCGTTACCTGCATCGTTTTTGTGCGCGCGCTATACCAGGGGCTACCCGCTGGCTGGGTGGCCGCCTGCGTGCAGAGTGTGCTTACAACTCGCGGATGGTGCGCACTTGGTCTTTGTTGACCTTGGCGCGGTTGCCGTCGAGTTGTTCGAATTCGTAGAAGCCGGAGTTGTCATCAAACTTCGGGGTGTTGATGGTCTGGATTTCACGGCCATCGTTGAGGGTGATTACCGATGGCGATGCGCAGCCTGCCAGCGTGGCAAGGCCAAGGGCGAGCAGTAATGCGGGAAGAGTCCGCTGAGTCATGATGTGCTTCCTTGAGTTTTATAGGAGGGCTGTGTACTCAGCCTCTGACGGGTAATCGGCGATCAAGTTCAGTGGCGGGCAATCATTCGCTGTTCTGCGCGAGCAGGTCAGGGGTGTTGAGGTTGGCCAGGCGTGGGTCGTTGGGTGGGCACACAATGGCGATGGGTTCGTGCTGGCATAGCCAACGCTGCGGGCTGCGCTCGCCGGCCTGCCATGCCTTTTCGAGTGCGCTGCCCAGGGCTTTGGGGATCAGGCTGAACAAGGGTTCCCAAAAATCGCCTTGACGCACCATCACCGGCCGGCTGCCGGCCTCGGCCAGTAACGCGTCGATCAGGGCGCGATCGAGCAGGGGCGTGTCGCAGGGCAGTACCAGCAGATACTCGTGGCGGGCCGCTTGCAAGCCGGCGCGGATACCGGCCAGCGGGCCGGGGAAGTGTTGGTCGTCGTCGCTGATCAGGCGGTCGGCAAAGGCCTTGTAGCGTTCGCTATTGCGGTTGCAGGAGATGATCAGGTCGTCGCTGAGCGGCCGCACCAGGTCATGCAGCCAGGCGATCAGCGGGCGGCCCTGCCATTCGATCAGGCCCTTGTCGCGGCCGCCCATGCGTTGTCCGCGTCCACCGCACAACAGCAGCACGGAACAGCTCGGCAGAACAGGCGTGGCGGGCATGGCAGAGCCTCCAAAGGTGGGCCTGTGATATAACATCGCGCACTCTCTCAGACAACTGGAAGCCTGCCATGAACCACAAGGCCGAGGCGCAATTCGTGCCGTTGAATATTGCCGTACTGACCGTCAGCGATACCCGCACCCAGGAAACCGACACCTCTGGTCAGCTGTTCGTCGACCGTTTGCAGGCGGCCGGGCATAACCTGGCGGCGCGGGTGTTGCTCAAGGACGATTTATACAAAATCCGCGCCCAGGTGGCGACCTGGATTGCCGATGACAGCATGCAGGTGGTGCTGATCACCGGTGGCACCGGCTTCACCGGTCGCGATAGCACCCCGGAAGCCGTGGCCTGCCTGCTGGACAAACAGGTGGATGGTTTCGGCGAGCTGTTCCGGCAGATTTCCGTGGCCGATATCGGCACCTCGACGGTCCAGTCCCGCGCGCTGGCCGGCATGGCCAACGGCACCCTGGTGTGCTGCCTGCCGGGCTCGACCAATGCCTGTCGCACCGCCTGGGATGGGATTCTCGCCGAGCAGCTGGATGCCCGTCATCGCCCGTGCAATTTCGTGCCGCACCTGAAGCAGGCGGCTGCCTGCGAGAGCCGCGGATGAGTGGCCCCGAGCAGCCCGGCCTGCTGCCGGTCGAGGCCGCGCTGCAGCGATTGCTGGCGCTGGCCGAGGCAATGCCGATCAGCGACAACCAGCAGGTCGCTTTGGCCGAGGCCGATGGCCGGGTGCTGGCCGAACCGCTGATCGCCGGGCTGGACTTGCCGCCCTGGGCCAATAGCGCGATGGACGGTTACGCCCTGTGCCTGGACGACTGGACGGGCGAGCCGCTGCTGGTCAGTCAGCGTATCCAGGCCGGCAACGCGCCGCTGCCGTTGCAGCCTGGCAGCTGCGCGCGAATCTTCACCGGCGCACCGCTGCCGGCGGGTGCCGATACTGTGGAAATGCAGGAAAACGCGGTGGTTGAGGCCGATGGCCGGGTGCGTTTCAGCGAGCCTCTGCGGCTCGGCCAGAACGTCCGGGCCCAGGGCCAGGAAACCCGGGTCGGCGAGCATCTGTTGCCGACGGGGACGCGCCTCGGGCCGATCGAGCTGGGCCTGGCGGCCTCGCTGGGGATCGCCGAACTGAGCGTGCGGCGGCGCCTGCGGGTGGCGGTGCTGTCCACCGGTGATGAGCTGGTCGAGCCGGGCTTGCCGCTGGGGCCGGGGCAGATCTACAACAGCAATCGTCGCTTGTTGATGGCTTGGCTGCAGCGCCTTGGCTGTGAGGTGGTGGATGGCGGCATCCTCGCCGACGACCTGCAGCTGACCCGTGCGGCATTGGCGGCGTTGAGTGATGTCGACCTGATTTTGTCCACCGGCGGCGTGTCGGTGGGCGAGGCGGATTTTCTCGGGGTGGCGCTGCGCGAGGAGGGCGAGCTGGCCTTCTGGAAGCTGGCGATCAAGCCGGGCAAACCGCTGACCTGCGGGCAGTTCCGCGGCGTGCCGGTGATCGGTTTGCCGGGCAATCCGGCCTCGACCCTGGTGACCTTCGGCCTGCTGGCGCGGCCTTATCTGCTAAGGCGCATGGGTGTGCAGCGAGTCGAGCCGCTGGGTTTGGCGATGCCGGCTGGCTTCACCTGGAGCAAACCGGGCAAGCGCCGCGAGTACCTGCGCGCGCGCCTGGAAAATGGCCGGGTGGTGTTGCACCCCAACCAGAGTTCCGGGGTATTGCGCAGCGCCGCCTGGGCCGAGGGCTTGGCCGAGGTGCTGGAGAACACGATTCTGGCCGAGGGCGACAGCCTGCGGTTTATCCCGCTGAGCGAAATCCTCGGGTAGGTGGCTATGTAGGATGGGGCGGGCCGCGTAGGCCGGGTCGCGTAGGTCGGCCCGCGTAGGTTGAGCACAGCGATACCCATGTTGTCTGATTGAGAATCGCGCCCCCCCCCCTGCTGAGAACGATGATGGGTATCGCAAGCTCAACCCATCCTACGGGTTCTGCACTTGGCGCCTGCTTGCGCGAAACTGCCCCGGGGTCTGCCCGGTCCAGCTCTTGAAGCTGCGATGGAAAGAGCGCGGCTCGGTGAAGCCCAGGTAGCTGGCGATGTCCTGGATTGCCAGGTCGCTGCGCAGCAGGTAGTGCTCGGCCAGCTCCTGGCGCAGTTGATCGAGAATTTGCTGGTAACTGGTGCCCGCCAACTGCAGGTGACGCTGCAGGGTGCGCAGGGTCATGTTGAATTGTTCCGCCACCCGTTCCTTGCGTGGCAGACCGTCCTTGAGCAGCAGGCGCAGGGCGTTCTTGACCCGCTGCGGCAACGCTTCGCCGTCATCCAGGCCGGCCATCAGGGTCAGGGCGTGTTCTTCCAGGGTGCGCAGCAGGTTGGCGTCGGCCTGGCGCAGCGGCATGCCGAGGTATGCCAGCGGCACGATCAGGGCGTTGCAGGTTTGCCCGAAGCGCACCGGGCAGCCAAATACGGCGCTGTACTCGGCGCTGTCCACGCCTGCAGGCAGGCCGTGCTCGAACCAGACTTCCTGCGGTGATTGCTGCATGTCGGCGATCCAGCGCGCGTAGAGCAGCCAGGACGCCAGGACCTCCTCGACCATGTGCCGACGAACCCGCGCGGTCTCATGGCGGCAGCTCCAGATCAGCTTGACCTGATCGGTGCTCACCTCGATTCGGCTGACGCCCATGTCACCCACCAGTTTTTCGTAGGGCACGATGCGGCTCATGGCCTCGCCCAGGGTCGCGCAATTCATGGCGATATAACCGAGCACACTCCAGGAACCGGGCTGCACAAAGCGCGCGCAATGCAGGCCGAACAACGGGTCGCCGGAGACGTCGATCAGGTGCTGGAGCAGGCGTTGGTGGGTCGCACCGGCAATGCGCTTGCTGTTGTCCGCCAGATCATCGGCCTGCACGCCAGCCGCCGCCAGCGCCTGGGGGATATCCAGGCCCAGCTGTTCGGCGTGGCGCAGGTACTTGAGCAGGGCGGGAACCGAGGAGTAGCCGAGATTGTGCATAGACTTCTTATTCGCAATGGCTCGATTGGCAACAGCGCCTGGCCCGATGCGACAGTGACGTCGGGCGGCGGCTGGCTAGTATAGGCAGTCAATGATGGTGACCGAAATATCCAGGGGAGAGGCTGATGCGACGTTGGAATGGCTGGGGTGATGAAGCAACAGTGGTGGAATTGCCGCGCCATGGCGAGGCCTTTCTTGCCGAGCTGATTGGCCCCGGTCAGGCGCTGGCCGACGCCAGTCTGGAACAGGTACTGGCCAAGGTGCCGGCTTCGCGTCTATCACCCCACCCGCTGATCAGCCTGGACGCCGAGGCGCGGTTGCGGCATGCGCGCGGCCAGAGCCTGGCGGACTGGCTGGCGATGCGCTCCGGCGAGTTCGGGGTGTTTCCCGATGGCGTCGCCTTCCCGGAGAGTCCTGCGCAGATTCGCCAGTTGCTGGCCTGGGCCAGCCAGCAGGATCTGATTGTGATTCCTTATGGCGGCGGCACCTCGGTGGCCGGACATATCAACCCGCAAGCCAGTGATAAACCGGTGCTGACCCTGTCGCTGGCGCGCATGGGCAAGCTGATCGAAGTCGACGACGACAGCCTGATCGCCACCTTCGGTCCCGGTGCCAATGGACCTCAGGTGGAAAGCCAGCTGCGCGCCCGTGGTTACACCCTCGGTCATTTCCCGCAGTCCTGGGAACTGTCGACCCTCGGCGGCTGGGTCGCCAGCCGTTCCAGTGGCCAGCAGTCGTTGCGTTACGGGCGGATCGAGCAGTTGTTTGCCGGCGGCAAGGTCGAGACTTTTGCCGGCACCCTGGAAATTCCGAGCTTTCCGGCCTCGGCTGCTGGTCCCGATCTGCGCGAAATCCTCATGGGTTCGGAAGGGCGCTTCGGCATCATTTCCGAGGTCAAGGTGCGCATCACCCGCCTGGCCGAGCAGGAACATTTCTACGCGGTGTTCATGCCTGACTGGCAGCAGGCATTGCTGGCTATCCGCAGTCTGGCCCAGGCGCGGGTGCCGCTGTCGATGCTGCGCCTGTCCAACGCCATCGAAACCAGGACGCAACTGGCCCTCGCCGGCCACCCGCAACAGATCGCCTGGCTGGAAAAATACCTGGCCCTGCGCGGCGCCCGCGATGGCAAGTGCATGCTGACCTTTGGCGTGACCGGCAGCCGCACGCAAAACGCCGCTTCGCTGAAGCAGGCGAAACCTCTGCTGAAAGGCTTTGGTGGGGTGTTCAGCGGCACCCTGCTGGGCAAGAAGTGGGCGGAAAACCGTTTCCGCTTCCCCTATCTGCGCCATGGCCTGTGGAGCGCCGGCTATGTGGTGGACACCCTGGAAACCGCCACCGACTGGAGCAACGTCGACAGCCTGCTGACCAAGGTCGAGGCCAGCCTGCGCGACGGCCTGCGTGAGGAGGGCGAGCGGGTGCATGTGTTCACTCATCTGTCCCACGTTTATGGCGAAGGTTCGAGTATCTACACCACCTACGTGTTCCGCCCCGGTAACAGCTACGAACAGGCCATGGCGCGCTGGCAAAAACTCAAGCACGCGGCCAGCCAGACCATCGTCGATAACGGCGGCACCATCAGTCACCAGCATGGCGTTGGCCGCGACCACGCGCCCTACCTGGCCGTGGAAAAGGGCGAGCTGGGGATGGCGGCGCTCAAGGCTTTGTCCGCGCATTTCGACCCGGAGCAGCGCCTGGCTCCCGGCGTGTTGCTCGAACAATGAGCATGCCGGTCTGGAATGCCGCCTGGCGCGAGGGTGCGCTGGCCGAACTGGCTGCGCGCGACTGGGACCTGATCGTCATCGGTGGCGGCATCAGTGGTGCCGGTATCCTGCGCGAGGCGGCGCGGCGTGGCTGGACATGCCTGCTGCTGGAACAGCGTGATTTCGCCTGGGGCACCTCCAGTCGCTCGTCGAAGATGGTGCATGGCGGCCTGCGCTACATCGCCAAGGGCCAGCTCAAACTGACCCGCGACTCGGTGCGCGAACGCCAGCGCCTGCTGCAGGAGGCCCCCGGTCTGGTCGACCCGCTGAGCTTCGTGATGGCGCACTACCAGGGGCAGTTTCCTGGGCCGAAAGTATTTGGCGGCCTGTTGGCGCTGTACGACGCCCTGGCTGGCAAGCGCAATCATCTGTACTACCCGCTGCAGGCGCTGCGCTATCTGGCGCCGGGCCTCAAGCAAGATGGCCTGCTCGGCGGTACGCGCTTCTTCGATGCGGTAACCGATGACGCCCGCCTGGTCATGCGCGTGCTGGGCGAGGCGCGTGGCGATGGCGGCGAGGCGCTCAATGGGGTCAAGGTGATCGAACTGCTGCGCGACAACGGTCGGGTGGTTGGCCTGCTCGGCGAAGATAGTGAAAGTGGCCGGCGTTTCAGTTTTCGCAGCCGGGTTGTGGCCCAGGCCACTGGCGCCTGGGCAGATAAGTTGCGTGCGACAGCCGGCGAGCATGTGCGGCCGTTGCGTGGCAGCCATCTGCTGCTGCCGGCCTGGCGGCTGCCGGTGGCCCATGCCTTCAGTTTTATGCATGGAGCGGATCGGCGTCCGGTGTTCGTCTTCCCCTGGGAAGGCGCGACCGTGGTCGGTACCACCGACCTCGATCACAGTGAGCCGCTGGATCAGGAGGCGCGGATCAGCAGCGCTGAGGCGGATTACCTGCTGGCAGCCTGCGCCCAGCAGTTTCCCGCTGCCGCGATCAGCGCCCGCGACGTGCTGTCGACCTGGGCCGGGGTACGGCCGGTGGTCAGCGACGGCAGCGTAGGGCGTAAACCCTCGGACGAGACGCGCGAGCATGCGCTGTGGCTCGAACCCGGTTGCGTGACCCTGGCCGGTGGCAAGTTGACCACCTTTCGCCTGCTGGCCCTGGAAGTGCTGCGGGCCTGCGCCGAGATGCTCGGCCGGGCGCTGGACGACCAGGCTGCGGCGACTTTCCCGGCTTGCCCGCCAGCGCCCATGCCGAGCCTGAGTCCTGCCCAGCAACGACGTCTGGCCGGCCGGTATGGCTGCGAGCTGCCGAGGTTGCTGGCATTGCTCGGCGCGGTAGGCAGTAAACGGGTGGCTGGCAGCGACACGCTCTGGGTGGAACTGGCCTGGGCTGCGCAGAACGAGCTGGTGCTGCACCTGGACGACCTGTTGCTGCGTCGCACCCGCCTTGGGCTGTTGCTGGCTGAAGGCGCAAAGGCTGAGCTGCCGCAGATTCGTGCGCTGTGCCAGGTGCGCCTGGGCTGGGACGATCAGCGCTGGGAGCAGGAAGAGCGGGATTATCTTGAGCTCTGGCGGCGCTGTTACAGCCTGCCAGCCAAGTAGAAGGGTGCGCCGTGCGCACCATCTGAACTGTGGTGCGCACAGCCTCGGCGGCCCCGCGCACCCTACGCGAGTTCGACTAACTGTAAGGACTGCGCCTTGAGCGAAAAAAGTTACCTGCTGGCCATCGATAACGGCACCCAGAGCGTGCGGGCGTTGTTGTTCGACCTGCAGGGCAATCTGCTCGGCAAGGGCAAGGTGGAGCTTGAGGCCTATTACTCCACTCAGCCCGGCTGGGCCGAGCAGGACCCGGAGTATTTCTGGGCCAGCCTGGGTGAGGCCTGCCAGCGGCTGTGGGCGTCGGTAGATATCGACCGCCGCCTGATCAAGGGCGTGGCCTTGACCACCCAGCGCGGCACGCTGATCCATGTCGATGCGCTGGGTCAGCCGCTACGTCCTGCGATTCTCTGGCTCGATCAGCGTCAGGCCGAGGTGCGCGGCAGGATCACGGGGCCCTGGGGCTGGCTGTTCAAGCTGCTCGGCGCGCAGCCGGCGGTCGATCATTTTCGCGCCCAGGCCGAGGTCAACTGGGTCGCGCAGAATCAGCCCGAGATCTACGCGCAAACCGACAAAGTCCTGCTGCTTTCCGGCTTTCTCAGTCATCGCCTGTGCGGGCGCTTCGTTGATTCGCTGGCCTGCTGCGTCGGCTACCTGCCGTTCGATTTCAAGCGCTTAAAGTGGGCCGCGCCGCGCGACTGGAAGTGGCAGGCTATCGCGGTGCGCCGCGAGCAGTTGCCGGAGCTCCACAAGCCGGGTGAGCAGCTCGGCAGCATCAGCGCCGCGGCCAGTCGCCACACCGGTATTCCCGAGGGTCTGCCGCTGATCGCCGCCGGAGCCGACAAGGCCTGCGAAGTGCTCGGCGCGGGGGTGCTGGAGCCGCACATCGCCTGCCTGTCTTATGGCACCACCGCGACCATCAACACCACGCGGCGCAGCTACCTGGAAACCATCCGGCTGGTCCCGCCGTACCCGGCGGCGCTGCCCGCTCACTTCAACACCGAGGTGATGATCTACCGCGGTTTCTGGATGGTCAGCTGGTTCAAGCAGCAGTTCGGTCAGCGCGAAATGCAGCGTGCCAAGGAGCTGGGCGTCGAGCCCGAAGTGCTGTTCGACGAGTTGGTGAATGCCGTGCCGGCCGGCTCCATGGGCCTGATGCTGCAACCCTACTGGTCGCCGGGTGTCCGCGAGCCGGGTCTGGAGGCCAAGGGCTCGATCATCGGTTTCGGCGATGTGCACACCCGCGCACATATTTACCGCGCCATTCTCGAAGGCCTGGCCTATGCGCTGCGCCAGGGCAAGGAGCGCATCGAGCAGCGCTCTGGGACAAAAATCACCCGACTGCGCGTCTCCGGTGGCGGCTCGCAGAGCGATGCGGCGATGCAGCTGACCGCCGATATCTTCGGTCTGCCGGCCGAGCGCCCGCATGTCTATGAAACCTCCGGCCTGGGGGCGGCCATCGACTGTGCGGTAGGCCTCGGCCTGTACCCGGATTTTCCTAGCGCCCTTGCGGCCATGACCCGGGTTGGTCAGGTATTCCAGCCTGACCCGGCGGCGCAACGGATCTACGAGCAGCTGTATCGCCAGGTCTACCTGCGTATGTACCAGCAGCTCAAACCGCTGTACTTGAGCATCCGCAAGATTACCGGTTACCCGGCGTAGGCCTGCTGTGTGCGATATCGCCAATGCATGGCTTGCCGTTGCGCACTTTCTTGGCCGGTATGCAGTAGGGCGGGTGGGCATTCTGCTCTGGCTGGGTTATAGGATGGGCGGGCAACTACTTTGGCGTTTGGGCCTGGCGCACCTCTGCAGGCTTTTTGTTGTCCACACACTCTCGACCCAATGAGTTTCAAGGTGCTGGTGATGAGCGAACGCAGAGCATTATTGATTTTGCATGGCAAGCAAGCGGGCAACCAAGAGGTGCGGGCCGCAGTGGCGAGGCATCGCGAGGGTGGCTGGCGGCTGGACGTGCGGGTTACCTGGGAAGGCGGTGACGCCCATCGGCTGGTTAGCGAGGCCCTGCAGGCTGGCTATCCGACATTGGTCGCCGGCGGTGGTGACGGCCTGTTGCGCGAGGTGGCCGAAGCGATGGCGCTGGCGCAAACCGGCGCCAGTCTGGTGCTACTGCCATTGGGCACTGCCAACGACTTTGCCAACGCCGCGGGGCTGCCATTGACTCCGTTCGAGGCGCTGGCGTTGCTGGATACGCCCGCGCAACCGATTGATCTGGGCGAGGTCGATGGTCAGCTGTTCCTGAATATGGCCACGGGTGGTTTTGGCTCCAATGTCACCGCCAACACTTCCGAAGAGCTCAAGCGCCTACTTGGTGGTGCGGCATATTTTCTCACCGGGTTGACCCGCTTTGCCGAGGTGCGCTCGGCCTTCGGTCGCTTCACCGGGCCGGATTTTCTCTGGGAGGGCGAGTTCATTGCCATGGGCATCGGCAACGGGCGACAGGCCGGCGGTGGGCATCTGCTTTGCCCGGATGCGCGAGTCAATGATGGCTTGCTGGATGTCTGCATCGTCCCGGCGGCGGAAGATGTGGTCGGCACCCTGGGTACCTTTTTATCCGGTGGGCTCAATGGTTTACAGAGCGTTGCACTCAGTGCGCGCTTGCCCTGGCTGGAAGTCGAGGCCCCGGAAGGCCTGGATGTGAACCTGGATGGCGAGCCACTGGTAAGCCGCCGGTTGCGGTTTTCCGCGCGGCACAATGCGTTGCGGGTACATTTACCGGCAGATTCGCCACTGCTGCTCAAGTGACGCTGATAGCACTTGGCTGGCACGGTTAGGCTGGCTCGTGCAAGATGGTGCAAGTCGGCTTCAGCGTTGTCGCTCCTTGCCGATACCCTTGCTATAACTGCACTTGATAAAACAATTTGGAGCGCGCAATGGCTGGCATTCTCGACTCGGTAGATCAACGCACCCAACTGGTGGGCGAGAATCGCCTGGAAATCCTGATGTTTCGTCTGGCTGGCCAACAGCTGTTCGCGATCAATGTGTTCAAGGTGCAGGAAGTCCTGCAGATGCCCAAGCTCACGCTGATGCCACAGCGCCATCGGTTTGTCTGTGGGGTGGTCAACCTGCGCGGGCAGACCTTACCGGTGATTGATCTGTCTCAGGCCATTGGCATGCGGCCTATCGTGCCGGATGAGCGCAGCACCATCATCGTTACCGAGTACAACCGCTCGGTGCAGGCGTTCCTGGTTGGGGGTGTCGAGCGCATTCTCAACCTCAACTGGGAATCCATCCTGCCACCGCCCAACGGGGCCGGGCGTCAGCATTACTTGACCGCTATTACCAAGGTCGAAGACAAGATCGTCGAAGTGATTGACGTCGAAAAAGTGTTGGCGGAAATCACGCCGATGAGCACCAAGGTGTCTCCCGAGAAGCTCGCTGCCCCGCTGTTGGAGTACGCTAGAGGGCGTGAGGTGTTGCTGGTGGATGACTCCAACGTGGCCATGGCTCAGCTCAAGGGCACCATGGCGCAGCTGGATATACGCTGCCATGCGGCCAGCGATGGCCTGCGTGCTTTGAATTTGCTAAAAAGCTGGGCCGACGCCGGTGTCGATGTGCATGAAAAACTGTTGATGGTGATTACCGATGCGGAAATGCCAGAGATGGACGGCTATCGCCTGACCACTGAAATTCGTAACGACCCGCGGCTAAAAGACTTGTACGTGGTGTTGCACACCTCGCTGTCCGGCAGCTTCAATGAGGCGATGGTGAAGAAAGTCGGGTGCAACAACTTTCTCTCCAAGTTCCAGCCAGACAAGCTCGTTGACGTGGTGCACGAACGTTTGACCCTGTTGCACCCCCAAGAATAGAACCCCGTTGGAAAATGTGGCCCTCCGGCAAGCGAGGCAAGCTGGCGGAGCGTTGCGCGATTGAGCCACCGCGCAGCTACCCTGACAGGCGAGCAGCGTGCAGTTTAAGTCTCACCGGGGCGCGCTTCTCTCCGGATGCTCACACCGTGTTGCCGTTTCATTCGCAGCGATCGATGAGGCGGCAAGGGGGCCTGACGTGATGTCGGTGGTCAAATTTGTTGTGCCGATAGCCGGCTGACGGATCAACGGCGCCGCAACATGAATCGTCTTGCATAGCAGCAACCGTGCGTAACTCCGCTTTCGCCCCGATGCCTCCGAGCCATGCGCGGGCAAGGCCCCTCTGAATCGACATTGCCGCCGCGGCATTAGCCGCAGATACCTTGCGGAGGTAGTGAGCGTGACTGTGCATTACTCGTCTAAACGCTGTCGCAGCTGCTCAATGCGTTCACGGTTGACGTCGAAGTCCGCGTAGCCAAGACGTGATGCCGAACGCACATCCACTTGGGTTGCGCTGATCATAAATTCCACATCGTCGGCAAAGCGCATGAGTCGGCTGCTGAATTCGGCACGTAAATAGCCCGGTGCTTCTTCCACCAGTCGCCCCCGCGGCTCATCGCTGAGTAGCTGTTTGAGGCGTGCCTGGGTTTGCTCGGGGGAGCCTTTCAGGGCCAGAGGTGCAATCGCGTGTCGTGCATCGCTGGCCTGGCTGTTTACGCAGTTCGGTGAGTCCGGACAAGCTGCCAGGCGGCCGTCATGGATGCCCAGATTATCCGGTGGGCTGCCGCTGCAGGCGCTAAGCACTATCACCAGAGGCACGGCAAATACGGACTTGTGAGCGCGGCGGGTTGCTCGTATAAGTGCATTTTGCCTAAGGGAAGTCGGGTTCATGCTGCATCTCTCCGGGTTGTACCGTTATCCACTGAAGTCAGCGGCAGGTGAGGTCTTGCGCGAAGCGGCACTGGACGCCCTAGGCGTGCAGGGTGATCGTCGCTGGATGGTAGTCGATACTGAAACGGGACGCTTCCTTACCCAGCGTTTGTTGGCGCAGATGACCCAGTTGCAGGCACGGTGGTTGGGCCGTGCGCACTTGCAGCTGAGTGCGCCAGGCATGCCTGATATGCAGGTGGCGGTGCCGCATGAGCATGCGCTACTGCGTAGCGTGACTATCTGGCGTGACAGTCTGCACGTGCCGGATGCCGGTGATCAGGCTGCGCAGTGGCTAAGCCAGTTTCTCGGCCGCGCCTGCCGGCTGGTGCAGGTGTCGGAGCCGCGTGCACGGCAGGTCGACACGGCCTATGCTAGTGCGGGCGACAAGGTAGCGTTTGCCGATGGCTTCCCTTTGCTGCTGATCGGCCAGGCGTCGCTGGACGATTTGTCGGCGCGGGTGGGGCGGCCGCTAGCGATGTTGAGGTTTCGTCCCAACCTGGTGGTCGCGGGCAGCGAAGCCTATGCCGAAGACAACTGGGCGCGTATCCGCATCGGTGAGATGGAGTTCCGGGTGGTCAAAGGCTGCTCGCGCTGCATCATGACCACCCTCGACCCGCAAACGGGTGAGCGCAGCAGTGATCGTGAGCCGCTGACGACGTTGAAAACCTATCGTGAATCTAATGGCGAGGTGTATTTCGGGCAGAACCTGATTGCCTGCGGCGAGGGTTACTTGCGTCTGGATATGCCGGTACAGGTTCTGGGGTAGACGAGCAACGCACGCCCAGCATCAGCTGTTGCGCGCGCTGCACCTAGTTACTGGTCGAAGTAGCGTTCGTGCCAGGCTATCAGTGGCTGTGGGGCATTGAGCTTCTGCCCATAGATCACCGAATACGACAGCACGTTTTGTACGTACTGGCGGGTTTCGTCGAACGGAATGTTCTCGATCCACACGTCATAGGCCAGGTGATCAGCACCGCGTAACCACTGGCGTACCCGGCCGGGGCCGGCGTTATAGGCAGCAGAGGCGAGCACCCGGTTGCCGTTGAACTGGCCGTAGACCTGGCTCAGGTAAGCAGTGCCGAGCTGGATGTTCACGCTCGGGATCAGGGTATTGTTCGGATTACTCAGGGGGATGCCGAATCTGCGAGCAGTCTCTTTGGCGGTCGCCGGCATCACCTGCATCAGGCCCATGGCTCCGACCGGCGACTTGGCATCGGCCATGAACGCGCTTTCCTGGCGGGTGATGGCGAATACCCAGCTGGAGTGCAGGCCGCGTTTCTTCGACTCAAGGGTTAGCGGTTCGCGGTGGGCCATGGGGAAGCGCACGTCCAGGTCGTCCCAGTACTGCGCCTGGCTAATGGTGCGGATTGCCGGGAAATACCACTCCATGTCGTATGCCAGACGCGCCTGGGCAACCAGCTCGTCACGACTGAACAGGCGGCTGACGTGATACCACTCGCGGCGGCCATCGACGATCTGGCCACGGTCGTGGAACTCCATGGCACGGCGAATACCGGCAGCGTTGCGCACTTTCTGCAGGGTTTTCGGGGAAAGCTGCAACGGGTTGTTGTTTAGTTGGTAAGGCGCCTTGACCTGGTCGGCAGCCATGAAGCCGTAGAAGTCACGTTCCTTGGCCAGGCCCTGGTAGAGGGTTTGCGGTTCCAGGCTGTTAGGCTGAGCCAGCTGCAGGCTGCGCGCCTGCCAGTAACGCCAACGGTTGGTCTGCCCCAGCTCCGCAGGCATTTGTCGGGTCAGCTGATGCGCGTCATCCCAGCGGCCGAGGCGCAGCAACAGGCGTGCTCGCCATTCGCTGACGGTGTTGTCGCGCAGTTGCGGGTCGTACTGCGCCATTACCTTGAGTGCGCGGGCGTCGAAGCGTTTTGCCAGGGTCAGGCCGATCTCACGGGCAATGGCAACTTGCTCGTCACTGGAAAACTTCATGCGTTGGGCATAGCTATCGAGCAGTGTCAGGGCTTTCTCTGGGTCCTGGCGTGCCAGACGGCGCAGGCCGAGGCCTACTACATCAGCCATGGCCTGATCGTTGGTGTTGAAGCGTGCGCTTTGGCTGAGGAGTTGTGGGTTCTGCGCGACGTCCAGCAGCAGCTTGCCGTGGTTGCCGAGGGTTGGCAGGCCTTTGATCAGGTAGCTGGCCAAGCCATAGTTACGGGTTTCAGCGGCCAGCTTGGCGCGCTTCCAGCGCATCTCTTCGGTGAGTTTACCCTTGGCGGCCCATTGCTCGAACAGGCGGTCGCAGGCATTGGGTTGCGATTTTCCGACCAGCCAGAGCTTCTCCGCGGTGGCTGATCCCTCGGCAAGCATGCCGTGGCCCAGCTGGTATTGACCGTAGAGGCAATCCAGTTCGGTGAAGTTCAGCGCGGGATCATAGTAGTTGATGAAGGTTTGCCACTCGCCACGCTCGGCCAGCCAGCGTAACCAGCGTAGTTTCATCCAGCCAGCCTGCGGCAGGTCGCCATGCTCGGCCAGGAATTTTTCGATCTCGTCATTGCTCGCCCATTTGAGGCGGGCGGTCAGTTCCTCATAGGCCAGGTACGGCTCCAGCGGGTAATCACGCAGGGCACTGGCGTAGCGTTGATAAGGGCCTTTGTCGCCTTTGGCCAAGGCGGCTTTTGCCTCGTCGTAGTACTGACGCTGCTGGGCCAAGCTGGCGGCCTGAACCGCTGTAGTCGTCACGACAGAGAGGATCAAGCAGGAGAACAAGCGAAGCAGGCGACCGTGCATGGCACTTCCGGGTAAGCAAATGAGAGGAGCTGCGGGCATAGCCAGCGCTTTATGCATCTAGCTTAGCCTTTTGCCGAGGGTAGGTAAAAGCGGCACTGCCGACTGGCGCCTTAATGAAAAATGCCCGCAAACTCGATGCTCATCTCGGTTAGAATGCGCGCCCAGTTTTTTGTCGGAGCCTGCGGGCCTCGGCAAACAAGTTTTTTGCGCTGCTAAACATTCGCAGATCAGGGCTGTAGTGTGCATTTTGTGCTTCATTTCTTGCGCATTCGCAGTCGTTGCCTGCTTGTTTACCCAGCGCTGTATTTTCGAGGCGTGCCATGACCCTGCTCAAGTTCACCGATGTTTCCCTGGCCTACGGCGCCATGCCGCTGCTGGACAAGGTGTCTTGG
Organism: Pseudomonas sp.; assembly: GCA_030656145.1. Classification (GTDB taxonomy): domain Bacteria; phylum Pseudomonadota; class Gammaproteobacteria; order Pseudomonadales; family Pseudomonadaceae; genus Aquipseudomonas. The sequence continues at coordinate 101,800 of JAUSOF010000030.1, forward strand.
CAGATTGCGCGTGGCGAGCGGGCGTGCATTATCGGCCGCAATGGCACCGGCAAGTCGAGCATGTTGAAGTTGGTCAAGGGCGACCAGAAGCCAGATGAGGGCTCGGTCTGGCGTGCGCCTGGGCTAAAAATCGGCGAGTTGCCGCAAGAGTTGCCAGTTGCCGATGGGCGGACAGTTTTCGATGTGGTTTCCCAAGGGCTGGACGGGGTGGGCGAACTGCTTGCGCAGTATCACCACCTGAGCCAGAACATCGTCACCGATGCCGATCTGGACAAACTCATGCACGTCCAGCAGGACCTCGAGGCCCGTGACGGCTGGCGCTTGCAGCAACTGGTCGACAGCACCTTGAGCCGCTTGCAGTTGCCGGCCGACAAGACCCTGGCCGAATTGTCCGGCGGCTGGCGTCGGCGGGTGCTATTGGCCCAGGCGCTGGTCTCCGAGCCGGACCTGCTGTTGCTCGACGAACCAACCAACCACCTCGACATCGGTGCCATCGCCTGGCTGGAAGAAGCGCTGCTGGGCTTTAACGGCGCCGTGCTGTTCATTACCCACGACCGTTCCTTCCTGCAAAACCTGGCCACACGCATTCTCGAATTGGATCGCGGCGGCCTGATCGACTGGGATGGTGACTACGCCAGCTTCCTGGTGCACAAGGAAGCCACCCTGGCTGCCGAAGAGGTGGCCAATGCCCTGTTCGACAAGCGTCTGGCCCAGGAAGAAGTGTGGATTCGCCAAGGCATCAAGGCCCGTCGTACCCGTAATGAGGGGCGAGTGCGGGCGTTGAAGGCCTTGCGGGTCGAGCGCAGTGAGCGTCGTGAGCGCACTGGCAAAGCCAATATTCTGCTCGATACCGCCGATAAGTCAGGCAAGCAGGTGATGGTGCTGGATAACGTCAGTTTCGCCCATCCGGGTGGGCCGTTCCTGATCAAGGACTTCTCCATGGTCCTGCAGCGCGAAGACCGTATCGGTCTGCTTGGCGCCAACGGCACTGGCAAAACTACCTTGCTCAAACTCATGCTCGGTGGCTTGCAGCCGAGCAGCGGCAGCGTCAAGGAAGGCACGCGCATCGATGTGGCTTATTTCGATCAGCTGCGCCATCAGCTTGACCTGGAAAAAACCGTAATCGACAACGTCGCCGAAGGTCGCGACTTTATCGAGATCGATGGGCAAAGCCGGCATGTGCTGAGTTACCTGGGCGACTTCTTGTTTAGTCCGCAGCGTGCCCGTACACCGGTCAAGGCGCTGTCGGGTGGGGAGCGTGCGCGCCTGCTGTTGGCCAAGCTGTTCAGCAAGCCGGCCAACCTGCTGGTACTCGATGAGCCGACCAACGACCTTGATGTGGAAACGCTCGAGTTGCTTGAAGAGGTGCTGCTGACGTTCAAGGGTACTGTGCTGATGGTCAGTCACGATCGGGCATTTCTCGATAACGTGGTAACCAGCACCCTGGTATTCGAGGGCGAAGGCAAGGTTCGTGAGTACGTGGGTGGCTATCAGGACTGGTTGCGTCAGGGCGGGTCGCCACGCTTGCTCGGGGTGGGCGAAACCAAGACTGGCAAGGCCGAATTGGCATCAGCCGTAGTCGCCGCCGCGCCTGCACCGGCACCTGAGGCGGCGCCGCTTGCCAAGAAGAAGCTCAGCTACAAGGTGCAGCGCGAGCTGGAGGCGCTTCCTGCGCAGATCGATGCCCTCGAGGTGCAGATAGCTGCCCTGGAAACGGAGATCGGTGGCCCGGCTTTTTATCAGCAATCTGCAGAAAAAAGTGCCGAGGTGCTGGCCCGCTTGCAAAGCGTGCAGCATGAACTGGATAAACTGCTTGAGCGTTGGGCTGAACTGGAAGGCTGAGAGGGCGTGACAACAAGCGTTCGCCTACTGCGCCGCTCCCTAGATTGCTTGCCGCGAGCGTAACGCTATGCGGCAAGTGCCTGGAGGCGGGCCTGCTCCGGCCTCAGGCTGCTCACAGTCACTGAGCCGTCGCCAGCTACCTGATCACCCTGAAACAGAACCTCAAAATGTCTGGCGGAGACACGCATGGCCATCGAGTACCGGATTAGTCTCGACGATAATCACGAGTTCAGTTACAGGATCGAACTGGACCGTGTGTACGACCCCGTTCAGGCTCAGGTCGCGCCCAGCTGGACGCGCCTGGATTACCAGCAGTGCAGTAATTGCCCGCTGAGCAGCAATGACTTCAGTCACTGCCCGGCAGCGGTAGATCTGCATCGGGTTGTTGAGGATTTTCAAGGGCTGCCGGCCTTCAAGAAGGCTGTGGTCTGGGTGCGCACGCCAGAGCGTGAGTACACCAAGCAGGTGGGTCTTGAAGAAGGGTTGCGTGCGCTGCTTGGGGTGATAATGGCGACCAGCGCTTGCCCGGTGTTGGGCAAGCTCAAACCGATGGCGCAGAATCACCTGCCATTTGCCAATAATCAGGAATTCATCCTGCGTGCGGTCTCGCTGTACTTGGCGCGGCAGTACTTCAACTTCCGTGAAGGGCGGCTGGCCGATTGGGAGTTGAAGGGTTTGGTGCGCATGTTCCAGCAATTGCAGCTGGTCAATCAGGCGTTTTGGCAGCGGATACATGATACCTGCGAGGGCGACTCGAACCTCAAGGCCTTCCTGACCTTCTTTTCGATGTCTTCAAGCATGACCTATTCGCTGGAAACCCAGTTGCAGAAAATTCGCCCGCTGGTCATGAGTGCGGGTGACAATTTCGAGTGATCCCACGGCGAATGAGGCTTGCTGCCTCCCTCGCCGCGAACGCGCTATTGAGGTTTCTTCAGGCGTACGGCCAGTACATCGCAGGGTGCACCATGCAGCACGTCATTGGCTGTGGAGCCCAGGAGCAAGGCTAGGCCGTGGCGGCCATGGCTGCCGACGATGACCAGGTCGCAGTGTTGCTCTTCGGCCAGGCGGTGTATTTCCTGGCGTGGCTGGCCGTAAGCCAGGTGGCACTGGTCTGCGCCCACGTCCGGGTATTTGCCGGCAAAGCTGTCCAGGCGCTCGCGGGCTTGTTCGAATTGCTGCTGTTGCAGCATGGACAAGTCCATCGGCACGTCCCCGCCAAACGCCATGGCCATGGGTTCAACTATATGCACCACGGATAATTTTGCGTGGCTGCTTGAGGCCAGCTCCTGCGCACGGTGCATGACAGGATCGCATTCTTCGGTTAGGTCGACAGCGACCAGAATATGCTGGTAGGGCATGGGTGGGTCCTTCTAAGGGTTGCCGATGATTCGAAGTATGGCTGTATTGAGCGCTTGTGACAGGCTTTTACCTGAGAGATGAATATATGTCTGTATGGATCATATTGTTAATTGTGGCCTTTGTGCTCAGCCCGCTGAGCATGCTGATGCCTTCGCGGCGCCAGCGTGGGCGGATGGATGTGCGTTTACACGCGCGCCGCACCGGAGTGGCGATGCAGTTGTCGAGCGAGCAATGGCCGCATTGGTTGATTGAGGAGCCGCCGAGTCAGTGCCCGCAATATTACCGGGCGCGCAGTCGTGGGCGACAGGATTGCTGGTGCTACTGGCAGGTTGAGCCGGGTCAGTGGCTGAACAAGTGGCGTGAGCCATGCACTGATGCGCCGCTAGTCGAGCAATTGTCCAGCTTGCCAGTGGATGTCTACAAGGCCGAGGCAACAGCGCAGATGATCTCGCTCTGCTGGGGGGAGCGTGGAGGGGAGGGCTCGCTGGAAAAAGTAGCCAGCTTCTTGCAGGCCCGCGCGTGATCGACCGCCCGCCGAGGCGTCAGCCCAACAAGGAAAAGGCCATGTGGCCATTGCGCGTTGTGAGGCGATAAGTCGGAGGTCGGGTCGCATGGCCTGAGGAGCAAAACGACGAAGCCCAACGAATACGCCATCACCCGTTGGGCTTCGTTGCGCTGACCCTGCCCGGTCCGTGCCAACCTACCCATTGCATGCAGCAGCTAACGGGTACACCGCCAGAAAAAAGCCCGATGCACGCATCAGGCTATAAATGTGGCCAGGCAGGCCGGAAAATCGATCAAGTCATGTGCCGGCTATGTTCTGGGGCCGGAGTCGAGCGCCGTAGGGTGCGGCTGCCCGTGTCTCAGGCCTGCGAACATGCTGTCGAAGCACTAGCCAGTCTGCCAGAGTGCTCAGCGCTATTGCATAACAATACGTACTCAATACGCCGCCGCTGCCTGTTGAAACGCTGTGCTCAGATATCGACGGCCCCGGCGATAGGGTCTTCTGGTGCTCGCGCAACGCTAGTAGTAGGTGTCAAGACGGTCACGGGCGACGAGCGTTTTACAGCCTCCCACTGCGGTGTCTTGCTGCGGCGCAACCCTTACAGCCGCTGATTGCCAGGTTTGAAACATGGCTGGTCTCGCGGCAGTGTCGCGGCACCAGACCGCTTAGAGGCAAATCAACCCCAAAAAATGATTTATCAGGCCTGTGCCGGGATGAGTTAACGGCCGATTTACCTGTGTAAGGGTTTTTTTGGCGAATATGGCCGCCTGATAGCAGCAGTGTGGTGCTGGCCGTGCTGAGCCATCATTGCCCGCGCTGTTGCCGTTGCATCAAGCGGTAAGCGATCAATTGACAATTTGTGACTTTTCCTTGAAGGTGGGCACACCCGAATCAAACGGGCGTATGAATTGAGCGTTTGCTTAAAAAAGCAGCGCCAAACCAGTCCGATTATCGCGTCGGCGGGTGTGCCAGGCTCTTAGGCGCTACTCTCAAGCGGCTGCGCCGCAGGGTAGCCAGCTGGTTGGCTCCGATGTGTACTGTTCAGCTTCCATACCGTGGAGATCAGTTGATGATTTACGAAGGTAAAGCCATCACGGTTAAGGCCCTTGAGAGCGGCATCGTCGAATTGAAATTCGACCTCAAGGGTGAGTCCGTCAACAAATTCAATCGTCAAACCCTCAACGAACTGCGCCAGTCGGTTGATGCAATCAAGGCAGATGCTTCGATCAAGGGTGTGATTGTCAGCAGTGGCAAAGACGTATTTATCGTCGGTGCCGACATCACCGAGTTCGTCGAAAGCTTCAAGTTGCCAGATGCAGAGTTGGTGGCCGGCAACCTCGAAGCCAACAAAATCTTCAGTGATTTTGAAGACCTTGATGTGCCGACTGTAGTTGCCATCAATGGCATCGCCCTGGGCGGTGGTTTTGAGATGTGCCTGGCGGCGGATTACCGTGTTATGGCTGATGGCGCCAAAGTGGGTCTGCCAGAAGTCAAGCTGGGGATCTACCCGGGCTTTGGCGGCACCGTGCGCCTGCCGCGCGTGATCGGTACTGACAATGCGGTCGAGTGGATTGCCTCTGGCAAGGAAAATCGTGCCGACGATGCCCTGAAAGTGGGTGCTGTTGATGCGGTAGTAACTGCCGACAAGCTGCAGGCCGCCGCGTTGGATCTAGTCAAGCGCGCCATCTCCGGCGAACTGGACTACAAGGCCAAGCGTCAGCCCAAGCTGGAAAAGCTCAAGCTCAACGCCATCGAGCAAATGATGTGCTTCGAAACTGCCAAGGGTTTCGTTGCAGGTCAGGCTGGCCCGAACTACCCGGCCCCGGTCGAGGCGATCAAGACCATTCAGAAAGCCGCTAACTTCGGTCGCGACAAGGCACTGGAAGTAGAGGCTGCAGGCTTCGTCAAGCTGGCCAAGACCCCGGTTGCTGCCAGCTTGATCGGACTGTTCCTGAATGATCAGGAGCTGAAGAAGAAAGCCAAGCACTACGACGAAATCGCCAAAGACGTTAAGTTGGCTGCCGTTCTCGGTGCCGGCATCATGGGTGGCGGTATCGCCTATCAGTCGGCCGTCAAGGGTACGCCGATCCTGATGAAGGATATCCGTGAAGACGGTATCCAGATGGGTCTGGCTGAAGCCTCCAAACTGCTCGGTAACCGTGTAGCCAAAGGCCGTCTGACCGCAGCGAAGATGGCTGAAGCCCTCAACGCCATCCGTCCGACCCTGTCCTACGGCGATTTTGGCAATGTCGACATCGTTGTCGAGGCCGTGGTCGAAAACCCCAAGGTCAAGCAAGCCGTACTGGCCGAAGTGGAAGGTCTGGTCAAGGACGATGCGATTCTGACGTCCAACACCTCGACCATCTCCATCAGCCTGCTGGCCAAGGCGCTCAAGCGTCCAGAAAATTTCTGCGGCATGCACTTCTTCAACCCGGTGCACATGATGCCGTTGGTTGAAGTGATCCGTGGTGAGAAGTCCGGTGAGGTGGCGATCGCTACCACCGTGGCTTACGCCAAGAAGATGGGCAAGACGCCGGTTGTCGTCAATGACTGCCCGGGCTTCCTGGTCAACCGCGTGCTGTTCCCGTATTTCGGCGGTTTCTCCAAGCTGCTCGGTTTCGGTGTGGACTTCGTGCGTATCGATAAAGTCATGGAGAAGTTCGGCTGGCCGATGGGCCCGGCGTACCTGTCCGACGTGGTCGGTATCGACACTGGCCACCACGGCCGTGACGTGATGGCTGAAGGCTTCCCGGATCGCATGGCGGTCGAGGGCCGTACTGCAGTCGACGTGATGTACGAGGCGGATCGTCTGGGCCAGAAGAACGGCAAGGGCTTCTACTCCTACGAAATGGACAAGCGCGGCAAGCCGAAAAAGGTCATCGACCCGCAGGCTTACGAGTTGCTCAAGTCCATCGTCAGCGAGCCGCGTGAAGTGAGCGATGAAGACATCGTCAACTTCATGATGATCCCGTTGTGCCTGGAAACCGTGCGTTGCCTGGAAGACGGCATCGTCGAGACGGCAGCCGAGGCTGATATGGGCCTGATCTACGGCATTGGCTTCCCGCCGTTCCGTGGTGGTGCGCTGCGTTATATCGACAGTGTCGGGGTCGCTGAATTCGTGGCCTTGGCCGACAAGTACGCCGACCTGGGTGCGCTGTATCAGCCGACCGCAAAACTTCGCGAGATGGCCGCCAGCGGTCAGAAGTTCTTCGGTTAATGCGCACAGACTAGAGCGAGAGTGAATTTATGAGCCTGAATCCTAGAGATGCAGTGATCGTCGACTTCGGTCGCACCCCGATGGGTCGTTCCAAGGGTGGCATGCATCGCAATACCCGTGCCGAGACCATGTCGGCCAATCTGATCAGCGGCCTGCTGACGCGTAACACCAAGGTTGATCCGGCCGAAGTGGAAGACGTGATCTGGGGTTGTGTCAACCAGACCCTGGAACAGGGCTGGAACGTCGCGCGCATGGCGTCGCTGATGACCCAGATCCCGCACACCAGCGCTGCGCAGACGGTCAGCCGTCTTTGCGGTTCCTCCATGAGCGCCCTGCACACTGCTGTGCAGGCGATCCAGACCGGTAACGGCGACGTGTTCGTCATTGGTGGCGTGGAGCACATGGGGCACGTCGGCATGATGCATGGCGTCGATCCGAACCCGCACCTGTCGCTCTACGCCGCCAAGGCGTCGGGCATGATGGGTCTGACCGCTGAAATGCTTGGCAAGATGCACGGCATCAGCCGCGAGCAGCAGGACGCCTTCGGTGAGCGTTCGCACCGTCTGGCGCAAAAAGCTACCGTCGAAGGCAAGTTCAAGGATGAAATCATCCCGATGCAAGGCTATGACGAGAATGGCTTCCTGAAAGTCTTCGACTACGACGAAACCATTCGTCCGGAAACTACTCTGGCAAGCCTGGCTGCGCTGAAGCCTGCGTTCAACCCGAAAGGCGGCACCGTGACTGCGGGTACTTCTTCGCAGATCACCGATGGTGCTTCCTGCATGATCGTCATGTCCGCCCAGCGCGCCAAGGACCTCGGCATTCAGCCGATGGCCGTGGTACGTGCCATGGCGGTCGCGGGTGTTGATCCGGCGATCATGGGTTACGGCCCTGTGCCTGCTACCCAGAAGGCTCTCAAGCGTGCTGGCCTGACTATTAATGACATCGACTTCTTCGAGCTCAACGAAGCCTTCGCCGCCCAGGCTCTGCCTGTGCTGAAGGACCTGAAAGTGCTCGACAAGATGGAAGAGAAGGTCAACCTGCACGGTGGTGCGATCGCGTTGGGTCACCCGTTCGGGTGTTCCGGTGCGCGTATCTCCGGTACCCTGCTCAACGTGATGAAGCAAAATGGCGGCACATTTGGTGTGTCGACCATGTGCATCGGCCTCGGTCAGGGCATTACTACTGTCTTCGAACGCCTCTAAGCGCTCGCTGACATAAAACCGGGGCCTAGTGCCCCGGTTTTTGTTTTTGTTCTGCCATTTATCGCGACCACTCTTCGGGCCGTCGCTGCGTAACCTGGAAATTCCCCGCGAAATATTTTGCGCGGCAGAAAAAAATTCAAGGAATTTAGCTATGCAATTACAGCCCGGCCTTTATCGCCACTATAAGGGACCCGAGTACCGCGTATTTGGCGTAGCCCGGCATTCCGAGGAAGAGCAGCAAGTAGTGGTCTATCAGGCGCTATACGGCGATTACGGCTTGTGGGTGCGTCCGCTGGAGATGTTTTGCGCAAGCGTCGAGGTTGACGGCGAGAGGGTTCCACGCTTTGCTCTGATTCAAGCCGAAACCAGCCTTTTCGAGCGATCCTGAGCGCAGGTTGCGCTACTGCTAAGCTTGACCTCAACCTGAACGCCACTATATATAGCGGTGCCGCGCGGGCTGGCTATTGAACCCACGCGCTGGATCGTGCAGCGTTGGAGGCGGTTGCAGAAGGTTTCTTTACCGTATGTAAACTCCGCTTCTTCGGTCGTATTCACCTCGCCAGTTATGGCTACGCATTATTTTCAACAGTCTGTATGGCGCTTCTCGCCTTTCATTTATCGAATTTCAGGAATTTTCCAATCCATGGGCAAATCGCTGGTCATCGTGGAATCCCCGGCCAAGGCCAAGACCATCAACAAGTACCTGGGCGACCAGTACGTGGTGAAGTCGAGCATCGGCCACATCCGTGACCTGCCTACCAGCGGCTCGGCAAGTGCTGCCAAGGAACCCGTAAAGCGGGGCAAGGCGGCTGCTGGCGAAGTCCCGGCGCTGTCGCCCAAGGAAAAGGCCAAGCGCCAACTGGTGGCGCGCATGGGGGTCGATCCCGAGCATGGCTGGAAGGCCAAGTACGAAATCCTCCCAGGCAAGGAAAAGGTTGTCGAGGAACTGCGGCGGTTGGCCAAGGATGCCGACACCATCTATCTCGCAACCGACTTGGATCGCGAGGGGGAAGCCATTGCCTGGCACCTGCGCGAATCCATTGGTGGCGACGACAGCCGCTACAAGCGCGTGGTGTTCAACGAGATAACCAAGAAGGCCATTCAAGAGGCGTTCTCCAAGCCCGGCGAGCTGGACATCAATCGGGTCAATGCCCAGCAAGCCCGGCGCTTCCTCGATCGTGTAGTGGGTTACATGGTCTCGCCATTGCTGTGGGCCAAGATCGCCCGCGGTCTGTCGGCTGGCCGGGTGCAGTCGGTGGCGGTGAAGTTGGTGGTTGAGCGCGAAACAGAAATTCGCGCCTTCGTCCCAGAAGAATATTGGGAAGTGCACGCCGATCTGGGCACCGTCAAAGGTGCCAATGTGCGCTTTGAGGTGGCTCGCGAAAGCGGTGTTGCCTTTAAACCGCTGAACGAAGCCCAGGCGATGGCTGCCCTGGCAACGCTCGAGGCGTCCAGCTACAGCATTGCCAAGCGTGAAGACAAACCGACCAGCAGCAAGCCGTCTGCGCCGTTCATTACCTCCACCCTGCAACAGGCTGCGAGCAACCGCCTGGGCTTTGGGGTGAAGAAGACCATGATGATGGCCCAGCGTCTGTATGAGGCCGGCTACATCACCTATATGCGTACCGACTCGACCAATCTGTCGGCTGATGCTGTGAGCATGGTGCGCGATTTCATCGAAGGTGAGTTCGGCAAGAAATACCTGCCAGCCAACCCGATTGCCTACAGCAGCAAGGACGGGGCTCAGGAGGCGCACGAAGCTATTCGTCCTTCGGACGTTAACCTCAAGCCGACCCAGCTATCCGGTATGGAGCGTGACGCTGAGCGGCTGTACGAGCTGATCTGGCGTCAGTTCGTGGCGTGCCAGATGCCGCCGGCCGAGTATCTGTCGACTACCGTGACCGTTACCGCTGCCCAATTCGAGTTGCGCGCCAAGGGCCGGATTCTCAAGTTCGACGGTTACACCCGGGCGTTGCCGCAAATGAGCAAGCCGGGCGATGACGATGTGTTGCCTGACATGGCCCAGGGCGAAGTGCTCAAGCTGATCAAGCTTGATCCGAGCCAGCATTTCACCAAGCCGCCGGCACGCTATTCGGAAGCCAGTTTGGTCAAGGAGATGGAAAAGCGTGGTATCGGCCGTCCGTCGACCTATGCGGCGATCATTTCGACCATCCAGGATCGCGGCTATGTCGCCCTGCATAACCGGCGTTTCTATTCGGAGAAGATGGGCGATATCGTCACCGGGCGCCTGACCGAAAGTTTCTCCAATCTGATGGACTACGGCTTTACCGCAGGCATGGAAGAAAATCTGGATGATGTGGCCCAGGGCCAGCGCGAGTGGAAGCATGTGCTCGACGAGTTCTATGGCGACTTCAAGAAGAAGCTCGAGGTAGCCGAAGCCAGCGATAGCGGCATGCGTGCCAATCTACCGACGCTGACCGATATCCCCTGCCGCGAGTGCGGGCGGCCGATGATGATTCGCACCGCGTCCACCGGCGTTTTCCTTGGTTGTTCCGGTTATGCGCTGCCGCCGAAAGAACGCTGCAAGTCGACCATCAACCTGGTGCCTGGCGATGAAATCGCCGCGGACGATGAGGGGGAGTCGGAATCGCTGGTGCTGCTGGGTAAACATCGCTGCCAGAAATGTGGCACCGCCATGGATGCCTACCTGCTCGATGAGACGCGCAAGCTGCATATATGTGGCAACAACCCGGATTGCACCGGGTATGAAATCGAGCAAGGGCAATACCGGATCAAAGGCTACGAAGGCCCGAGCCTTGACTGTGACAAGTGCGGCAGCCAGATGCAGCTGAAGACCGGGCGTTTCGGCAAGTTCTTCGGTTGTACCAATACTGAGTGCAAGAACACCCGCAAGCTGCTGAAAAGCGGTGAGGCGGCGCCGCCGAAGATGGATCCGGTGAAGATGCCAGAGCTCAAGTGCGAGAAGGTCAATGACACCTATATCTTGCGTGATGGTGCTGCGGGTTTGTTCCTGGCGGCCAGTCAGTTTCCAAAGAACCGTGAAACCCGTGCGCCGCTGGTGCTGGAGTTGATTCCGCACAAGGACGAGATCGACCCCAAGTATCACTTCCTTTGTGATGCGCCAAAGAAAGACCCGGAAGGTCGTGCTGCGGTTATTCGCTTTAGTCGCAAGACCAAAGAGCAATACGTGCAGACCGAGGTTGATGGCAAGCCTACAGGCTGGCGTGCTTTCTACGACGGCGGTAAGTGGAAGGTCGAAGACAAGGGTTGATCGGGCAGGGTGCGCGTCTGCAGGCCGTAGGCGCGCGTATAATAGAAGCCTGATAGCTGAGAATGATCGCAGCCTGTTGCGGCCGTAATGGGCTGCTGAAACGTTGCTGCGTTGTGCAAAAAAAACGTGGGCCACATGCCGCTGTTTTATTGGGCGCTCGGTGGCGCTCGTACTTCGATTTCCCCAACCTCTGATCGGTCTGTAGTGGAGGGCGCCTAGATGGCCCATGAACTGTATACCCGTACCAACCAGAAGCTCTTCTATGCGGGTCTGTCGCTGGACTCTTGGCGTGCCGCGCAAGAGGGCCGGGCGGTCAATGCTTTGGCCTTGATACAGGCTGAGCGTGAGGCGGCGTTATTCCATTTATATGGTGCGTTGTTGGGTCTGTGTCACGAGATCGCCGGCTACTATCGTCTGCCCGAAAGTAATGCGGCGCGAGCCGAGCAGTTGCTGGACAAGGCACTGCTGGATGCTGCGCCGAGTCCTGAACTGGCCGAGCTGATCGAGCTGGCGCAGCAGTCGGAAACCTGGCTGGCGCAGTTGCTGAAAGCCTACGGTGAATTGTTTCAGCCGCCGCTAGCGGCGAAAAAAGTCAAGGTCGACCCGCGCACACCCTTGATCGAGGCCATCAGCCTGGATCAGGAAGTACCACCATTGGCGCGTGAAACCCTGGAGACTTGGCGGCAGGAGCTGAAGGGGCTGGCCAAGCGTTTTCGCGAGTCGTTGAGCGAGTGGTGAGCCGCAGGCTGGTTTGCACGACGAGCGCAGCGAGTCAAAACTCCGGTTGTTTGGCTCGGTCATTTGCTTTGTCAGACACCCTCGTTTTCACGTAGTAAGCCTTGTTTCGCTCGCCGGACGTCGCTATAGCGACTTTCCCAAGTCTCTGAGTTTGGATCAGCGGGCTAGGGTGAGCCTTGGTCGACTGTTACACTGCCGGCCTTTCGTGGAGAGCCAGCCCTATGCCTACATCCTATCTTGAAATCGTCGAGTTGCCTGATGGGCGCATTGCTTTGCGTCGTGCAGAAGACGAAGAGACCCTGGTGGTGCTGGACTTTTCCGCTGATGCCAAGGAGTTCCTGCAAGGTCAGCATATTGAGGTGGCCAAGGCTATGCTCAGCGTCGGCGTGCAAATGGCCGGGAAATTGGCTGAAGGTGACTTCGATCACGGGCAGGGCCCGCGCGTACTGCATTGATTGACGAGAGATTGTCTCGACGCTGAGGTCACTGTCAGGTAGCTGGGTTCAGGGATTGTGACCGGCTTGGTCGATGGTGTTTTATTGAGCACAGTCCTTGTGCGGTTGCTCGCGAATTTTACCCAAGACTGATGTTCAGGCTTTGCGCCTTGCCTTGTCGTGCGGCCAGTTCCAGTTGCTCTCGGGCATGCTGCTGAAGAGGCTGAAGCCAGCTTACAACGGTGTGGCTGCGCCCAAGTTTCAGTGCGTCCTGAGCCAGTTGCAAAGCACTTTGCTTGCCTCGCGGGTGGAGCAGCAGAATGCGTTCGCGATTGAGGCCCGCTTCGCGCAGCCAGGTTTGCGTAAGGCTGCCGGGAGGTGCGATCAGGCTCAGCCAGCGCGCATCGTTATTCTGGCTCAGCTCGCGGAGAATGGGAGCAAGCAAATTCAGGCAATGACCTGCAGCACCACGCAGTGAAATTTCACTGAAGGCTTCGGGGTTCTCTTGCCAGGGCGACGCTACCACCGGCTTCAACAGCGGCGTCACTGCGGAGGCTATCAACCCCTCGAACAGCGGTAGCTGCATACGTTTAAGTGACTGCGGGGACTGCATAAAACCTCCTCTGGCAGGCCGTCTGAAACGAGCTGCGTTTGCCCTCTTGGTGTCAATTTTCAGGTGTTTAAACGGCCTCGACGCCTTGCGTAAAACGCGCGAGCGCAACCTGGGTGAGGGAGTGGCCCTGGTAAATACCTCTTTTGCTAGCCGCTGAGGCTCGGCCACCGATGCGGGGTGGCTATCAATCGTGGCCTTGCTCATGCGTCCCGGGTTGCGGCTACCCTGGGGTTTGTCGGCTAGCGGCGGATAACGCCGACACTCAAGCCTTCGATGATCAGCTCTTGCTGTTCCAGGTTTACTTCTATGGGTGCAAACTCGGGGTTTTCAGCAATCAGCCAGACCTTGTTGCCTTCGCGCTTGAAGCGCTTGACCGTCACTTCGTCGTCGATGCGGGCCACTACCACCTGACCGTTCTGCGCTTCGCGGGTGGTGTGTACTGCCAGCAGGTCGCCATCAACAATGCCGATATCCCTCATGCTCATCCCGCGCACGCGCAGCAGGTAGTCGGCCTTGGGGTGGAAAAAGTCGGGGTTGATACGGCAGGAGTCTTCAATATTCTGTTGCGCTAGAATAGGCGCGCCAGCTGCGACACGGCCGATAATGGGCAGACCCTCTTCCGTGTTGTTGGGCTCGTAACCAGGGATGCGAATGCCACGAGAGGCGCCCGGGGTCATCTCGATGGCACCTTTGCGGGCCAGCGCCTTGAGGTGTTCCTCTGCGGCATTGGGTGACTTGAAACCGAGTGCCTGGGCGATTTCCGCGCGGGTTGGCGGGTAGCCGTTGTCGTCAAGGCAGTGCTTGATGAAGGCGAGAATTTCAGCTTGGCGTGGCGTCAGTTTCAGCATGGTTGGCTCTGTCTTTTTGTACAGTGACTGGGATTATATACAGTGATCAGGGCTTGGCAATCCTCCTTTTCCCTTCCTGGCTACATTGGTGGCTTGCGGGTTGATCGCTGTCGCGTGGTGCTGGATCAATGAGTGGCGCAGAGCCTGGGCCCTTTTGTTGTCTATGCATGACTGGGTAGCCAGAAAGTGGCCTGCACGACTTGACAGAATGGTGGGTCGAAACGTATGTTTCAAACAAGTGTTTGTCAGGTGAGTAGTCATGGCCCAGTCGGAAACCGTTGAACGCATTCTCGATGCGGCAGAGCAGTTGTTCGCGGAGAAAGGTTTTGCGGAAACGTCATTGCGCCTGATCACCAGTAAGGCTGGGGTCAATCTGGCAGCGGTGAACTATCACTTTGGTTCGAAGAAAGCGCTGATCCAGGCGGTCTTCTCGCGCTTTCTCGGTCCTTTCTGCAGCAGCCTCGAGCGTGAGCTGGATCGTCGTCAGGCCAAGCAGGAGGTCAAGGTCAGTCTCGAGGAGTTGCTTGAGCTGCTGGTGGATCAGGCGTTGGTGGTGAAGCCGCGCAGTGGTAACGATTTATCGATATTTATGCGCCTGCTGGGGTTGGCGTTCAGTCAGAGTCAGGGCCATCTGCGTAAGTATCTGGAGGAGGTGTACGGCAAGGTGTTCCGTCGCTATATGCTCCTGGTGCACGAGGCTGCGCCGCGTATCCCTCCGTTGGAGTTATTTTGGCGCGTACATTTCATGCTTGGCGCCGCGGCCTTCAGCATGTCTGGGATCAAGGCGTTGCGCGCCATGGCCGAGACCGATTTTGCGGTGAACACCTCGATTGAACAGGTCATGCGCATGATGGTGCCGTTCCTGGCGGCAGGTATGCGCTCGGAAAGTGGTGTGACTGATGAGGTTTTGGTTACAGCTCAGCTTAAACCGCGCGCCAAAAATGCAGGCACTGCTGCCAAGGTTTGATGCCGCGCTGGTGGGCGCGGCGAGTCCTATCCGCTAAGCTAGCGGCCTATGCGCACTCTCGATCTCCTGCATATCTCTCTCGCTGATCAGTGCCTGTACGGTTTTGCCGGCGGGCAGCTGGTTTTGCGCCTGTCAGTTTCCACCGCACTCAATGGCCCGGGCGAGCTGAATGGCTCTGGCTGTACCCCACGTGGCTTGCATCGAGTGCGGGCAAAGATCGGTGAAGGCTTGCCCTTGGGGGCGGTGTTGCGCGGTCGTCGCTGGACGGGCGAGGTCTGGTCGCCAGACCTGGCTGTGCAGTTTCCCGCCCGCGACTGGATTCTTACGCGGATTATCTGGCTCAGCGGCTGTGAGCCGGGACGCAATCGACTGCGAGAGTTCGACACCTTCCGCCGCTATATCTACCTGCATGGCACACCGGACACTGAGCCCATGGGCATACCGCGCTCGCATGGCTGTGTACGGTTGCGTAATGCCGATCTACTGGCGCTGTTTGCGCGGGTTCCTGTTCAATGTGCTGTGCAGATCGACGAGGCTGCACGCCCGCTCTGGGCGGCGGCGTCAATTTATAGTTAAGGATTATTTGTGAGTTCACCGATGCAAGGCTCATTGATGCTGGATATCGCCGGCACCTGGCTGACCGCCGAGGATCGGCAGATTCTTCGCCAGCCCGAAGTGGCTGGTTTGATCCTGTTCGGGCGCAATATCGAGCACCCGCGGCAGGTGCGCGAGCTGACGGCGGCAATTCGTGCGCTGCGTCCCGATTTGCTCCTGGCTGTGGACCAGGAGGGTGGCAGGGTGCAGCGTCTGCGCCAGGGTTTTGTGCGGTTGCCGGCGATGCGCGCGATTGCCGATAACGCCAATGCTGACGTCTTGGCCGAGCATTGCGGCTGGTTGATGGCCACCGAAGTATTGGCGGTGGGCCTGGATCTGAGCTTCGCGCCGGTGCTGGATCTCGATCATCAGCGCAGTGCGGTAGTCGGTAGTCGGGCTTTCGAGGCGGATGCGCAGCGTGCCACCCGGCTGGCTGGCGCCTTTATTCGCGGCATGAGTGCGGCAGGTATGGCCGCGACCGGTAAGCACTTTCCCGGGCATGGTTGGGCTGAGGCCGACTCCCATGTGGCGATTCCCGTGGATGAGCGCAGCCTGGAGCAGATTCGCGCCAGCGATCTGCAACCGTTCGTGCACTTGAGCCGGCAGTTGGCCGCAGTGATGCCGGCGCACGTGATCTACCCGCAGGTCGATGACCAGCCGGCCGGTTTTTCGCGTCGCTGGTTACAGGATATTCTGCGCGGTGAGCTGCAGTTTGCCGGCGTGATCTTTAGCGATGACTTGTCGATGGCCGGAGCCCATGTAGTGGGCGATGCGGCTTGTCGTATCGAAGCGGCCCTGAGCGCGGGTTGCGACATGGGGCTGGTCTGCAATGATCGCGCTGCTGCGGAGTTGGCGCTGAGCGCATTGCAGCGTTTGCAGGTTGTTACACCGCCAGGTTTGGCGCGCATGCGTCGTCAGGCTTTCCCGGGCACCGAATACCGGCAAAGTCCGCGATGGCTGGAAGCAGTGGGTGCATTACGCGCCGCGCAATTAATCGATTGAGGAGAGTTTGATGACTGTCTACGCCATCATCGGCGGTACTGGCCTGACCCAGCTGGATGGGCTGACCATCAATGCTGCGCTGCATGTTGATACACCCTACGGAGCGCCCTCCGCACCGTTGTTGCGGGGTGAGTATGCGGGGCGCCAGGTGTTGTTCCTTGCTCGTCACGGTCACCCGCACCGTATTCCGCCACATCAGGTGAATTATCGCGCCAACCTCTGGGCGCTCAAGCAGTCAGGCGCCAAGGCAATTATTGCAGTGAATGCGGTCGGAGGCATCCAGGCGGTTATGGACACTGGGCATTTCTGCCTCCCGCATCAGATCATCGACTATACCTCGGGGCGCGAGCACACCTTTTATGAGGGGGAGTTGGAGCATGTCACCCATGTCGACTTCAGCCATCCATACGATGTCGAGCTGCGGGCGAAATTGGCGGGAGCGCTTGCTGCAGAGGGGTGTGCTTTTAGCGCTCGCGGGGTCTATGGCTGCACCCAGGGCCCGCGCCTGGAGACGGTTGCCGAGATCGCCCGGATGGAGCGGGACGGCTGCGACATCGTCGGTATGACCGGCATGCCCGAGGCCGTACTGGCGCGTGAATTGGCGTTGCCTTATGCCTGCCTGGCGTTAGTGGTTAATCCTGCTGCAGGTAAGTCCGATACCTTGATCACCATGGCCGCTATTGAGCGGGTGCTGGATGAGGGTATGGGTCGGGTCAAGGCCGTTCTGGCCCGCGTGCTGGCAAGCTGAGCATTTAGGCTGTGAGCAAAAGGGTCGCGATTGCGACCCTTTTTTGTTGCAGCAAAGCCCGCGTGCAAAGCGTTTCAAAGTGGGCTGATGCGCACCAGTAGGCCAAGGCTGCCGTGGTCGAGGTAGGTCAGTTCGCCGCTTTGCAGGCGCACGCTGTGTTTGATCAGTTCGCTGCTGCTGAGTGAGCCATTGGTATCGAACTGATTGATCCACAGATTGGCGCTCAGGTCGATGAGACGGTTCTGTTTCAGGTCAAGGGTGCCCTCAACTGGATAATGACCGAACTGTTCAACGCCTGTGCTCAGCGCCACGCCGCCTGGGCTGGCGCCGATGTTCTGGGTCCAGGCTTTGTGCAATAGCACGGTATAGCCGTTCGCAGGCGTGAGCTTGCTCGCTTCATTATTCAAGGTTGTGGCGCGCGCCTGGCTGATGTCGATCGGCAATGCCCCTTGTGCCCAGTCGTCAGGCGCTGTGCGAGCGGCTGGAAACTGCTGGGTTGTTTGCCGGAAAACGATCACTTCAACCTGGAACATCGCCTCGGCAAAGGCTGTTGCGCTGCCCAGTAGCGACAGCAAGACAAGTGAGAGCGAGCGAAGTGCGCGCATGTTGTCAGTCCTTTAAGTAGAGGGGGTGAGGCGCGCGAATAGCGCTTCCACGGTATCGAATCTATTTTCCGGGCGCTCCATCGGCACCTGGAATTTGAACAGTGTTGCGCCCTCGAATTTGTAGCGATTAGGCGCGCCCTGGATCAGCTTGATCAGGGTCAGCGGGTCGACACAGGTGTCAGCGGCAAACTCGATACGGCCACCTTGCGGCCCGGCGTCGACCTTTTTGATGCCGAGTTTCTCCGCCTGCAGTTTTAGGAGGGTCAGGCGCACCAGGTTCTTGCTCGGTTCAGGCAGCAGGCCGAAGCGGTCGATCATTTCCACCTGCAGCTCTTTCAGGCCATCCTCGTCGGCAGCCGACGCGATGCGCTTGTAGAGGATCAACCGTGCGTGCACGTCTGGCAGGTAGTCTTCCGGGATCAGTGCGGCTACTCGCAGGTTGATCTCGGGGCCGCCGCCCAGCGGTTGCTCAAGGTTGGGTTGTTCGCCCTTGCGGATCGACTTCACCGCCCGCTCAAGCATTTCCATATACAGGGTAAAGCCTACGGCCTGGATCTGCCCGCTCTGGCCGTCGCCGAGCAGTTCGCCAGCGCCGCGGATTTCCAGGTCGTGGGTGGCCAGCAGGAAGCCGGCGCCGAGATCCTGGGCGCCGGAGATTGCTTCAAGACGCTTCTGCGCGTCGTCGGTCATCTGC
Source organism: Pseudomonas sp. (assembly GCA_030656145.1). Taxonomy (GTDB): domain Bacteria; phylum Pseudomonadota; class Gammaproteobacteria; order Pseudomonadales; family Pseudomonadaceae; genus Aquipseudomonas. The sequence goes on from JAUSOF010000030.1 coordinate 120,424, forward strand.
TTGCGCGGTGGGGTCAGCAGGTAGGCGTAGGCCTGGTGGTGGCTACGGCCGACCCGTCCGCGCAATTGGTGCAGCTGCGCCAGGCCGAATTTGTCAGCGCGCTCGATGATGATGGTGTTGGCGCTGGGCACGTCGATACCGGTTTCAATGATGGTCGAGGCGATCAGTACGTTGAAACGCTTGTGGTAGAAATCGCCCATCACCTGTTCCAGTTCGCGCTCGCGCATCTGCCCGTGGCCGATGCCGATGCGTGCTTCGGGAACCAGTTCGGCCAGATCGGCAGCGCATTTCTCGATGGTCTTGACGTCGTTGTGCAGGTAGTAGACCTGCCCGCCGCGGAGCAACTCGCGCAGCAGCGCTTCCTTGATGGTCGGGTTGTTCTGCTCCATCACGAAGGTGCGCACCGACAGGCGGCGCGCCGGCGGCGTGGCGATGATCGACAGGTCGCGCATGCCGGCCACGGCCATGTTCAGGGTGCGCGGTATAGGTGTGGCGGTCAGGGTGAGGATATCCACTTCGCTGCGCAAGGCCTTGAGCTGCTCTTTCTGGCGCACACCGAAACGGTGTTCCTCATCGATGATCACCAGGCCCAGGTCTTTGAACTGGACGTCACCCTGCAGCAACTTGTGGGTGCCAATGACGATGTCGACCTTACCCTCACTCAGTTGCTGTACGGCGCTCGCGACTTCCTTGGTGCTCTTGAAGCGGCTCATCACCTCGACATTCACCGGCCAGTCGGCAAAGCGGTCGCGAAAGCTGTTGTAGTGCTGTTGGGCGAGTAGGGTGGTCGGCACCAGTACGGCCACCTGGCGACCGCTGTGCACGGCGATAAAAGCGGCGCGCATGGCTACTTCGGTCTTGCCGAAGCCGACGTCGCCGCAGATCAGGCGATCCATCGGCTTGGGCGCAAGCATGTCATCGCGCACCGCGTCGATGGCGGTTTGCTGGTCCGGCGTTTCTTCAAAGGGGAAACCGGCGCTGAAGGTCTCGTAATCGAGTTGCGGATCGGCAAACGCATAGCCCTCACGAGCGGCGCGGCGGGCGTAGATATCGAGCAGTTCGGCTGCGACATCGCGCACTTGTTCGGCGGCCTTACGCTTGGCTTTCTGCCAGATTTCCGAGCCGAGGCGGTGCAGCGGGGCCAGCGCGTCGTCGCTGCCGGTGTAGCGGGCGATCAGGTGCAGGCTAGCCACTGGTACGTAGAGCTTGGCTTCCTCGGCATACATCAGGGCGAGGAATTCGGCCGCCTGGCCGTCGAACTCCATGGTCTCCAGGCCCAGGTAGCGGCCGACGCCGTGATCGATATGCACCACGGGCGCGCCCTCGCGCAGTTCGGCGAGGTTCTTGATCACGTTGTCACCGCCGTCGCGTGATTTCTCGCGGCGGCGGCGTTGCATGACACGCTGGCCGAACAGAGGGCTTTCGGCAATCAGCGCCAGGTCGTCGAGCAGTAGGCCGTCGTCGAGCGGGGCAATGGTGATGCCCAGGCGCTCCTTGCTGGCGGTGAACTCTGGCCAGCTGGCCACTTCCCTAGGCTTGAGTTTGAGACGAGCGAGTAGCTCCAGCAGTACTTCACGGCGCCCGGCGGACTCTGCGCAGAACAGCACGCGGCCCGGATATTCTTCGATAAAGCTGCGCAGAGCGGCAAGGGGCTCGCCGGCCTTGGCCTGGATCGCCAGGTCAGGCAAGGGCTGCGCATTGAAGCGCTGACGGCCGACGCCCGGCTCTATGTCTTGCTGGCTGATGACGACCCGTGGCCACTCTTTCAGGCGGGCGAAGCAATCATCTACCGGCAGGAAAATATCGGCTGGCGGGAGCAAAGGACGCTCGGGGTCGACCCGGCGCTCATCAAAGCGACTGCGTGCGTCGTTCCAGAAGTGCTCGGCGGCTTTTTCCACGCCCGGGAGGGAAAATACCTGGGTGTCCTGCGGCAAATAGTCGAACAGGGTCGCGGTTTCTTCGAAAAACAGTGGCAGGTAATACTCGATGCCCGCTGGGGTAATGCCCGTGGAGAGGTCCTGGTAGATCGGGCAGCGGCGGAAGTCGACATCGAAGCGATCACGAAAGCGCCCGCGAAAATCGATAACGGCCTTTTTCTCCAGCGGGAATTCGCGGGCCGGCAGCAGCTTGATCGATTGGACTTTGTCGATCGAACGTTGGGTTTCCGGGTCGAAGGTGCGCAGGGTTTCGATTTCATCATCGAACAGGTCGATGCGGTACGGCTGGCTACTGCCCATCGGGAACAGATCGATCAGCGCGCCGCGTACGGCGAACTCGCCGTGCTCGTACACCGTATCTACACAGCGATAGCCTGCCGCCTCCAGGTTGCCGCGCATCTGGTTGACGTCGAGTTGCTGGCCGACGTGCATGACCAGGCTGCTGCCGAGCAGGAACCGCTTGGGGGCCAGGCGATGTAGGGCGGTGGTGATGGGCACTACCAAGACGCCATGCTTGAGCTCGGGCAGGCGATAGAGTGCTGAAATTCGCTGGGAAATGATGTCTTGGTGCGGTGAAAACAGGTCGTAGGGCAAGGTTTCCCAGTCAGGGAAATGCAGCACCGGCAGCTCCGGGGCGAAGAAGCTCAGTTCCTGCTGCAGGCGCTCGGCATTCTGACTGTCAGCAGTCAATAGCAGAGTAAAGCGCTTGGCGCTGCTGGCAGCTTCGGCAATCGCCAGGCTTAGTGCGGCACCGGGCAAGTTGCCCCAGTGCTGTTTTCCGGCGGTGGCGGGCAGGGACGGTAGACGCAGTACGGACATGGGCGTTACAGGCACGGGCGGCTCACGGGCATGGCGACATGGCCTGCGATTGTATCTATCCGCGCGTGTTGCTGTCAGTGTTTCGTCCGTTGCAGATTGCCGATGATTGCCTTGGCCGGCATAATGTAGCCCCTTTTTTCAGCCCCTACATATGGAAGGTACTGCCCGTGAATCAGAAGCCCGACCAGTGTCTCGGTGAGTGGATTGATCGTGAAGCCCTCGCAGAAGCGATGATTCCATTGATTGGTCAGCTCTACCGCAACAACAACGTAGTCACCTCGATCTACGGTCGTAGCCTGATCAACCGTTCGGTCATTCAGATTCTCAAAGCCCATCGCTACGCGCGCCATCGCCTGGATGGCGATGCCGAGCTGTCGGTGCATGACACGTTCCCGATGCTCAAGACCATGAGCGAGCTCAAGCTGGGTTCTGCTTCCGTGGATTTGGGCCGGATGATGGCCAAGTACCTGGAAGAGGCCAATGGCCGCAGCATTGAGCAGTTCGTGCGCGACGAGCTGGAACCGGTAGCCGGCCAGCAGAATGTCGCGGCACGCAAGGGCACCGATGTGGTGCTCTATGGTTTTGGTCGTATTGGCCGTCTGTTGGCGCGCATCCTGATCGAGAAGACCGGTGGCGGTGATGGCCTGCGTCTGCGCGCTATTGTTGTGCGCAAGGGTGCTGAAAACGATCTGGAGAAACGTGCCAGTTTGCTGCGTCGCGACTCGGTGCATGGCCCGTTCGATGGCACCATCGTGATCGATGAAGAAAACAACACCATTACCGCAAATGGCAACCTGATTCAGGTGATTTACGCCAAGTCGCCGACTGAAGTCGATTACACCCAGTATGGTATCGACAACGCGCTGCTGGTTGATAACACCGGTGTGTGGCGTGATGCCGAGGGCTTGAGCCAGCATCTAGCCTGTCCTGGCATTGATCGTGTGGTGCTGACTGCGCCAGGTAAGGGTGCGCTGAAAAACATCGTGCACGGCATCAACCATGGCGATATCACCCCCGACGACAAGATCGTTTCTGCAGCTTCCTGTACCACCAACGCCATTGTGCCGGTGCTCAAGGCGGTGAATGACAAGTACGGCATCATCAATGGGCACGTCGAAACCGTGCATTCGTACACCAACGACCAGAACCTGATCGACAACTTCCACAAGGGCAGTCGTCGTGGTCGTAGTGCCGCGCTGAACATGGTGATCACCGAGACCGGTGCTGCCACTGCTGCTGCCAAGGCGCTGCCGGTACTCAAGGGCAAGTTGACTGGCAATGCCATCCGCGTGCCGACGCCGAACGTGTCCATGGCCATTCTCAATCTGAATCTGGAAAAGCCTGCAACCCGTGAAGAGATGAACGAGTACCTGCGCTACATGGCGCTGCACTCGGATCTGCATAAGCAGATCGACTTCGTCAACTCCCAGGAAGTGGTCTCCACCGACTTCGTTGGCTCGCGTCACGCTGGCGTAGTCGATGCCGAAGCGACCATCTGCAATGACAATCGCGTTGTCCTCTACGTCTGGTACGACAACGAGTTTGGCTATAGCTGTCAGGTGGTTCGTGTGATGGAAGACATGGTCGGCGTCAATCCGCCGGCTTTCCCACGCTAAGCGCTAGCGGCAATTGAAAAAACGGGAGCTTCGGCTCCCGTTTTTTATTTGGGTTTGCTGGCTAGTCGACCGTGTTTAATTGCGGGCGGGTAAGCGCTGCCGCTTTTTCAGCCGCTTCCTGATCAGTTGCTGAGTAAGCTGCTGCGTAGCTTATCCGATAGGCCGTTGGGTGCCAGCCAGATGCCTAGGTAGGCGCTGGCCAGTTCCTGGTTGTTGCTGGTGAAGGTGGTCTTGCTGTTGCGTTCCAGGCTCAGGCCGCTATTGGTGTTGTAGTTAAGCGCATAACGATCGCCTGGGTTGATGTCGCGGAAGCTGGCGTGCAAGGCGTCCACGTCACTGCGCAGGCGCTCGATCGTGGCGGGGTCATGTTGCTTCTTCAGTGTGCTCCAGGCGGCCTCAATCACGTCTTTGCGCTGAATTTTTCGGAAATAGTAGAGTTCCAGGCGCTTGCTGCTTTGTTGGTCAACTGCCTGGGCTGGGCTGACGCTGGGTTCTGCATAAAGGGCGGCGGCGTAGACGTCGGCCCACAGGTAGCGCAGGACGGTTTGGTTCTTGCGCTCCAGGCTTACTTGGTCCAGGGTCGCTTGCGCGGCGAAGTTCGCCTGACGCAAGCGTTCGTCTGTACTGGCCAGCAGGGCAGGGCTGAGCAGGAGCAGGGTGGTAAGTAGCAGTAGTTTGCGCATGCTGTGACTCCGGGTGCGGGGTGTATTGCCATTTCACCTGGGCAATGATTTGAGTCAAGTTCGGACTGTTGCACCCTGTTACGGAAAGCCCAAAAAAAGCAAGCGCTTGGGTGGTCAGTCGGGGGTCACGTCTTTATAATAAAACGGATTTTTTACCCGCGCTCGGCATCATTACCCACGCCAATAACGTTATTGGTGTGGGTTTGGCTATTAAGCATCCAGATGCCGCCCGTATTTTAAAAAAAGCTTATAAATCAGTGGTTAGGCAAACCTATGATCAAATTGAAACATGGGCTTGATTTGCCCATAACAGGCGCGCCGGCGCAGCGTATTGAGGCTGCAAGGCCGGTGCGCAGTGTCGCTATCGTCGGCTTCGATTATCACGATATGAAGCCAACGATGCAGGTGCAGGTCGGTGATCGAGTCAAACTCGGTCAGCCGCTGTTCTCTGACAAGAGGTCGCCAGGGGTTGAGTACACTGCGCCAGGGGCCGGGGTGGTCAGTGCAATTCACCGTGGTGAGAGGCGCGTGCTGCAGTCGCTGGTCATCGATCTGGACGGCGATGAGCAAGTAACTTTTGCCAGCTATCCGTTGGCGCAGCTGGACACGTTGACTGATGCGCAGGTTCGCGAAAACTTGCAGCGGTCCGGTCTCTGGACTGCGTTGCGCACTCGCCCTTTCAGCAAAGTGCCTGCGGTAGATGCGCTGCCCAGCTCAATTTTTGTCGCTGCCATGGATACCCAGCCGCTGGCGGCTGATCCGGCGGTGATCATCGGTGAATATGCCGCTGATTTCGAAAACGGCCTCAAGGTGCTGAGTAGTCTGGCCAAGGTCTTCCTGTGCAAGGCCGAAGGCAGCAACCTGCCGGGTGAGCAGCTGAGCAAGGTGCAGACTGAGGTATTTGCCGGTCCGCACCCGGCTGGATTGCCAGGCACTCATATCCACTTTCTCGATCCGGTCAGTGCCAGCAAGAGTGTCTGGTCGATCAACTACCAGGACGTGATTGCCGTTGGCAAATTGTTCGCTACCGGGCAATTGTGGGTCGAGCGTGTAGTCGCTCTCGCCGGTCCTGTCGTCGAGCAGCCGCGTCTGCTGCGTACCCGCCTGGGTGCCAGTCTGGACGAGCTGACTGCTGGTCAGATGCAGACTGGTAATAACCGCGTGGTTTCCGGTTCGGTGCTCGGCGGGCGTACCGCCAAGGGCGCCTTCGCCTTTCTGGGGCGTTACCACCTGCAGGTGTCGTGCCTGGCAGAAGGCAATGATCGCGAGATGTTGCATTACCTGCGGGCTGGGGTGAACAAGCACTCGGTGCTCAATGTGTTCGTTTCCAAGCTGGCGGCGGCGAAGAAGTTCGCCTTCTCCACCACGACCAATGGCAGTCCGCGCGCCATGGTGCCGGTCGGCAATTACGAAACCGTGATGCCACTCGATATCCTGCCGACGCAACTGTTGCGCTACCTGATTGTCGGTGACACCGAGATGGCTCAGAAACTGGGCTGCCTTGAACTCGACGAAGAAGACCTGGCGCTGTGCACCTATGTCTGTGCCGGCAAATATGAATACGGCCCGATCCTGCGCGATAACCTCGCGCGCATCGAAAAGGAGGGTTAACTCATGGGCGTTCGCGCATTCCTCGATAAAATCGAGCACAACTTTGAGAAGGGCGGCAAGTACGAGAAGTTTTATGCCTTGTACGAAGCCATCGACACCTTTTTCTATCGCCCAGGTAGCGTGACCAAGACCACGGCTCACGTGCGTGATGGTATCGACCTCAAGCGCATGATGATCACCGTTTGGTTGTGTACCTTCCCGGTCATGTTCTTCGGTATGTGGAACACCGGTTACCAGGCCAACCTGATTTTCGCCAATAGCCCCGAGCTGCTGACGGCCCAGGAGGGCTGGCGCTTTGCTTTGATTGGTTCGCTGGCCGGCTTCGACTCGAACAGCCTGTGGGATAACTTCATCCAGGGTGCAGCCTACTTCCTGCCAGTCTATGCGGTGACGTTCATCGTCGGCGGCTTCTGGGAAGTATTGTTTGCCTCGATCCGCAAGCATGAAGTCAACGAAGGTTTCTTCGTCACGTCGGTGCTGTTTGCCCTGATTCTGCCGCCGAGTATCCCGCTGTGGCAGGTCGCGCTGGGTATCAGCTTCGGTGTGGTAATCGGCAAGGAAGTGTTTGGCGGTACCGGCAAGAACTTCCTCAACCCGGCTCTCACCGGTCGTGCCTTCCTGTTCTTCGCCTACCCGGCGCAGATGTCAGGTGATGCAGTCTGGACTGCAGTCGACGGTTATGCCGGGGCCACCTCGCTGAGCCTGGCAGCTGCCGGCGGCATCGAGAATGTGCTGAGTAATGGCATCACCTGGATGAATGCCTTTGTGGGCACCATTCACGGCTCCCTCGGCGAAACCAGCACCCTGGCAATCCTGATCGGTGGCGGTGTGCTATTGATCACCAAGATCGCTTCCTGGCGCATCGTCGCCGGTGTGATGTTGGGCATGGTCGGACTCAGCCTGCTGTTCAATCTATTGGGTTCGACAACCAATCCAATGTTCGCCATGCCGTGGTATTGGCACATGGTGGTGGGTGGTTTTGCTTTCGGCATGTTCTTCATGGCCACCGATCCGGTGTCGTCGTCCATGACCAACACCGGCAAGTGGATTTTCGGTGCCCTGATCGGTGTGATGGTGGTGTTGATCCGTGTGGTCAATCCGGCTTTCCCAGAAGGCATGATGCTGGCGATTCTGTTCGCCAACCTGTTCGCACCGCTGGTCGACCACTTCGTCGTTCAAGCCAATATCAAGCGGAGGCTGGCACGTAATGTCTAGTCAAAAAGAATCCACCGCCCGCACGCTGACGGTGGCCCTGCTGGTTTGCCTGGTGTGCTCGGTGTTCGTCGCCGGTGCTGCTGTGGCACTCAAGCCGACCCAAATCGATAATCGTCTGCTGGATAAACAGCGCAGCATCCTGGCGATTGCCGGGTTGGGTGCTTCGAATATGTCGAGTGCGCAAGTCAAGGACATGTTCAAAGGCACCATCAGCGCCAAGCTGGTAGACCTGCAAACCGGCAAGTTCTCCGATGCCCAGGACCCGGTCACCTTCGACCCGTTGAAGGCCTCCAAGGACCCGAAACTTTCCTCGGTGCTCAAGGGCAGCGATGACATCGCCGGGATCAAGCGTCAGGAACGCTTCAGCACCGTGTATGTGGTGGAGAAGGATGGTCAGGTCGACACCTTGATCTTGCCGGTGCGCGGTTACGGTCTGTGGTCGACGTTGCATGGTTTTATCGCGGTCAAGGGCGATCTGAATACCGTGGTTGGCATGGGCTTCTACCAGCATGGCGAAACGCCGGGCCTGGGTGGTGAAGTCGACAATCCGAAGTGGAAAGGCCAATGGCCAGGCAAAACCCTGTTCGATGAGGACGGCAAACTGGCCGTGCAAATCGTCAAGGGTGGTGTCGATGCACAGAGCCCCAAGGCCGTGCATCAGGTTGATGGCCTGGCAGGCGCTACCCTGACCAGCGTTGGTGTAGACAACCTGCTGAAGTTCTGGCTTGGCCAGAATGGCTTCGGTCCGTTTATCGCGAACCTGCGCGCAGGGGAGGCTTGATCATGTCGCAACCCACGATCAAACAAGTACTGTTGGATCCGCTGTTCAACAATAACCCCATCGGCTTGCAGATTCTCGGGATCTGCTCCGCCCTGGCGGTGACGACCAACTTGCAGACTGCGTTGGTAATGTCTGCAGCGCTGACCTTGGTATGCGCGTTCTCGAACCTGTTTATCTCGATGATTCGCAGCCAGATCCCGGGCTCGATCCGCATGATTGTGCAGATGGTGATCATCGCCTCGCTGGTTATCGTGGTCGATCAGGTGCTCAAGGCATTTGCTTTTAGTCTGTCGAAGCAGCTCTCGGTGTTCGTCGGCCTGATCATCACCAACTGCATCGTGATGGGCCGTGCTGAAGCCTTCGCCATGCAGAACCCGCCGGTGCTGTCGTTCTTCGACGGCATCGGTAATGGGCTGGGCTACAGTGTCTTCCTGATTGCTCTGGGCATCATCCGCGAGCTATTCGGAGCCGGCAAACTGTTGGGCTACGAGATCATTCCGCTGATCAATGATGGTGGCTGGTACCAGCCAAACGGCATGCTGCTGTTGCCGCCTTCCGCGTTCTTCCTTATTGGCCTGTTTATCTGGGCTATCCGTGCCTGGAAAAAAGACCAGGTCGAGAAGACGAGCTTCAAGATGGCGCCTCAGGTATCCACTAAGGAGGCCTACTAATGGAACACTACATCAGCCTGTTCGTCCGTGCGGTGTTCGTTGAGAACATGGCGTTGGCGTTCTTCCTCGGCATGTGCACCTTTATTGCGATCTCGAAAAAGGTCGAAACTGCCATAGGCCTCGGTATTGCCGTGGTTGTGGTGTTGGGTATCACCATGCCGGTGAACAACCTGATCTACACCAATCTGCTTAAAGATGGTGCGCTGGCGTGGGCCGGCTATCCGCAGGTCGACCTGAGCTTCCTCGGCTTGCTGACCTTTATCGGCGTGATCGCGGCGATCGTACAGATCCTCGAGATGGCTCTGGATAAGTACGTGCCCTCGCTGTACAACGCCCTTGGCGTGTTCCTGCCGTTGATCACCGTGAACTGCGCCATCATGGGCGGCTCGCTGTTCATGGTCGAGCGTGACTACAACCTGGCGGAAAGTACGGTCTACGGTATCGGTGCTGGTGTCTCTTGGGCGTTGGCGATTGCCGCTCTGGCGGGAATCCGCGAGAAGCTCAAGTACAGCGACGTTCCCGCGGGTCTTCAGGGCTTGGGCATCACCTTTATCACTATCGGTCTGATGTCTTTGGGCTTCATGTCTTTCTCCGGCGTGCAGTTGTAAGGAAGGGATGAATAGATGATCAATTTCGAGATTTTTATCGCGATCGGCATGTTCACCGGCATTGTGCTGGCGTTGGTACTGATCATTATCGCTGCGCGCGCCAAGCTGGTTTCCAGCGGTGACGTGAGCATCGAGATCAATGGCGAAAAAACCATTGTGGTGCCTGCCGGTGGCAAGTTGCTGCAGACCCTGGCGGCTAACAACATCTTCCTGTCGTCGGCCTGTGGTGGCGGTGGTACATGCGCGCAGTGCAAGTGCGTAGTTGAAAGCGGCGGTGGTGAGATGTTGCCGACCGAAGAAGCTGCCTTCACCCGCCGCGAAGCCAAGGCTGGCTGGCGTTTGTCCTGCCAGACTCCGGTCAAGCAGAATATGAAGATCGAGGTGCCGGAAGAAGTTTTCGGCGTGAAGAAGTGGGAATGTACGGTGTTGTCCAACCCGAACGTGGCCACCTTCATCAAGGAACTGACGCTGAAACTGCCGGAAGGCGAAAGCGTCGACTTCCGTGCGGGTGGTTATGTGCAGTTGGAATGCCCGCCGCATGAAGTGCACTACAAGGACTTCGATATCCAGGAGGAGTACCGCGGCGACTGGGACAAATTCAACCAATGGAAATATGTGTCCAAGGTTGAAGAAACCACGATTCGTGCCTACTCCATGGCCAACTACCCGGAAGAAGTCGGTCTGGTGAAGTTCAATATTCGTATTGCTTCGCCGCCACCGGGCAAGGACGATTTGCCACCGGGCAAGATGAGCTCCTATGTTTTCAGCCTCAAGCCGGGCGACAAAATTGACGTGTATGGTCCGTTTGGTGAGTTCTTCGCCAAGGAGACTGACGCCGAGATGGTCTTCATTGGTGGTGGTGCTGGCATGGCGCCGATGCGCTCGCACATCTTCGATCAGCTCAAGCGCCTCAAGTCGACGCGCAAGATCAGCTTCTGGTATGGCGCCCGCTCCATGCGTGAAGCCTTCTATGTTGAAGAGTACGACCAGCTTCAGACGGAAAACCCCAACTTCAAGTGGCACTTGGCGTTATCCGATCCGCTGCCGGAAGACAACTGGGACGGCATGAAGGGCTTCATTCACAACGTGCTGTATGAGAACTACCTGAAGGACCATCCGGCTCCGGAAGATTGCGAGTTCTACATGTGCGGCCCGCCGATGATGAATGCCGCGGTGATCAAGATGCTGATTGACCTGGGTGTGGAGGAGGAGAACATCCTGCTCGACGACTTCGGCGGTTAAGGGTGAAGTCAGTGGTACTCCGGCCCGTTATCGCTGTCGCTTTTGCGACAGCCCTAACGGGCTGTTTGCATTCTGAGAAGGTCGAAGAGTTCGGCGGCCCGACCATGGGCAGCACCTATTCGGTCAAATATGTCACTGGCGAGGGTGTCGCCGATACGCCGACCCTCAAGGCCGAAACCGAGGCGATTCTTGCTGAAGTCGATCAGCAGATGTCTACCTACCGTGATGACTCGGTGATCTCTGCGTTCAATCGGGCGCCTGCGGGTAGCTGTATGGCGGTTCCTGCCGAGATGCTGGAGGTTGTTCATGCCGGGCTGGAGTTGGCCCGGGAAAGTGACGGTGCCTTCGACCCGACCCTCGAGCCGTTGCTCAATCTTTGGGGCTTCGGTGCGCAGGCGCGACTCGAGCGTGTGCCGAGCGCTGAGCAACTGGCTGAGGCGCGGCTGCGCAGCGGTTATCAGCACCTGCGTATTGATGGCCGGCAGTTGTGCAAGGATGTCGATCTGCAACTGGATCTCAATAGTATCGTTGCCGGTTATACGGTCGAGAAAATTGTCAGCCGTCTGGCGGATCTAGGCGTCGGCAGTTATCTGGTGGATGTCACCGGAGAGCTCAAGGGCGCCGGCAAGAAGCCGGATGGGCAGCCATGGCGCATCGCCATTGAGGCGCCGCGCGATGATCAGCGAGTCGCACAGAAGGTTCTGCAGCTGGATGGTTACGGTATTTCCACCTCGGGTGATTACCGTAATTACTTCGAGGAAAATGGTGTGCGTTACTCGCATACCCTTGATCCGCAAACCGGTGCGCCCGTGACTCACACGCTGGCAGCAGTGACGGTCGTCGATCTATCGACCCTGCGCGCTGATGGCTTGTCTACTTTGTTGATGGTGCTGGGGCCAGAGCAGGGCTTGGCCTATGCTGAGCAGGCTGGCATCGCGGCGTTTTTCGTGACGCGTGAGGGCGAGGGCTTCGTCACACGTACTACCGCCGCATTCGAGCAGCTATTCGCTGCAGGAGAAGAGCAATGATTTGGTTGATCGTATTTTCCACCATGCTATTGGTGGTGTCATTGATGGCCGTTGGCGTGATCATGGGGCGTAAACCGATTGCCGGTTCCTGTGGTGGCATTGCCAATCTGGGCATCGAGAAAGAGTGTTCGATTTGCGGCGGTAGTCGCGAGAAATGCGAAGAGGTTAATAGTGCGCCGGCAGAGACTGGCTTCAAGGCATTGGCCTACGACGCGACCAAGCGCTAATCGCCATTCGCTGGCCTGCATGTCAGGCTATCGAATCACGTATCGATTGCCAGGCTGCCCTGCTGCAGCGCTGGCCCTGCCGAGAGCACGGTACAAGTGCTCCGGTGTGATCTGAAGGAGTAAACATGGCGGTCTACAACTACGACGTAGTGGTGCTGGGTTCCGGCCCTGCGGGTGAAGGCGCGGCAATGAACGCGGCCAAGGCCGGGCGTAAGGTGGCGGTGGTCGACAGTCGTCGCGAAGTCGGAGGCAACTGCACGCACCTGGGCACCATTCCGTCCAAGGCTTTGCGCCATTCGGTTCGCCAGATAATGCAGTTCAACACCAATCCAATGTTTCGTCAGATTGGTGAGCCGCGCTGGTTCTCCTTCCCCGATGTGTTGAAAAGCGCCGAGCGGGTGATCACCAAGCAGGTGACCTCGCGCACCGGTTACTACGCACGCAATCGCATCGATTTGTTCTTCGGTACGGGTAGCTTTGCCGATGAGCAGACCATTGAGGTGGTTTGCGCCAATGGCGTGGTGGAAAAACTGGTAGCCAAGCAGATCATTATTGCCACTGGCTCGCGCCCCTATCGCCCGGCGGATGTCGACTTTCATCACCCGCGGGTATACGACAGCGATACCATTCTGACCCTCAGCCATACACCGCGACGGTTGATCATCTACGGCGCTGGGGTCATCGGTTGCGAATACGCGTCGATCTTCAGCGGCCTTGGCGTGTTGGTCGACCTGATCGACAACCGTGAGCAGTTGCTGAGTTTTCTCGATGCGGAAATCTCCGATGCGCTCAGTTACCACCTGCGCAATACCAACGTACTGATTCGTCATAACGAAGAGTACGAAAGCATCGAAGGCATCGACAACGGGGTGATTCTGCATCTCAAGTCGGGCAAGAAGATCAAGGCCGACGCCTTGCTCTGGTGCAATGGTCGTACCGGCAACACCGATATGTTGGGCCTGGAAAATATCGGCATCAAGGTCAACAGCCGCGGGCAGATCGAGGTCGACCACAGCTACCGTACCGAAGTGTCGAATATCTTCGCCGCCGGTGATGTGATTGGTTGGCCAAGCCTGGCCAGTGCCGCCTATGACCAGGGCCGCTCAGCGGCCGGTAATATCGTCGAGAACGATAGCTGGCGTTTCGTCGATGATGTGCCGACCGGTATCTATACCATCCCGGAGATCAGTTCGATCGGCAAGAATGAGCGCGAACTGACTCAGGCCAAGATTCCTTATGAAGTGGGTAAGGCGTTCTTCAAGAGCATGGCGCGGGCGCAGATATCCAACGAGCCGGTGGGCATGTTGAAGATCCTGTTTCACCGCGAAACGCTTGAAGTGTTGGGTGTGCACTGCTTTGGCTACCAGGCCTCGGAGATTGTGCATATCGGCCAGGCGATCATGAACCAGAAGGGCGAGGCCAACAGTATCAAGTACTTCGTCAACACCACCTTCAACTACCCGACCATGGCCGAAGCTTATCGGGTGGCGGCGTTTGATGGGCTCAACCGGCTTTTTTGAGCGGCTCCGACCGGTGGCCTGAGCCGGTCGGGGAAGATCCGTTCAGCGACTCTCCGGCGTGGCGCTGGCCTAACCGGGAGAGTTTCTGACCAGGTAGCAATAAAAAACCGGCTTTTTGGGGCCGGTTTTTTTACGAGTGGATTATCGGTTCAGCGCAATACCAAGCTTAGCCCCGTACCTAAGGGTGCTGCTGCAGCGTAGCCATTGCCAGTCCAGGAAAGTCGGTGATCAGGCTGTCCACGCCGAAGTCGGCGAGTCGGAGCATCAGCGCCGGCTCGTTGACCGTCCAGACCGAGACATGCAGGCCGGCTTTCTGTGCTTTCAGCAGGCGTTCCGGGGTGCACAGGGTCCAGTTCAACGCCAGTAGGCTGCAATCATAGTGCTTGGCTACTTTCAGCGGATCTAGCCAGGCGTATTCGGCCACCAGGCCGCGGGCAAGCTGCGGTGTCAGCAGCTTTAGGGCGCTGAGTACAGCGCGCGAGCTTGAGGTGACCGTGACTTTATCGGTCAGGTCATAGCGTGCGGCCAGCGCGGCAATTGCCTCGACCATCTGTGCAGCGCGGATTTTGGAGGCGCTTTTGACTTCCAGTTGCCAGTGCTCGAAGGCGCACGCTTCAAACAATTCGGCCAGCCGCGGGATCGTGCAAGGGCTGATCCAGCCTGGACCACCTTCGCGGGCGTCATAGCGGGTCAGTGCCGCAGCGTCGTGCTCGATAACCTTGCCGCGATGGCCAGTGGTGCGTTTCAGGGTCGGGTCATGAATCACCATTAACTCGCCATCGCGAGACTGGTGCAGATCCAGTTCGCAGCGACTTACACCATGATTCAGGCATTGTTGGAAGCTGGTCAGGGTGTTTTCCGGCGCTTCGCCTTTGGCGCCGCGGTGGCCGTAGATCAGGGTCACGGATACTCCTGCGCAGGGGCGCTGGTGCGGGGGTGGTGATGGCGCACGCTGTTGATAACGTGGTCGTATTCAAAGTACACGCTGAACTCGCGGTAGTCCCAGCGGCTAATCGGTGGGTTGCCAACTGCCTGGTGTTCTTCATCTGCCAGGCCAAAGCGCTCCAGTACCGAGCGCTGCGATTCGCCGCGCTGGGGCAGTTGAATGGTCGCTGCGCCTTGCTGGCCGAGGGGGATCTGCAGGGTTTCGGCGCCAGCGCCTAACGGCAGACATAAGATCAACGCTAGAAAAATGCGTGGCATAGGGCTCTCGTGACTAGGGTTGGGGCTGTTCGCGAGCCTGGCGGCGCTCCAGGGCTTGGCGCTGGAGTATATGCCGGGCCAGTAACTGGCGCTGGGCGTCGGTCAGGGCTTCGAACTCGGTGCCGATCTCGAACTGCTGGTCGGCGAGTGCCTGGCAATGAATGACCTTGGCTCGCAACAGTAAGCCTAGAGCCTGTGGCATCAGTACTATCTTGATCGCCAGGTGGGTTTCGATGGCGAGGCTTTGGCTGCTATTGAAGCTCACGCCGCCCTCGGACAAGCAAACTCGCCGCGGTGTGCCGATTTCGCGCAACAGGCTCTGGGCGACAGCCTGCCCAAGCAGGTCGATACGCTTGTTGATCACCTTGAGGTAGTTGGCCAGGGCGCGATCACGCTCGCTTATATGGCGCAACAAGTGCTGGGACTCGAAGTCCAGCAGATGCAATTCACTGAGCAGATTGAACAGCGGCGAGCTGTCATGAAGCTCATCGCTGGCCAACGCTTCAGTACCTGACAGCGGGGTGAATTCCAGTGCGATCGTATCGTCGATACGATAGTATTCCCGGCGGTCATCTTCATCTTGAATCGACATGGCGAACCCATGGCAGCAGTAGTGGTCAGAGTGTAAGGCCGCTTGCCAAGCCCCGCCACAAGGACGTTCCTCTTTCCCTCGAATCAGCTCCCGACATGTACAGACCTCTGTTCGTATACATAGGTACGCGTTACACGCGCGCCAAACGCCGTAATCACTTTGTATCCTTTATTTCCCTGACATCGATGATCGGGCTGGCACTCGGTGTGCTCGTGATGATTGTGGTGTTGTCGGTGATGAACGGCTTCGACCATGAGATGCGTACCCGTGTCCTGGGTATGGTGCCTCATGCCACTGTTGAGTCTGCAACCCCTATCGATGACTGGCGCCGCCTCGCCGACAAGGCGCTGGAGAACCCGCAGGTGTTGGCTGCGGCGCCCTTCAGTCAGATGCAGGGCTTGCTCACGCATGAGGGCAAGGTGCAGAAGGTGTTGATCAACGCCGTCGATCCGTCCGAGGAAGTCAAGGTCTCGATCATCGGCGATTTCTTTCAGCAAGGCCGCTTGCAAGATCTGCAGCCCGGGGCCTTTGGCATCGTTATTGGCGATAAGGCGGCTGCCAAGCTGGGGGTAACTCTGGGCGACAAGATCACCTTCGTTGCGCCCGAGGTCACGATAACGCCAGCGGGCATGTTTCCGCGGCTCAAGCGCTTCACCGTGGTGGGTATTTTTCATGTCGGTGCCGGGGAGATAGACGGTTTCGTGGCGATGACCCACGTCCAGGATCTGGCACGCTTGCAGCGCCGCCAGGCGGATCAGGTGCAGGGTATTCGCTTGAAATTCGCCGATCTGTTTCAGGCGCCACGCACCGCTTGGGAGTTAGCCCAATCGCTGGGTGAGCGTGAATATTATGCCCGTGACTGGACCCGTACCCACGGCAATCTGTATCAGGCGATCCGTATGGAGAAGGCCATGATCGGCCTGCTGCTGTTGCTGATAGTCGCGGTCGCCGCATTCAATATCATTTCGACACTGGTCATGGTGGTGACGGACAAGAAAGGCGACATCGCCATCCTGCGCACCCTTGGCGCTACGCCTGGGCAGATCATGGCCATCTTCATGGTCCAGGGCACGGTGATCGGTGTGGTTGGCACCCTTATCGGGGCGTTGTTGGGTGTCTTCGCGGCACTCAATGTCAGTGCCGGTATCGCTGCGCTGGAGCGTGCACTGGGTATGCGCTTTCTTAATGCAGATGTTTATTTCATCGACTATCTACCATCGCAACTGCTGCTCGCAGATGTGCTGCTGGTCTGCGCCGCTGCGCTGGTTCTAAGTTTTTTCGCCACCCTTTATCCGGCCTGGCGCGCGGCGCGTACCCAGCCTGCGGAGGCTCTGCGTTATGAGTGATCAGGTTATGCAAGAGAGTGCTGTGTTGAGTTGTCGCAATCTGGGCAAAAGCTATGAGGAAGGCCCGCAGTCGGTGGTGGTGCTGGAAGGCTTGCAGCTGGAGTTGCATCCTGGCGAGCGCGTGGCGATTGTCGGTAGCTCGGGCTCGGGCAAGAGCACCTTGCTGAACATGCTCGGTGGTCTGGATACACCCAGCACCGGAAGCGTCTGGCTGGCTGGCGAGGAGCTGTCGGCGCTGAGTGAAAAGGCGCGTGGTCTGCTGCGCAACCGCTCGCTGGGTTTCGTCTATCAGTTCCATCACCTGTTGCCGGAGTTCACCGCGCTGGAGAACGTCTGCATGCCGCTGCTGATCGGGCGTACGCCGATTGCCGAAGCGCGTCAGCGGGCAACCGAGCTGCTCGAGCGGGTTGGTCTCGGCCACCGCCTGGCGCACAAGCCGTCGGAGTTGTCCGGTGGTGAGCGCCAGCGCGTAGCCATTGCCCGTGCCTTGGTCAATCGCCCGGGGCTGGTGTTGCTCGATGAGCCTACCGGCAACCTCGATCATCACACGGCCCAGGGTATTCAGGATCTGATGAGCGAGCTCAGCAGTTCCTCGCAAACGGCGTTTCTGGTGGTGACTCACGATATGGAGTTGGCGCAGAAGATGGATCGTATCTTGCGGCTGGAAGACGGCAAGTTGGTGGCCGTCTGATGTTTCGCCCTCTGAGTTTGTTCATAGGCCTGCGTTATACCCGGGCCAAGCGGCGCAACCATTTCATTTCCTTTATTTCCCTGACCTCGATGGTCGGTCTCGCCCTGGGCGTGCTGGCGATGATCGTGGTGTTGTCGGTGATGAATGGTTTTCAGAAGGAAATGAGCTCGCGGATCCTCGGGATGATCCCACACGCTGCAATATCCGGGGTTCAGCCGCTGGATGATTGGCGTGCGGTGGCTGCCGCGGCCAAGCGCAATCCGCAGGTGTTAGCTGCGGTGCCATTTGCCGAGCTGGAAGGCATGCTGTCGTACCGTGGGACGATGCAGCCTATTCAGTTGCAGGGCGTCGACCCCGAGCTGGAAGCACAGGTGTCGATCATCGCCGAGCACATGACCCAGGGCAGTCTGAGCGATTTGCAGGCCGGTGAGTTTGGTGTGGTGATCGGTGAAATTACCGCGCGCCGCTTTCAACTGCAGATCGGCGACCGTTTAGCGCTGATCGTGCCAGAGGCCAGTTCGGTGCCTGGCGGTATTTCGCCGCGCATGCAGGCGGTCAATGTGGTCGGGGTATTCAAGGTCGGCGCCGAGCTGGACAGCTCATTGGCCTTGTTGCACGTCGCCGATGCCGCTCACATCCAGCGCTTGCAGCCGGGCCAAGTGCCGGGTGTGCGCCTGAAATTGCAGGATTTGTATCAGGCGCCGCAGGTCTCGGCCGCCATCGCCAGCGAGCTGGGCGAGGGTTATCTGGCCAGCGATTGGACGTTGACCCAGGGCAGCCTGTTCAGTGCAATGAAAATGGAAAAGACCATGATTGGCTTGCTGCTGTTGCTGATCGTTGCGGTGGCCGCATTCAATATCATTGCCACCTTGATCATGGTGGTCGCCGACAAGAGCGCGGATATCGCCATCTTGCGTACCTTAGGCGCGACCCCTGGACAGATCATGGGCATCTTCATGGTGCAGGGCACAGTGATTGGGCTGGTGGGTACGCTGATTGGCGCAGTGCTGGGTGTAGTGGCGGCGCTGAATGTCAGTCAGTTGGTCGGCTGGATCGAGCGGCTCAGCGGCCAGCAGGTACTGAGCTCGGATGTCTACTTCATCAGCAATCTGCCGTCTGAATTGCTTTTTTCCGATGTGCTGCTGATCTGCGGGGCTGCCTTTACCCTGAGCTTTCTTGCGACCCTCTATCCATCCTGGCGTGCATCAGGCATTCAGCCAGCAGAAGCGTTGCGCTACGAATGAGCTAGTCTCTGAGAAAGCAAAAAGCCGTTACTCGAGTAACGGCTTTTTGCTTTCAAACATCGGTTTTATTGATGCGGCGCTGTTCTTGGCGCCTGCGCCAGCTGCGCCTGACCCACCAGTGCCAGTAGGCATTGGTGGCCAGGTAACCCAGTCCTGCCAGGATCAGGCCAAGAACGACGGAGCCAAGCAGCAAGGGTTGCCAGTGAGTCTGCAACATGTGGCCGACCCAGCTCAGGGTAATCTGATCGGGCATGCGCATGGTTGGCGTGTTGGTCATCCAGGCGCCAAGCTTGTAGCTGCAATAGAACACCGGGGGCATGGTGATCGGGTTGGTTAACCAGACCAGCCCTACGGAGATCGGTAGGTTGGCACGCGCAGGAATGGCGACCAATGCAGCGGCGACCATTTGCATTGGCATGGGGATCATTGCCCAGAACAAGCCAATGGCTACAGCGCGCGATACCGAGTTGCGGTTGAGGTGCCAGAGGTTGGGGTCATGAATCAGTGCGCCAAGAAAGCGCAGAGATTTGTTGGCCTTGATGCGGTCTGGGTGAGGCATGTAGCGCTTGAATAAACGACGCGGCATCGTGGCTCTCTGGCAGACTTAAACGCCCACATTATGCACGGATTTGGAAGGGGCAGCTTTCACACTTTGTCACAGCAAATAAGTGAATGGCTGTGGATGGGTAGGTCCATGGAGTCGGGTCTAAAGGAGTGAGTGGTTATGCGCACAGGGATGTTGGCGCTGGTAGCGGGCTTGCTCCTGCTGCGGTTCTTGCCGTTTTTACCCCCCGTCTGGTTGTTATGGCTACTGCCCGTCCTGGGGGTGATGTTGCTGCCGTTTCGCAGCTACCCGTTGGCGTTTTTTTTGTTTGGCCTCAGTTGGGCCGGCATCTCGGCACAGTCTGCCCTGGATGACAGGCTGGCAGTGGAGCTCGATGGTCGTACCCTCTGGTTGCAAGGGCAGGTGGTCGGGCTGCCTGAGGTGCGCGATCGCGTCGTCAGGTTTCAACTGCAACAGGCCAAGTCGCGGCGTGCCGAGTTGCCGCAGCTAATGCGGCTGGCCTGGTACGGCGGTCCTGAGTTGCGGGCAGGGGAGACCTGGCGTCTGGCGGTTCGCCTCAAACGACCCCATGGCCTGGTCAATCCCCAGTCATTCGATTACGAAGCCTGGTTGCTGGCCCAGCGCCTTGGCGCTACCGGTACGGTCAAGAGTGGCCAGTTGCTTAGCGTCGCCAGCGGGCCAGGCAGTTGGCGCGATGCGTTGCGCCAGCGCTTGCTCGCCGTCGATGCACATGGCCGCGAGGGGGCGTTGGCGGCCTTGGTGTTGGGTGATGGCTCCGGTTTGTCGACGGCTGATTGGCGCGTATTGCAAGACACCGGTACGGTGCACTTGCTGGTGATTTCAGGTCAGCATGTCGGTCTGCTAGCCGGGTTGTTATATGGCCTGGTTGCTGGGTTGGCTCGCCTGGGCTGGTGGCCGCGGCGATGGCCGTGGCTGCCCTGGGCTTGTGCTCTGGCCTTTGCCGGTGCGCTAGGCTACGGCCTGCTGGCAGGTTTTGAGGTGCCGGTACGGCGCGCCTGTGTGATGGTTGGCCTGGTGCTGTTGTGGCGCTGGCGCTTTCGTCATCTTGGGGTGCTCTTGCCGCTATTGAGCGCGCTGGTGCTGGTGTTGCTACTGGAGCCCCTGGCCAGCTTGCAGCCGGGCTTCTGGTTGTCCTTCGGTGCAGTGCTGTTGCTGATCCTGATTTTCAGTGGTCGGTTGGGCGCCTGGCCATGGTGGCAGACGCTGGGGCGGGCGCAGTGGGCGATGGCTGTTGGGTTGTTGCCGCTGTTGCTGGCTTTGGGTTTGCCCGTCAGTGCCAGTGCTCCGCTGGCCAATCTGTTTGCCGTGCCCTGGGTTGGCCTGGTCGTGGTGCCGCTGGCGTTGCTGGGCACCTTGCTGTTGCCCCTGCCGTGGCTTGGGGAGGCGCTGCTATGGGTTGCGGGCGGCTTGCTCAAGCTGCTGTTTATTCTGCTGGCGCAGATTGCCACCTGGCTGCCGGCTTGGTTGCCTGAGGCATTACCCTTGTGGGCGTGGCTGCTGGTGGCGCTAGGCACACTGTTGTTGCTGCTGCCAGCCGGCGTGCCACTGCGTAGTCTGGGTTTGGTTTTTCTGTTGCCACTTTTTTACACCGAGGCTCAGCGACCGGCCCACGGCCAGGCCGAGGTATGGATGCTGGATGTCGGACAGGGCCTGGCGGTTTTGCTGCGCACCCGTGAGCACGCGCTGCTGTATGACGCGGGGCCACGCTTCGGCGACTTTGATATGGGCGAGCGCGTGGTGTTGCCATCGTTGCGCGGGCTGGGTGTGACTCAGCTGGATATGCTGCTGATCAGTCATGCCGATAATGATCATGCTGGCGGTGCGCTGGCGATTCAGCGCGGCATGTTGGTCAAGCAGGTGGTCAGTGGCGAGGCAGCGGAGCTGCCAGTGATGCTCCAGGCCGAGGCCTGTGAGTCAGGACGTAGTTGGCAGTGGGACGGAGTGCGTTTCACGACCTGGAGCTGGGCGCATGCGAGGGATGGCAATCAGGCCTCCTGTGTTCTGCTGGTCGAGGCCGCTGGGGAGCGGCTGCTACTGACCGGCGATATCGACAGTCGCGCCGAGCGTGCGCTGCTCGACAGCGGTCTGGACGTTCGCGCCGACTGGTTACTGGCGCCGCACCATGGCAGTCGCAGCTCATCCTCACAGGCCTTGCTGGATGCTGTGGCGCCATTTGCGGCATTGATTTCCCGTGGCCAGCACAACGCATTCGGTCACCCGGATGCCGCTGTGGTGGCGCGCTACGAGGCGCTGCCCGCGCGGCTGTATGACACGGTCGAGCATGGGGCCGTGCATATACGTCTGGGTGCCTTTGCCCAAGGCCGGGGGTTGCGCGAGCGCGCACGGTTTTGGCGAGAAAAATGAGAACCGCAGCGGTCGGCGTCATGCCGCCCCTATGCTAGAGTGGCGCCACTTTTCCGAAGGGGATATGTCACCGTGTGGGAACTGGTTAAAGCTGGCGGCTGGATAATGCTGCCGATCATGCTCTGCTCTATCGTAGCGGTCGGCATTATTGCCGAACGCCTGTGGACGCTGCGGCCCAGCCGCATCACGCCGCCACACCTGCTCGGTCAAGTGTGGCGCTGGATCAAGGATAAAAAGCTCAACAACCAGAAGCTCAAGGAGCTGCGTGCCAACTCGCCCCTGGGGCAGATTCTGGCAGCCGGGCTGGCCAACTCCAAGCATGGTCGCGAGATCATGAAAGAGTGTATCCAGGAAGCGGCCGCGCGGGTTGTTCACGACCTGGAGCGCTACCTCAATGCCCTGGGCACCATTGCCGGTATCGCACCGCTGCTCGGTTTGCTAGGCACCGTGCTGGGCATGATCGAGATCTTCAGTTCCTTCATGGGCTCGGGCATGGCCAATGCGGCGCTGCTCGCCGCAGGCATTTCCAAGGCATTGATTACCACTGCAGCCGGGTTGATGGTGGCCATTCCAGCCTTGTTCTTTCACCGCTACCTGCAGCGCCGGGTCGATGAGCTGGTGGTCGGCATGGAGCAGGAAGCGATCAAGCTGGTGGAAGTAGTACAAGGTGATCGTGACGTCGATTTTGCTGAGGGCAAGGCGTGAAATTCCGGCGCAAACCGCGGGAGAACGTCGAGATCAACCTGGCCTCGCTGATCGATGTGGTGTTCATCCTGCTGCTGTTCTTCGTGGTCACCACCACCTTCACCCGTGAGACCCAGCTCAAGGTCGATCTGCCCGAGGCCGCCAGTGGCACGCCGCCGGAGCAGACAGAACTCAAGCAGTTGGAGGTGTTGATCGCTGTCGACGGTAGCTACTCCCTGAATGGCCAGCAGCTGCTGAAAAATGACCTAGATAGCCTGATGGCAGCGTTGCAAAAAGAGTCGGAGGGCGATAACAGTCTGCCGCTGACTATCAGTGCTGATGGCAAGACCCCTCATCAGGCGGTGATCACGGCCATGGATGCCGCCGGCAAGTTGGGTTTTTCCCACTTGCGCATCACCACGGTCGAGGCGCAGGCCGCGCCTTGAGGGTCGTACTCCAGTGAGCCTGTCCGAACGCCTGTTGGCCGCCTGGTACGCGGGGCACCCGGCACTGACACTGCTGCGCCCGATCGAGCAGCTCTACCGTATGGTGGTGGAGCGCAAGCGGGCGCGTTTTCTTGCAGGTGAAGGCGCTATCTACCGGGCGCCCGTGCCGGTGGTGGTGGTGGGTAATATCACTGTCGGCGGCACTGGCAAGACCCCGATGATCCTCTGGTTGATTGAGCATTGCCGTCAGCGCGGCCTCAAGGTCGGTGTGGTCAGTCGTGGCTACGGCGCCAAGCCGCCGCAATTACCCTGGCGTGTGCACGCCGATCACAGTCCCGGGGTTGCTGGCGATGAGCCGTTGCTGATTGTCCAGCGCAGCGCTGTGCCCTTGATGATCGATCCTGATCGGGGGCGGGCGGTGGCTGCCTTGCTGGCGGCGGAGCCGCTGGATCTGATTCTCAGCGACGATGGCTTGCAGCATTACCGCCTGGCCCGTGATCTGGAGCTGGTGCTGATTGATGCGGCGCGCGGCCTTGGCAATGGTCGTTGCCTGCCTGCCGGGCCATTGCGCGAGCCGGTCGAGCGTCTGGCGAGTGTCGATGCGTTGCTCTATAACGGTGCCAGCAGCGATCCGCAGGCTGGTTACGCGTTTGGCTTGCGTCCGCGGGCCTTGGTCAACCTGCGCAGTGGTGAGCAGCGTCCATTGACTCATTTTCCGCCGCAGCAGCGCCTGCATGCAGTCGCCGGCATCGGCAACCCGCAGCGTTTCTTCAATACGCTCGAAACGCTACACTGGCAACCGATTGCCCATGCTTTTGCCGACCACGCGCAGTTCAGCGCAGAACTGCTGGATTTCAGCCCGGCGTTGCCTGTGGTCATGACGGAAAAGGATGCGGTCAAATGCCGGGCCTTTGCCGCCGATGACTGGTGGTACCTGGTGGTGGATGCCGAGCCATCGGCCGCCTTCATTACCTGGTTCGATGCGCAACTGACCGTTCTGCTGACTCGCGCTCGCTAAGCCCATCGCCATTTTGCGGTCACTGCCCCATTCAGTGCAGCCGCACCACAGTAAGGATCTCCCATGGACCCGAAATTACTCGATATCTTGGCTTGCCCGCTGTGCAAGGGCCCGCTCAAGCTCGCTGCCGATAAATCCGAGCTGATTTGCAAGGCCGATGGCCTGGCTTTTCCGGTGCGCGACGGCATCCCGGTGATGCTGGAAAGCGAAGCCCGTACCCTCAACGTTGACGAGCGCCTGGATAAGTAAATGAATAGCGCCTTTACCGTAGTGATTCCGGCGCGTTACGCCTCAAGCCGCTTGCCCGGTAAGCCGTTGCAGGACATCGCCGGCAAACCGATGATTCAGCATGTCTGGGAGCAGGCATGTAAAAGCAGCGCGCGGCAAGTGGTGGTGGCGACCGACGACGCTCGCATCGTCGAGGCCTGCCACGCTTTTGGTGCCGAAGTGCTGTTGACCCGTGTTGACCATAACTCGGGCACTGATCGTCTGGCCGAAGTGGCCGCCGCGCTGGGTTTGGCCCCAGATGCCATCGTGGTCAATGTGCAGGGTGACGAGCCGCTGATTCCGCCAGCAATTATCGACCAGGTGGCGGCCAACCTGGCGGCCAATCCGCAGGCAGCTATCGCTACCCTTGCTGAGCCGATCGACGATCTGGCTGCACTGTTCAATCCCAACGTGGTCAAGGTGGTTAGCGACCGCAATGGCCTGGCGCTGACCTTCAGTCGTGCGCCGCTGCCCTGGGCGCGTGATGCCTTGGCTGTCAGCCGTGAGCAGTTGCCGGCCAACGTACCCTACCGCCGACATATCGGCATTTATGCTTACCGTGCGCAGTTCCTCCATGACTTCGTGGCCTGGGGGCCTTGCTGGCTCGAGGATACCGAGTGCCTGGAGCAGCTGCGTGCACTCTGGCACGGCGTGCGCATTCATGTCGCCGATGCCCTGCAGGCGCCGCCGGCCGGGGTCGATACTCAGGAAGATCTAGAGCGCGTGCGCCGACTGCTGGGGGCTTGATGCGGGTCTTGTTTGTGTGTCTGGGTAATATCTGCCGCTCGCCCACCGCCGAAGCGGTGCTGCGGCACAAGTTGCTCGAACTGGGATTGCAGGAGGGCGTCGAGGTTGATTCCGCCGGTACTGGCGATTGGCATGTGGGCAAGCCGCCAGACAGCCGCACTCGGCAAGCAGCCCTGTTGCGTGGCTATGATCTTTCCGCTCTGCGCGGGCGTCAGGTTTGTGCCAGTGATTTCGCTCGTTTCGATCTGATTCTAGCCATGGACAACAGCAATCTGCAGCACCTGCGGCGCATGCGTCCCGGTAATGCTGCGGCCGAGCTGGATCTGTTTCTGCGCCGTTATGACCTGGCGCTCGATGAGGTGCCGGATCCCTATTACGGTGGCGAGGAAGGTTTCGAGCAGGTGCTGGATCTGATCGAGCAGGCCTGCGATGGTTTGCTCCGCGAACTGCGGGGACGACTATGACCTTGGGTGTTCAGTCGCGGGTTTCGCTCAAGGCCCATAACAGCTTCGCCGTGGATGTTGCAGCGCGTGCCTTCGTCGAGGCGCATGACGACGATCAGGTGCGTGAGGCGTTGGTTTATGCACAGCAGCAGCAGTTGCCTGTGCTGTTGCTCGGTGGTGGCAGCAATATGCTGCTGACCGCCGATGTCGAGGCGTTGGTGCTGCGTATGGCCAGTCGCGGCATTCGTGTGCTGCAGGATGACGGCGACCAGGTGCTTGTTGAGGCCGAGGCCGGCGAGCCGTGGCACCCCTTCGTGCAGTGGACGCTGCAGCATGGCTTGGTGGGGCTGGAAAACCTCAGTCTGATCCCTGGTACGGTGGGTGCTGCGCCGGTGCAGAATATCGGCGCCTACGGTGTCGAGCTGAAAGATCTGTTCGCTGGCTTGACCGCCCTCGATCGTCACAGTGGCGAGTTGCGCGAGTTCTCTCTGAATGATTGTGGCTTCGCCTATCGTGACAGCCTGTTCAAGCGTGAAGCGGGGCGCTGGGTGATCCTGCGCGTACGCTTTGCCCTGCACCGTGCGGCCAGGCTTCATCTGGACTACGGCCCGCTGCGGCAGCGTCTGGCGGAGCAGGGCATAGCGGAGCCGACGGCTGTCGATGTCAGTCAGGCGATCTGCGCAATCCGCCGCGAGAAACTGCCGGATCCGGCAGTGCTGGGAAATGCCGGCAGCTTTTTCAAGAACCCTATGGTTTCAGCAGAGCTGGCCCAGCGCTTGACTGCCGAGCATGCCGATCTGGTGGCTTACCCGCAGGCCGATGGCCGGGTCAAGCTGGCTGCTGGCTGGCTGATCGAGCGCGCCGGCTGGAAGGGCTTTCGTGAGGGCGATGCTGGGGTGCACCGGCTACAGGCACTGGTGCTGGTCAATTATGGTCAGGCCAGCGGGCAACAATTGCTGGCGCTCGCGCAGCGTATTCAGGCGGATATCTTACAGCGGTTTGCGGTTGATCTGGAAATCGAGCCTAACGTTCTTTAAGCCTTTTTCGTTGCCACGGGATGGTTATGTTCGTCGCTGATGACGCCGTTGGGGCTGGTCGTACAGCTTGGGCAGAAGCATAAAAAAGGGGATGCCGAAGCATCCCCTTTTTTATTGCGCTGAATAGTCTCAGGCGTGCGGCTTATCCGCGTGCTTATCCTGGTTCTTTTCAGTTTCAGCGTCTGCATCTACTGCGTCGGTCGGCGTGTGCTCCGGCTCGCTGGTTGCTTCAGCGCTGGCTGCAGCTTGCGCCGTAGGCTCGGTTTCAGCAGGTGCTTCTACTGCTTCGGCTTGCGGGGCAGCGGGTGCGGCCTCGGCAGCTTCGCGCGCCAGGCGCTCGGCTTCACGTTGGCGGCGACGCACTTCGCGCGGATCGTTCGGCGCGCGACCTGTGGCGCTTGCTACGATGCTTACGCTCTCTTCGCTCACGGTTTCGGTCACGGTGATTGCTGGTGCAGCCGGCTCCGGCTCGCTGATAACGGTCTCGGTGGCTGTTTCTACCGTTGTTTCGACCGTTGCTTCGGCTAGATCTTCGCTTGCTGCGGGAGTGACTGCTTCGGTGCTGACTTCAGGGGCGGCGTCGATAACCTGCGGCGCACTGACTTCGGCAGGGGCTACGTTTGTAGCTTCAGTCGTTTCAGTGCTTGCCACGGCCGGTTGCTCGGCAACTGGCAGCTCTGCTTCGGCAGCAGGTTGAACCGGAGCTTCCTCGGCAGGTTGTTCGGTCACGACGGGTTCTGGGCTGGCCAGTTCAGCGCTCACCGCGGCAACGGTTGCGCCTACGGTCAGTGCTGCGGTGGTATCAGCCTGGGGTTCGGCGCTTTCTTCAGTGCCTTCGATCACATTACCGTTGGCGTCACTTTGACGCTCGCGGCGATTGCTGCGGCGGCGTTGACCGCGCGAGCGACGGCGTGGACGCTCACCGTCTGTGCCTTCTGCTTCGTCGTCTTGCTGCGGCTCTTCATTGCCCAGTACTTCTTCGTCAATCACGGCTGCTGTTTCAGGGCGCGGTTGACGCTCTTCACGGGGTGCGCGTGGCTGGCGTGGCTCGCGCTGTGGGCGCTCGGTACGCACCTCAGTGCTGCCGCCTTCGGTGCTGCTCTCTGCTGTTTGTGCTACTGGCGCTACTGGCGCTGTTTGCGTGGCGTCAAGCGGCTCGCGAAGTTCGCGTGCTGGTCGTTCTTCGCGTGGCTTGCGGTCGCGGCGGTTGTCCTGACCTTCGCGCGGTGGGCGCGACTGACGAACTTCCTGCGGTTCGCGAACCTCAACGGCCTCGCGTGGCTGGCGCTCTTCACGCGGTTGCGATTCTTCACGTGCTACGCGCGGCTGACGCTCTTCGCGAGGTGCCCGTTCTTCGCGCGGAGCGCGCTCTTCACGTGGCTTGCGTTCTTCGTCGCGGCGACCGCCACGGCTGCGGCTTTGCTGGCGGCCGTTACGGCGCTCATCGCTACGCTGCGGGCGTTCGCTGGCTTTCTTCTCGATTACCGCAGGTTTTGCTTCTTCTTCCTTGCTGGCAAACAGGCTGACCAGCGATTTTACCAGGCCTTTGAACAGGCTCGGTTGGCTGGCAGCGGCTGTTACCACTGGCTCACTGACCTCGGCCACTGGCGTCGGTGCGGTGCGTTGTGGGGCGGCTTTGATCGCGGCTTCCTGACGCACCAGGGTGCGGGTAGCGGCGGCCGGTTGAACTTCTTCCACTTCAGTGGCAGCCATTTCATAGCTGGACTGGGTGGACTGTGCTTCCGGGCTGTCATCACGGATGCGCTGCACTTCGAAATGCGGCGTTTCCAGGTGATCGTTCGGCAGGATGACAATGCGTGCACGGCTACGCAGTTCGATCTTGGTGATCGAGTTGCGTTTCTCGTTGAGCAGGAAGGCGGCAACCGGAATCGGCACTTGGGCGCGAACCTCGGCGGTGCGATCCTTCAGGGCTTCTTCTTCGATCAGGCGCAGGATTGCCAGCGACAGCGATTCGACGTCACGGATGATGCCTTGGCCGTTGCAGCGCGGGCAGACGATGCCGCTGCTTTCGCCGAGCGACGGACGCAGGCGTTGACGGGACATTTCCAGCAGGCCGAAGCGCGAGATGCGACCGACCTGTACGCGGGCACGGTCGGCCTCCAGGCTTTCGCGGACTTTTTCTTCCACGGCGCGCTGGTTCTTGGCGGGGGTCATGTCGATGAAATCGATCACGATCAGGCCGCCGATGTCGCGCAGACGCAACTGGCGGGCGATTTCTTCGGCCGCTTCCAGGTTGGTCTGCAGCGCGGTTTCTTCGATGTCGCTGCCTTTAGTGGCGCGCGCCGAGTTGATGTCGATCGACACCAGGGCTTCGGTCGGGTCGATCACGATGGAACCGCCGGACGGCAGTTTCACTTCGCGCTGGAAGGCGGTTTCGATCTGGCTTTCGATCTGGAAGCGGTTGAACAGCGGCACGCTGTCTTCATACAGCTTGATCTTGCTGGCGTACTGCGGCATCACCTGATTGATAAAGCTCAGGGCTTCCTGCTGCGCTTCGATGCTGTCGACCAGCACTTCGCCGATGTCCTGGCGCAGGTAATCGCGGATGGCGCGGATGATGACGTTGCTTTCCTGGTAAATCAGGAAGGGCGCGGCGCGGTCCAGCGAGGCTTCTTTGATGGCGGTCCAGAGTTGCAGCAGGTAATCGAGGTCCCACTGCATTTCTTCGCTAGAGCGGCCCAGGCCTGCAGTGCGCACGATCAAACCCATATCGCTAGGAGCGACCAGGCCGTTCAGCGCTTCACGCAGTTCGTTGCGCTCTTCGCCTTCGATACGGCGCGAGATGCCGCCGGCGCGCGGGTTGTTCGGCATCAATACCAGGTAACGACCGGCCAGGCTGATAAAGGTGGTCAGGGCTGCGCCCTTGTTGCCACGCTCTTCTTTCTCGACCTGAACGATGACTTCCTGGCCTTCCTTGAGCACGTCTTTGATGTTGACGCGGCCTTCGGTAGCCTTGCTGAAGTATTCGCGAGAAATTTCTTTCAGGGGGAGGAAGCCGTGGCGCTCGGAGCCGAAGTCGACAAACGCGGCTTCCAGGCTAGGTTCTACGCGAGTAATGCGGCCTTTATAGATGTTGGACTTTTTCTGTTCGCGTGCGCCCGACTCTATGTCGAGGTCATACAGGCGCTGGCCATCGACCAGAGCAACGCGCAACTCTTCGGGTTGAGTTGCGTTAATCAGCATTCTTTTCATGTTGTACCGTCGGTTTCCGGTGCTGGCGGAAGCGGCGTTCGGCACACACGACTTTCAGGGTCGGTGTCAGGCGCGTCAGAAACGGTCGTAAATCGTTTCATTGTCAAGCGACAGTCAGCCAGTTGGGCTGGGTCGCGACAGACATCTCCTGCTCGCTGTTGTGACAGAAAGCATTAGTCAGGAGGAGGAATCAACTGCCGGTAGCGGACGAGATAAAGCGTCTTCGATAAAGCTAATTGCTACGCAGACCGACGGTTGTACATCTCCACCCTACACTTATCACTGAAAATCGGGTGCCGCGCGCATAAAATCCGCAGCGGGTTGGCAGTTACCGCAAACGCCCAGTGGGGGCGACTGCGCATCATGGCTTAAGGCTTTATTTCCGAGTCACTCACGACCTTTGCGGCCTTACTGTGTGCGAGTAACCCGTCGGACGGCCTTACGTCCCAAATGAATTGCGTCGGCTGGGGATGGCAGTATTGGCGATCATCCGCAAACCAGACCGCTTTTGGCGGCGTTCGCGACTATAGCAGTAATGATTAAGTGCTTCAATTCCATAAAAAATTGTTATGATTGCGCGATGACAACTCCTACTTCTACGACCTCCGGCGTTCAGCTGCTTGAGGTTGCGCCGGAACTTGCCGGTCAGCGCATTGATAACTTTCTTCGCACTCAGTTAAAGGGTGTGCCCAAGACATTGATTTACCGCATCTTGCGCAAAGGCGAGGTGCGGGTGAACAAGGGGCGCATCAAGCCAGAGTACAAGCTGCAGGCGGGCGATATCATTCGCGTTCCGCCGCTGCGTCTGGCTGAGCGTGATGAACCCGCACCTTTGGCGCAGGGCTTGCTTGCGCGCCTGGAGGCGGCCATCGTCTTTGAAGACAAAGCCTTGATCGTACTGAACAAGCCAGCCGGTATCGCCGTGCATGGTGGCAGTGGCCTTAATTACGGGGTGATAGAGGCGTTTCGTCAGTTGCGTCCGGACGCCAAGGAGATTGAGCTGGTTCATCGTCTCGATCGTGATACTTCCGGGCTGCTGATGATTGCCAAGAAGCGCAGCATGCTGCGGCATCTGCATGAGGCGCTGCGTGGTGATGGCGTCGATAAGCGCTACATGGCGCTGGTTCGCGGGCATTGGGCGACGGCCAAGAAGCGGGTCAATGCGCCTTTGCAGAAGAGCAATCTGCGTTCTGGTGAGCGCATGGTTGAGGTCAACGATGAGGGCAAGGAGGCGCTGACGCTGTTTCGCGTATTGCGCCGCTTCGGTGAGTTCGCCACCCTGGTCGAGGCCAAGCCGGTCACTGGACGCACCCATCAGATTCGCGTGCATGCCCAGTACGCAGGGCATTGCATTGCCGGTGACAGCAAGTATGGGGATGACGAGTTTAGTCGCGAGATCCGTGAGTTGGGCGGCAAGCGTTTGTTCTTGCATGCCTACGCGCTGGTTGTGCCGCTACCTGATGGTGGCGAGCTGAGGCTGGAGGCGCCGGTCGACGCCACGTGGGCGCATACGCTGGAGCGTTTGAGTGCCTGATTACGAGCTGTTGATCTTCGATTGGGATGGCACGCTGGTCGATTCCATCGGTCGTATCGTCGAGGCGATGCATTGGGCGGCAGATTCCTGTGCGCTGGCTCGCTGCTCTGATGCGCAGGTGAAGGGGATTATTGGCCTTGGTTTGCCGGAAGCGATAGCTATCCTGCATCCCGAGCTAGCTGGGACGGCCCTTGTCGAGCGCTTTCGTCACTGTTACAGCGAGCGCTACCTGGCGCTGGAGGCTCAGCCTTCGGCATTGTTCCCGGGTGTGGCTGAAGCGTTAGAGATGTTTCGGGCGCAGGGCTACCGTTTGGCAGTGGCTACAGGCAAAACTCGCCATGGCTTGCAGCGTGTGCTGGCGGGGCGTGGCTGGCTGGATTACTTCGATGTCACTCGCTGTGCTGACGAAACCGCAAGCAAGCCAGACCCGCTGATGCTGGCGGAGATTCTCGACCATTGTGGCGTTTCTGCTAAGCGGGCCTTGATGGTGGGTGACTCGTCGTTCGATTTGCAGATGGCTCGGCACGCAGGGGTGGACTCGGTGGCTGTTGGCTACGGGGCCCAGTCCTTGGCTGCGCTGCGCGAGTATGAGCCGGCACTGGCGATAGAGCATTTCATGGAGTTGCATGCCTGGCTCGTTCGGCGTGCAAGTGGGCAACTGATTAAGGTGGGTGAACATGTCAGATGAATGGAAGGCATCGGCTGCGGGCGATGGCGATGAAAAGAGCTGGAAGCTGCTGGAAAAAACCTTGCTGGCGGGTGTTCAGGAGCAGCGTCGAGCGCGGCGCTGGGGGATTTTCTTCAAGTCGCTGACGTTTTTATACTTATTTGCCGCGCTGGCGCTATTTGCGCCACTGCTGAATCTGAAGGAAAGCGTCAAGAGTGGTACGAGTCATACAGCGCTGATTGAGGTGCGCGGGATGATCGCCGATAAGGAGATGGCCAGTGCCGACAATATAGTCGGCAGTCTGCGCGCTGCATTCGAGGACGTGAGGACCAAGGGTGTCATTCTGCGGATCAATAGTCCGGGTGGCAGTCCGGTGCAGTCGGGCTATATCTATGATGAAATCTTACGCCTGCGCGCCGAGTATCCGGCGATCAAGCTGTATGCGGTAATCACCGATCTTGGTGCCTCTGGGGCCTATTACATTGCCAGTGCTGCCGATCAGATCTATGCCGACAAGGCCAGTCTGGTCGGGTCGATTGGCGTGACGGCGGCCGGTTTCGGCTTTGTCGGGGTCATGGAGAAGCTGGGCGTTGATCGCCGTGTGTATACCGCGGGTGAGCACAAGGCGTTTCTCGATCCGTTCCAGCCGCCTAGAGAGGACGAGGCGCTGTTTTGGCAGGGGGTTCTGGAAACTACGCATAAGCAGTTCATTGATAGCGTCAAGCGGGGGCGTGGTGATCGGCTGAAGTCTGCGGAGCACCCTGAGTTGTTCTCGGGGTTGGTGTGGTCGGGTGAGCAGGCGCTACAGCTTGGTTTGATCGATGCGCTGGGTAACACCAGTTATGTCGCACGTGAAGTGATCGGCGAAAAAAGCTTGGTCGATTTCACGGTCAAGGAATCGCCGTTCGATCGCTTTGCCAAGCGCCTTGGCGCCAGCGTCGCCGAGAATATTGCCTTGTGGATGGGCTTTCAGGGGCCCGCCCTGCGCTAGTCGAGCTGGTGTTGCACGCAGGCCCGGTCATCGACCGGGCCTGCTGGTTTATGGCTTATGGGATATCGGTGCCGGTCGCATGCAGCATGTCCACCAGTCGAATCAGGGGTAGGCCGATCAGGCTGGTGGCGTCAGAGCCTTCAGTGCTGCGAAACAGGCTCACGCCCAGTCCTTCGGCCTTGAAGCTGCCGGCGCAGTCGTAGGGCTGCTCAGCTTCCAGGTAGCGTGCTATCTGTGCGTCGCTAAGCTGGCGAAAATGTACGGTAAAGGCGATGCAGTCGGTCTGACAGTGGCCGCTTTGACTGTCGAGTAGGGTCAGTCCGGTCAGAAAGGTGACGCTGTTGCCGCTTGCGGCGAGCAGTTGTGCGTGGGCGCGCTCGTATGTGCCGGGCTTGCCAAGAATTTGGCCATCAAGTACCGCGACCTGATCTGAGCCAATGATCAGGTGTTGCGGGTACTTGGAGGTGAGTGCGCGGGCT
The DNA here is from genome assembly GCA_030656145.1 of Pseudomonas sp. Classification (GTDB taxonomy): domain Bacteria; phylum Pseudomonadota; class Gammaproteobacteria; order Pseudomonadales; family Pseudomonadaceae; genus Aquipseudomonas. The sequence goes on from JAUSOF010000030.1 coordinate 153,934, forward strand.
TTTTCTTCTGCCAGGCGGCACACCAGGGCAGTGGCGTCTTCGTCGGGTTGGGCGGTTTCGTTGATCGCGGGTGCGCACCAAACAAAGGGTAGGCGCAGTCGGGTCAATAGTTCTCTGCGGTAGGGTGAGCTGGATGCGAGCACTAGGGGCGGCATGTGTGTGCGTCTCCTTTTAATGGATGGGCAATTCTAGACGGCACTCTTGGTGCTGGACAGGCTGAATATCCTTTGACAGGGGCAGAGTGCATCCATAGAATGCGGCGCCTATGTTAAATGCACCGATTCCACCTCATGTTGATCCGCGAAAATTGGCTGATCGTGGTGCCACGCTTGAAGGCGTGGTACCGCTAGTCGATTTGGCGCGACTCTGCGACCCGCTTGCCGATAACCAAGGCGCGGTTCGTGTGAAGTTTTTCTTCGAGCGTGATGAGCGTAATGCTGTGGTTTTCCATAGTGAGCTCGAGGTTGAGGTCAAGATGGTTTGCCAGCGTTGTCTGGAACTGGTTGCCCTGCAGATCAACAGCGCGTGTGATTACGCTGTGGTGAAAGAAGGTGCAAATACCCAGTCCGTGCCGAAAGGCTATGACGCGCTGGAGTTGGGTGAAGAGCCATTGGATCTGCTGGCACTGGTTGAGGAGGAGTTGTTGCTCGCCTTGCCCATTGTCCCGGTTCATGACCCTAAAGATTGCCAGCAGCCGGACGGCCTCGAAGAGCCCGAACCGAGCAAGGACGAGGTAACTCGGTCCAACCCGTTCAGTGTATTGGCGCAGTTAAAGCGTGACCCAAACGTTTAGGAGTTAATTAATTATGGCTGTTCAGCAGAACAAAAAATCCCGTTCCGCACGTGACATGCGTCGCTCGCACGATGCTCTCGAGGCCAGCACGCTGTCCGTTGAGAAGAGCACCGGTGAGATCCATCTGCGCCACCACGTATCGCCGGAAGGTGTTTACCGTGGTCGCAAAGTGATCGATAAGGGCGCTGACGAGTAATCCTTGTCTGCTCCGATCATCGCGATAGATGCAATGGGTGGGGACTTCGGTCCCCACAGCATTGTTCAGGCCAGCATTGCATGCTTGGCTGAGTACCCCTCGTTGCACCTGGTCCTAGTCGGCCAAACCCCCCTTATTGAAGAGTTGATCGCCCTAAGCCCTGGCGTCGATCGTTCACGTTTGCGTGTTGAGCATGCTGGTGATGTGGTCGCCATGGACGAGCGTCCTGCGCAAGCGCTGCGTGGCAAGTTGGATTCGTCGATGCGTGTGGCGCTAGAGTTGCTGCGTGATGGGCGTGCCCAGGCGTGCGTTAGCGCTGGCAATACCGGGGCCTTGATGGCGTTGTCGCGTCATGTGCTGAAAACGTTGCCGGGGATCGATCGCCCGGCCATGGTCGCGGCTGTGCCGACTCAGGCTGGCTGCTGTCACGTGCTCGACCTGGGGGCTAATGTCGACTGCAGTGCCGAGCAGCTCTATCAGTTTGCCGTGATGGGGGCTGTAGCGGCTGAGGCGTTGGGGGTGGTGCGACCGCGTGTCGCGCTGCTCAATGTCGGTACTGAAGTCGTCAAGGGTAATCAGCAGGTCAAGCTTGCTGCGAGCCTGTTGCAGCAGGCTCGTGGTTTGAATTACATCGGTTTTGTCGAGGGTGACGGGCTTTACCGTGGTGACGCCGATGTCGTGGTGTGTGACGGTTTCGTCGGCAATATTCTGCTCAAGTCCAGTGAAGGTCTGGCGACTATGATTGCTGGTCGTGTCGAACTATTGTTCAGGCGCAATCTTCTGTCGCGGCTTGCGGGTCTGGTGGCAATGCCGGTATTACGTCGCCTGCGTGCCGAGTTGGCACCCGCGCAACACAATGGTGCAAGCTTGCTCGGCCTGCAGGGTATTGTGGTGAAGAGTCACGGTTCGGCAGGTGTGGATGGTTTCAAGAGTGCCATTCGCCGCGCGCTACGAGAAGTTGAAGACAACCTACCGCAGCGCCTGCATGGTCGTCTCGAGGATATTTTGCTCTGAGCCGATACTCATGCGTTGAGTGGACTTGCCAGTGTGCTGGCGGTTGTGCGACCAGCTAATGTGACCGCGACGGGCGGCCTGTCATCCAACTGTCAGTTTGTTGCGCCTGGCTCCCCGGGCGCGAATTTTTCGACGATAAGACCATAGAGGCTCGTTTACATGTCTGCATCCCTCGCATTCGTCTTTCCTGGGCAAGGCTCGCAGTCGCTGACGATGTTGGCTGGGCACGGCGCGCAGCAAGTTGTTATCGATACATTTGCCGAGGCTTCCGAAGCCCTTGGCTACGACCTATGGGCCTTGAGTCAGCAAGGGCCTGAAGAGCTGCTCAATCAAACCGACAAGACTCAGCCGGCGATCCTTGCGGCATCCATCGCTTTGTGGCGCCTGTGGCACGCTGAGGGCGGCTTGCAGCCTGCGTTTGTTGCAGGCCATAGCCTGGGTGAGTACTCGGCGCTGGTTGCCGCGGGCGGCCTGGCCTTCGCTGAGGCAGTTAAGCTGGTGGAGTTGCGTGGTCAGTTGATGCAGCAGGCTGTGCCGGCTGGTCAGGGTGGCATGGCGGCTATCCTTGGGTTGGACGATGCCGACGTGCTGGCCGCCTGCGCCGATGCGGCGCAAGGCGAGGTAGTCAGTGCGGTGAATTTCAACGCGCCTGGGCAGGTAGTCATCGCGGGCTCGGCTGCTGCTGTGGCACGCGCTGTTGAGGTGTGTAAGGCACGTGGCGCCAAGCGCGCCATGCCGCTGCCGGTGAGTGTGCCATCGCACTGCGCTTTGATGCGCCCGGCTGCCGAGCGCTTCGCCGAAGCCGTTGCAGCCGTTGCCTGGCGCGCACCGCAGATTCCGCTGGTGCAGAATGTCAGTGCCAGCGTGGTTGCGGATCTCGAGACGCTCAAAGCCGATCTGTTGGCGCAGCTTTACAGTCCTGTACGTTGGGTTGAGTCGATCGTCTGTATGTCTGAGCAAGGCGTGACCGATCTGGTCGAGTGCGGTCCGGGCAGGGTCCTGTCGGGGCTGAACAAGCGCTGCGTCAAAGGTATCAATACCTATAATCTGGACACCCCAGACGCCTTCGCCGCCGCACGCGCGGCCTTGGTCTGAATTAAGAGAGGTTGTTATGAGCCTGCAAGGTAAGGTTGCTCTGGTAACCGGCGCGAGCCGTGGCATTGGTCAAGCCATTGCTCTGGAGTTGGGGCGTCAAGGCGCCGTTGTGATTGGGACAGCGACCTCGCCGACGGGTGCCGAGCACATCGCCGAATACCTGAAAGAACATGGCGTTGAAGGTGCTGGTCTGGTGCTGGATGTGAGTAGCAGCGAATCGGTTGCCACGACTCTTCTGCACATTCAGCAACACCTTGGCCAGCCTTTGATCCTAGTCAATAACGCAGGCATCACGCGCGATAATCTGATGTTGCGGATGAAAGATGATGAGTGGTTTGATGTCATCAACACCAACTTGAATAGTCTGTACCGATTGTCCAAGGCAGTGCTGCGCGGGATGACCAAGGCGCGCTTTGGGCGCATCATTAACATTGGTTCGGTGGTTGGTGCCATGGGCAATGCCGGGCAAGTGAACTATGCTGCGTCCAAGGCTGGGCTGGAAGGTTTCGGTCGTGCATTGGCGCGTGAAGTAGGTTCGCGGTCGATTACGGTCAATGCGGTAGCACCCGGGTTTATCGATACCGATATGACCCGTGAACTGCCGGAAGCACAGCGTGATGCGCTGCTGACACAGATTCCTCTGGGTCGTTTGGGGCAAGCGGAAGAGGTCGCGAAAGTGGTCGCTTTCCTAGCTTCCGATGGCGCAGCCTACGTCACAGGGGCTACTATCCCTGTGAACGGCGGAATGTATATGAGCTGAATGTGACTCAGGCCTTCAGAAAACTGTCATAAACGCTGTCTAAAATCCGTTACAAAGCTGCAGCAGGGTTTAGGTGGATCGTTGAGGTGTTCTGGAGCAACCTGGCATTTTGCTTGAAATGCAGAAAACCCTTTATATACACTTGGCCGCAGACAGCTGCCCGGATTTGTCCAATAGGAGTGAAAACACGGTATGAGCACCATCGAAGAACGCGTCAAGAAAATCGTTGCCGAGCAACTTGGCGTCAAAGAAGACGAAGTAACCAATAGCGCTTCCTTCGTTGAAGACTTGGGTGCCGACTCCCTTGACACTGTTGAGCTGGTGATGGCTCTCGAAGAAGAATTCGAGACTGAAATCCCGGATGAGCAAGCTGAGAAGATCACCACTGTTCAGGAAGCTATCGATTACGTAACTGCGCACGCGCAGTAATCTGATCGTCGGTTCCCGACCTGGAAAAGCCGCACAGCCCTTATCGGGCGTGCGGTTTTTCTTTGACGGGGTGTTAAAAGCCGCTGTGTGTTTGCACGACAAGTATTGAACTGAGGTGCGGCTCTGGCTCACTAGCTGCGCTCACCCTGTGGGTAAGCGTTTGGCTGTTGCTGCACCGCACGGTGTAGTGTCTTGCCTGCTCTTTACTCGTTATCAGCTACCAGGGTACGGGGGGAGGTAGGCGTTGAATAACCGAATAAGAGGAGATTGCTGTGTCGCGTAGACGCGTCGTGGTTACCGGTATGGGCATGCTGTCGCCGCTGGGTAACGATGTGCCGAGCAGCTGGCAGGGAATTTTAGCCGGACGCAGTGGCATCGCCCCCATCGAGCATATGGACCTTAGTGCTTACACCACCCGTTTTGGTGGTTCGGTCAAAGGGTTCAATGTCGAGGAGTATTTGTCCGCCAAAGAGGCGCGCAAGCTCGATCTATTTATTCAATACGGCCTGGCCGCGAGCTTTCAGGCTGTGCGCGATTCCGGGCTGGAAGTGACCGATGCTAACCGCGAGCGTATCGGTGTAGCCCTCGGCTCGGGTATTGGTGGTTTGACCAATATCGAAAACAACTGCAAGTTGCTGCATGAATTGGGGCCGCGGCGCATTTCGCCGTTCTTCGTGCCGGGTTCAATCATCAACATGATTTCTGGCTTTCTGTCGATCCATTTAGGACTGCAGGGACCGAACTATGCGATCGCCACGGCCTGTACCACAGGCACACACTGCATCGGTATGGCTGCGCGTAATATTGCCTACGGTGAAGCCGATGTGATGGTCGCCGGTGGCTCCGAAATGGCAGCGTGTGGTTTGGGTATTGGTGGTTTTGCTGCGGCGCGGGCGCTGTCCACGCGTAATGACGATCCAACCAGTGCCAGTCGTCCCTGGGATAAGGATCGCGACGGTTTCGTGCTGTCGGATGGTGCTGGTGCGCTGGTTCTTGAAGAGCTGGAGCATGCCAAGGCGCGTGGCGCGACCATCTATGCTGAGCTGATCGGCTTTGGTATGAGTGGCGACGCCTATCACATGACATCACCGCCGGAAGATGGCGCCGGTGCTGCACGTTGTATTGCCAATGCCATGCGTGACGCCGGATTGAATACCGATCAGGTGCAGTACATCAACGCCCACGGCACCTCGACGTTGGCGGGTGACAAGGCTGAGGTCGCAGCTATCAAGTCGGTGTTCGGCGAGCATGCCTACACGCTTGCCGTCAGCTCGACCAAGTCGATGACTGGGCACCTGTTGGGTGCGGCTGGTGCGGTTGAAGCGATCTTCAGTATCCTGGCGATTCGTGAGCAGGTGGCGCCACCAACCATCAACCTGGATTCGCCCGGCGAGGGCTGTGACCTTGACTTCGTTGCGCACCAGGCTAAAGCCATGCCCATCGATGTTGTACTGTCCAACTCCTTTGGTTTTGGCGGAACCAACGGTTCGCTGGTGTTCCGCCGGTACGCCGGTTGATGCCGAGTTGGATCGACGGTCAGCCGATGGAGCTGCTCTCCGTCAAGGACCGTGGTCTGGCCTACGGTGATGGGTTGTTTGAAACCATCGCCGTGAAAGCTGGCAATCCCGTATTGCTGGAACGGCACATGGCGCGGCTGGGGGGCGGTTGCGTACGTTTGCTGATTGACCTTGATCTGGCGTTAGTGCGCGCAGAGCTGTTGGCGTTTAGCCGTGAGCTGGGTGATGGTGTCGCCAAGTTGATCGTGACTCGCGGTGATGGTTTGCGCGGTTACGCGCCGCCGCAGCCTGCGATACCGCGACGGATTCTGCAGGGCGGTACCCAACCCTCTTATCCAGCCTGTAACGCGGAACTAGGCGTGCGTTTATTCCCCTGTGCTACGCGACTGGCCGAGCAACCACTGTTGGCAGGATTGAAGCATCTGAATCGACTCGAGCAGGTGCTTGCGCGTGCCGAATGGCAGGACGCCGAGCATGCCGAAGGCCTGATGCTGGATACCTCGGGGCGGGTGGTCGAGGGCGTTTACAGCAATCTGTTTCTGTTGAAAGATGGTGTCTTGCTCACGCCCGATCTTGCTCGTTGTGGTGTGGCTGGGGTAATGCGTGCTGAGCTGCTGGCGCAGGCCGAGAGCCATGGCATGCGTTGTGATGTGCGTGATATTGATCTTGATGGGTTGCGGCAGGCCGACGAAGTATTCCTCTGCAACAGTCTTTATGGCGTCTGGCCTGTGCGTGCTCTGCAACGGCATCAGTGGCCGGTTGGTCCGCTGACCCGTAAACTGCAGGCCATAGCCCGCGACTTATTGGACAGCTGATTAGTGATACGTAAACTGTTGTTACTGCTTGAGGGCGGTGTATTAATTGCCGGTTTGCTGGTGGCTTTTGTCGCCTGGCAGCAGCACTCGGCGCTTGAGCAGCCTTTGCAGCTGCGCGAGGAGCTTCTGCTTGTAGTCCCTGCGGGTGCTACGCCGGGTGGTGTGCTCAATCGCTTGCAAGCTGATGGTGTTTTGCAGGATGCCTTGTGGCTGCGGATTTATTGGCGCTTCAATCTCAAGGGGCAGCCTCTGCACAGTGGTGAGTATCGCCTGACTCCAGAGCTTAGCGTGCGCGACATGCTCGGATTATGGCGGCGGGGCGAGGTGGTGCAATACAGCCTGACGCTGGTGGAAGGCTGGAGTTTTCGTCAGGTTCGCGCGGCCCTGGAGCGGCAGGATAAGCTTGAGCTGGTCTTGACCGACTTGAGTGATGCCCAGCTGATGGCGCGCCTGGGCTACGCGGGCGTCAACCCGGAAGGGCGCTTCTTCCCGGACACTTACCGTTTCGTGCGCGGTATGAGCGATCTTGATCTACTCAAGCAAGCCTATGTTCGTTTAGAGCAGGTATTGGCTGAGGAGTGGGGAGGGCGCGCCGATGGGTTGCCTTATAAAGAGCCTTATGACGCCTTGATCATGGCCTCAATTATCGAAAAAGAAACCGGTGTACCCGAGGAGCGCGGCGAGATTGCCGGTGTGTTCATTCGTCGTCTGCGCATCGGCATGCGCTTGCAGACCGACCCAACAGTGATTTATGGCATGGGTGAGCGCTACAGCGGCAAGTTGACGCGTGCTCACCTGCGTGAGCCGACGCCCTACAACACCTATGTGATTGACGGTATGCCGCCGACGCCGATTGCCATGGTAGGGCGAGAGGCGATCAATGCTGCCCTGCATCCGGTGGCGGGCAAGAGTTTGTATTTCGTCGCTCGTGGCGATGGCAGCCATGTATTTTCCAATACCCTCGACGCGCACAACCGTGCGGTGCGCGAGTACCAGCTCACGCGGCGCGCGGATTACCGTTCAAGCCCTGCGCCAGCGCAGTCGAGCAATCAATAAAGGACAGCCTGTGAGCGGTTTGTTTATCACGCTGGAAGGCCCTGAAGGCGCGGGCAAAAGTACTAACCGTGAGTTCCTTGCCGAGCGTCTTCGGGCGCACGGTATAGAGGTGCTGTTGACTCGCGAGCCAGGCGGTACGCCGCTGGCTGAGCGTATCCGCGAGCTGCTGTTGGCGCCGAGCGATGAGCCGATGGCGGCTGATACCGAGTTGTTGCTGGTGTTCGCGGCCCGTGCCCAGCACTTGGCCCACGTGATTCGCCCTGCGCTGACTCGCGGCTGCGTGGTGCTGTGCGACCGCTTTACCGATGCGACTTATGCCTACCAGGGTGGCGGGCGCGGCTTGTCGGAAGCGCGGATTGCCGTGCTGGAAAGTTTCGTGCAGGGCGATCTGCGTCCGGACCTGACCTTGGTGTTTGATTTGCCGATTGAGGTCGGCCTGGCTCGTGCTGCGGCCCGTGGTCGCCTGGATCGATTCGAACAGGAGGGGCGGAGTTTTTTTGACGCGGTGCGCCAGACCTATCTGCGGCGTGCCAGTGAAGAGCCTCAGCGGTATCGGATTCTGAATGCTGCGCAGTCCCTCGGCCAGGTGCAGCAGGATCTGGATGGTATGTTGCAGCAGATCGTGGAGCTGTGCCGTGGCTGATGCCTATCCCTGGCAGGTAACGCTCTGGCAGCAACTGGCGGGGCGCGCACAGCATGCGCATGCCTACCTGCTGCATGGGCCGGCGGGTATTGGCAAGCGCGCACTGGCTGAGCGCTTGATGGCTCGCCTGCTCTGTCAGCGGCCAGTGGGTCTGGATGCCTGCGGTCAGTGCAAATCCTGTCATTTGCTGGCGGCGGGCACTCATCCGGATAATTATATTTTGCAGCCGGAGGAAGTCGACAAGGCGATCAAGGTCGATCAAGTGCGTGATTTGGTCAGCTTCGTGGTGCAGACCGCTCAACTGGCGGGGCGTAAGGTGGTGCTGGTCGAGCCGGCCGAAGCGATGAATCTGAACGCGGCCAACGCCTTGCTGAAAAGCCTGGAAGAGCCTTCCGGCGATACGGTTTTATTGTTGATCAGTCACCAGCCCAGTCGCTTGCTGCCGACGGTGAGGAGCCGCTGTGTGCAGCAGGCCTGCCCACTGCCGAGTCAGGCGATGAGTCAGGCCTGGTTGGCGCAGGCGCTGCCGGAGTGTGCTGATGATGAACGCGAGGAATTGCTCTGTTTGGCGGCGGGTTCGCCTTTGGTTGCCGCGCGCATGCATGCCCAGGGGGTGCGTCAGCAGCGGGCCCTGATAGCCGAAGGGGTCAAGAAACTACTTAAACAGCAGATTGCACCGAGCCAGCTGGCAGAAAGCTGGAATGCGGTATCCTTGCAGTTGTTGTTTGACTGGTTCTGCGATTGGGCGCAGTTGATCCTGCGTTATCAACTGACCCGTGACGAGGCCGGGCTGGGGCAGGCAGATATGCGCAAGGTCGTGCAATACCTGGCCGAAAAAACACCGCAGCCGAAAGTCTTGAGGATGCAGGATTGGTTGCTGGCACAGCGACAGAAAGTTATGGGTAAAGCCAACCTTAACCGTGTCTTGCTTCTCGAAGCCTTGTTGGTGCAGTGGGCAAGCTTGCCCGGACCGGGCTAGAATCGGCTATCGAGTAATGAAAACCAGGAACGCCGCATGAGCTTGCCACCTAATTTGGGCCCGCGTAACGGAATCCTGTCTCTGACTATCAAAGACAAGTCCGTGCTCTATGCCGCTTACATGCCCTTCATCAAGAATGGCGGGCTGTTTATCCCGACCAACAAGAGCTACAAGCTTGGTGATGAAGTTTTCATGCTACTTAACCTGATGGATGAGCCGGAAAAGATCCCGGTCGCCGGCAAGGTGGCGTGGATCACGCCTAAGGGTGCACAGGGCAATCGCGCTGCAGGTGTCGGCGTGCAATTCAATGACGGCGACAACACTGCGCGTAACAAGATCGAGACTTACCTTGCGGGTGCACTGAAGTCGGATCGGCCAACCCACACCATGTAATCGCAACTGCAGGTCTCAGGCTCCAAGCCACAAGTAAGCTGCTGCGCTTCGGGCTTTTGCGTGTGGCTTGCAGTTTGTCGCTTGAGGCTTCCCATGCTTATCGATTCCCACTGCCATCTCGATCGCCTCGATCTGGCTGCCCACGGCGGCTCCCTCGATGCCGCACTGGATGCTGCGCGGGCACGCGGCGTCGGCCATTTTCTTTGTATTGGCGTCAGTGCCGACAACGCTGCGGCGGTCAAAGGCTTGGCTGAGCGCTATACCGATGTCGATTGCTCGGTTGGGGTCCATCCGCTGGATCTGGAACCGGGTGCGGCGCCAGCCCTTGACTGGTTGCTGGCTGAACTGAACCATCCCCAGGTGGTGGCCATTGGCGAAACCGGGCTGGATTACCACTATGAACCGCAAGCTGCAGAGCTGCAGCAGCAGGCTTTCCGCCTGCACTTGCAGGCAGCCACGATCACCGGCAAACCGGTGATCGTGCATACCCGGGAAGCCCGTGCCGATACCCTTGCTCTGCTGCGTGAGGCGGCCTTGCCGCAGGCCGGGGTGCTGCACTGCTTCACTGAAGACTGGGCGATGGCCAAGGCGGCGCTGGATCTAGGCTTCTATATCTCCCTGTCGGGCATTGTCACCTTCCGCAATGCCGAGGCGCTTCGTGAGGTCGCCCGCCAAGTGCCGGATGATCGTTTGCTAGTAGAAACCGACTCGCCTTATTTGGCGCCAGTGCCGCACCGCGGCAAGCCTAATCTGCCGGAATATGTGCGCGACGTAGCTGAATACCTGGCACTGCTACGCGGTGTGAGTTTCGAGCAGTTGGCCGATCAGACCAGTGCCAATTTCAAGCGCTTGTTCCCGCTTGCACGGGTGGTCTAAGGTCTGTGCTGACTGATCGCGAGCGAGCGCGGCCAGTCTACTGCGCTCACCGACCAGCAGGGCGCTAGCCGCCGCAACCGGTTCGTGGTGGATAATCGTTGAGGCAAAAAAAACCCGGGCTCTGGGGGGGAGTCCGGGTTAAGACCATTAGGAGTAAATCAAGGCACGCGGTCCACGGTACCTTGGCTGGCGGGACACTTGGGGGGTATGCCGCACGCCAGTAGGTATGAGTATTGGCGAAGTTTACCGAACGTCCAGGCTCATTTAGCTCATTTTTTAAACAGATTTGGAATACCTGGCCGGCTGTTGAGTCCGCCCCCTGTTGCCAGCTGGCGCAGCAGCCTCAGGGTTTTCTCTATGGCCCGTGCCTCGGTGTAAAAATGTGGGGACAGGCGGATACCGACACCACGTTGGGCGCAGATCACCTGTTCGGACCTGAGGCGCTGGAAAAGTGCGGGTTGATCCCAGCCGATCAGGCTGAACGTGACAATACCGGCGCGCCGATCTGGCTCAATTGGACTATGCAGTATGGCGCCAGTTATACCGCTCAAACCGTCTAGCAGCCATTGCACGCGTTCCTGTAGGGCCTTGCCGACACTTGCCATGCCGACTTCCTCAAGGAGTGACAGGCTGGCTTCCAGTGCCGTGGTGCCGAGCATGTTCGGGCTGCCGCACTCGAAGCGCCTGGCCGAGTGCGCTGGCTGCCAGTCCTGGCGCAGATAATCGCCGTGGTGTTCAAGCATATGCCAGCCGTACTCGTGCAACTCAAGCTGTGTGCGCAGGTCGCTGCGGCAGTAGAACACGCCAAGCCCTTCCGGGCCGAGTAGCCATTTATGACCATCGGCCATGGCAAAGGCGCACTGGCAGGCCTGGACGTCGAAGGGTAGGGCGCCAAGCTGCTGGATCGCGTCGACACAAAACAATACCCCGCGCTGCTGGCAGCCATGGCCGAGTCGCTCTAGGTTAAGGCTCAGGCCGCTGGTGTATTGTACGGCGCTGACCGACAGCAGTCGGGTGCGTGGGCCGCAGGCGTTGAGCAGGTTGGTTTCGGGGTTGCCGCAATGCAGATCGACCTTGATCACCTCGACGCCTTGCGGTGCGAGCGCCTCCCAAACCACGCGGTTGGAGGGGAACTCCTCGGCGCTGATAACCACTTGGTCGCCTGCGCGCCAGTCCAGGCCGAACGCCACGAAAGACAGCGCCTGCGAAGTATTTTTGACCAGCGCGATATCATCACTGCTAGGTGCATTGAGCAGGCGCGTCAGGCGCTCGCGCAGGCTGTCCTCGACCAGCAGCCAGTCTGCATAGTCGCGTGCGCCGACCTGGACGTTCTGCTTGGCAAAGTGCTGCACGGCCAGTTGCGCACGGTGTGGCCAGGGCGCGACCGCAGCGTGGTTCAGGTAACACAGACCGGGAAGTTGTCGAAACTCGCCATGAATACGGTACATGATCGGATGATCCGTGCAATTTTGCGTTAGTTAGGCATAATACTTGGCTTCGATTTTCGGCCTCTTAGTCCTTCTTATGCAGAATGAACCCCGTAAGGTCCGCGAGTTTCGCCGCCGCGAACAGGAAATTCTCGACACCGCGCTGAAACTGTTCCTTGAGCAGGGTGAAGACAGCGTTACTGTTGAAATGATCGCTGACGCCGTCGGTATTGGCAAAGGCACCATCTACAAGCACTTCAAATCCAAGGCAGAAATCTACCTGCGCCTGATGCTCGACTACGAGCGAGATTTGAATGAGTTGCTGCATTCGGCCGACATCGACCGTGACAAGGAAGCGCTGTCGCGCGCTTACTTCGAGTTCCGCATGCGTGATCCGCAGCGCTACCGGTTGTTCGATCGCCTGGAAGAAAAGGTGGTCAAGGGCAATCAGGTTCCGGAGATGGTTGAGGAGTTGCACAAGATCCGTGCCTCCAATTTTGAGCGTCTGACTCAGCTGATCAAGGGCCGCATCGCCGAAGGCAAGCTTGAGGACGTTCCACCCTATTTTCATTATTGTGCAGCCTGGGCGCTGGTGCATGGTGCTGTGGCGCTTTACCACTCGCCGTTCTGGAGCAATGTGCTGGAAGACCAGGAGGGGTTCTTCCAGTTCCTCATGGATATCGGTGTGCGTATGGGCAACAAGCGCAAGCGTGATCCAGAGGCTCCGGCTAGCTGACGTTATTCGGCCGGTTGATAGCGCATTCAGTGCATGTGTCGCCGCGGATTGCGGCGATATACTCCGAGTAATGTCAGTCGGAGTCCCCCATGATTGTTGATCGCCAAGGTAGACGTTTTCGTAACCTGCGAATAAGTCTGACCGCTGCTTGCAATTACGCGTGTACCTATTGTGTTCCCGACGGCAAGCGCCTGGTTGCGGCGCAAGATGAGTTGTCTGCCGAGGCCATGGTGCGCGGTGTCGGTTACCTGATTGAAGCCGCGGGCATCGAGCGTTTACGTATTACCGGTGGCGAGCCCCTGGTTAGCCCAAAACTGGAAGCGTTTCTGCGTGGCGTCAGTCAGCTTGGGTTGGCCGATATCAGTCTGACCAGCAACGGCCAACTGCTCTCGCGCAAGCTGCCGTTATTGCTGGAAAACGGCATTCGCCGCGTCAACGTATCCCTCGATACCCTCGACCCCTTGGCGTTTCGGGCCATTGCTCGCGGTGGCGATCTGCCCTCCGTATTGGCTGGGCTGGACGAAGCGCGGGCCGCCGGCGTGCAGATCAAGCTTAATATGGTGCCCCTGCGTGGACAGAACCTCGATCAGGTTTTGCCGTTGCTGGAGTATTGCCTGGAGCGCGGTTTCGAGTTGCGCTTTATCGAATTGATGCGCATGGGCCATTTGGCGCGCGATGGCAACAGTTTCTTGCGCCAGTTTGTAGGGATGCCCGAGCTGCTGGCCATGATTGGCGAGCATTACGGTTTCACCCAGGCCGACGCACCGGTGGATGCTACGGCGTTGCGCTACGAGATTCCGGGGCGCGGCTTTTTTGGGGTGATCGCCAATGAAAGTGTGCCGTTCTGCCGTACTTGCTCGCGATTGCGCTTGTCGTCAACCGGTTGGCTACATGGCTGTCTGTCGTCGAGTAATCGTCACTATGTTGGCGATCTGCTCGATAAACCGCGTCATCAGGCGTTGCCTGCGCTGCAGGGGCTGTTGGTCAAGGCGTTGGCTGATAAGCAGGAGGTTGCCTTTTCCGGGGGCGTGACCGTCATGAAAATTATTGGAGGATAAAAACCGCAGGCCGTAAAAGTAAGGTGATTTCTATCGGCTGTACACGGCCGCCTGGCTTGAGGCCTGACGCTGAAAATTATGTCTGACTTCCCGATTGCTTATATCGAACCGGTATTCCGCCCGCCCAGCGAGGCTCACTCGCTGATTCTGCCGGTGACTAACGGCTGCTCCTGGAACAATTGCACCTTCTGCGAAATGTATACCCAAGAGCAGAAGAAGTTTCGCGCCCGTGATGAGCGTGAGGTGCTGGACGAAATTCGCCGCGCTGGCGAGCGGCTGATCGTGCAGCGGGTGTTTCTCGCCGATGGTGATGCCCTGGTGCTGCCGACGCGGCGTTTGCTGGTCATCCTCTCGGCCATTCGTGAGCACATGCCGGATGTCGAGCGGGTCTCGAGCTATTGCCTGCCGCGCAATCTGCGCAAGAAATCGGTCGACGAGCTGAAGGAGTTGGCCGATGCCGGGTTGCGCATGGCCTATGTGGGCTGCGAATCGGGCGACGACGAGGTGCTGGCGCGGATCAACAAGGGTGAAACCTTCGAGTCGAGCCTGAGCGCCCTGGACAAGCTTGGTCAGGCGGGAATTACGCGCTCGGTGATGATCCTCAATGGCCTCGGTGGCGTCACCTTGAGTGAGCAGCATGCCGATAACTCGGCGCGACTGATGAACGAGACGCAGCCGGAGTTCCTCTCGACCCTGGTGGTCAGCTTTCCCCAGGGCGAAGCACGCTTTCGCCAAGCGTTTGCCGATTATCAGCCTTTGACTCAACAGCAGCTGTTCATCGAGGTCGAGCGTCTGTTGCAGGGCTTGGAACTGCGCGACACCGTGTTTCGCAGCGACCATGCGTCAAACTATCTGGTGCTCAAAGGTAACCTGGGTGCGGACAAGGCACGTCTGCTGGCGCAGGTGCGCGCAGCCATCGAGCAGCCGCAAGGCGCCGGGTTACGTCAGGAGTGGCAGCGCGGCCTGTGATGGCGTGGAACCTGCATTATTGGTCTGTCCGCCGGTATTCCGTCACCGGCAACGGGAGGAGAGTAATGCGCAGTCTGATATCAATCCTGGCGCTGATGGTCTTGGGTGGCTGCATGAAGGTCAGCGACCTGGCCGATGGCGCCACCTATCAATTGCGCGATGCCGGTTTTCTCGATCATGGGCGAACCGAGCGCATGGCCTCGCGGCGCCTGCAGCAGGACTCTTTCATCTACATCGCCCAAGGACACTTCGTTCCTCCCGGCACAGCGTACCCTCGGCCCAATGTGGTGGCTGAGGAGGCGTTCAAGGGCTTCGTCGAGTATTTCCCCATGGTTCGCCGGGCACGCAGTCCAGCTGGTCTGGAGGATGCCATGGCGCAGGCGCGTGCGGCCGGTGCGCATTATCTGCTCTACAGCCGCTTTGCCTATGCCGATGACCGTATCGGTACCGGGGATGAGTGGGCAGATCAGCAGGTGCTAGACCGGCTTGGTACCGACCGTAGCGTCATTCAGCTGATGCTGATTGAGACCAATACTCGCTATCTGGTCGATAGCACGCGGATTCGCAGTCGCGGCGGCTTCCTGACATTCTATGATGCCAAACCAGAAGACTTGCTCGGTCCGCCGCTGCGCGATTACGCCCGCAGCCTGATTGGACTGGGTCGCTAAGGACATTCACATGAACGACTCAGACAAGGCCGGCGATCTGCTGGCACAGATTCCCAGGAGCGAGGCGAAGGGCTTGCCGCCCGTGCACCTGTGGAATCCAGACTTTTGCGGTGACATCGACATGCGCATCGCCCGTGACGGTAGCTGGTATTACATGGGCACACCGATTGGCCGCAAGCCGATGGTCAAGTTGTTCTCCACCATCATTCGCCGCGATGGCGACGATTACTTCCTGGTCACCCCAGTAGAGAAGGTCGGCATCAAGGTTGATGATGCACCCTTCGTTGCCGTCACGCTGCTGGTGGAGGGCGAGGGTGAGGCGCAGGTGCTGCGCTTTACCACCAACGTTGAGGAGGAGGCTGTTGCAGGTACTGAGCATCCGCTGCGGGTAGTGCTTGATGAGCAGACTCAGGAGCCGGCGCCTTACGTTCATGTGCGCAGCAACCTGGAGGCATTGATTCACCGCAATGTGTTCTATCAATTGGTCGAGCTGGCGGTTCCGCGCGAGATCGACGGTCAGGCCTGGCTGGGGGTGTGGAGTAGCGGGCAGTTCTTCCCGATTGGGCCGCAGCCTTAGGGCTCGCTGGCAAGGGCGCACTCGTAGAGTGTGCCGTGCGGACCATGTCCGCGAGGTGTGCGCGGCCCAGTGTGTGGGCCAAAAAAAGGCTCCCGAGGGAGCCTTTTTTACACGTCTTACATATTGGGGTAGTTAGGTCCGCCGGCACCTTCTGGTGCGACCCAGGTAATGTTCTGGGCCGGATCCTTGATGTCGCAGGTCTTGCAGTGCACGCAGTTCTGCGCATTGATCTGGAATTTCTTCTCGCCGTCTTCCAGGGTGACGATTTCGTATACCCCGGCCGGGCAGTAGCGCTGTGCCGGTTCGTCATACAGCGGTAGGTTTTTGCCGAGCGGAATGCTCGGGTCGGCAAGCTTCAGGTGGCAGGGTTGTTCCTCTTCATGATTGGTGTTGGAGAGGAATACCGAGCTTAGTTTGTCGAAGCTGAGTTTGCCGTCCGGTTTCGGATAGCTGATCTTCTGCGCCTCTGCGGCCGGTTTCAGGCAGGCATAGTCCGGTTTGGTGTCGTGCAGGGTAAAGGGGATCTTGCCGCCAAACAGGTTTTGGTCGAGAAAGTTGAAAGCACCGCCGCCGAGTACGCCGAACTTGTGGATCGCCGGGCCAAAGTTACGGCTGCAGAATAGCTCGTCGTAGAGCCAGCTGGCCTTGAACGCGTCGACATAGCCAGTCAGCTGGTCACCGCCTTCACGGCCGGCGAACAGGGCGTCGGCAGTTGCATCGGCGGCGAGCATGCCGGACTTCATGGCGGTGTGGCTGCCCTTGATCTTGGCGAAATTCAGAGTGCCAAGGTCACAGCCAATTAGCGCGCCGCCGTTGAACACCATTTTCGGCAGCGAGTTGAGGCCGCCCTTGCTGATTGCGCGTGCGCCATAGGCCACACGCTTGCCGCCTTCCAGGTACTGGGCGATTACCGGGTGATGCTTGTAACGCTGGAACTCATCGAACGGCGACAGATGCGGATTGCTGTAGGACAGGTCAACGATCAGGCCGACTACTACCTGATTGTTCTCCAGGTGGTAGAGGAAGGAGCCGCCGGTGTTTTCGCTATCGCTCAGTGACAATGGCCAGCCCGCGGTGTGCACCACCAAGCCTTGTTCGTGCTTGGCCGGGTCAATGTCCCAGATTTCCTTGATGCCGATACCGTAGTGCTGAGCATCGGCCTCACTGTCGAGGTTATATTTCTTGATCAGCTGCTTGCCGATGTGACCACGGCAGCCTTCGGCGAACAGGGTGTACTTGGCACGCAGTTCCATGCCTGGGGTGTAGTAACCCTCTTTAGGGTTGCCTTCGCGGTCGACGCCCAGGTCGCCGGTGAGAATCCCGTAGACCGCGCCCTTGTCGTCGATTAATGCTTCTTGCGCGGCGAAGCCTGGGTAGATTTCTACGCCGAGGTTCTCGGCCTGCTGAGCCAGCCAGCGGCACAGGTTGCCCAGGGAAATGATGTAGTTGCCATGGTTGTGCATGGTCTTGGGTACTAAGAAGTCCGGAACCTTGCTGGCTTTCTCGGCATTCTTGAGTATGTAGATGTCGTCACGTTTGACTGGGGTGTTTAGCGGAGCGCCGAGCTCCTTCCAGTCGGGGAACAGTTCACCCAGCGCGCGGGTTTCAAATACAGCGCCAGACAAGATGTGTGCGCCTACTTCGGAGCCTTTTTCGACCACGCAGACGCTGATTTCTTTACCGGCTTCGACGGCTTTCTGCTTCAGTCGGCAGGCGGCAGATAAGCCGGCAGGGCCGGCGCCGACGATGACGACGTCGAATTCCATAAACTCGCGTTCCACAGGCTATCTCCTACTCAAGGCTCTCTAATTTTATTTGGCGATCAGGCTCGTTCCCTGGGCGATGCTGGCGCATTATATCCGCAGCATCCAAACGGGCCAATACAAACGTTTGTTTGAATATTCTGTAGTCCTGTTAGAATCGTACTACATCATGGCTGGCTGGCCGACTCATTGTATTGACCCGGTCAGGTCGTACGGTCAAGATACGGGCGGTTTGCGTTCGCCGTCTGGGTTGATGGTTGGTTCCGGCCGGCCTGCAGTACCCGCCATGTTCGCTTCTGGCGACATTCCTATTCACCGGAGAGTAACGAGGAATCCATGAAGGTTCTTGTAGCTATCAAACGAGTGGTCGACTACAACGTTAAAGTTCGCGTCAAAGCGGACAACAGCGGCGTTGATCTTGCCAACGTCAAGATGTCGATGAACCCCTTCTGCGAAATCGCCGTGGAAGAAGCGGTACGCCTGAAAGAAAAGGGCGTGGCGAGCGAAATCGTCGTGGTGTCGATCGGTCCGACTGCTGCTCAAGAGCAGCTGCGAACTGCTCTGGCGCTGGGTGCCGATCGCGCCATTCTGGTTGAGTCCAGCGATGAGCTGAATTCCCTGGCGGTGGCCAAGCTGCTCAAGGCTGTAGTCGACAAGGAGCAACCGCAGTTGGTGATCCTTGGCAAGCAGGCCATCGACAGCGACAACAACCAGACCGGCCAGATGCTGGCTGCCCTGAGCGGTTACGCTCAAGGTACCTTCGCTTCCAAGGTGGAAGTAGCGGGCGACAAGGTCAACGTAACGCGTGAAGTCGACGGCGGTCTGCAGACTGTTGCGCTCAACCTGCCAGCGATCGTGACTACCGACCTGCGTTTGAACGAGCCGCGCTACGCTTCCTTGCCGAACATCATGAAGGCCAAGAAGAAGCCATTGGAAGTGCTCACCCCAGAAGCCTTGGGCGTTGCCACCACTTCCACCGTCAAGACCCTGAAAGTCGAAGCGCCTGCTACCCGCAGCGCCGGGATCAAGGTCAAGTCGGTGGCTGAACTGGTCGAGAAACTGAAGAACGAAGCGAAGGTAATCTAAATGGCTATCTTAGTTGTTGCAGAACACACCAATGCGGGCCTGGCGCCTGCCACTCTGAATACTGTTGCTGCGGCTAAAGCTATCGGCGGCGACATTCATGTACTGGTTGTCGGTGCTGGTTGTGGTGCTGCCGCCGAAGCGGCGGCCAAAGTTGCTGGTGTGGCCAAGGTTCTGGTAGCCGATAACGCTGCATTCGCTTATCAGTTGCCGGAAAACGTCGCGCCGCTGGTTGCCGAACTCGGTGCTGGCTACAGCCACATCCTGGCTGCTGCCACCAGCAATGGTAAGAACATCCTGCCGCGCGTTGCTGCTGCGTTGGACGTGGATCAGATCTCGGAAATCATCGCTGTTGAAAGCTCTGATACGTTCAAGCGTCCGATCTATGCCGGTAACGCCATCGCTACCGTGCAATCTTCCGCTGCCGTGAAAGTCATCACCGTGCGTGCCACCGGTTTCGATCCGGTTGCCGCCGAAGGTGGTTCCGCTGCGATTGAAGCCGTGGCTGTTGGCGGCGACGCCGGCAAGTCATCGTTCGTCGGTGAAGAGCTGGCCAAGTCCGATCGTCCGGAACTGACCGCTGCCAAGATTGTCGTTTCCGGCGGTCGCGGTATGCAGAACGGCGACAACTTCAAGCATCTGTACACGCTGGCCGACAAACTCGGCGCTGCTGTCGGTGCCTCGCGCGCCGCGGTCGACGCCGGTTTTGTGCCCAATGATATGCAGGTCGGTCAGACCGGCAAGATCGTCGCGCCGCAGCTGTACATCGCCGTCGGTATCTCCGGTGCGATTCAGCACCTGGCTGGCATGAAGGATTCCAAGGTGATCGTTGCGATCAACAAGGATGAAGACGCGCCGATCTTCCAGGTGGCCGATTACGGCCTGGTGGCGGATCTGTTCGACGCCATTCCGGAGTTCGAGCAGCTGGTGTAAGTCAGCTTCCCTTGCTCCATGAAAAACCCGCCTCGAGCGGGTTTTTTATTGGCTGTGTCCCAATAACGTGTTGCATGGGAGATTCAGGCCTAAGCCCTTTTCGCATAGCTGGCAACGGGTAGGGTGACGCGTGGCCGCCCAGGCCGTGCGCACCAATGCAGGCAACGAACACTGGTGCGCACGGCGCACCCTACAGACCCAGACCACCTCAAATGCTGTGGCGATAACTGAACGCAACACGCTATTGGTACATAGCCTTTTTATTGGGTGCGCCAGGCATGGCGCTGTTCGGGTCACGGTGGTGGTGAGTCGGACGACTTGGAGGTGAGAGCCCTCTACACACCCGGCAAGGGGAAGGGTTGGCTCGAGACACGGGTGTCGTGGGCGACTGCGCATCTCCAGAGCGCCTGCTGGCAGGAAGCCCGAGGAAAAATGCTGGAGCGACCGGGGCGCCTCGCCGAACAGCAAGCGGATGAGGCGGTGTAGCGGGGTGAGGCAGTACCGGAGTTGCTAAAGTCCGGTACTGCACGAAACGCTACGCCGTAGATCCGACAGGCCTAAGCAGAAACGTCGTGGGTAAAGAGCAGCCAGTTGCCCTGGCTGGCAGCGAAGTCGTGGGTGGCCAGAGTGGTTTGGCCGTTGCTCGGGGCACCATGGTCGTAATGAGTGCTAAGATCGTTGACAGTTACCTGCTTGGCGCCAAGATCGGCCTGCTGCGCCTTAGTCAGTAGCGCTGCTGGGCAGAGATAAAGAGTGGCCGCGAGGCCGCTGAGCCGTAGTATCAAGCCTGGAGCCAGTCTTTTTACAGCCTGCCTTTATCGCGAATTATTATTGCGCCGGTTGTACGCTAACATGCAGTCGGGATTCAGTCGTGTTCGAGAGTCCACCACAAGTTCAGCCGAGAAGCCGTCATGCTTGAACGAGGTTTTTTGCAATCCATCTTGTTATTTTTGGGCGTGGCGCTGTTGCCAGGCTTGAGTGTTGCCGCCGGTAAATGTGAGCGCCTGGTCGCAACTGGCAATCCCGAGTATCCGCCTTATCTATGGCGTGACCCGCAGAATCCACAACAGTTGATTGGCGCCAATGCTGACCTGCTCAAGCATCTGGGCAAAGAGTTGGATCTGGTGATCGATGTTATTTATACCGGGCCTTGGTCGCGCGCCCAAGACGAGGTACGCACGGGGCGGGTCGACCTGATTGCGGGTGCTTTTCTTACCTTGCCGCGCCTGGAAACCATGGACTATGTGCATCCGGCGTTTTTCTTTACTCCTAGCGTGGTCTGGGTGCGTAAAGGTGCAGAGTTTCCCTATGCCAGTTGGGCCGACCTGCATGGCCGCACAGGTGGCACATTAGTGAATAACAGCTTCGGTCAACAGTTCGATACTTATGCCAAGGCCAATCTGAGGCTGGAGAGTGTGCCCAGTTTGTCTCAGGCATTTCAGAAGCTGTTGTTGGGGCGTACCGACTATGTTGTTTATGAGCGCTTCCCCGGCCTGGCGCTGGCCGAAACGCTGAGCATGGAAGATGACCTGCTGGTGCTGGACCCGCCTGTTTCCAGCGAGGGTTTGTACCTGACCCTGTCGCATAACTCTGCATGCAACGATCCCTGGCTGCGCGGACAATTGGCGAAGAAGATGACAGAATCCGTCGCTGCCGGTCTGCCGGAAGTCTTGCTGCAGAACAATCTACTGCTGTGGAAAGAACAGCGTGTGCAACCTGCAAGCGTCCCGAATCCGTAGGAAATTCTTTGTGATTAATCGTTTTTCATGTGCAGCAATGGTCTTGCTGGGTTTGCTCGGCTGCGCCAGCGACCCGGCACCCGTCGAGCAATTGCGGCTCACTGAGCAAGCTTTGGCGCAAGCCAAGGCTGTGGGCGCCGATGATCAGGTGGCTGAGCTGGTGATGGCTGAGGACAAGTTGCTGCACGCTCAGTCTGCCATGCAGCATGATGCCTTCAAGGAGGCGCGGGTGCTTGCCGAGCAGGCCGAACTGGATGCTCGTCTCGCGCAAGCGCAGGTATTGACGCAGAAAAGCCAGGACCAGCTGGACGAACTGAATAACCGGATAAGTCGCCTGCGCAAGCAGCTGGGAGGGCTTTGATGGGTGCTTTAATTCAGTTGCTCGGTAGTTCCCTGTTGGTTTTGTTGCTGAGTGGTTGCGTTGGTTCGTCGCAGCAGGCCAGCCGTCAGGCGCTCGATGCAGCCCACGACAGCTTCCAGGCGGTAAAAGAGAGCGCGGATGTGCTGCGCAGCGCACCCAAAGATGTGATTCGTGCGGGCGAATCCCTGGCCCGTGCAGACCGCTTATCCAACTATTGGGGCAGTGCGGATGACGTTAACCATTACGCCTACCTCAGCCAGCGCTACAGTGACATCGCTAGGCAAAATAGTGCCTTGAGTCTGAATCAGGAGCGTGCGGCCAAGCTCGAGTTGGAGCGCCAGCGCCTACAGCTGGCTCTGCGTGAAGCCAAGTTGCTCAGTGTGCAGGAGCAGAGCAACTGGTTGGAGCAGATGGTTAGCCTGGTAACCAGTGAGACTGAGCGCGGCTTGGTAATGACTCTTGGCGATGTGCTGTTCGATGCAGGGCAGGCCAATTTGAAGGCCTCGGCCAATCGAACAGTTTTAAAGCTGGTGCAGTTCCTGCAACTGAACCCGCGCCGGGTAGTGCGTGTTGAAGGCTATACCGACAGCCGTGGCGATAAACTGGAAAATCTCGAGTTGTCTCGAAAGCGTGCGCAGACAGTTGCCGACGTATTGGTTGATCTGGGCATCGACAGCAAGCGTATCGAGGTACAGGGCCATGGCGAGAGCTTCCCGGTCGCAGAGAATGCGTCGGTCAGGGGGCGTGCGCAAAACCGTCGGGTCGAGATTGTATTCTCAGACGAGCAGGGGCGTCTGGGCGCTCTCCGCTGACTCAGCGGTTTGGCAAAGTCCAGCTTTGCAGGTCCGTTGTGGCTGGGGTGCTGTGATAGTGCCCTGGAATTTCCAGGGTGCGCGCCGTGTGGTTGGCAGGGCGTCGCGTAAAGCGCTGGTTCGCTGAGTAAGGTGTCTTAGCGCTTGCCTTTGACGCAGCCGGCTTCATCGAAGCTGACCTGGCGACTGTTGCCCTTCGGGTCGCGGTAGTGATAGCGCGTTTGGCCATTCTGGCTGCTGATTTTATCCGGTGTACCCAGGCTGTTCTCCACATCCCTGCGGCTCATGCCACTGCGTATCTGTTGCTTGATCATGGCCGTGCGGCGCTCGCTGCCGGTAATCAGGTTGCCGCAGCCATCCTGCGTTTCACCAACTATGACCAGCTCGCGGGTCTTTGCTGCGGCCTTGCCGTCAGAGGATTTGGCTGGCTTGGCCAGTGGTGTGGGGTTGCTGCTGCCTGGTGTGGGGTTGTAGGCATCCTGGATATATTGCACCTGCTCAGCGGGGCAGCCTTGCAGGGTGAACGTGATGTGGCCATTGGCGTCTTCGCACCGAAACACGCTTGAGGCCAGCAGTGAGGTTGGGCTGAGTAGGATGGCGCAGAAGGCTGCGCGGCGCAGTCCATGCATAGTGACGTCCTCCTTGACGGTCGTGTCCAAAGCCTAGTCGATGAGTCTGGCTTTGCCAGTGGTGTCTTGTGCGGCGTATTCAGCGTCGCAGCTACGGAGTTTTAGCAAAGGCTATGTCCCTGCTATCTGTTGCTCATCCCCCGGCCGCTCGTAAAAAGCGCTCTGCCTTATGCAATGTAGCAGGGGCAAAGCCTTAAAAAATACTCAGGTTTGTGTTGCAACAGCTTGTTCTAGACTGCTTTTTGTAACGTGCAAAGCCATCGGGCGGTGTTATCATTTTGCTCGTCAGCCCCGCCGGGGCTTGTGGATTACCACCATGGACTTACCCAGTAGTTACTCTGATTTTCAATTGAGCAATCGTATATTGATTGATTAGCCCTCTTTGGCGTGCGCTGCTGCTGGGGGTGGAGCGTGCCATGACTGAAGTAGAAGCCAAAAAGCCGCAAGAAAGCCTGCAGGATCGCCTTGCCCAAGTGGTCGAGCTGTTGCATCGACATAAACTGGTCGAAGGCCTGACCCATCGTCAGGAAGGCCCACATCATCACCGGGTTGAAAACCTGGTGCACCGGCAGAATCTGGTCGAGCTGCAGCGCAAGCTCGATGAGCTGCACTCCGCCGACGTTGCCCATATCCTCGAAGCACTGCCGCTGGACGAGCGGCTGACGATCTGGCAGCTGGTCAAGGCCGAGCGCGACGGCGACATCCTTCTTGAAGTGTCCGATTCGGTTCGCGAAACCCTGCTTGCCGACATGGATGACCATGAGATTCTTGCGGCGGCCAGGGAAATGGACGCCGACGAGTTGGCGGACCTGGCCTCCGAGCTGCCACGTGATGTCGTTCATGAGCTGATGGAAAGCCTCGATGCGCAGCAGCGTGAGCGAGTGCGTTCGGCGCTGTCTTATGAGGAAGAGCAGGTCGGCGCACTGATGGACTTCGAGATGGTCACCATCCGTGAGGACGTCAGCCTGGAAGTGGTTTTGCGTTACCTGCGGCGACTGAAGGAGTTGCCGGGACATACCGACAAGTTGTTTGTGGTCGACTATGACGGCGTGCTCAAAGGGGTGCTGCCGGTCAAGCGTTTGCTGGTCAACGATCCAGACAAGCTGGTCAGCGAGGTGATGGCGACCGATCCGGTGAGCTTTCATCCAGACGAAGATGCCTATGAAGCTGCCCAGGCCTTCGAGCGTTACGATCTGATCTCAACGCCAGTAGTCGACAAGAATGGCAAATTGATTGGCCGCCTGACTATCGATGAGATGGTCGACTTGATCCGTGAGGAGAGCGAGAGCGAAGTTCTCAATATGGCGGGTCTACGCGAGGAGGAAGATATTTTCGCCTCGGTGTGGAAGTCGCTGCGCAACCGCTGGGCCTGGCTGGCGATCAATCTGGTCACAGCCTTTATAGCCTCGCGGGTGATCGGTTTGTTTGAGGGCTCCATCGAGAAGCTGGTGGCGTTGGCTGCCTTGATGCCGATCGTTGCCGGCATCGGCGGCAATTCGGGCAACCAAACCATCACCATGATCGTGCGCGCCATGGCGCTGGATCAGGTCAGCACAGGTAACACTGTGCGGCTGATTCGCAAGGAGCTGAGTGTTGCCCTGGTCAATGGCCTTGTATGGGGCGGGGTGATTGGGGTGGTGGCTTATATGCTCTACGACAGTTGGTCGCTGGGTGTGGTGATGACCGCAGCCATGACTCTCAACCTGTTGGTTGCAGCATTGATGGGTGTGCTTATTCCAATGACTCTGGTGCGCATGGGGCGGGATCCGGCGATGGGGGCCAGCGTGATGATTACGGCGGTGACCGATAGTGGCGGTTTCTTCATCTTTTTGGGAATGGCTTCGTTGTTTCTGCTGTAGTGAGAGCGTGACATTTATAGGGTTGGAGCTGGCGCCTTTTCGACATAATTTGTCGCTAAGTGCTGTCTGGGGTTTGCTTCAAACGCCCGTTTCAAGCTAAGGTGCGCCAGCTTTGCCCGGGGCCTTTCTCGGGCGCTCCTATCAATAATGAATGCAGCCCTAATGCTGCTGTAAAAAGGAGTCAAGATGACCTCCAATCAACTCCTGCTTGAGGGTGTTGAGCTCATGCTTTTCGGCTTGGGCTTTGTGTTTCTCTTCCTGATTCTGTTGGTAGTGGCGATCCGCGTTATGTCGCGGTTGATCGAGCTGTTCGCCCCTCATACGCCCGTACCCGTAGCTACGCAATCATCCGCCAGGCCTGCTGTTCAGCAGCCTGATGGTGATGTGCTGGCCGCTATTCAATCCGCTATCAATCAGCACCGCGCTCGCCGCGGTTGAGTCAGGTTCGAAAGGGAGCACCTGTATGACTGCCGTTAAACAAGCACTCGGAATCACCGATGTGGTTCTGCGCGATGCTCACCAGTCGATTCTGGCCACTCGAGTACGCCTCGAAGATATGTTGCCGATCGCGCCGAAGCTCGATCAGGTTGGCTTCTGGTCCGTGGAGTCCTGGGGTGGTGCTACTTTCGATGCTTGCATCCGCTACCTGGGTGAAGACCCGTGGCACCGCATCCGCGAATTGAAAAAAGCCATGCCCAATACCCGCCAGCAGATGTTGCTGCGTGGACAAAATCTTCTGGGCTACCGGCATTACGCCGATGACGTGGTGGAGAAGTTCGTCGAGCGTGCGGCTTTCAACGGCGTTGATGTGTTCCGCGTGTTTGACGCGATGAACGACCCGCGCAACCTGCAGACCGCGCTCAGGGCAGTCAAAGAGCAGGGCAAGCATGCCCAGGGCACCATTTCCTACACCACCAGTCCGGTGCATACCCTGGAAATGTGGGTTGATCTGGCCAAGCAGATCGAGGACATGGGCGCCGATTCGGTGGCGATCAAGGACATGGCCGGTATTCTCAATCCGTACATTGCCTTTGAGCTGGTGACGCGCCTCAAGGCGACCCTGTCGATTCCGATTCATATGCAGTGCCACGCCACGGCCGGGCTGTCGACCGCAGCCATCGTCAAGGCGGTGGAAGCCGGTATCGACAACGTCGACACGGCGATTTCGTCACTGTCGATGACCTATGGCCATTCGCCGACCGAGTCGGTAGTGGCAATCTTCCAGGGTTCCGAGCGCGACACGGGCTTGAATCTGGAGCTGCTCGAAGAAATCGCGGCCTACTTCCGTGAAGTTCGTAAGAAGTATGCCAAGTTCGAAGGCACCCTCAAGGGCGTCGACTCGCGCATCCTGGTTGCCCAGGTGCCAGGCGGCATGCTGACCAATATGGAGAGCCAGCTGAAAGAGCAGGGCGCCCAGGACAAGTTCGATGAAGTGTTGGCCGAGATCCCGCGGGTGCGCGAGGACTTGGGCTTTATCCCGCTAGTGACGCCGACTTCGCAGATTGTTGGCACCCAGGCGGTGATCAACGTATTGACTGGCGAGCGTTACAAGTCGATCACCAAGGAAACCGCGGGCGTGTTGAAGGGTGAATACGGCGCAGCGCCGGCACCGTTCAATAAAGAGCTGCAAGCGCGGGTTCTGGATGGCGCCGAAGCGATCACCTGTCGCCCGGCGGACATGCTTACTGCGGAAATGGACAAGCTGACTGCCGAGCTCAAGGGCATTGCCAAAGAGAAAGGCATCAAGCTGGCCAGCGACGAAATTGACGACGTGCTGACCTATGCACTGTTTCCGCAGATCGGCCTGAAGTTTCTGGAGAATCGCGGTAACCCGGCGGCCTTCGAGCCGGCACCAACGGGTAACGAACTGCCTGCGCGTGAAGCCGGCAAACCCGAGGTCTACACCGTTGAAGTCAACGGCAAGTCCTTCGTGGTGCAGGTCAACGAGGGTGGCGATATCGACGGCATCAAGCCGCTCGCTGGCGCCTCTGCAGGTGCCACGCCTGCTACCGCCGCGTTGCCGGTGGGTGGTGGTGAGTCGCAAAACGCTCCGCTGGCAGGCAACATTTTCAAGGTGCTGGTGCAGCCCGGGCAGGCGGTCGAAGATGGCCAACTGCTGATCATTCTTGAGGCCATGAAGATGGAAACCGAGATTCGCGCATTCAAGGCGGGTGTTATCGGTGCGGTTAATATCAAGGTCGGCGATGCAGTGGCGGTGGGCGACAGCCTGCTGACCATCGGCTAAGGGGCTAATCATGGATAAGCTCCTCAAGCTGTGGCAGAGCACGGGTCTTTATCATGTAGAGCCCGGTCAGATTTTTATGATCGCGATCTGCCTGTTACTGATTTATGTGGCGATCAAGAAAGGCTTCGAGCCGCTGCTGTTGATTCCGATTGGTTTTGGCGGCCTGCTGGCTAATATCCCTGTGGCCAATATGGGCGAGGGTGCGGGCTTTCTGCATATGATCTATGAGGTTGGCCTGCCCACCAGCGTGTTCCCGCTGCTGATTTTCCTGGGTGTGGGGGCAATGACCGACTTCGGGCCGATGCTGGCTAATCCCAAGACCCTGCTGTTGGGTGCCGCGGCGCAGTTCGGTATCTTCGGTACCCTGCTCGGTGCACTGGCCCTGACTTCGCTGGGTATTCCCGGGTTGGAGTTCACCCTGCAGGAAGCGGCCTCGATCGCCATCATCGGCGGTGCCGATGGTCCGACCTCGATCTTCGTTACCTCCAAGCTTGCGCCGCACCTGCTCGGGCCAATTGCCGTGGCGGCCTATGCCTATATGGCATTGGTGCCATTGCTGCAGCCGCCGATCATGCGGGCGCTGACCACCAAGGACGAGCGTGCAATTGTCATGCAGCAATTGCGTCCAGTTGGGCAGACCGAGAAGATCATCTTCCCGCTGGTACTGTGCCTGTTGGTAGGCGTACTGCTGCCGGATGCGGCGCCGTTGGTAGGTCTGTTCGCCCTTGGTAACCTGCTGCGTGAAGCGGGTGTAGTTGAGCGACTGGCCGATACGTCGCGCAACGCGCTGATCAACATCGTCACCATCTTCCTCGGCCTGGCCGTGGGTTCGAAGCTGTCGGCCGATGCCTTCCTGCAGATCAAGACCCTGGCGATCCTGCTGCTGGGCATGGTGGCGTTCTGTGCGGGTACAGCGGCTGGTGTGTTAATGGCCAAGTTGATGAATGTGTTCTGTACGCACAAGGTCAACCCATTGATCGGTTCGGCCGGCGTATCGGCGGTGCCAATGGCGGCGCGGGTATCGAACAAAGTTGGTCTGGAGGCTAACCCGCAGAACTTCCTGTTGATGCACGCCATGGGTCCCAACGTGGCTGGGGTTATCGGTTCGGCGGTAGCGGCAGGGGTGTTGCTCAACTTTGTCGGGTAACGCTTAGAGCGCTCGGGTGCTGTAAACAAAAAAAGCCGCCTGTTCAGGGCGGCTTTTTTGTGGGTGCGAATAATAAATTACCTAGACGTTTTATCGAGGCAACTTCTGCTTATTCAGCGGCCATCTCAGCATCATGGGCAATCAATGCCACCAGGGCATTTTGTTGGCGACGGGACAGTTGGCGGAAGCGCTGGAGCAGCTCGCGTTCATGCAGGGATAGCTCGGGGCTATCCAGGCTAACGTTGAGTTCATCTCCCAAGCTGCTCTCTTGAAGCATGCTCTGCTCAAGGCGGGCGATGATTTCCGAGTTCATGCTGCGATGATGATTGCGCGCGACATCAGCGATGCGCTCGCGCATGCCATCAGGCAAGCGAACCACGAATTTGTCAGCCGTGCGGCTGGAGTAAATAGCCTGTTTCATAGGTCGCATACATTTAACCGGTAAGTTCAGGGAAGCGATGCTTGCAGTGAGCACGCGATTGTCACCGTTTTGACCGTCTTTAGCACTAGCTGTTCAACCGCAATTATCATTTGCATCGATAAGACTGCATAAGACGTTTGATTATTTGACGCCAAACTTGTGACGTATTGTGCTTTGAGTAAAGGCTCAGTGCCAGCACCGGTTGTCAGAAATGCGAGCCATTAAACATAAGATAGGCATTTCTGGATGCAATGCAAAAACCATGGCTAGCCTCAGTCCTGATTATCGCAGCCGACGGCTGATCACGCTTCGCCCCGAATCACCTGGTTAAACAGTAGCGGATGATCCTGTTATTTGCCCCTTACCGTCGCGTCCGCCAAGAACCGCTGACGCTAGTAGCCGAGCATCACTCCAGATCAGGAAAAATAAAGCAGTAGTCACCTAAGCGTCATGGCCTGTTAACGGGGATGTCACAGAGTTTGCCTACCTTGGTCTACACCAAGTGGCGACCCTGGGTCGTCAAACCGTTAACTGAAGAGGCTAACCCATGAACGCAGCGATCCGCGTTGAGAGCCTGAGCAAAACGTTCGGCACTAAACAGGCTCTCTATTCTCTGGCGCTGTCCGTGCAGCCCGGTGAAATGGTCGCGCTGATTGGCGCATCCGGTTCCGGTAAATCAACCTTGCTGCGCCACCTCGCCGGCTTGGCCTGCGGTGACCGCACGGCTGGCAGCAGCATCGAGGTGCTCGGTCGTCAGGTGCAGGCGCAAGGTCACCTGAATGGCGAGATACGCCGACTGCGCGCTGACATTGGCTACATTTTCCAACAGTTCAACCTGGTGACTCGTTTAAGCGTAGTGCAAAACGTCCTGCTTGGCTGCCTTGGGCGAATGCCTCGCTGGCGCGGCACGCTCGGCCTGTTCAATGCCGAAGAAAAGCAGCGTGCGCTGCAGGCGTTGGCGCGGGTTGGTTTGGCTGACCTGGCGCAGCAGCGTGCTTCGACCTTGTCTGGCGGTCAGCAGCAGCGTGTGGCGATTGCCCGTGCCCTGTGTCAGCGCGCCAAAGTGATTCTGGCCGATGAGCCAATTGCTTCGCTGGACCCTGAATCCGCGCGCAAGGTTATGCAGATTCTTGCTGACATCAACCGTGAAGACGGCACCACCGTGGTGGTCACCCTGCATCAGGTGGACTACGCCATGCGTTATTGCCAGCGCGCCGTGGCGCTCAAGACCGGGCACATCCATTTCGACGGATCAACCGCAGGTCTCAATCCGGATTTTCTCAACGATCTGTATGGCGCCGAGTTGGCGGTCGATGTGTTGCCGGCTGACAAGCCGCGTCGGCAGCGCCCGCAACCGACCTCTATAAGCCTCGCCAAGGCCTGAGTGATCCCCGCGTTTCATTAATTCAGCCCACCCGCAACAGGAGTGCTCCGCATGTTCAAACGTATCAGTCGTGTTCTCGCCGCGTCCGCCCTGGTCACCGGCTCCCTCTTGGGTGCTGCCCAGGCCTCTGAGCCAGAACTCAATTTCGGCATTATCTCTACCGAGGCTTCGCAAAACCTCAAGACCATGTGGGACCCCTTTCTGGCCGATATGAGCCAGCAGACCGGCTTCAAGATCAATGCCTTCTTTGCTCCTGATTACGCTGGGATTATCCAAGGCATGCGTTTCGACAAAGTCGATATTGCTTGGTACGGCAACAAGTCGGCCATGGAAGCGGTGGATCGCGCGGGTGGACAGATCTTCGCCCAGACAGTCGCAGCGGACGGCTCTCAGGGTTATTACAGCCTGATGGTGGCGCACAAGGACAGCCCGATCAATTCGATTGAGGACATGCTGAAAAACGCCAAGAGCCTGACCTTCGCCAACGGCGACCCAAACTCGACGTCGGGTTTCCTGGTGCCTGGCTACTACGTATTCGCCCAGAACAACGCCGATGCCAACAAGGTCTTCAAGCGTTCGCTCAACGGCAGCCATGAAGTCAACGCGCTGTCGGTTGCTAACAAGCAGGTGGATATCGGCACCTTCAACAGCGAAGGCATGCAGCGTCTGGAAGTGACTGCGCCACAGAAGGCTGCTCAGCTGAAAGTCATCTGGACCTCGCCGCTGATCCCGTCTGACCCAATGGTCTGGCGCAAGAACCTGGATGAGGCCAGCAAGGACAAGCTGCGCGAATTCTTTATGACTTACGGCGATCAGCCGGCTGAGCTGAAAGTACTGGAAGGTCTGCAGTGGGCCAAGTTCAAGGCTTCCGATGACGACCAGCTGCTGCCGATTCGCCAACTCGAGCTGTTCAAGCAGCGTACCGAAGTGGCCAACAACGACAAGCTCAAGGCTGACGACAAAGCCGCCAAGCTCAAAGAGCTGGATGGCGAGTTGGCCAAGCTGGAAAAGCGCATGGCTGAAATCGCCAAGCAAAGCCCTGGCAGCGCTGGTTAATCGCAGTTCTCGACCCGCCGCTTACGGCGGGTCGTTTTCTTCTGCCGCATGATTCGAGACATTGTTATGACCACTTTGACCACCGCACCCACGCCCGACCTGACTGCCAAGCGTTCCTGGTCGCAGTTGATTGGCTGGGGGCTTTTTTTCGTTGTGTTGGCTTGGTCCTGGCAGGGCGCGGAGATGAATCCGCTGGCCCTGATCCGCGACTCCAGCAACATGGCGACCTTTGCCGCGGACTTCTTTCCGCCCGATTTCAGCAACTGGGAGCTGTACCTCAAGGAGATGATCGTCACCGTACAGATCGCCCTGTGGGGCACGGTGCTGGCGATTGTCTGTGCGATTCCGTTGGGCATTCTCTGCTCAGAAAACATTGTGCCGTGGTGGGTTTACCAGCCAGTGCGCCGGGTAATGGATGCCTTTCGTTCAATCAACGAAATGGTCTTCGCCATGCTCTTTGTGGTGGCGGTTGGCCTGGGGCCGTTCGCCGGGGTGCTGGCGCTGTTTATCGGCACCACCGGGGTGCTGGCCAAACTGTTTGCCGAGGCGGTCGAGGCCATTGATCCGGGCCCGGTTGAAGGTGTGCGTGCCACCGGCGCAAGCGCGCTGCAGGAGGTCATCTACGGGGTGATTCCGCAGGTGCTGCCGCTATGGATTTCCTACTCGCTGTACCGCTTCGAGTCCAACGTGCGCTCAGCCACGGTGGTCGGCATGGTCGGTGCGGGTGGCATCGGGGTGATTCTCTGGGAAGCGATTCGCGGCTTCCAGTTCGCTCAAACCTGCGCCTTGCTGATCGTGATCATCCTGGTGGTCAGCCTGCTGGACATCATCTCGCAGCGCCTGCGCAAACAATTTATCTGACGGAGCCGGGTGCCTGCGGGCGCCCGTTTTAAAGCATGCACTTGTCTAGACAAGCAGGGCCCATGTACCGCGAACTGGCTGGCGTGCTGCGCGATGAGCTGCAGCGCATGAACCCCGGCGACTACCTGCCGGCCGAAGTGCAATTGGCCGCGCGTTTTGCCGTCAACCGCCACACCCTGCGCCGCGCGGTGGATGAGCTGGTGCTCGAAGGCCGTTTGCTGCGTCAGCAGGGCAAGGGCACGCGAGTGCTGGCCAAACCGCTGATTTACCCAATGCAGGCCGGCAGTGCCTACAGCGCCTCGCTCTCGGCGCTCGGCCACCGGGTTGAAGCGCAATTGCTCGAGCGCCGCCTGCGCGCGGCCAGCGGCGAGGAGCGCGAGTACCTGCAACTGGCCGGTGGTGCGCAACTGCTTGAGCTGAGCACCTTACGCCTGATTGAAGGCCAGCCCGTCAGCCTGATTCGTCACGCCTTCAGCAGCGAGCACGCCGAATTGCTCGCCGACTACCAGGGCGGATCGCTTCGCCACTACCTCAGCCTGCGCGGCCTGCCACTGACGCGCACCTTCAGCCTGATCGGCGCGCGGCTACCGAGCCGTGAAGAGGCCGCGCGCTTAATGATGCCCAAACATGCGCCGCTGCTCAGCGTACAAACCCTTTCCCGTGACCTGGCCGGACGGCCGGTGGAGCTGTCGTTATCGACCAGCCGCGCCGACCGCTTCCAGTACCAGCTCGCCCTTTGATGGAGGCTTGTTGATGAACCGCGATAGACCGCACAGCGACATGCAGCACAACGATCCGCAGATCGCCATTCGTCAGCGCTGGATGGGTGTACTCGCCCGCGCTGGCGCTGACTTGGCCACTTACGAGTCGGTGTTGAAGGAAGTTGATTACCGCCTGATTCGCGCCCCGGAAATCGGTATGACCCTGGTGCGTGGGCGTATGGGCGGCACCGGCAGCCCGTTCAACCTCGGTGAGATGAGTGTGACCCGTTGCGTGGTGCGCTTGGCCGACGGTCGCACTGGTTACAGCTACGTGGCGGGTCGCGATAAGCAGCATGCCGAGCTGGCCGCGCTGGCCGATGCCCACCTGCAAGGCAGTGAGCAGGCTGACTGGCAGCAGCGCCTGATCGAACCCCTGGCCGCTGCACAGCACGCCCAACAGGCGGCCAAGGCCGCAGAAACCGCCACCACCCAAGTGGAATTTTTCACCCTGGTTAGAGGAGAAGACTGATGAACGCGGCGAATAGCTCGCAATGGCTGCAACCGGCCTTCAATGACCCGGTGCTGGACGCGCAAACCAGCTTTCGCAGCGCCCTAAAGGCCCTGGCCGAGCCAGGTCTGGCGCAACCGCTGAACCGCGCCCTGGCTTTGGAGAACCTCCACCCAGCGACTTACGCCCTGTGCCTGGCGTTTCTTGATGGCGACACGCCGCTGTGGCTGGCGCCGTGTTTCGACACCCCGGCTATCCGCGCCAACCTGGCCTTTCACTGCGGCTGCCCGATTGTTGCCGAGCGCGAGTTGGCGCTGTTTGCCCTGCTCGATGAGCGCGAACTGAGCGACTTGTCGGCGTTCGACAATGGCAGTGAACGTTACCCGGACCAGTCCTGCACCTTGCTGATTCAGCTCGATGCGTTGAGCGCCGGGCCGGCATTGCGCTGGCGCGGACCTGGGATCAAGGACGTGCGCAGCGTCGAACTGCCGCTGCCGGCGGTGTTCTGGCAGCAGCGCCAGGCGCGCAGCGCCTTTCCCCGAGGTCTGGATGCCTTCTTCGCCGCTGGCGAGCAGGTCATCGGCCTGCCGCGCAGCACCCGCGTGCTGGTCAATGCCGAGGAGGCTGCCTGATGTACGTCGCCGTTAAAGGTGGCGAACGCGCCATCGACAATGCCCATCTGCTACTGGCCAAGAAGCGCCGCGGCGATACCTCCATTCCCGAACTCAGTGTCGAGCAGGTGCGCGAGCAGATGCCCCTGGCGGTCGCGCGGGTGATGAGCGAAGGCTCGTTGTATGACCCGCAGTTGGCGGCGCTGGCGATCAAGCAGGCGGCCGGTGACCTGATGGAGGCGATCTTCCTGCTGCGCGCCTACCGCACCACGTTGCCGCGCTTCGGTGCCAGCGCCGCACTGGACACCACGCAGATGCAGCTGAGCCGGCGCATTTCGGCGACCTTCAAGGACCTGCCCGGCGGCCAGCTGCTCGGCCCGACCTTCGACTACAGCCACCGTCTGCTGGACTTCGCCTTGCTGGCCGAGGGCGAACAGCCAGGGCCGCAGATTGATCCACAGGCCGAATTGTCGCCGTGCCCACGGGTGCTGGATTTTCTCGCCGATGAAGGCCTGATGGCCCGCGAGGCGGACGACGGTGCAGCGGTGCCGGATATCACCCGCGAGCCGCTGGACTTTCCCGCCAGCCGTGCCGAGCGTTTGCAGGCCTTGGCCCGAGGCGATGAAGGCTTCCTGCTGGCGCTGGGTTATTCCACCCAGCGCGGCTATGGGCGCAATCACCCCTTTGCCGGAGAGATTCGCATCGGCGAGGTCGAGGTCTGGCTGGAGCCGGAAGAACTCGGCTTTGCCGTGCCGCTGGGCGATATCGAAGTCACCGAGTGCGAGATGGTCAACCAGTTCGTTGGTGAGAGTGCCGAGCAGGCGCAGTTCACCCGTGGCTACGGCCTGGCCTTCGGCTATGCCGAGCGCAAGGCTATGGGCATGGCCCTGGTCGACCGCTCGCTGCGTGCGGCGGAGTACGCCGAGGAAGTCGAAGGCCCGGCGCAGCAGGAAGAATTCGTGCTGATGCACTGCGACAACGTCGAGGCCGCTGGCTTCGTCTCGCACCTGAAATTGCCGCACTACGTCGACTTCCAATCCGAGCTGGAGCTGATCCGCAAACTGCGCAAGCAGGCCAGCGAGCAGCCCGCCGCCGAGGAGCAACGCGCATGAATACGAATGAAATCTACACGCGTAGCGAGCCTGCTTCAGTCGTGGGCGGCCGGAGCGCAGGCACCGGAATGTATGACGTTGTACATGAGGATGCCGAGCACCGCCCGCCCGCGAATCAAGCTGGCGCAGTAGCGTGTGAGGTGGGGTACAACTTTGCTTATCTGGACGAACAGACGAAAAGAATGATCCGCCGTGGTCTGCTCAAGGCCGTGGCGGTTCCCGGTTACCAGGTGCCCTTCGGTGGTCGCGAGATGCCGCTGCCCTATGGCTGGGGCACCGGCGGCATGCAGCTGACCGCCGCGATTCTCGGTGCAGACGACGTGCTTAAGGTGATTGACCAGGGCGCGGATGACACCACCAACGCGGTGTCGATCCGCCGCTTCTTCGCCCGCACCGCCGGGGTCAAAACCACCACCCGCACGCCCGAGGCGACGGTGATCCAGACCCGCCACCGCATCCCGGAAACACCGCTGAGCGGCGATCAGATCATGGTCTACCAGGTGCCGATCCCTGAGCCGCTGCGTTTTATCGAGCCCTCGGAAACCGAGACCCGCACCATGCATGCGCTGGAAGATTACGGCGTGATGCACGTGAAGCTGTACGAGGACATCGCCACCTTCGGCCATATCGCCACCAGCTACGCCTACCCGGTGACGGTCGATGAGCGTTACGTGATGGACCCGTCACCGATCCCCAAATTCGACAACCCCAAGCTGCACATGAGCCCGGCGCTGATGCTGTTCGGTGCCGGCCGCGAGAAGCGCCTGTACGCCGTACCGCCGTTCACCCGCGTGGTCAGCCTGGATTTTGAAGATCACCCCTTCGAGATCCAGCGCTGGGACGAGTGCTGCGCCTTCTGCGGCAGCCAGGATTCCTACCTCGACGAGCTGATCGTCGACGACGCCGGGACCAAGCGCTTCGTCTGCTCCGATACCGATTACTGCATGCAACGCCGAGACCTTGAAGAGGAGGGCGCGCAATGAGTGCTGCCGAGAAATTGCAGCTGCACACCGACACGGCGCAGCCGCTGTTCAGCGTGCGCGACCTGACACGTCTGTACGGCCCGGAAACCGGCTGCCAGGGGGTGTCGTTCGACCTGTATCCGGGTGAGGTATTGGGCATTGTCGGCGAGTCAGGTTCGGGCAAGTCGACCCTGCTCAGCCTGCTGTCGGGGCGCTGCCCGCCGGATCGCGGCACGGTCAGCTATCGCGACACGACCGGCAACTGGGTTGATCTGTACAGCGCCAGTGAAGCGCAGCGGCGCACGCTGCTGCGCACCGAGTGGGGCTTTGTCGAGCAAAACCCGCGTGACGGCCTGCGTATGGGCGTGTCGGCCGGGGCCAATATCGGCGAGCGGCTGATGGCTCAGGGCGTGCGCCATTACGGCGAACTGCGCGCGGCGGGCATCGACTGGCTGCAACAGGTTGAGATCGACCCGCAGCGCATCGACGACCTGCCGCGCACCTTCTCTGGCGGCATGCAGCAGCGCTTGCAGATCGCCCGCAATCTGGTGTCCAGCCCACGGCTGATCTTTATGGATGAACCCACCGGCGGCCTCGATGTGTCGGTGCAGGCGCGTCTGCTCGACCTGTTGCGCGGCCTGGTGCGTGAGCTGGATCTGGCTGTGGTGATTGTCACCCACGACCTGGCCGTGGCGCGCTTGCTGGCCGATCGGCTGATGGTGATGCGCCGCTCCCATGTGGTCGAGGCGGGGCTGACGGATCAGATTCTCGATGACCCGCAGCATCCCTATTCGCAGTTGCTGGTGTCGTCGGTGTTGCAGCCGTGAAGCGAGGTTGTCTCCCCTCGCCCTCCGGGTGTGGGGCCGGGGGAGCGGGCCTGTGCCGCGCACCGAGTCGTCTGTAACACCCTCTCCCCAGCCCTCTCCCATACATGGGAGAGGGGGCAGATCGCGCATGGCATCGGCAAATTATTGGTATCTGAGGTTTCTATGAACAACCTTATCGAGGTCTCCGGCCTCAGCAAGACCTTCACCCTGCATCAGCAGCACGGCGTGGTGCTGAATGTGTTGAGCGGGCTGCATTTCAGCGTGCGCGCCGGCGAGTGCCTGGTGCTGCACGGTCAATCCGGTGCTGGCAAATCGACCTTGCTGCGCACCCTGTACGGCAATTATCTGGCCGCGGGCGGCAGCATTCGCGTGTTGCACAACGGCGCATGGGTCGAGTTGGTCGGTGCCGAACCGCGTCAGGTGCTGGCGGTGCGTCGGCAGACCCTGGGCTATGTCAGCCAGTTTCTGCGGGTGATTCCCCGTGTCTCGACTCTGGATGTGGTGATGGAACCGGCCCTGGCTCGCGGCTGGAGCAAGGCGGATGCCGAAGCGCGGGCCAAGAGCCTGCTCAGCAGGCTGAGCATTCCACAAGCTCTGTGGCAGCTGGCCCCCGGCACCTTCTCCGGCGGTGAGCAGCAGCGGGTGAATATTGCCCGCGGCTTTATGGTCGCGTGGCCGCTGATGCTGCTGGATGAGCCCACCGCCTCGCTGGACGAGGCCAATCGTCAGGTGGCGTTGGAGCTGATTGCTGAAGCCAAGGCCGCCGGTAGCGCGCTGATCGGCATCTTCCACGACAGCAAAGCCCGTGAGGCGGTGGCCGATCGCACCCTTGATATGAGCCAGGACATGGGCGCTGCAGCGCAGCAGGAGTATGTGTATGCCGGTTGAACAGATTTTCACCAACGCACGCATTGTCACCGCCGATCAGGTGTTTGTCGGCACCCTGGTGCTGCGTGACGGCCTGATTGCTCAGGTGGAAGAGGGCGTCAGCGGTTTGCCGCAGGCGCAGAATCTGGACGGCGATTACCTGCTGCCCGGCCTGGTCGAGTTGCACACCGACAACCTGGAAAAATACATGAGCCCCCGCCCCGGGGTGGACTGGCCCTCGGCCTCGGCCGTGCAAACCCACGATGCGCAGATTGTTTCGGCTGGCATCACCACGGTGTTTGACGCCCTGGCGATTGGCGATGTGAACCCGCGTGGCAAGCGCATGCAGCAGCTGCCGGCCATGCTCGAAGCGATTGCTGCCGCCGCCGAAGCGGGCCATATGCGCGCCGATCACCGCCTGCACTTGCGCTGCGAAGTCTGTCACCCAGATACCCTGGCGGTGTTCCGTGATCTGCTGGAGCACCCGCTGGTGCAACTGGTCTCGGTGATGGACCATGCACCGGGCCAGCGCCAGTTTGCCAAGGAAGACAAATACCGCGAGTACTACATGGGCAAGTACCACCTCAGCGAAGCCGAGATGGAGACGTTTATCGTGGAGCAGGTGGACAACTCGCGGCAGTACAGCGACCTTCAGCGCCGCAGCATCGTTGCCGACTGTCGGGTCCGTGGTATTTCCGTGGCCAGCCACGACGACGCGACCCTGGCTCATGTGCAGGAGTCGGCCGGTTTCGGCATGTCCATCGCCGAATTTCCTACTACTCTGGAGGCGGCCAAGGCCAGCCACGAACTGGGCATGAAGGTGTTGATGGGCGCGCCGAATATCGTTCGCGGCGGCTCGCACTCCGGCAATATCGCCGCCGCCGAACTGGCCCAGCATGGCGTGCTGGATATCCTCTCCAGCGACTACTACCCGGCGAGCCTGTTGCAGGCGGCGTTGCTGCTGGCCGGGCAGGACAACGCGTATGATCTGCCGCGCGCCATCGCCACGGTCAGCAAGGTGCCGGCCCAGGCGGCGGGGCTGGATGATCGTGGGGAAATTCGTGTGGGTCTGCGCGCCGATCTGTTGCTGATGCGCGTGCATGACGGCCAGGCGTTGATCCAGCAAGTCTGGCGACAAGCGAAAAGGGTGTTCTGATGAGTGGCCGGTTGATCTATCTGATGGGGCCTTCGGGCTCGGGCAAGGACAGCCTGCTAAATGCCGCGCGCGACCGTCTGGCCGCACGTGGCTGTGTGATTGCTCGGCGGGTCATCACCCGTTCGGCTGAAGCCGTGGGCGAGGAGGCGGTGGGCGTGTCGCTGGCCGAGTTCGATCAGCAGGAGGCGGGCGGCGCCTTTGCCTTGAGCTGGCGTGCCAATGGCTTGGCTTACGGTATTCCCCGGCAGATCGATGACTGGCTGGCAGCCGAGCAGGATGTGCTGGTTAATGGATCACGGGCTTACTTGCCACACGCTTTGCAGCGTTATCCTGATCTGATAAGCGTGTTGCTCTCGGTCGAGCCTGCGGTGTTGCGTGAACGCTTGCTCAGGCGCGGCCGTGAAAGCATTGAGCAGATTGAGCTGCGCCTGGCGCGTAATGCTCAGTTCGATGCCGCTAGCGCCGAGCGTGATGGCCTGCATCTGCTGGATAACTCGGCGTCGATTGAACGCGCAGGGGACAACCTGCTGGCACTGATCGGGGCCAGCCGCGCATGCGCCTGACTCTGCTCGGCACCGGCGATGCCCGTCAGGTACCGGTGTACAACTGCAGCTGTCCGGCCTGTGCCAGTGCGCGCGTTTATCCCGCGCGGCGTCGTGGCCCCTGTTGCGCGCTGATCGAATGTGGCGCGCAGCGCTGGCTGATCGACTCGGGCCTGACCGATCTGTGCGAGCGCTTCCCGCCCCATAGCCTGAGTGGCATTCTGCAAACCCATTACCATGCCGATCACGCTCAGGGCCTGCTGCACCTGCGTTGGGGTCAGGGGCTGATTATTCCGGTGCATGGCCCGGATGACCCAGAAGGCCTGGCTGACCTGTACAAGCACCCCGGTATTCTCGATTTCAGCCAGCCGTTTGCCGCCTTCGAGCGGCGAGAACTGGGTGAGTTGAGCGTCACGGCGCTGCCGCTGAATCACTCAAAAGTCACCTTCGGCTACCTGCTGGAGGGCGACGGCAGACGCATGGCCTATCTGACCGACACCCTCGGTGTGCCCGACGCCAGCGCCGATGTGTTGCGCGACCAGCCGCTGGATCTGCTGGTGCTGGATTGCTCCACCGCACCGCAGCCCATCGCCCCGCGCAACCACAACGACCTGACCCGCGCGCTGGAGGTGGTTGATCAACTGCAGCCAAGGCAAAGCGTGCTGACCCATATTGGCCACAGTTTCGACGCCTGGCTGCTGGAACATCCCGATGCCTTGCCGGCGGGCGTGAGCCTGGCCTTTGATGGACGGGTGTTATGAGCAGGCTGTCAGCGTTCGTAGGGTGGGTTAGCCGCTTGCCGCGCTTGCCAGGCGTCACGCGTCTTGAGATGCGGCGTAACCCTCCATCTACTACGCAACGCGTTCGATTGTTTGGTGGGTTACGCGCCGCGCCGTTTTCGCTGTTGGCTTTTCGAGCGCTGCCCGGCGGCGCTAACCCACCCTACGAGTGGGCGGTGTTATGACGAGCGCACGCCGCATCACCCTGCTGCTGTGCGGTGCGGAAACCCTGGGCATGGCTGGCTTTGCCCTGTTCGCCGCCTTGCTGCCGGACTTTCAAGCGTTGTGGGGGCTGAGCAACACGCAGGCGGGCTGGATCGGCGGTGGCTTCTTTCTCGGTTACATGGTTGCCGTGCCGATCCTTACCGGGCTGACGGATAAATACGATGCGCGGCAGATCTACCTAGCGGCGATGCTGCTGACTGCCGTGGCCAATGCGGGATTTATCTTTGCCGATGGTTTCTGGTCCGCGCTGGCCTGGCGTGTGCTGGCGGGCGTCGGCCTGGCCGGCACCTACATGCCGGGGCTCAAGGCGCTGTCCGAGCGTATCGAAGGGCCGGCACAATCGCGGGCGGT
Source organism: Pseudomonas sp. (assembly GCA_030656145.1). Classification (GTDB taxonomy): domain Bacteria; phylum Pseudomonadota; class Gammaproteobacteria; order Pseudomonadales; family Pseudomonadaceae; genus Aquipseudomonas. The sequence continues at coordinate 194,869 of JAUSOF010000030.1, forward strand.
GGCGTTCTACACGGCGAGCTTCGGCTTGGGCACGGCGCTGTCCTTTATTCTCGCCGGTGAGTTGGCCAAGTTCGGTGGCTGGCAGTTGCCGACGTTGCTCAGTGGTGTGTGCGCCTTGTTGGCCTGGGCCATGGTCCATTGGGGGTTGCAACCCAAAGCCGTGGTGCAGCATGAGTCGCGTAAATTGCTGGATTTTGCTCCGTTAAAGAATCGTGCAGTGGTCGCCTACTGCCTGGCCTACGCGGTGCATAACCTGGAGCTGTTTGCCATGCGCGCTTGGGTGGTGGCCTTTGTGGTGTTTTCCGGGCAATTACAGGGTCGTGATCCCTGGCTGTCCGGCACCTGGGTAGCGATGCTGGTGACTTTGATCGGCATGCCCGCGAGCATCTTCGGCAATGAGCTGGCGCTGCGTTTTGGCCGCCAGCGCTGGCTGATTGCGGTGATGCTCTGCTCAACCGTGCTGGCGCTGTTTATCGGCCTGAGTGCGGCCTTGCCGTTCTGGTTGATGCTGGTGCTGGTGTTGCTCTACAGCATCACCGTGACGGCCGACTCGGCCTCATTGACCGCAGGCCTGATTGCCGTCGCACCGGCCAGCCACCGTGGTGCGGCCATGGCGATTTATTCCTGTACCGGCTTTAGCGGCGCATTTCTTGGCCCGCTGCTGTTCGGTATCAGCCTGGATGTACTGGGCGACAAGAGCCTGTTGGGCTGGTGGGCGGCGTTTTCCCTGATCGGGGTGATATTGCTGCTCGGCCCGCTGGCGCTGTGGTGGGCGGGTGCTGCGCGCACCGAGGACGAGGCGGCTTAGCAGGCTCCAGGGACCAGTGCTCGCCTCAATCCAACGGCAGCTCGGTGGTGCGTTTAACCTCGCTCATGGCGATATTGGAGTGCGCTTCCTGCACATGCGGGCGTTGCAGCAGGTGGTCACGCAGGAAACGTTCGTAACTGGCGATGTCCTTGGCCACCACCTTGAGCAGGTAGTCCGAGCCGCCGGCCATGGTGTAACACTCCAGCACCTCGGGGTAGCCGACCACCGCCTGTTCGAACTCTTCCAGGTTCTTGCGGCCATGGGCCGACAGCTTGATATCGACGAACACGGTCATCCCCAAGCCCAATAATTTTGGGTTGAGCAGGGCGACTTTGCGCTCGATCAGGCCTTCCTCCTGCATGCGGTTAATCCGCCGCCAGCAGGGCGATTGTGACAATTCCACCTTCTCGGCGATCTCGGCGGCAGAGAGGTCGGCGTCATGCTGCAGCAGGCGAAGAATCTTGCGGTCGATGGGGTTGAGTTTTTCTTGCATGATTTCTCCAGAATTTTTGTATTTATAGGATAAGTCATGCGAAGTATTGGCTTTTTCCTGCGTATTTAGAAAGAAAAAAGCGGCACCGCTCAGTCATATTCTTAGCCAGTCGTTGCGCCCGGTGATCCCGGACGCAACAGAACCCGGTTGGCACTCACCGTTGCCAGCCTTGCTCTCCATAAAAATAAAAGGAGCGACAGCATGTCTCTGGCCGAGATCCGCCTGGATGACAAGTACCGCCTTGCCACTGGTCACCTGTACCTCACCGGCACCCAGGCGCTGACCCGCCTGCCCATGCTGCAGAAGCAACGCGACGCCGCCCATGGCCTGAATACCGCGTGCTTTATTTCCGGCTACCGTGGCTCGCCCCTGGGCAACCTCGACAAGAGCCTGTGGGATGCCAAACAGTACCTCAAGGACAACCACATCCACTTCCAGCCGGGGGTCAACGAAGAGTTGGCCGCCACCTCGGTGTGGGGCAGCCAGCAGACCAGCCTGTTCCCCGGTGCGCGTTACGACGGCGTGTTTGCCATGTGGTACGGCAAGGGCCCGGGTGTTGACCGCTGCGGTGATGTGTTCAAGCACGGTAACTCGGCTGGCGTTTCCGAGCATGGCGGCGTGCTGCTGCTGGCCGGTGACGACCATGGCTGCAAGTCTTCGAGCATCGCCAACCAGAGCGAGCATGCGTTTATCGCCGCCTCGATCCCGGTACTCAACCCGGCCAACGTTCAGGAAATTCTCGATTTCGGCATCATCGGCTGGGAGCTGTCACGCTACAGCGGTTGCTGGGTGGCGCTGAAAACCATCGCCGAAAACGTCGATTCCTCCGCCGTGGTAGAGGTCGACCCGCTGCGTATGCAGGTACGGATTCCCGAGGATTTCCAGCTGCCGGAAGACGGCGTGTATATACGCTGGCCCGACCCGCCCCTGGCCCAGGAAGCGCGCCTCAATACCTACAAAATCTACGCCGCCCGCGCCTTTGCGCTGGCCAACAACCTCAATCAGATCAAGCTCGACTCGCCCAACCCGCGCTTAGGGATTATCACCACCGGCAAGTCCTACCTCGACGTGCGTCAGGCTCTGGATGACCTCGGTCTGGATGACGCGCTCTGTGCCCAAGTCGGCCTGCGTGTGCTCAAGATTGGCATGAGCTGGCCGCTGGAGCCGGTATCGGTGCATGAGTTTGCCGAAGGCCTGGACGAGATTCTGGTGGTCGAGGAAAAGCGCGGCATCATCGAAGACCAACTCACCGGTCAGCTCTACAACTGGCCCGTGGGCAAGCGCCCGGTGGTGGTGGGCGAGTTCGATGAAACCGGTCATTCGCTGTTGCCGAACCTCTCAGAGCTGACCCCAGCGATGATCGCCCGCGCCATCGCCAAGCGCCTCGCGCCGATCTACAGCAGCGCGCAGATCGAGGAGCGCCTGGCCTTTCTCGCGGCCAAAGAAGCCTCACTGGCCGCGCCCAAACACCACACCACGCGCACCCCGCATTTCTGCTCTGGCTGCCCGCACAACACCTCGACCAAGCTGCCAGAAGGCAGCCGCGCGCAAGGCGGTATCGGTTGCCACTACATGACTCAATGGATGGACCGCAACACCGACACCTTTACCCAGATGGGTGGCGAGGGCGCGACCTGGATCGGCCAGGCGCCGTTTACCGACACCCCGCATATCTTCCAAAACCTCGGCGACGGCACCTACTTCCACTCCGGCCAGCTGGCCCTGCGCGCGGCAGTGGCCGCCGGGGTGAATATCACCTACAAGATCCTCTACAACGACGCCGTGGCCATGACTGGCGGCCAGCCGATTGACGGTGAACTGCGGGTCGATCAACTGAGCCAGCAGGTGTATGCCGAAGGGGTGAAACGCATCGCCCTGGTCACCGACGAGCCGGAGAAATACCCGACCCGTGCCACCTTCGCGCCCATCGTCAGCTTCCACCATCGGCGTGATCTGGATGCCGTGCAGCGCGAGTTGCGCGAGTTCCAGGGCTGCTCGGTGCTTATCTACGACCAGACCTGCGCCACCGAGAAACGCCGTCGGCGCAAACGCGGCAAGCTGGTTGATCCGCAAAAACGTGCCTTTATCAACCCGGCGGTGTGCGAGGGGTGTGGCGATTGCAGCGTGAAATCCAACTGCCTGTCGGTGCTGCCGCTGGAAACTGAATTGGGGCGCAAGCGCGAGATCGACCAGAATTCCTGCAACAAGGATTTCAGCTGCGTTGAGGGCTTCTGCCCAAGTTTTGTCACCGTGCACGGCGGCAGCCTGCGCAAACCGGAAGCCGTGGGTTTGAGCGCACTGTTTATTGCCCTGCCGGAGCCTCGGCAGCCTACTCTGGAACGGCCGTGGAATATCCTCTTGCCCGGTGTCGGCGGTAGTGGCGTCACCACTGTCGGCGCGTTGCTCGGCATGGCTGCGCATATCGAAGGCAAGGGCTGCAGCGTGCTCGATCAGGCTGGTTTGGCGCAGAAATTCGGCCCGGTGATCACCCATATCCGCGTCGCCGCCAAGCAGGACGACATCTTTGCCGTGCGCATCGCCGCCGGGGAAACCGACCTGCTGCTCGGTTGCGATCTGGTGGTGGCGGCCAGCGAAGAGGCCCTGGCCAAGCTGAATGACAAAATCGCCCATGCGGTGGTCAACAGCCATGAAGCTGCCACCGCCGAATTCACCCGTAACCCAGACGCGCAAGTGCCTGGCGCGGCGATGCGCGAGGCACTGATCGAAGCGGTGGGCGCGGGCAAAACCCACTTTGTCGACGCCAGCCGCCTGGCCACGCGTCTGCTCGGCGACAGCATCGCCACCAACCTGTTTATGCTCGGTTTCGCCTACCAGAAAGGCCTGGTGCCGGTGTCCGCCGAAGCCATCAATAAGGCCATCGAGCTTAACGGCGTGGCCGTGCAGCTCAATCAGCAGGCATTCCTCTGGGGCCGCCGTGCGGCCCATGATGCGGTTGCCGTGGAACGTCTGGCCAAGCCAGAGGTGATCGAAGCACCGCATTGCCAGAGCCTGGAAGAAATCATCGCCGACCGCGTGGTGCGTCTGACGGCCTACCAGAACGCCGCCTACGCCGAGCGCTACCGCGAGCAGGTGGCGCGGGTGCAGCAGGTCGACAACAGCGCTGACCAAGCGCTGAGCAAGGCCGTGGCGCGTTACTACTTCAAACTGCTGGCCTACAAGGACGAGTACGAAGTGGCGCGGCTGTACAGCGACGGCAGCTTTATCCGCCAGCTGGAGGCGCAGTTCAGCGGCGACTACCGCCTGGAGTTTCACCTGGCTCCGTCCTGGCTGAGCAAGCCGGATGCCAGCACCGGTGAGCCGCGTAAGCGTCAGTTCGGTGCCTGGATGCTCAAGGCGTTCGGCGTACTGGCCAGGTTCAAGTTTCTGCGTGGCACACCGCTGGATCTGTTCGGCTACAGCGCCGAGCGCAAGCTGGAGCTGCAGTTGATCGACGACTACGAACAGAACCTGGACTACCTGCTCAAGGAACTCAACGCCGACAACTACCGCACCGCGCTGGCCCTGGCCGAGCTACCGGAGCAGATCCGCGGCTATGGCCACGTCAAGGAACGCAGCCTGGCCAAAGTGCGCGAACAGAGCGCTCAGCTTCAGGCGCGCATGGTCGTCAGTGAGATCGCAGCGGTACAGCTGTTCGAGCCAGCTGCCTGACAACCAATCCCCTGTAGGAGCCAGCTTGCTGGCGATCTTCTGGCATCAGTGACACGCCATGATCGCCAGCAAGCTGGCTCCTACACAAAAATCTTTCAAGGAACTCCCATGTCCGTGTTTTCCCATATCGATTTCGACCACCACGAACAGGTGGTCTACGGCCACGACAAGGCCAGCGGCCTGAAGGCGATTATCGCCATTCACAACAGCAACCTTGGCCCGGCTCTCGGCGGTTGCCGCATGTGGCCTTATGCCAATGACGATGAAGCGCTGCGCGATGTGCTGCGCCTGTCGCGCGGTATGACCTACAAATCGGCCCTGGCCAACCTGCCTTTGGGCGGCGGCAAGGCGGTGATCATCGGCGACCCGCATACCGGCAAGAGCGCGGCGCTGTTTCAGGCCATGGGCGATTTTGTCGACAGCCTCGGCGGGCGCTATATCACCGCCGCCGACTCCGGCACTGGCGTTGCGGAAATGCAGATCATGGCCGAGCGCACCCGCCACGTATCCGGCGCCGAGCTGCGCGAAGCTTTTGCCGGCGGTACGCGTAATGGTGACCCGTCACCGTCCACCGCCTACGGGGTGTTTATCGGCATCCAGGCCGCGGTCAAACACCGCCTCGGCCGTGATGACCTGCACGGTTTGAAAGTGGCGATCCAAGGGGTAGGGCAGGTGGGCTTCGATCTGGCGCGTCAGCTGAAAGCTGCCGGGGCCGAGCTGTGGGTAACCGATATCGTCGAGGCCAATGTACGTCGCGCGGTCGAGCAGCTGGGCGCAACCGCCGTGACGCAACAGGCGATTTTCGGCCTGGATGTCGATGTATTCGCGCCCTGCGCCATGGGCGGCATTATCAACCAGCAAACCCTGGAAGCCCTGCGCGCACCGATTATCGCTGGCGCCGCCAACAACCAGCTGGCTGATGCCAGCCTGGCGGAAACCCTGCGTCGCAACGCGTGCCTGTACGCGCCGGATTACGCGATCAATGCCGGCGGGATTATCGACGTCTGCTATGAACGCACCGGCGGCAGCGCCGCACAGCTCAAGGCGCATATCGAAGGCATCGGTGCGACCCTGGCAGAGATTTTCCAGCGTGCCGAGCGCGAGGGCGCCACCACCACCGCTATCGCCGATCGTCTGGCCGAGGAGCGCCTGCACCGCGGCGTATGACGTAGGGTGCGCCGTGCGCACCAGGTACCAGAGGTGTCTGGTGGCACCCTGAGCGTCCTTTGTTGGGTATCGTTGCGCTCAACCCAACCTTTTTCACAACAACAAGAGGGTAAAACCCAATGACTCAAGACAGCATCGCCGGCGCCAGTGCCGGCCCCGCCAGTAGTTCAGCCGCGCGCGGCCTGTGGTCGTCGCGCTGGGTATTCTTTCTCGCCGCCACCGGTTCGGCAGTGGGCCTGGGCAATATCTGGAAGTTTCCCTATATCACCGGGGAGAACGGCGGCGGCGCCTTCGTCCTGGTCTACCTGGCCTGCATCCTGGCCATTGGCATTCCGCTGTTGATGGCAGAGGTGATGATCGGTCGTCGCGGCCGCGCCAACCCCGAGGGCGCCTTCGCTGCCTTAGCCAGGCAGGCGGGCGCCAGTCGTCATTGGCGCTGGCTGGGCACGCTGGCGGTGCTTACCGGTTTCCTCATCCTTAGTTTCTACGCAGTAGTGGCCGGCTGGGCCCTGGCCTATGCGCCGGCGGCGGCCATGGGCAGTTTCGCCGGGCTGGACGGCGAGAGCAGTGGCGCCTTGTTCGGCGCCATGCTCGGCGACCCCTGGAAGCTGGCCGGTTACGGCACCCTGGTGTTGCTGCTGACCCTGGGTATCGTCGCCCTGGGCGTTCGCGAAGGTCTGGAGCGTGCACTGCGGTTCATGATGCCGGGGCTGTTTGTGCTGCTGTTGATTCTGGTGGGCTATGCCGCCACTACCGGGCATTTCCTTGAGGCCGTGCACTTTCTGTTTGACGCCGACTTCAGCAAGCTCAGTGCGCAGAGCGTGCTGGTGGCCCTGGGGCATGCGTTCTTCACTCTCAGCCTGGCAAGCGGTGCGATGATGGTCTACGGCTCTTATCTGCCGGCCGGTACGTCCATCGTCAAGACCTCGCTGATGGTGGCCTTGGCCGATACCGGGGTGGCCTTGCTCGCCGGTCTGGCGATCTTCCCGCTGGTGTTTGCCAACGGCCTGGAGCCAGGCGCCGGCCCCGGGTTGATCTTCGTCACCCTGCCTATCGCCTTCGGTCAGATGCCGTTCGGCCAGGTGATTGGTGGTCTGTTCTTCATCATGCTGGCACTCGCCGCGCTGACCTCGGCAATCTCGCTGAGCGAGCCGACCATTACCTGGCTGTGTGAAAAATTCGCGATCGGTCGCCTCAAGGCCGTGCTGATGAGTGGCCTGGCGCTGTGGTTGTTGAGCTTGGGCACGGTGCTGTCGTTCAACGCCTGGGCGGAATTCACCCTGTTCGGCAAGACCTTCTTCGACAGCCTGGATTACCTGACCACCAACCTGATGATGCCGCTCGGCGGGCTGGGTACGGTGCTGTTTACCGGGTGGGCGTTAAGCCGTGCAACGGTGCAGGAAGCCTTGGGCGTTGGTCATGCGCGATTGTTCAAGCTGTGGTGGCAGCTGCTGCGCTGGGTCACGCCAGTCGGGATTCTGGTGGTGTTCCTGCACACCCTCGGGCTGTTCGCATAAGCGTTAGTCGTCCCGGGGTGTGTCTGGTGCGAAGGTGGGCAGTGTGAGGCTTGTCCACCTTCGCCGTTTTAGCCGCGAATGGCCGCAGGCCCCATCAAATAATCGTGCATAAGTCCCCTCCCACTACAAAACCTAGATCTGCGTAGGAGGGGCCTTGGCCGCGAATGGCCGTGCCGAGATGCTGAATCCATGCGCCTGTCTCAGTCCAGGGCCAGGGCCAGGCTGATGCCATGAGGCTTGAATCCCAGCTCGGCGTAGAAACGATGGGCGGCCTCACGGCTCTGGTTGCTGGACAGCGCCAACTTGTAGCAACCCCAACTGCGCGCGCGCTCAACGGCTTTGTCCATCAGCGCCCGACCGATACCCAGTCCGCGGGCGTCGGCATCTACCACCACATCCTCGAGCACCGCCGAGCGCGCGAAGTTGTGCGCCAGGTGTTCGATCAGATTGAGCGTGCAGGTACCCAGCAGCTTGCCGTCGCGCTCGGCCACCAGCACTGCGCAGTTGGTCGGCAGCTCGGTCAGGCGCAAGGCCAGTAGCTTGGCGTCGGGGCGCGGTTCTTGCGGAGCCAGTTGCTGCAGCAAGGCGGCCAGGGCAGCGGCGTCGGTGACGCTGGCGGCGCGCAGGCTGATGGTGGTGAAAGGCGAGTCTGGCGAGAGGCGTACCTGTTTCATGGCAATCTCCGTGCTGATTCAGCAGGAGTATGCTCAAGGCTTGATGGCAGTGACATGACAAAACCGCGCAGGCTCGCTAAGATGCGGCCCGGCTGGTGGCTTGTGCAGCCAGCGTGCAAAAAGTCCCCTTAGTTCAAGGGATAGAACAAGCCCCTCCTAAGGGCTAGATGCTGGTTCGATTCCAGCAGGGGACGCCAAACAACAGGTTATGTACACCGTGCAATAACCAACAAAAAAGGCTTACGCACTGCGTAAGCCTTTTTTCGTTGCGGCGCCTTATCAAGCCTGGCGCTGTGCCTCGCTGATGCAGGCTGTGGCGGTAAACAGTACGTCGGTGGAGGAGTTCAGCGCGGTTTCCGCCGAATCCTGGACGATGCCGATGATAAAACCGACCGCCACCACCTGCATGGCCACGTCATTGGGGATGCCGAACAGGCTGCAGGCGAGAGGGATCAGCAGCAGCGAGCCGCCGGCCACGCCCGAGGCCCCGCAAGCACTGACTGAGGCCAGCAGGCTGAGCAGTAGGGCAGTGGGCAGGTCCACGGCGATACCCAGGGTATGCACCGCAGCCAGAGTCAGCACGCTGATGGTGATGGCTGCCCCGGCCATATTGATGGTGGCACCCAGGGGGATCGAGACCGAATAGGTTTCCTCATGCAGGCCCAGGCGCTGGCACAGCTGCAGGTTGACCGGAATATTGGCCGCCGAACTGCGGGTGAAGAAGGCGGTCAGGCCGCTTTCGCGCAGGCAGGTGAAGACCAGCGGGTAGGGGTTGCGGCGCAGCTTGAAGAAGACGATAGCCGGGTTGACCACCAGGGCGACGAACAGCATGCAGCCGACTAGCACCAGTAGCAGGTGCAGGTAGTCGAGCAGCACCGCCAGGCCCGATTCGGCCAGGGTCGCGGCCACCAGGCCGAAGATCCCCAGCGGCGCCAGGCGGATGACCAGCTTGACGATCGAGGTGACCCCGGCGGACAGGTCGGCAAGCATCAGCTTGCTGCTCGGGCTGGCATGGCGGAAGGCCAGCCCGAGACCGATGGCCCAGGCCAGAATGCCGATAAAGTTGCCTCTGAGTAGCGCATTGACCGGGTTGTCGACCACATTGAGCAGCAGGGTTTGCAGCACCTCGCTGATGCCGCCGGGAGGCGTCAGGTCGGCACTGTTGCTGACCAGGGTCAGGCTCGAGGGGAAGATGAAACTGGCGGTGACGGCAATCAGGGCGGCGCTGAAGGTGCCGAACAGATAAAGCAGCAGAATCGGCCGGATGTGGGTTTGTTGATCGCGTTGGTGGTTGGCAATCGAGGCGGTGACCAGGATAAACACCAGTACCGGCGCCACGGCTTTCAGGGCCGAAACGAACACCGTGCCGAGGAAGCTGACGCTGCTGGCCGCTTCGGGCAAGAAGACGGCCAGGGCGATGCCGGCGAGCAGGCCGATAAAGATCTGTAGCACCAGGCTGGTGCGGTTGAATAGCTGCAAGAGCGGGCGTTGGGCGGCAGTCATGGCATGCATCTCAATAGAGCCAGCAATCTCTTGTGCGGCGTAGCGGGTACGCCTGGATGCGTTGGCTGCGTGGCTGTGAGTCAGGCATTTACCGAGGCGAGGGCGCCTTGGCAAAAAATAGCGCGCGACTTTAGCACAGAGCCCTGCTTGTAGGTGTTGGGCGGCTACCCCGGCTGCTGGAAGGCCATCCGAGAAGGCGTTTTTTGTAGGTTGGTCTGAACTACGCGAAGCCCAACATTTTGATTTTGTTGGGCTTCGTTCCTCAGCGCTAACCTAGAATTTGCAGCCAATGACTATTAATCGGACAGCCTCCTGGGCGAGTGCCGCATCAGTGTGATCTGACCATTCGCAGGTTGGTGGCGCTAACATGCGCGGCCCGACATATCATGAGTGACACGGCATCAGTGCCATGCCCGAGCCAAAGAGAATTACCATGACCAGCGAAACGCCTACTACGCCCATCGATGTGCCGCTGACGACCACAGAAGCTCGAGTGTTGGGCTGCCTGATCGAAAAGCAGGCGACCACTCCAGAAGTTTACCCGCTGACCCTCAATGCCCTGGTACTGGCCTGCAACCAGAAAACCAGCCGCGAACCCTTGATGAACCTCAACGCCGGACAGGTCGGCCAGGGTTTGCGCAGCCTTGAGGGACGAGGGCTGACGCGCCTGGTGATGGGCAGTCGAGCGGACCGCTGGGAACACCGCGCTGACAAAGTGCTGGAGTTGGTGGCAGCGCAAGTCGTCTTGGTAGGTTTGCTGCTGTTACGCGGGCCGCAAACGGTCAACGAATTGCTTACGCGCAGTAGTCGCATGTACACGTTCGAGGATGCGGCGCAGGTGCAGCACAATCTGGAGCGGCTGATCAGTCGCGGCCTGATTTGCCTGTTACCGCGCCAAGCGGGGCAGCGCGAAGAGCGCTATATGCACGTGCTGGGCGATCCGGCAGATTTGCAGGCAGCCATGGAGGCGCGGGCCAGTGAGCCGGAACGGGCGACTACCAATGCCCAGCATGAAACTCGCCTGGATGTATTGGAGGCCCGGATTGCGGCCCTGGAAGAGCGTCTGGCGCAACTGGAGTAAAACGCTCAGACGTATAAAAGGTGCCTGTTTGGGCACCTTTTGCGGGGCGGTTCGTGTCCCAAGGCTAAGGGTTAGCCAATGCGCTGGCCTGGGGTGCGTTCAGCACCGCCTTCGGCGAGACGGTTGGGGCCTACACGATCGGCGCCATCTTCGGCGACACGCAGGCGCTGTTGCAGGCGTTCGGCACCGCCTTCGGCGAGACGATTGGGGCCTACCCGGTCAGCGCCATCTTCGGCGACACGCAGACGTTGTTGCAGGCGTTCAGCACCGCCTTCGGCGAGACGGTTGGGGCCTACCCGGTCGGCGCCATCTTCGGCGACACGTAGACGTTGTTGCAGGCGTTCAG
>JAUSOF010000044.1 GCA_030656145.1 Pseudomonas sp.
GCCTCGAAAAACAGCGCGACGGCGTCGATGCTGTTCCAGAACTCGGCCAGCTTGAAGAATTTCTCGATCAGTTCAAACAGGCCGCTGAGTTGCTCCTCGCTCCCGTCTGCGGCTTGTTCTGGCTCGCCGAAGCGCCAGCGGGTGACAGTTTCGCGGTGTTCAAAGGGCGGCTGATCCAGCAGTTGACTGATGCTGTCGCGGGCCGCCTGGCTGTTCAGCGGTTGTTTGAGCAGGCGCGCGGCCTCGGGGCCGGGCAGCGGGCTGGTGACGATCTCGGCGGCCATGGCCGCGGTCGGCGTCTGCAGTAGCAATAAGCCGCAACCGAGTAACAGGGCGTAGGCCACGCCGGTCAGGCGCTGGCGCAGTTGGCGGAACACCAGTTCGATATCCCAGCCCTCCAGAGCGGTGCGTCGGTTCAGGTAGAGGGTAAAGCCGCAGGCGACGTAGACCGGCTCCCAGACGATCAGCACCAATACGTACAGCAGGTTGGACAGGTGTTCCAGCCACAGCCACTCGTCGACTGCTGCATTGGCCAGGCTCTGCCAGCTCCAGTCCAGCTCGATCTGCGCCGGCAACAGCAGGTAGAACAAGCTGGCCAGGCCCAGCCACAGCGCTATTTCCAGGTGCATACCGACCACCGTCAACCAACTTGCGGCACGCGCATCACGCTGGCCCAGGACTACCAGGCGCTGGCTGCGCGCCTGACCGGACAAGCCTTCGAGTTGCAACACCGGCAGGTCGAAGCTGCGCGTCGGGCTGAACCGGCGCCAGGTCAGGCTGGCTAGCAGTTGTGGCCTGAGCAGGCTGGGCAAGGCCTTGAGCGCTTGCTTGAGACTGGGTGTGTCGCCGAACAGGGCGCGGGCGAGGATGTACAGCGGCAGGCGCTCGTAGGCCGGCTTCAGCCACCAGAAGGCGAATATCGCCCAGCCCGGGGAGTCCCACAGCAACAGGCAGAGCAGGGCGAAGATCGGCACTGTGACCAATGCCCAGCTGGCCATCAGCAGGCCTGCATGACGACGTGCCAGGAGCACGCCGAGGTCCAGTGCTTCCCAGGGGCTGCGCGGGCGGATTGCCACGCTGGCATCAGTCAGGCGCATGGCTACCTCGCCCGGCCAGCAGCAGGTAACTCAGCACCAGCAGCCAGAGTATGGCGCCAACTGCATATTTGGCGGTCGGCTCGGC
>JAUSOF010000069.1 GCA_030656145.1 Pseudomonas sp.
GTTTCTGCCAAAGGCATGCGTTGCATCGACAAGCGTGGTATTGACGTCGTTCTGTCCGAGCTGCGCGCTCGCGGCGAAAAGGTTTAAGGAGAAAGTCATGCGTGAATTGATCCGTTTGATCTCGAGTGCCGGTACTGGTCATTTCTACACTACCGACAAAAACAAGCGCACCACTCCGGACAAAATCGAAATTAAAAAATTCGATCCGGTTGTGCGTAAGCACGTGATCTACAAGGAAGGCAAGATCAAGTAATTGATCTGGCTCCTTGCAGAAAAAGCCCGCTTCTAGCGGGCTTTTTCTTGCCTGGAATTTGGCGATAAACCCTGAGCGTTAAACATGACCGGTAGCCATTCCAGCCGTGCGCAGCGCAGGCCCTTAGCCATGGTCGCCATGGAAGGCAGGCCATAAAAAGCCCGCACATGGCAGGCTAAAGGGTGACGCATGAAACCGATATCAGGTTGCGGTTTGCTCAAACATCACATAGACCTTGCGGCACGGCTCCAGTACCTCCCAGGTGCCGCAGAAGCCGGCCGGGATGACGAAGCGGTCGCCGGCGCGTAGGGTCTTGGCGTTGCCATCCTGGTCGCGCAATACCGAGACGCCTTGCAGGATTTCGCAGTACTCGTGTTCGGTGTAGTTGACGGTCCAGCGGCCAATCGCACCTTCCCAGGTTCCCGCATTGAATTGACCGCACGGGCTGCCGTAGTGGTTGCGTACGCTCTGCTCAGGATCGCCTGCGAGGACTTTCTCCGCTGCCGGGCGGTAATGCTCGGGCGCGGTAGTGGCGGTGGCGAAGTCGACGATCTTTTCGATGTTCATAAGCATGTCCGTTAGGGGTCGAGCGCCTGTTATGGCCAGACTTGTTGTCGGTTGGAGTGAATATTTCGGCAGTCTATGTTTAATAAAGCACACATAACAAGGCGGCTTTTGCGCTTTTTGTAAAAAATATTGGAAGTGTGCGAGCCTCTGGTTTAGTGTTGCCAGCAGGATTGGGCGCAGAGGCCCATGCACAATAATTGACAGCGCAGCGGCCACCTGCGGCGCTTTACTAGCGATAGAGGATGTAGCAATGACTAGCCTGACTCGTGCCGACTGGGAACAGCGCGCAAAAACCCTGAAGATCGAAGGCCGTGCCTTTATTCATGGCGAATACCGTGCGGCAGCTTCCGGTGCGACCTTCGAGTGCATCAGCCCGGTGGACGGGCGCATGTTGGTAGAGGTTGCCAGTTGTGATCTGGCCGACGCCGAGTTGGCGGTGCAGGACGCCCGCAAGACCTTCGATTCCGGTGTGTGGTCGCGCCTGGCGCCGGTCAAACGCAAGGACGTGATGATTCGTTTCGCTGACTTGATTGATCAGCACGCCGAGGAGCTGGCGCTGCTGGAAACCCTCGACATGGGCAAGCCGATCAGTGATGCCTTGGATATCGATGTATCCAGCGCAGCACGTTCGATTCGCTGGAGCGGTGAAGCGATCGACAAGATTTACGACGAGGTGGCCGCCACGCCACACAACGAACTGGGCCTGGTCACCCGCGAGCCGATTGGTGTGGTCGCCGCCATCGTGCCGTGGAACTTCCCATTGCTGATGAGCTGCTGGAAGCTCGGGCCGGCGTTGTCCACCGGGAACTCGGTGATTCTCAAACCGTCGGAAAAATCACCGTTGACGGCCATTCGCCTGGCGCAACTGGCCATCGAGGCCGGCATCCCGGCGGGCGTACTCAATGTGCTGCCGGGTTACGGCCACACCGTCGGCAAGGCCTTGGCCCTGCATATGGATGTCGACACCCTGGTATTCACCGGTTCGACCAAGATCGCCAAGCAACTGATGATCTACGCTGGTGAGTCGAACATGAAGCGCGTCTGGCTGGAAGCCGGCGGCAAGAGTCCGAACATTGTCTTCGCCGATGCGCCTGATCTGCAGGCCGCCGCCGAAGCCGCGGCCGGCGCCATCGCCTTCAACCAGGGCGAAGTCTGTACCGCCGGCTCGCGCCTGCTGGTGGAGAACTCGATCAAGGCCACGTTCGTGCCCATGGTGGTCGAGGCGATCAAGGCCTGGAAGCCGGGTAACCCGCTGGATCCGGCGACCAATGTCGGTGCGCTGGTCGACACCACCCAGATGAACAATGTCCTGAGCTACATCCAGGCCGGTCACGACGAGGGCGCCACGCTGGTGGCCGGTGGCAAGCAAGTGCTGCAAGAAACCGGTGGCACCTATGTCGAACCGACCATTTTCGATGGCGTGAACAATGCCATGCGCATCGCCCGCGAGGAGATTTTCGGTCCGGTGTTGTCGGTGATCGGCTTCGAGTCGGCGCAAGAAGCCATACAGATTGCCAACGACACGCCTTATGGTTTGGCGGCGGCGGTCTGGACCAGCAACCTGTCGAAGGCCCACCTGACCGCCAAGGCGCTCCGTGCTGGTAGCGTGTGGGTCAACCAGTACGATGGCGGCGACATGACCGCTCCGTTCGGCGGCTTCAAGCAGTCCGGCAACGGCCGCGACAAGTCGCTGCACGCCTTCGACAAGTACACCGAGCTCAAAGCCACCTGGATCAAGCTGTAACGCTAGCGGGACGATCTCCTGGTCGTCGGCCATATGGCGTTGCGTCCTCGCTTTTAATGCTCACGTACTGCAGTACGCTGCGCTTAAAAGCTCCGGGGCGCCTTGTCTGGCCTTAGCCCAGGAAATCTTTGTCGGTGTTGGTTTCGGTCGATACTCTGTTTTTAAGGGGAGCGTTTTTGTTCTCCCTTGAGGTCCGCCCCCGAGTTGAGGGGCCGGCTCTTTGCGAGCCACACCTGCGGCCGGGTTTCCTTGGGAAACCCGGCCGTTTTGTTTTTTATCGGGCCACGATATAAAGGAGTCTGGCGATGCGTTGGGGTACCTATTTCGCGGTTTGCTCGGCGGTCATCAGTATTGGTCTGGCCCTCGGGGTGACCATGCCGTTGGTGTCGCTGCGCCTGGAGAGCTGGGGCTACAACTCCTTCGCCATCGGCGTGATGGCGGCGACTCCGGCGGTGGGTGTACTGCTGGGTGCGTCCCTGGCGGGCCGGTTGGCGGCGTACTTCGGCACCACGCGGCTGATGCAGCTGTGCCTGCTGGCCGGCGCGCTGTCTGTGGGGCTGTTGGCGCTGATGCAGAGCTATGCGGTGTGGCTGCTGTTGCGCTTGCTGATCGGCGTGGCGCTGACCGTGGTGTTTATCCTCGGCGAGAGCTGGATCAACCAGCTGGCCGTGGAGAAGTGGCGTGGCCGTTTGGTCGCCCTGTATGGCACCGGTTATGCGTTGAGCCAGCTGTGCGGGCCGCTAGTGCTGACCGCGCTGGGCACCAGTACCGACCTGGGTTTCTGGGCCGGTGTCGGCCTGTTGATTGGCGGTTCGCTGATTCTGTTGGGTCGCACGGGCGCGCCCCGGGTGGACGGTCAAAGTGCGTCGGGGCGTGGCCTGCTGGCGTTCTGCCGCAAGCTGCCGGCCATCGCCTGGGCGGTGATGCTGTTCGCCGCGTTCGAGGCGATGATGCTGACATTGCTACCCATCTACGGCCTGCGTCAGGGCTTCACCCAGGAAGTGGCGCTGTTCATGGTCAGCGTGGTGGTGGTCGGCGACGCCGCCTTGCAACTGCCGATCGGTCTGCTGGCTGATCGCATGTCGCGGCGTACCCTGTTCCGCGGTTGTGGGGTGACTCTGCTGTGCGCCAGTCTGGCGATTCCATTGCTGTTGCACACGTCGCTGATCTGGCCGCTGTTGGTGCTGTTCGGCGCCAGCGCCGGCGGGCTGTTCACCCTGTCCTTGATCCTGATCGGTGAGCGTTACCGTGACGATGCCCTGGTGCGCGCCAATGCCCATGTGGCACAACTCTGGGGCATCGGCTGCCTGATCGGCCCGCTGGCCACCGGTGCGGCCAGCCAGTGGGTTAGCGGTCATGCCTTGCCGCTGCTGATGGCGCTGGGTGCCGCGGTGTTCGTGGTGCTGGCCTGGCGCGGTCAGGGCGCCGATGATCAGTTCGGTGTGACTGCGACTGCGCGTAGCGACTAGCTCAGCCAGCCGCGCTGCTGGTGCTGGGGTTGGCCCCGCGGCCATGCGCCTACAGCAGTTCCTTGAAGCGGTGCCAGAGCATGCCCAGGGCCAGCAGCGGCGAGCGCAGGTGCTGGCCGCCGGGGAAGGTCATGTGCGGCACCTGGGCGAACAGCTCGAAGCCGTGGCTGGCCTGGCCGGCGATGGCCTCGGCCAGCAGCTTGCCGGCCAGGTGGGTGGCGTTGACGCCGTGACCGGAGTAGGCCTGGGCATAGTAGACGTTGGGCTGATCCTTGAGCCGGCCGATCTGTGGCAGGCGGTTGGCGCCGATACCGATCATGCCGCCCCACTGGTAGTCGATCTGCACATCCTGCAGGTGGGGGAACACGGCGAGCATTTTCGGTCGCATGTAGCCCGCGATGTCCGCCGGGTCGCGGCCGGAGTAGTGGCAGGCGCCACCGAACAGCAGACGGCGATCGGCAGACAGGCGGTAATAATCCAGGGCCACGCGCTGGTCGCACAGCGCCATGTTCTGCGGGATCAGCGCACGGGCCTGGGCCTCGGACAGCGGCTCGGTGGCAATCACATAGCTGCCGGCGGGCAGCACCTTGCCGCCCAGATTACGGTTCAGGCTATTCAGGTAGGCGTTGCAGCCGAGTACCAGATGAGCCGCGCGCACCATGCCTTGGGCGGTGTGCACCTTGACCGTTGCGCCGTAGTCGATGCGCGTCACCGCCGAATTCTCGAACAACTGCACGCCCAGTGACTGGGCGGCGGCTGCCTCGCCCAGGGCCAGGTTGAGCGGGTGCAGGTGGCCGGAGCCCATGTCGATCAGGCCGCCGACGTAGCGCTCCGAGCCCACCACTTCATGCATCTGCTCCGGTTGCAGCAGGCGCAGCTCGTGCTGGTAACCGAGGCTTTTCAACTCCGCCATGTCGGCGGCGAAGCCCTCCAGATGAGCGGGTTTGTTCGCCAGGTCGCAATAGCCCCAGGTCAGGTCGCAGTCGATAGTGAACTGCGCGACCCGCTGGCGGACGATTTCCACGGCTTCCAGGCCCATCAGCTTGAGTTCGCGCACGCCCTCGGTGCCGATGATCGACTCGAACTGTTCGACACCATGACCGACCCCGCGAATAAGCTGGCCGCCGTTGCGCCCACTGGCGCCCCAGCCGATCTTGTGTGCCTCCAGCAGCGCCACCGAGAAGCCTTTCTGCGCCAGCTCGATGGCCGTGTTCAGCCCGGAAAAACCGCCGCCGACGATGCACACGTCGACGCGCAGCTCGCCGCTCAAGGCGGGGTAGTCGAGTTGACGGTTGGTGCTGGCGGCGTAGTAGGAGCATGCGTGCTGGTTGCTGTGAACCGGCTGGTGAACGCGGGCGTTCATGTGTGAAATCCTGATTATTGTGTTTGGAAAATTTTACGAAGAATAAGCGTGGGATTTGCCAAACGCCAAGAGGCAATCGCGAAATAAGCGGATTTTCGTCGTCTTATGGCCCAAATGCCGCGATTTGCTGCAGTGTCCCGTTACTATGCCGCCCTGTGTTTCAGGATCACGCCCATGAGTTGCACCAGTCGCAAGATCGATAAGCTACGTTTGCAGATTCCCAGTTTCGCCTGCGTGCCGGGTTGCCATGACTGCTGCGGGCCGGTCACCGCCTCGTCTGATGAAATGTCGAGGTTGCCCGTAAAAAGCGCGGCTGAGCACGACGCTGCGCTGGCCGACTACAACTGCGTGCACCTGGGCCCGCAAGGCTGCCAGGTCTACGGCCAGCGCCCGCTGATCTGCCGCCTGTTCGGCACCACGCCCAGCCTGCCTTGTCCGCGCGGCCAGGGGCCGGAACAGATGACCGAGCCGGCAGTGGAGAAGCAGGTGCATCAGTTGATCGCCAGCACTCGCCAGGTGCTGGTGTAGCCAGCGCGGGTGCGTGTTAGGCCACGAGTTGTGGGCGGGGCATTAGCCGCGATTGGGACGGCTTCGTCACCGTAAATCGGGTGGCGTTCCGTTGAGCTGCACAGTGGTGAAACCCAGCTGGGAGCGCGTAGTGCTCCGTCCGACGATGTTGCTCCTGCCGCGTAGGGCCTCGTCGCAGGCTACTCTGCAGACCGGCCGTTAATCGGCAATCGGCAGGCTCAGGCTCTCCTTGACCTCTTCCATGACAATGTAGCTCTTCGATTCGCGCACGTGCGGCAGCTTGAGCAGGATGTCGCCGAGCAGCTTGCGGTAGCTGGCCATCTCGTTGATGCGCGCCTTCACCAGGTAGTCGAAATCGCCTGACACCAGGTGGCATTCCAGTACATGCGGCAGCTTGAGTACGGCGCGGCGGAACTCCTCGAAGGTGTCGCCGGACTTGTAATCCAGGCTGATCTCGACGAATACCAGCAGGCTGGCCTTGAGGTACTGCGGGTTGAGGCGGGCGTTGTAGCCCATGATGATGCCTTCGCGCTCCAGGCGGCGGACCCGCTCGGTGCAGGGCGTGGTCGACAAGCCAACCCGCTCGCCCAGTTCGGTAAAGGAGATGCGCCCGTCTTCCTGCAGCAGGCGCAGAATATTGCGGTCGATCTTGTCCAGTTCGCGACGGCTCTGATGCTGGGTGCGCATGGGGGATGCCCCTCCGTTTAAGTGGCTTTTGCCAAGAATTCTCGCCAAATATAGTTGTATATATAGTGAAATACACTGGCCATGGCTAAATATACTTCGCTCAACAATGCTCAAAACAAAAAACGCTAGCGCACAGTCGCGGCGAGGAGATGACGATGCGGGTCCTGGTGCTTGGTAGTGGTGTGGTGGGTACGGCCAGTGCGTATTACCTGGCTCGTCAGGGTTTCGAAGTGGTGGTGGTCGATCGTCAGGACGGTCCTGCCATGGAAACCAGCTTCGCCAACGCCGGTCAGGTATCCCCGGGCTACGCCTCGCCCTGGGCGGCGCCGGGCGTGCCGTTGAAAGCCATCAAGTGGCTGCTGCAGAAGCATGCACCGCTGGCCATCAAGGCCACTGCCGATATCGACCAATACCTGTGGATGGCGCAGATGCTGCGCAATTGCACCGCCAGCCGCTATGCGGTGAACAAGGAGCGCATGGTGCGCCTGTCCGAGTACAGCCGCGATTGCCTCGATGAACTGCGCGCCGAGACCGGTATCGGTTACGAAGGCCGTCGCCTGGGCACCACCCAGCTGTTCCGCACCCAGGCGCAGCTGGATAATGCGGCCAAGGACATCGCCGTACTGCAGCAGTCTGGCGTACCTTTTGAATTGCTCGATCGTGACGGCATCGCCCGCGTCGAACCGGCCCTGGCGGGCGTCAAGCACAAGCTGGCTGGGGCCCTGCGCCTGCCCAACGACCAGACCGGCGACTGCCAGATGTTCACCCTCAAGCTGGCCGAGATGGCCAAGCAATTGGGCGTCGAATTCCGCTTCGGCCAGACCATCGAGCGTCTCGACAGTGTGGGTGACCGGATCAATGGCGTCTGGATCAATGGCAAGCTGGAAACTGCCGATCGCTATGTCCTCGCTCTCGGCAGCTACAGCCCGCAGCTGCTCAAGCCGCTGGGCATCCGCGCGCCGATCTACCCGCTCAAGGGTTATTCGCTGACCGTGCCAATCACCAATGGTGACATGGCGCCGGCCTCGACCATTCTCGATGAGACCTATAAGGTCGCCATTACCCGCTTCGACAACCGTATCCGGGTGGGCGGCATGGCCGAGATCGCCGGTTTCGATCTGAGCCTGAATCCGCGTCGCCGCGAGACTTTGGAGATGATCACCGCCGACCTCTACCCGCAAGGTGGCGACCTCAAGCAGGCTGAGTTCTGGACCGGCCTGCGCCCGGCCACCCCGGACGGCACGCCGATCGTCGGTGCTACCGGTTTTCGCAATCTGTTCCTTAATACCGGTCACGGCACACTGGGCTGGACCATGGCCTGCGGCTCCGGCCGCTTCCTCGCCGATCTGATGGCCTCGAAGCGCCCGCAGATCAGCGGCGAAGGCCTGGATATCTTCCGTTACAGCAACGCCAAGGAGTCTTCCAAACATGTCAGTCCAGCGCCTGCGCACTGAAACCCGTTACAGCGAAATCAATATCCACAACGGCACGGTCTACCTGGCCGGGCAGTTGGCGGATGACTACAGTGGCGACATCGTGCAGCAGACCCGCGAGACCCTGGCCAATATCGATGCGATGTTGGCCGAGGCCGGCAGCGACAAGTCGCGCATTCTCTCGGTGACCATCTACCTCAAGGACATGGCCCGCGACTACGCCGGCCTCAACCAGGTGTGGGACGCGTGGGTCGCACCCGGTGCTGCGCCAGGCCGTGCCTGCGTCGAGGCGGCGATGTACACCCCCGAGGTGCTGGTCGAAATGATGGTGGTAGCGGCCGTTTGAGCCGCAGACCTGCTTTATTGTTAGTTTTGCCCGGCTGTCCCGCCGGGTTTTTTTAATCGGCAGTCCGCAACCCGCGTACTGGGTTGCGCCGAGCAACACTGCTACCCGGCCTACGCCCGATACTCGAGAAGCCCATGCGTCCAGCCCGTGCCCTGATCGATCTGCAAGCCTTGCGTCACAACTATCAATTGGCCCGCGAGGTGTCGGGCGCCAAGGCGCTCGCGGTGGTCAAGGCCGATGCCTATGGGCATGGCGCCGTGCGTTGTGCGCAGGCTCTGCAGGAGCAGGCCGATGGCTTTGCCGTGGCCTGTATCGAAGAGGCGCTGCAGTTGCGCGAGGCGGGTATTGGAGGGCCGATCCTGCTGCTCGAAGGTTTTTTCGAAGCGGACGAGTTGGCGCTGATCGAGCAGCAGGATTTGTGGTGCGTGGTGCATTCGCTGTGGCAACTGGAGGCTATCGAGCGCTCGGCCGTGGTCAAGCCGCTGACGGTGTGGTTGAAGCTGGACTCAGGCATGCACCGTGTCGGCCTGGATCCGGCCGACTACCAGGCGGCCTATCGGCGCCTGCTGGCCAGCGGCAAGGTGGCGAAAATCGTCCTGATGAGCCACTTCGCCCGTGCCGACGAACTGGAATGTCCGCGCAGCATCGAGCAACTGGTGGTGTTCGAGCAGGCGCGGCAAGGGCTGGTGGCGCAAATCAGCCTGCGTAACTCACCGGCCGTGCTCGGCTGGCCGCAGGTGCCAAGTGACTGGGTACGCCCCGGCATCATGCTGTACGGTGCCAGCCCGTTCGAGGAGGCGCAGGTCGTGGCCGCGCAGTTGCAGCCGGTGATGACCCTGGAGTCGAAGATTATCAGCGTGCGCGAACTGCCGGTCGGCGAACCCGTCGGCTATGGCGCGCGCTTCGTCACCGAGCGGCCGACTCGGGTTGGCGTGGTCGCCATGGGCTATGCCGACGGTTATCCGCGGCATGCGCCGACCGGCACGCCGGTGCTGATCGATGGCCGGCCGAGCCGGCTGATTGGCCGGGTCTCGATGGATATGCTCTGCGTCGACCTCAGCGATCTGCCTGGCACCGGCCTTGGCAGCCGGGTCGAGTTGTGGGGCAAGCGTATTCTTGCCAGCGACGTGGCGGCCTGCGCGGAGACCATTCCCTACCAGCTGTTCTGCAACCTGCGCCGGGTGCCTTTGCTCTATTGCGAGGCCTGAAGGAGGGAGCCGAAGAGGATTTGTATTCGGAGTGTTGTAAATACTGAACGCTGTTGCCATGATACGGACACTTTTCCGTATTTCCCCGAGGAGGGCTCCAGTATTGGACGTCGGTGTTCGACTGCAATCCATTCGTAAACTCAAGGGCCTGTCCCAGCGTGAGCTCGCCAAGCGGGCAGGCGTCACCAACAGCACCATTTCGATGATCGAGAAGAACAGCGTAAGCCCCTCGATCAGCTCGCTGAAAAAGGTGCTGGCGGGTATTCCCATGTCGTTGGTGGAATTCTTCTCCCAGGAAGCGGAACAGGACAATTACACCCAAGTGGTGTATCGCGCTGCCGAACTCATCGATATCCACAGTGGTGCGATCAGCATGAAGCTGGTGGGCAAGGCCTACCCGAATCGGGCTATTACCCTGCTCGACGAAACCTATCCGGCCGGTTCTGACACCGGCGATGATATGTACACCCATGAAGGCGAGGAAACCGGCCTGCTGGTGGAAGGACGCCTTGAGCTGAGCGTCGGCGATGAAGTGTTCATCCTCGAGCCGGGCGACAGCTATTACTTCGAGAGCAGCAAACCGCACCGCTTCCGTAATCCGTTCGATCAGCCGGCGCGCTTGATCAGTGCGACTACCCCTGCGAATTTTTGAGGGTTGTCGCACGCTGCAGGCGATAAGCGGCTAACACGCAAAGACAGCCTGCTGATACATGGGCGGGGGTAGTGCGCAGCGCAAGCTAATAGCGCTGCGACAATTTGGGTTGTTTCGGGCGGGGCGGCTTGCCGTTATAATCAACGCGCTCGCGAACCGTGGCCGCGGGCGTGACTAGCCACGATGAGGGTGTACCGTGAATCTAATTAAGAAAATGCTGGTAGCGCCGGCTGCCGTCTTGGCTCTGTGGGCAGTGACTGCTCAGGCCACGACTAACGAAGCGATTGCCGAGCGCTTGAAGCCGCCGGGTGAAGTCTGCGTGATGGGTGAAGAATGCAAGGGTGTAGGTGCCGTTGCGGTTGTGGCGGGTAGTGCAGCACGTTCTACCGATTCAATCATTACCGCTCACTGCAGTGCTTGCCATACTCCGGGCATCCTCGGTGCACCGATGATCGGTGACACTGCGGCCTGGAAAGCCCGTGCCGACAAGGAAGGTGGCATCGACGGGATCCTCGCTACAGCCATTGCCGGGATTAATGCGATGCCGGCGAAGGGTACCTGCGCGGATTGTTCGGATGACGAACTGCGTGATGCCATCGTCAAGATGTCTGGCCTGTAAGGCTACATCCAGAGTAAAAAACCGCCTATTGGCGGTTTTTTTGTGCGTGGTACGCGGCAGCCAGGGCTGCTCTAGCCTGGATTACTCGAGAAAGCTGACCTGGCCGTTCTTGAGCGAGGCGATGCGTGCCAGCGATTCGACCCGGTAGCCTTGGGCGTCCAGTTCGGCGCGACCACTCTGGAAGGACTTTTCGATTACCACGCCGACCCCGGCGATGCTCGCGCCGGCCTGGCCTATCAGGTCGATCAACGCTTTGGCCGCGTGGCCGTTAGCGAGGAAGTCGTCGATAACCAGCACGTGATCGCAGGCACTCAGGTGCTTGGCTGAGATAGCGATCGTGCTTTCGGTTTGCTTGGTGAAGGAAAACACCTTGGCGGTATACAGGTCATCCTTGAGCGTCAGCGACTGGTACTTGCGGGCAAAGATCACCGGCACACCCAGCTCCAGGCCAGCCATGATCGCTGGGGCGATGCCCGACGCTTCGATGGTCACGATCTTGGTGATGCCTTGGCCGGCGAAACGTTGGGCAAACTCATGGCCGATCAACTGCATCAGTGCCGGATCAATCTGATGGTTGAGAAAGGCGTCGACCTTGAGTACCTGCTCCGAGAGCACTATGCCTTCATCGCGAATCTTCTGTTTCAGCGCTTCCACGCGTATTCCTCTCATATGAACGTAGCCCGGATACAATCCGGGACGGTTTCCCCGGATGGCATCCGGGCTACGAAGTAGCACTATTTTTTATGGCCTGCCATCCCTGGCGGCCACCCTGCGGGCCATCGCTGCGCGACGTTAAAAATGATTCCCGATCATTTTTTATGGCCTGCCATCCCTGGCGAACACTCTGCGGGCCGCAACCCTGCGCGACGTTAAAAATAGCGCCCCGCTATTTTTTCCGCATGGCGCGCATGTTGGCCAGCGCCGAGTTGCCAGTGGCGGCCTTGACCTCGGGAGGGGCGTCTTCCAGGCCTTCCCAAACCAGATCTTCGGGCGGCAATTCATCGAGAAAACGGCTCGGCGAGCAATCGATGATTTCGCCGTATTGTTTACGCTTGGCGGCGAAGGTCATGGTCAGGTTGCGTTTGGCGCGGGTGATACCGACGTAAGCCAGGCGGCGTTCTTCCTCGACGGTATCGGCCTCGATGCTGGAGCGATGTGGAAGAATTTCTTCTTCCACGCCGAGGATGTACACCGACGGGTATTCCAAACCCTTGGAGGCATGCAGGGTCATCATCTGCACGCCTTCGGCGCCTTCCTCTTCTTCCTGTTGGCGCTCGAGCATGTCGCGCAGTACCAGCTTGCCGATGGCGTCCTCGATGGTCATCTCGCCATCTTCGTCACGCTCCAGGGTGTTTTTCAGCGCCTCGACCAGGAACCAGACATTGCCCATGCGCGCATCGGCGACCTTGTCGTTGGAGGCGTTCTGGCGCAGCCAGTTCTCGTAGTCGATGTCCATGACCATGCTGCGGATCGCCGCAATCGGGTCGTTCTGCGCACACTCCTGGCGCACCCGGTCCATCCACTTGGTAAAGCGCCCCAGGCGTTCGGTATAGCGCGCATCCAGGTGTTCGCCCAGGCCGATTTCGCCAGCGGCGGCGTACATGCTGATCTTGCGTGCGGTGGCGTAGTTGCCGAGCTTCTCCAGGGTGGTCGAGCCGATCTCGCGGCGCGGCACGTTGATCACCCGCAGGAAGGCGTTGTCGTCATCCGGGTTGACCAGCAGGCGGAAGTAGCTCATCAGGTCCTTCACCTCCTGGCGGGCGAAGAAGCTGGTGCCGCCCGAGAGGCGATAGGGAATCTGATGGTGCTGCAGTTTCAGCTCCATCAGCTTGGCCTGGTAGTTGCCGCGATAGAGGATGGCGTAATCGCTGTACGGGCGCTGGGTGCGCAGGTGTTCGGTGAGGATTTCCAGGGCTACGCGTTCGCACTCGGCATCTTCGTTGCGGCAGCGGATCACGCGGATCTCGTCGCCCATGCCCATCTCGCTCCACAGCTGCTTCTCGAAGGCGTGGGGGTTGTTGGCGATCAGGGTGTTGGCGCACTTGAGGATGCGGCTGGTGGAGCGGTAGTTCTGCTCCAGCATGACGATCTTCAGCGACGGATAATCGTCCTTCAGCAGCATCAGGTTTTCCGGGCGTGCGCCACGCCAGGCATAGATCGATTGGTCATCGTCGCCGACCACGGTGAACTGGTTGCGCATGCCCACCAGCAGTTTCACCAGCAGGTACTGGCTGGCGTTGGTGTCCTGATATTCGTCGACCAGCAGGTAGCGGATGCGGTTCTGCCACTTTTCCAGAATCGCCGGATGCTCCTGGAACAGCTTCACCGGCATCAGAATCAAGTCGTCGAAGTCCACCGCGTTGTAGGCCTTGAGCGTGCGCTGGTAGTGCAGGTAGACGATGGCGGCGGTCTGTTCCTTGGGATTGCGCGACTCGGCCAGGGCCTGCTCGGGCAGGATCAGTTCATTCTTCCAGCTGCCGATGTAGTTTTTAATCTCGTCGGCGCCGTCATCACCAGAATATTCCTTCTGCATGATGTCGCTGAGCAGCGCCTTGATATCGCCCTCGTCGAAGATCGAGAAGCCCGGCTTATAGCCCAGCGCGGCGTATTCCTTGCGGATGATGTTCATGCCCAGGTTGTGGAAGGTCGAGACCGTCAGGCCGCGGGCCTCAGGGCCCTTGAGCAGGACGCCGGCGCGCTCTTTCATCTCCCGCGCGGCCTTGTTGGTAAAGGTCATGGCGACGATATGTCGGGCCTGGATGCCGCAGTTCTGCACCAGGTGGGCAATCTTGCGGGTGATCACGCTGGTCTTGCCGGAGCCGGCACCGGCGAGCACCAAAAGAGGGCCGCCGACATAGTTCACGGCTTCCTGCTGCCGGGGGTTCAGTCGGGACATTGCGTCAATCACCAAGGGTACGGCCGCGCATTTTAGCAGGCCCTGAGCATTACTGTGTGTGGTCGTGCTGTGTTGAAGTCAGCCTCGAATGGGCGCCCTGGCGAGGGCGCCCATAAAATCCGCATGCACAGCTCGCACACTGCGCTTTTGACTGGCTGCGCTCGCCCTGCGGGCCAGTCTTCAGCGCCATGTTGACTGATTTCACCGTGGCTGATGGGTTTCGCCTGGCTGTCGCGCGCTATATGCCTCGGTAGCTTGCGAGATGTGTGCCTGAATCCTTTGGCGTTATGCGATGGAGTTCGTGCTGGCAGTAAGCCACGCTTGGTTATTTTGTGTAATCCAGTAATCTGGCACCACTTGTCGGGTTTTTGTCTCTAATGCAGGATGCGCGACAGCAGCACACGGATGTGCCTGATTAGACGCCAATTATGGTGCAGAAGGGCGGTATGCCGCCGACTATCTTTGTGGCCTGGGGAGGGCTTATTGTCCGCGCTCGACGATCCCTTGCGGTTGGTTCTGCTGGCTGAAACGCCGGAATGGCTTGAGCTATTGCGTGAGCAGCTCGGTCTGTTGGGCAGCAGCTTTCCGCTGATATCCGCCCCTTCGTGGGCGGCGGCCAGCAGTTTGTTCGATCACCAGATCAATGGTTTGCTGCTGACTACGGAGGCGCGCCGACCCGCGGCTGGAGTCTGCCCTCTGCCCATTATCTTGTTGCTTGAAAAAGAGCCTGCCGAAGCGCCCGCAGGGGTCTGCGACTGGCTGGTACGTGATGGCCTGAGTGTCGATGTACTGCGTCGCTGCCTGCGCTATGTGCGTGAGCAAGGCCGTCTGCAAGAGACCCTGCAGCGTCTGACCGAGCAGGATGCGCTGACCGGTATCGCCAATCGACAGGGTTTCCAGACCCTGCTGGCCGCCCGCCTGAGTGAGTGCAGGGGGCGAGGCTTGGCACTCGCTCATCTTGATCTGGACAATTTCCGTCACGCCAATGATGCCCTCGGCCACCAGGCCGGCGATCAGTTGATCCGGCAAGTGGTGGCGCGGCTCAAGGCGCAGCTTCAGGAGGGGGATCAGATCGCCCGGCTGGGTGGCGACGAATTTGCCCTGTTGCTTGATGTGCGCAGCGATCCGCAGCGTGCACCACGTCTGGCCGAGCGTATCAGCGAAGTCCTGGCCGAGCCCTATTGGGTCGATGGCGAAAGTCTGTTGATCGGTTGCAGTATTGGCTTGGCATATTCGCGCATAGATAGTGGTGCCGATCCGCTGATGTGGCATGCACACATCGCCATGCAGCAGGCCAAGAGCCAGCAAGGCTGCACCTTCCATGTATTTGACGAACGTATTAACCGCGGCGCGCGCAGCCGGGCTGAGTTGGAAAGTGAGTTGCGCCGGGCGCTACGGCGCGATGAGCTGGAGCTGCATTATCAGCCGCGCCTGTGCTTGCAGACGGGGCGCATTGTCGGTCTGGAGGCGCTGGTGCGCTGGC
Source organism: Pseudomonas sp. (assembly GCA_030656145.1). GTDB lineage: Bacteria > Pseudomonadota > Gammaproteobacteria > Pseudomonadales > Pseudomonadaceae > Aquipseudomonas. The sequence continues at coordinate 15,249 of JAUSOF010000069.1, forward strand.
GCCACCGCGAGCGCGGTCTGCTTGGGCCGAACGAATTTGTGCCGCTGGCTGAAGAAAGTGGACTGATCGTACCGCTGGGCTACTGGGTGATTTCCCGGGCGCTGCGCGATATGCAGTGGTTGCGTGGTCGCGGCCTGCCGGAGCTGCACATGGCGGTCAACCTGTCGTTCCGCCAGTTTCAGGACAGCCAGCTATTACCGACCCTCAGTCGCCTGATCGCAGAGCGTGGCGTCGATGCGCGCTGGCTGGAGTTCGAGTTGACCGAGACCGCCGTGATGCGCCGCAGCGAGCATGTCCAGCAGACCATGCTGGCGCTCGGTCGGCTGGGCGTGCGCTTTTCCCTGGACGACTTCGGTACCGGGTTTTCCTCCTTCGTGCACCTGAGTAGCCTGCCGATTGCGTTGTTGAAAATCGACAAGAGCTTCGTCGGCGATATGGATCGGCGCCCGGAGAATCGCCAGTTGGTGCGGGCAATGATCAATCTGGCCCATAACCTCAACCTGCAGGTGGTCGGCGAAGGCGTGGAAAATGCCGAGCAACTGGCTCTGTTGCGTGAGTTCGGCTGCGACCAGGTGCAGGGTTATCTGATCAGCAAGGCGATCCCGCTGAACGAGCTGGCGCGCTTCCTGGTGTTCGGCATGCGTCAGCCGCTGCTGGGGCTGCTCAAGCCCTGATTCAGTGCCGTCGGATGCCGCTGCGCAGGGTGCGCCACGCGCACCAGTAGCTGCGCGAAACGCCCGCTGCGCACGACTTAGCGGCTACGCCAGGCAGGCTGCTGCTTCCCGCGGCGTCGGGCGCAGTAGTCGCGCAGTCTTCCACTCGAAACCCAGGGTCAGGCCGATCGCCGCGCACGCCAGGCCGCTGGCCAGGCCCCACCACACCCCTTGTGCCCCCCAGCCCATTCCAAAGGCCAGGATCCAGGCCAGTGGCGCACCGATCAGCCAGTAACAGCCAAGGCCAACGAAGAAGGTGGTCTTGGCGTCCCTGAGGCCGCGAATCGCACCCATGGCAATGGTCTGGATACCGTCGAAGAACTCGAACCAGGCAGCAATCGCCAGCAGACCGACCGCCAGGGCCGTCACCTCGGTGTAGGCCGGGTCGAAGCGATCGAGAAACAGGCCAACCACCCACTCCGGCGCCAGCCAGAACAGTGCAGCGAAGCCGAGCATGCAGACTGCACCGAGGGCGATGCCCAGGCGTCCAGCGCGGCGTGCTTCGAGCAGGCGACCGGCGCCGAAGTGCTGGCCAATACGGAAGGTCACCGCGTAGGACAGTCCCACCGGCACCATGAAGGCTACGTACACGGACATGATCGCAATCTGATGTGCGGCCAGTTGCAGGCTGCCGAGCGCACCCATGCACAGGGCGGCGAAGATGAATAGGCCAGACTCCACCGCATAGGTGCCGCCAATCGGCAGGCCCAAGCGCAGCAGCTCCTGCAGCTCGCCCCAGGCCGGGCGCAGCAGGCCACGCCATAGAGGATATCCGGCATAGGCGCTGTGGCGCAGCACGTGCCATGCCAGCAGTAACGCCATGATATTCATCACCAGTGCGGTCACCAGGCCAATGCCCGCCAGGCCCAAGTGCGGCAGGCCGAACCAGCCCTTGATCAAGGCGTAGTTGAGGATCAAGTTGGCCAGCGCGCCGCCAATGCTGATCGCCATGACTGGGCCTGGGCGCCCGATCGCGGCGGTAAAGCCGCGCAGTGCCATAAATGTCATATAGCCAGGCAGGGCGAATGTCAGGGTGCCGAGAAATTGCATGGCGCCAGTGACGTTGGCGGGCAGCTGGCCGGCATACAGCAGCGCCGGCTCAAGATTCCACAGGGCTACTGCAGCCAGTAATGCCAGGCCCCAGCCCAGCCATAGACCGTTCTGGGTCAGGCGGGTGACGCCGCCCGCATCGCCCGCACCATGCCGGATGGCCACCAGGTTGCCGACCGCGGCGATCACCCCGACGCAGAAAATCGATACGAAGGCATAGCTGGCCGCGCCTAAGCCGCCGCCGGCCAGAGCCTGTGGCCCGAGCAGGCCCATCATCACGGTGTCGGTGAAGACCATGACAACGTGCGCCAGTTGCGCGGCGATTAATGGGCCTGCCAGGCGCAGAATGGCGCCGAGTTCGTTGCGAAGAGCATGCGGCATGATGAGTTTGACTCAGTGAGAGGGCTTGCCCGGGTTGCCCGGGCGAGCGGAGAATGGCGCTATTCTCGTGAGTCGGTTGGATTCGCACAAAAGGAAAAAAGCCATGCCAGGCATGATTAATACTCATGGATAAAAACCGTCGCCTAGCACCGCTGTATGCCTTGCGTGCCTTTGAGGCAGCGGCCCGGCACGGCTCTTTCACCCGTGCTGGCGAGGAGCTGGCGATCACCCAGAGCGCGGTCAGCCGGCATGTGCGCACCCTGGAGGAGCATTTCGCTTGCCGCCTGTTCGAGCGCCGTGGTCGCAGCCTGCAATTGACCGAGCCGGCGCGCATGCTGCTACCCGGTTTGCGGGAGGGTTTCGATGCTCTGGAGCGCGCCTGCACCACCCTGCGCGCCGACGATACGATCCTGCGTCTGAAGGCGCCTTCGACCCTGACCATGCGCTGGCTGCTGGCCCGCTTGTCGCGTTTTCGCTTGCAAAACAGCGATATCGAGGTGCAACTGACCAGCGCCTGGATGGACGTGGACAAGGTCGATTTTCTGCATGAGCCGTTCGATTGCGCGGTATTGCTGAGCAGTGGTGGTTTTAACGAGGAGTGGGGCAGCGTCCTGTTGTTCGACGAGTGGCTGATTCCTGTCTGCGCCCCCGAGGCAGTCCAGGACGGTCCGTGGGATCTGGCCCGACTGCAGGGCGCCGAACTGCTGCACCCGACCCCGGATCGGCGCGATTGGCGCCAGTGGTTGCAGGCCATGGGTCTGGCCGATTGCGTAGCACTCAAAGGTGGCCAGGTGTTCGATACCCTGGAGCTGGGTATGGTCGCCGCCGCGCGTGGTTACGGGGTGTCGATTGGCGACCTGGTGATGGTTGCCGAAGATGTTGCCCAAGGTCGCCTTGGCCTGCCCTGGCCCTGTGCGGTACCCAGCGGCAGCAGCTACTACCTGGTGTGGCCCAAGGCGCGGCGCGGTCAGGAGCGTTATCTGCGTTTGCGCGACTACCTGATCGCCGAAGTGGCGGCGATGCAGTTGCCGCAGGTACAGCGGCTCGCTTGAGCCGCTATTGAAAGGACGATGGCCCCCGGTTAAACCCATGTAGGCGTTTGCTCGCCCTCTTCGGCGGCGCGCTGTTGCGCAGCAAGCGGGAGGCAATCGTGTCTGTCGGCTGAGGGTGCCTGTAGGTGCGGGGCATGCCTGCGATAGGTTTCGCGGGCCTGCAACCAGGCGTCCCCCTGGCTCCTGCCGGGGCCCTGATGCAGGCTTTGCTCGGAAGCCTGCGTTCAGCTCTGCGGATGCCCGCGGTATTGCAGCGCCTCGGCCAGATGGCTGCGGGCGATCTGTTCGACTTGTTCGAGGTCGGCCAGGGTGCGTGCGACCTTGAGCACCCGGTGCGCGGCGCGCAAGGACAGGCCGAGGCGCTCGCAGGCACTTTCCAGCCAGTCTTGATCGGCGGCATGCAAGCCGCAATGCTGGCGCAGGCCGGGCAGGTCGAGAAAAGCATTGGCCACGCCCTGGCGCTGGACCTGGCGTTGCCGGGCACGCGCCACCAGGGCGGCGCCGGTGGCCGTGTCGGCGCCTTCGCTGGGCAGCACATGCAGGGCGGTGGCTTCCCGGGCCACCGTCACATGCAGGTCGATGCGGTCGAGCAGTGGCCCGGAGAGTTTGCCGCGGTAGCGCTGGATCTGTTCGGTGCTGCAGCGACAGCGACCGCTGGGGTCGCCAAGAAAGCCGCAAGGGCAGGGATTCATCGCCGCTACCAGCTGGAACCGTGCAGGAAAGCGCACCTTGTCACGGGCCCTGGCGATGACGATCTGTCCGCTTTCCAGGGGCTCGCGCAGCACCTCCAGCACCTTGCGGTCGAACTCGGGCAGCTCATCCAGAAACAGTACGCCCTGATGGGCCAGGGTGATTTCCCCCGGCTGCGGCCGGCTGCCGCCACCGACCAGGGCCGGGCCGGAGGCGCTGTGATGCGGGTTTCTGAACGGTCGCTGCGGCCAGGCATCCAGCGGGGTGTGACTGGCCACCGAATGAATCGCCGCGACTTCCAGGGCTTCCTGCTCGTCGAGTGGCGGCAGCAGGCCGGGCAGGCGGCTGGCCAGCAGGGTCTTGCCGGTGCCTGGAGGGCCGGTCAACAGCAGGTTGTGCGAGCCGGCTGCGGCCACCAGCAGGGCGCGCTTGGCGGCGACTTGGCCCTGGACTTCGGCCAGGTCGGGGTAGGGCTGGGTGCGGCGCAGCAGGCCCTGGGCCTGGTAGGGCGCTATGGGGGCCTGGCCGTTGAGGTGGGCGGCCAGTTCGAGCAAATGTTCGACTGCTATGACCACCAGCCCGGAGGCCAGGCTGGCTTCTTCGGCGTTGGCTTTCGGCACCACCAGGGTGCGTCCGGCAGCGCGGGCGGCCAGCGCTGCGGGTAATACCCCGCGCACCGGTCGTACGGCGCCAGACAGGGCCAATTCCCCCAGGCATTCGAGCTGTTCCAGGGCGGTGGCCGGCACCTGGCCGCTGGCGGCGAGAATACCCAGGGCGATAGCCAGGTCGAAGCGCCCGCCGTCCTTGGGTAGATCGGCCGGGGCCAGGTTAAGGGTTATGCGCCGCGGCGGAAAATCGAAGGCGGAGTTGAGGATGGCGCTGCGCACCCGGTCCTTGCTTTCCTTGACCGCAGTCTCGGGCAGGCCGACCAGTGCCAATGATGGCAAGCCGTTGGCGAGGTGCGCCTCGACGGTTACTGCGGGCGCTTCAACGCCGACTTGAGCGCGGCTGTGGACTATGGCCAGGGACATCGATCACTCCTTGATCGTCAGCCGTCCGAGCGGGTTACTCGGTGGGTGGCGGTGAAACTTGCGGGGGGCTTGCTTCCAGTTCGGCAACCTTGGCTTCCAGTGCCTCCAGGCGGGCACGGGTGCGTGCGAGGACAGCCATCTGGCTATCGAATTCTTCCCGGCTGACTAGATCAAGTTTGCTGAAACCGCTCTGCAGCAAGGCTTTGAACTGGGCTTCGAGTTCGCTGCGCGGCAGCGGCGTTTCGCCGTTGAACAGGCGCGAGGCATGCGAGCTGAGTGCGTCGAGCAGGGCTTTGGGCGGCAACATGGCAGGATTCCAATGGCAGACGGCGGCAGTGTAGCACGCAGTTACGCCTTGGGCCGGGGCGCTCAGGCGTGCACGTTTTTCGCGCATGGGTGGTTGCATGTGCGCACCGGTATTGTGCGCTGTTGGTCTTGCGTGACCATGTATGGAATCGATTTTTACCGGTAACTGCTTGAAAAGAATTGGTTTTGTGCGTTCTGGCAAGCTTTCTGCTTAGTCGCTAATGACGAATGCACCGATGCAGTTCCGGTGCGTTAGGCGAAGCGGGAAGTGTTTCGTCAGGAGCGGTTGGTGGGTATCGCTGTTGTCCCTTAGGGGCGAGCGACGCATTACAAAAGCCAGACACAGCGCTTAGACTTGAACCGGGTTCGTAATTCCTGGGGCAAGTCCACCTTACACGGGAGAAAGTTTCATGAAGCTAGTCACTGCCATTATCAAGCCGTTCAAGTTGGACGACGTCCGTGAGTCACTGTCGGAAATCGGCGTGCAGGGCATCACCGTCACCGAGGTCAAAGGCTTCGGTCGGCAAAAAGGTCACACCGAGTTGTACCGCGGTGCTGAATACGTGGTCGATTTTTTGCCCAAGGTCAAGATTGACGTGGCCATCGCTGACGATCAGCTGGATCGCGTCATTGAAGCCATCACCAAAGCAGCCAACACCGGCAAGATCGGTGACGGCAAGATTTTTGTCGTCAACCTGGAACAGGCTATCCGTATCCGTACCGGTGAAACCGATACCGACGCGATCTAAGTAAGCCTGCGAACCCCACGCCCCAGGAGTAACCCCCCAATGACTCTGCGAAAAATCGCAGGGCTAGGAGCCCTTTTGTCTCTCGTTCCTGGCTTTGCCATGGCCGATGCGGCAGTTCTAAATGGTGGCGACACGGCTTGGATGCTGGTCGCGACCGTACTCGTGCTGTTTATGACCATTCCTGGTCTTGCGCTGTTCTATGCCGGCATGGTGCGTTCGAAGAACGTCCTGTCGGTGTTGATGCAGTGTTTCGCTGTCACGGGTCTGATCAGTGTGCTTTGGGTTGTTTACGGTTACAGCCTGGCTTTTGACACCACCGGCATGGAGCAGGGGGTGGTCAATTTCAACTCCTTCGTCGGCGGTCTGTCGAAAGCCTTCCTGGGCGGCCTGACCAGCGACAGTCTGGTCGGGGGGATTCCGGAGAGCGTGTTCATCACCTTCCAGATGACCTTCGCCATCATCACGCCAGCCCTGATTGTCGGTGCCTTCGCCGAGCGCATGAAGTTCTCGGCCATGCTGGTATTCATGACGGTCTGGTTCACCATCGTCTACACCCCCATCGCGCACATGGTGTGGAGTGGTGACGGTGCGCTGATGTGGGATTGGGGCGTTCTGGATTTTGCCGGTGGCACGGTGGTGCACATCAATGCCGGGATCGCCGGTCTGGTGGCCTGTCTGGTGCTGGGCAAGCGTAAGGGCTTTCCGACTACCGCCATGCCGCCGCATAACCTCGGTTACACCCTGATCGGCGCGAGCATGCTCTGGGTCGGCTGGTTCGGCTTCAACGCCGGCTCGGCCCTGGCGGCCAACGGCACTGCTGGCATGGCCATGCTGGTGACCCAGATTGCCACGGCGACGGCAGCGTTAAGCTGGATGTTTGCCGAGTGGATCACCCACCGTAAGCCCAGCGTGCTGGGTATCGCTTCCGGTGCGGTGGCAGGGCTGGTGGCTATTACGCCGGCATCCGGCACTGCGGGGCCGATGGGGGCGCTGGTCATTGGTCTGGCCTCTGGGGTGATCTGCTTCTTCTGCGCCACCAGTCTGAAACGCAAGTTTGGTTATGACGATTCTCTGGATGTCTTCGGCGTACATGCCGTGGGCGGGATTGTTGGCGCCATCCTTACCGGGGCGTTCGCCGCGCCGGCGTTGGGTGGCTTTGGCACGGTAGAGAACATTCCCGCGCAACTGTGGGTGCAGTTCGAGGGCGTGGCCTTCACGGTGGTCTACACCGCGGTATTGACCTTCGTGATTCTGAAAGTGATCGACCTAGTAATGGGCCTGCGTGTCAGTGATGAGGAAGAGACGGTCGGTCTCGATCTCGCGCTGCACAACGAGCGTGGCTACAACCTGTAAGCACACGGAGTGCGTCCGGAGCCAACCCCGGACGCCTTAACCGAACAGCGCTATAAAAGCGCGCCGGCAAGAGGTGAACCATGGACAACACAGCATTGACTGCACTGCAGTACGGCTTCGATACCTTCTACTTTTTGATTTGCGGTGCTCTGGTGATGTGGATGGCAGCAGGTTTTGCCATGCTCGAAGCTGGCCTGGTAAGGGCGAAGAACACCACCGAAATTCTCACCAAAAACATCGCTCTGTATGCGGTGGCCTGTGTCATGTACCTGGTGATCGGTTACCACATCATGTATTCCAGTCCGGAAGGCGGCATTCTGCCAAGCCTGGGCTTCCTGATCGGTGACGAGAACAGCGTCGAGTCGGTTCTCGCCGGCGGTGAAGACGCGCCTTATTATTCGGCTCGTTCGGACTTCTTCTTCCAGGTGGTGTTCGCCGCGACCTGTATGTCGATTGTCTCCGGTGCCGTGGCCGAGCGCATGAAGCTGTGGGCCTTCCTCGCCTTCGCAGTGGTCATGACCGGCTTCATCTATCCGGTGCAGGGTTTCTGGAAGTGGGGCTCGGGCTTCCTCAACGAAGCGGGCTTCCTCGACTTCGCCGGTTCGGGCGTGGTGCACATGGCGGGCGCTGCTGCAGCTCTGGCGGGTGTGCTGCTGCTGGGCGCACGTAAAGGCAAGTACGGCGCCAACGGTCAGGTCAACGCCATTCCGGGTGCCAACCTGCCGATGGCGGCCCTGGGTACGTTCATCCTGTGGATGGGTTGGTTCGGCTTCAACGGCGGTTCGCAGTTGAAAATGAGCACCATCGAAGACGCCAACGCCGTAGCCCAGGTGTTCGTCAACACCAACATGGCTGCTGCTGGTGGATTGATCGCCGCATTGATCGTGGCACGTATCCTGTTCGGCAAGGCCGACCTGACCATGGCCCTCAACGGTGCCCTGGCTGGCCTGGTGGCGATTACCGCTGAGCCGCTGACGCCCACTGCCCTGCAAGCGACGTTGATCGGCAGTGTTGGTGGCGTGCTGGTAGTGTTCTCTATCCTGGGGCTGGATAAGCTCAAGCTGGATGATCCGGTCGGTGCTATTTCCGTGCACGGCGTTGCCGGTATCTGGGGCCTGTTGGCGGTGGTGCTGACCAACCCGGATGCCACCCTTGGCGCCCAGTTGTTCGGCCTGGCCTGCATCTTCGCCTGGGTCTTCATTGCCAGCCTGATCGTCTGGTCGATCATCAAGCTGGTGATCGGTCTGCGCGTCAGCGAGGAGGAGGAGTACGAAGGTGTAGATATCGCCGAATGCGGTATGGAAGCCTATCCGGAATTCACTAAAAGCTGATTGTCAGTGATTTAAAACAAGGGCGCCTAAAGGCGCCCTTTGTTTTTTCTGACAGCACGCTAGAATGCGCGCCGATAAGCACTGTTATGCAACACCACACTGCTTGTCCTGGCCAGCGCGATATGCGGCTGGAGACCTTGCCAGGCAAGGTCACTTGAATTTTTCCGGCGACATACGAAAGATCATGTCGCTGGGCTATAACTAACCTGCTTTTCGCAAGTCATGAGGTTAAACATGAGCGACGAAGATCTGGAACAAGACGAGCTCGAAGGGGCTGACGAGGACACTGGCGAGGAAATGGCTGCCGCCGATGACGTCGACAGCGGTGGTGACGACGGCGACGAAGTTGTCAGCACCAGCAAGACCAAGGCCAAAGCCAAGGCGGTCAATGTTGAAGAGCTGCCGAGCGTCGAAGCCAAGCAAAAGGATCGCGACGCCTTGGCGCGTGCCATGGAAGAGTACCTGGCGCGCGGTGGCACGGTGCAGGAGGTCGAGCCCAACGTGGTGTCAGACCCACCCAAGAAGCCGGATAGCAAATATGGCAGCCGGCCTATCTGACCGGCCGCAGGCAGCATCGGCAATGCAGGTCGTTTTAGGGCTATGTACCCGTTAGGTGTTGCATGCAACTGCTAGAGTGTGGCGCATACATCCAGCGCAGGGATCGCGCGGGTAGGTTGGGCTTCGCTGCACGCGCCAACCTGCGAGTGATCGCCCCACAACAGGCTATGGGTACATCGCCTTTATTAACGGCCTGCCAGGGGCGCGGCTTACACCCAGCTGTGCAGCAGTGCTGGCAGTTCGGCCAGGCTGCGGATTTCGCCATCGGCGCGCCTGGTGCCTTCCCAGGCCTTGTCTTGCGGGTTGAACCAGATTGCCCGCAGGCCGGCAGCCTGGGCGCCGGCGATATCGTCACTGGGGTGGTCGCCGACATGCACTGCATGTTGTGCGGCAATCCCTGAGCGCTTGAGTGCTTCCTGAAAGGGCTTGGGATCGGGTTTGCCGATGCCGAGCTCTTCCGCACACAGGGCGAACTGGAAATAATCGGCCAAGCCCAGGCGGCGCACATCGGCGTTGCCATTGGTAATCACCCCGAGCTGGAAACGATTGGCCAGGGTTTCCAGGGTTGGATGTACTTCGGCGAACAGCTCGACCTGATGACGTGCGGCGAGAAACACCTGGAAGCCACCCTCGGCCAGCGCTGCGGCCTCGCTGGCTGGGTACCCCGCGCCTGCCAAGGCGTGATGCAGAATGCGTCGGCGTAGCTCGCTGAGGCGATGCTTGAGTGACGGCTCGGCGTGCAGCAACTGCGAGCGGATCGTCCACAGGTGTTCGACTGGCACTGCGCCGAGGCGCGGCGCGTGCATGGCCAGCCAGTTACGCAGTGTCGCTTCGGCGTCCTGCATGACCGGGGTCACGTCCCACAGGGTGTCGTCGAGGTCGAAGGTGATCAGTTGAATGCTCATTCGCTACTGCCTTTGCGTTTGGCCCGTGGATGGGCGCGATCATACACCGTGGCCAGGTGCGGGAAACCTTGGCAGGTGTCGACTTGAGGCGTGGTGACAAAACTTCCGTCTACCGCGCAAGGCTGTTCGCGTAAAGAAAAACGCCGCTTACCCAGAATGCGGAAGCGGCGTTTTTCTTGGCTATACATCGGTTGGCTGTTGCCGCAATGGGCAGCGCCACGCGGTGCATTGACTTGGCAGCAGTAACGGGTACATAGCCATGGAAAGCTGTTGTCCACTGCTGCTGGCGGGCTGTTATCTCACCGAACGCAGCGGCGTGGCGAAGCGCGGCAGCACGCGGGCCAGGACCTCGGCGATATAACCCAGGAACAGGGTGCCCAGAGAGCTCTTGTAGTGTTGCGGGTCACTGCTGCCGATCGCCAGCACGCCATGCAGGCCCTGATAGGACAGCGCGACCACTGCTGCCGAGCCGATCTGCTTGGCGTCGGTTTCGCCGAACAGAAAGCTCAGCTCATTCTCACGCAGCACGCCGCAGATGGTCTTGCCGCCGGCCAGCAGGCCGCCGATAGCCTGATGTGCTTCAGCGCTGCTGAGCGAGCGACCGACTGCGAGCGGCGTATCGCTGAACAGGATCAGGCTGACAAAGGGCACCTGGAACTCATGGCGCAGGCTGTCTTCCACGGTGCTGACCACCTCTTCGAGGCCGGAAGCATCGAGTAGATCGAGCACCAGGCGCCGGGTCTTGTCGAACAAGCGGTCGTTGTCGCGGGCCACATCCATCAGCTGCGAGAGGCGATGGCGCATCTCGATATTGCGCTCGCGCAACAACGTCATCTGACGCTCGACCAGCGAAATGGTGTCACCGCGCTGGTGGGGGATGCGCAACTCCGCAAGCAATTCGTCATGCTCGACGAAGAACTCCGGGTGCTGGCGTAGGTAGTCGGCAACCGCCGTCGCATCGAGTGGTGCTGGAGAATGCTGTTGGTCGGTCATAGGCGAACCTGTCCTTCGTACACGCGCATCGCCGGCCCAGTCATCACAACAGGCTGGCCGGGGCCTGCCCACTCGATGCACAGCTTGCCGCCGAGCAGTTCAAGTTGTACCGGCGAGTCCATCCAGCCTTGGCTGATGGCTGCCACTGCCGCAGCGCAGGCGCCCGTGCCGCAGGCTTGGGTCTCGCCCGCGCCGCGCTCCCAGACGCGCAGCTTGGCATACTGGCGGTCGATGACTTGCAGAAAACCGACGTTGACCCGCTGCACAAAGCGTGGATGGTGCTCCAGCTTCGGCCCCAGTTCATGCACCGGCGCGCTGTCGATATTGTCGACGCGCAACACCGCATGTGGATTGCCCATGGATACAGCGGCGAGTTCAACCGCCTGGCCATCCACCTCGACGCTGTAGCTCAAGGCTTGCTGTTCGGCCTGGAAGGGGATTTGCGCCGGTTCCAGGCGCGGCGCGCCCATGTTTACGCTGATCTGGCCATCGGGGCGCACGTCGAGTTCGATGATGCCGCCCTTGGTTTCCACGCGGATCTGCTTTTTCATCGTCAGCCGCTTGTCCAGTACGAAGCGCGCGAAGCAGCGGGCGCCATTGCCGCACTGCTCCACTTCCGAACCGTCGGCGTTGAAGATGCGGTAGCGGAAGTCGACGTCCGGGTTACTTGGTGGTTCCACCAGCAGCAGTTGATCGAAGCCGACGCCGGTGTGGCGATCGCCCCACTGCTTGGCGTTTTTTGGCTGGATATGCGCGTGCTGGCTGACCAGGTCGAGGACCATGAAATCGTTGCCGAGGCCGTGCATTTTGGTAAAGCGCAATAGCATCAGGGTGCCCTTATGGTGCTGGCGGCAGCTGGCTTTCGCCCGCAAAGAGTTCGCTGAGGGTCTCGCGACGTCGCACCTCGAAGGCCTGGTCGCCATCTACCATCACCTCGGCTGCACGGCCGCGGGTGTTGTAGTTGGAACTCATGACGAAGCCATAGGCACCTGCCGAGCACACAGCCAGCAGGTCACCTTCGGCCAATGCCAGGTCGCGATCCTTGGCCAGGAAGTCACCGGTCTCGCAGATCGGGCCGACGATATCGTAGTTGCGCGTTGCGCCATCGCGCGGCTGCACCGCCACCACGTCCATCCAGGCCTGATACAGCGCAGGACGAATCAGGTCGTTCATCGCCGCGTCGACGATGGCAAAGTCTTTGTGTTCGGTGTGCTTGAGGTACTCGACCTGGGTCAGCAATACACCGGCGTTGGCGACGATCGAGCGACCTGGCTCGAACACCAGGGCCAGGTCGCGCCCGGTAATGCGTGCACGCACGGCGGCAATATAATCACCGGCCAGTGGCGGCTGCTCGTCGCGGTATTGCACGCCAAGGCCGCCACCCAGGTCCAGGTGCTTGATGCGGATGCCGCGTTCGGCCAGGCAGTCGATCAGCGCGAGCAGGCGATCGAGAGCATCGAGGAACGGCGGCAGGCTGGTCAGTTGCGAGCCTATATGGCAGTCGACTCCGACCACGTCCAGATTGGCAAGCTCGGCGGCGCGGGCATAGACCGCCTCGGCATCAGCGATGGCAATGCCGAACTTGTTTTCTTTCAGGCCCGTAGAAATATACGGGTGGGTACCTGCGTCGACGTCCGGGTTGACCCGCAGCGACACCGGTGCCTGCACGCCCAGTTCGGCGGCAATCTGTTGCAGGCGCTCCAGTTCGTCGGTGGACTCGACGTTGAAGCAATGCACGCCGATCTGCAGCGCACGCCGCATGTCGTCGCGGCTCTTGCCGACACCGGAGAAGACGATCTTGCCGGGCTCGCCACCGGCGGCCAAGACCCGTTCCAGCTCGCCACGCGAGACGATATCGAAGCCGGCGCCGAGACGCGCCAGCACGTTTAGCACGCCGACATTGGAGTTGGCTTTGACGGCGAAGCAGACCAGATGCGGCATGCCTTGCAGGGCATCGGCGTAGGCGTGGTATTGCGCTTCGATGTGCGCCCGCGAGTAGACGTAGGTTGGCGTGCCGAAGCGCTGGGCGATGGCGGACAGCGCCACACCCTCCGCGAACAGTGCGCCGTCGCGGTAGTTGAAGGCGTTCATGAGCTGTCCTTATTCGGTTTGTGCGGGCGCGGGCTTGCTTGCTTCCGGGAGGAACAGCGGGCCTTTCTGGCCACAGCCAACAAGCAGGGTACTGACGGCAACAAGCGCGATAAGGGCAGTAAACAGCCGCTTCATGGTGAAGTCCTTGTAATAAAGCATAATTGCGCCGGAGTATACCGGCCCTCCGGCGCCTTGCCTATGCGCCAGGATTCCCGTCCGGCGGGGCTTTGCCCGCGTCTTGAGCACGGTGCGGATCATGCGCCTGCAGCGCGGTATACTGCCCGCCTTCACTTACGCGACTCGCTATGCGGGTCGCGCTAAGCAACCTGTAAGCGCTGCGGCCCGACGCCCGGGCGCGGCCTTGTCCCAGGGCGCCTGGCACTTTTCTGCACTACCTGAATTTTTCGAGGACATCCGCAATGAGTTTGACCGAAGCCCGCTTTCACGATCTGGTTGATACCGTACAGCAAGCGGTGGAAGACATCTTCGATGACAGCGACCTGGATCTCGACCTGGAAAACTCGGCGGGTGTGCTGACAGTGCGTTTTGAAAACGGCACGCAGCTGATCTTCAGTCGCCAGGAGCCTATCCGTCAATTGTGGTTGGCGGCCCGCTCCGGTGGTTTTCATTTCGACTACGACGATGCCAGCGAGCGCTGGATTTGCGACAGCAGTGATGAATTGCTGGGCGAAATGCTCGTGCGCATCACCCTGGAACAATCTGGCGTCAGTCTTGAGTTTGAAGAGCTCTGAGCCCGGCCCCGGCGAGGCGCCAGGGCGGGCTGTGTCGGTTAGCGCATCGCCCTGTGTTCGCCAGTGCTGCCTGGACGACCGCGACATGTGCCTGGGCTGTGGTCGCTTGCTCAACGAAATTCTCGAATGGAGCAGCGCCGATGACGCACATCGGCGGGCCATTTGCGAGAGTGCCCAGGCACGGTTGCAGCAGCGGCGAGACTGAGCTGCCGGTCTTGTTTATTTGAATGGCTGTGATACGGTCGGACTGACTAGCGCAAAACCCCGTCTCTAGCAGACGGGGTTTTGCTTTTTATGCATTCAGTAAAGGAGAGTGGAGCTGACCATGACCAGTGCACCGCCAATCACTATTACCCGTCTCGACGTCCAGCGTTTGGAGCGGTTGCTCGACGGCTTGAAAGAATTCGGCCCGGGTGCTGTCGCCCTGCAGGCAGAACTGGACCGGGCCGATGTAGTCGCTCATGACCAGGTGCCGGCTGGGGTGGTCACCATGAACTCGCGGGTGCATTGCCGCGAAGAAAGCAGCGGCAAGGACTACCACTTGACCCTGGTGTATCCCCAGGACGCAGGCAAGGACGGCTGTGTGTCGATTCTCGCACCGGTGGGCAGCGCACTGCTGGGGCTGAGCGTCGGTCAGCACATCGACTGGGTCGGGCCCGGCGGCAAAGAGTTGAAACTGACTCTGCTGGCGGTGGAATACCAGCCGGAAGCAGCGGGCGAATACAACCGCTGAGGCGCTGTTCGCCTAGCGCTCTTCTGGTTCAGGCTTTGTCCAGCGCCGCATTCAGTGCCGCTTCCAGGCGGGCCTTGTAGCGCAGGTAGTGAACCGTCTGTGCTTGCCCATCGCCAAGCACAGCGGACAGGTCAAGGTCGGTGATGTAGCAGGGGTAGCGCTCGCCCTCGCGGCGCTGGGCAAGAATGTGCCGGGCTACTGCGGCGTACAGATTGCCTGCGTATTCCAGCTCGGAAAACTCACGATGATTGCAATACAGGGTCACGTGGGCGCGTTTGCCGTCGACGGGCTCGACAATCGCCTGCACGTCGTAGAAGGGGTGGCTCACCGGCGCTTGCGGCGGTGGACGCAGCTCCACCTGGCGAGCCCGCTGCGGCGCCGCGGGGACTACTTCGTAATAGAGCACTTCCAGCGTATCCAGCGGCGCCTGGCCGTCCAGCGGCAGCAAGGCATTGCGCCGGTAAAGCAGCGATTGCAGGAAGCGCTGCAGGGGCGTGAGCAGGCTTTGTTCATCGCGAAACGGCACGCTTTGCCGCCACAGGGCATTGTGTTCATCGAGCAGGGTCAGTTCGGCCAGGCCGGTGTTCTCATGGCGACGGTAGAACACCTGGATGCAGGCGGGGCGGCCGAGCGGCAGGATCAGGGCCAGCTCATCGCTCTCCAGCGCATTGCGGTCCAGGTGCAGTCTGCTGTAGCTCGGTTGCTCCCTGCCGAGGTGTTCGAGCAGCGCTGGCATGCCGGTCAGTGCGGTGTGACTGACCTGCCCCAGCGTCAGCTCGAGCAGGTGGTATTGCTGCTTGATTTGCAGCAGGTAACGGTTGTGCTGCGCCCCTGCGAAGTTGGCGAGGGTATCGCGAAACAATTCCTCAACCCGTTCGGCAATCGCCGTGGCGCGGTTGCGACAGAAGCAGCGTACCCGCAGGTTGGGTTTGCTGCCGCTGGCCGGGAGGCTGTTGAGAAAATCGCGCAGGCAGTCGAGCAGGGCGTGGGGGCCATCGTAGCGACTGACCAGCAGTTCGTTCCAGCTGTTCAGGCTGACCTGGTCGATGGTCAGGATCAGGTTCTCGCGGACCCCGGAATAACCCAGAACATCGATCCGCTCGGTGGTCATGTGCACATTCATCTGGCTGTGTTGCTTGAGCGGGTCGATGCCGACATTGACCAGCAACAGCACTTCGCCGGGCACGCTGGCGCGCAGTAGCGCGCTTTCCTCTATTGCTGGCAGCGGCAGTGGCATCATTTGCTGCAGGCTGGCCAGCAGGTTGGACAGTTCAAACTCGCTCAGGTCGCTGTCGCCTGGGTGCAGTGATAGTCGCGTACTGCTGTCGATCACGCCATTGCGGTGGCACCAGGCAAGCAGCTCGACCAGTTCGCGTGCGCGCTTGAGCGGGGCGAAATCCGCCCATTCCTGCGGGCCGAGGCTGCCACCGTACAGGGCCCATGGGTTCTCGTTGCTGGCCTCGGTTTTTGGGCTCTGCACCAGGGTCAGGGTGTCTTCGCCCAAGTCTGGGGCGATGCCTGGGTTGATGAACTCGATCTTGCCGGCCTTGCGCTCGAAGGCGGCGTACAGGCGTCGCCCAAGCACGCCGAGGTCGCGGCTGTTGAGCGAGCTGCCGGCCTGGGCGTCACGGGCGAACTGGGAGAGGAAGCGGTAACTGTAGGTCAGCTCATTGACCAGGGCGCGTCGTTCGGTGCTGACCTGGCGCACTTTCCACTGGCTGCGGCTGTCAAGCATCGCCAGTTGCCGGTTGCTCCAGTTCCAGTCGCCGGTCAGGCGCTCGAGCAGCAGGCGTTGCCAGCTTTTGCGCCGGTCGCGCGGCGGCCGGCTGAGTTTTTTATCGATCTTCAGGTACAGGCAGCGGCGGATCAGCTCCAGGCGCTCGGTTTCGCCGCGCCCGCTCAGGTATTCCTCCAGGCGGCGGTACACCACGATGTAGGGGTCGAGCTCGTCGAGGTCAAGGTGATTACAGAAGACCGCTTGCTTGAAGCGCAGCGCCAGGCATTGCACCTTGGGGTGTTCGCTGGCGTAGACCTCGGTGAGCAGCAGCTTGAGGACCGACTTGTAGGGCGACTCGATGCCCTTGTACAGCTGCCACATGCCCGCGCCGATAAATTCGCTCGGTGGAATCTGTGCCAGGTGGCCGAGATCGAGCACCTCTTCGGCGCGGATGAAGCGCTTGCTCAGCAGGATGCCGATGTACTCGTGGTAGCGTTGTTCTTCGTACACCGGGACTAGCCACCAGAGCGGGGTGCGCCCGGCCAGCCAGATCGCTGTGCGGTAAAACTCGTCAAGCAGCAGGTAGTGCTGGGTGGTGCCGCAGTCATCCGAGGTCAGCTGCGCCGCGCGCCCACCGTCGGTAAAGCGCAGTGGGTCGATCAGGAAGAAATGCGCTTCGGCGCCCTGGGTCGCGGCCCAGGCTTCGAGCTGGTCGCATTTTTTGCGCAACTCGGCGATTTCCTGGGTGCTGAGGTCGGGGGCGTGACAGACCCACAGGTCCATGTCGCTTTGCTCGGCCTGGGCCAGGGTGCCCAGGCTGCCCATCAGAAACAACCCGTGGAGCGGCAGCTGGGTATTGCCGCGGCGGGCTTTATAAGCGAAAGAACGGGTCAGTCGCTGCGCTTCGGCGAGCAGGTCGTCACCCGGCTCGAAACCGCTCAGCCCGGCCGGCGTCAGCCCGGAAACATAGCCCGGCAGCAAGGGGTGGTTGACGTGAAACAGCAGCGGCAACAGCCTGAGAACCAGCTGCTGGCGGGTCGACAGTGCCTGCATGGCGCGCTGCAAGCGGCCGTCATTGACCTTGAGAAAGCGCGCGCGCAATTGAGCCAGAACCTTGCGGTCGATACCTTCATCGATATCCGGGCGAATTTCCTGGGTACGGCTCATGCGCAGGCTCGGCAAACAATTTGCCACGACTGTCAGGTCGTCGTGGCGAATGCGGGTAGAGGCACCCTATCCCCCGCGCCCTTGCCTGCCGATGCAGGCGGCGCGGGGATTGACGGTGAGTCAGGCGGTTTCGGTCACATTGAGAATGGTCAGCAAGACTTGTGCGTGTTCGGCCGCGTCCAGTCCCAGGCTGGTCAGGTAACCGCCATCTTCCTGGGTGACCAGGCCTTTGGCGTGCAGTCGTTTGGCTGCGGCAATCGCTTGCGGCGCGGCAACATGGTGAACCTTGAGGCCTTCCTGGGTGTTGCCCAGGTTGAACAGGGCGAGAAGATCCAGTTCAGCAACCAGCTCAGGGGTAAAAGACATAAGTGCTCCAGGTTCTTGTAAACATGGGACGGGCAGCGCATGCGCCCGACTGGTTGAATCCCGCATGGGTAAAGCAGGCAGCGGGTGTGTGCAGTGTAGCGAGACGCGCGGCTGCGCGCGCCCTCAAAGCGACTAGGGTCAGGAGGTTTCTTCCGGCAACTCCGGCAGGGCGCGCAGGGCTGTTTCGTACGCCGCGCCATCGAATGGCCGATCCTCGTCGAGCATGGCCCGAACCTCATGGGCCAGCACCATCGCCATCAGGTGCAAAATTTCTCCACGTTCGTAGCCAACCAGGCTCAGCTTGTTCAGCATCGCCAGGGCGGCAGGTGGCTCTGCAGCCTCGATCTGATTCTCGATGGCCTGGATCAGCGCTTCTTCGGCAAAGGCTTCGTCTTCGTTTTCGTCGTGTTCGCTCATGCGTGATTTATCCGTGGACTGAGCCTGCAGTGTGCCAGCGTGACAGCGCCTGCGCCATTCACTGACTTGATGCGGCTGGTTGGTAGGGTGGGCCGGGGCTATAACTTTAGCAATACAGCCACTGGCCTGGAGCCTGTCCTCATGTTCAAACTATACGGATTCGCCGTTAGCAACTACTTCAATATGGTCAAGTTGGCCTTGCTTGAGAAGGATCTGGAGTTCGAGGTCGTCACCCTCTACGGCAACCAGAGCGATGAATTCCTCAGCATCAGCCCGCGTGGCAAGGTGCCGGTACTGGGGGTCGAGCAGGGCTTCATCAATGAGACCAGTGCGATCCTCGAGTATCTGGAGGAGTGCGCTGAGGGCAAGGCGCTGTTGCCCAGCGAGCCATTCGCCCGCGCCCAGGTGCGCACGCTGATGAAGGAGATCGAGCTGTATATCGAGTTGCCTGCGCGGATTGGCTACCCGGAGGCATTCTTCGGTGCGGAGATTTCCGCGGCCTTGAAAAACAAGTGCAAGGCCGAACTGCTGGCCGGGATCGACACGCTCAAGCGTCACGGCAGCTTCACCCCTTATGTGGCGGGCGACAGCTTCAGCCTGGCCGATATCTACTTCCTCTACAGCATCGACCTGGCCTGTGGGGTGGCGAAGAAGTTGTTTGGTATCGACTTGCTGGCCGACTTCTCCGCGGCCCGCGAGTTGCTCGTGCTGCTCAACCAGAACCCGCACGTCAAACGCATCGCTGCGGATAAAGAGGCGGGAATGGCGGGGTTCATTGCAATGGCGCAGGCCAAGGCCAAAGGTTGAGCAAACACTCACCCGGGACTTGGCTGTCGCGGCGCAGGGTGCGCCGCGAAGCGGGCTGCTAGCGGCTAGTGAGCAGCGCCTGGCCACGCTGGACCGCTGCCCTGACCTGGTTCGGCGCGGTGCCGCCGATGTGGTCGCGGGCGTTGACCGAGCCTTCCAGGGTCAGCACGGCAAACACGTCCTGCTCGATCTGGTCGCTGAACTGGCGCAGTTCCTCCAGGCTCATCTCGGCCAGGTCCTTGCCGCTGTCCACGCCATATTTCACTGCGTGGCCAACGATCTCGTGGCAATCGCGGAACGGCAGGCCACGGCGCACCAGGTAGTCGGCCAGATCGGTGGCAGTGGAGAAGCCGCGTAGCGCCGCTTCGCGCATGATCGCGTGCTTGGGCTTGATCGCCGGAATCATGTCGGCGAAGGCGCGCAGCGAGTCGCGCAGGGTGTCGGCGGCGTCGAACAGCGGTTCCTTGTCTTCCTGATTGTCCTTGTTATAAGCCAGCGGCTGGCCTTTCATCAGGGTCAGCAGGCCCATCAGCGCGCCGAATACCCGGCCGGTCTTGCCGCGTACCAGTTCGGGTACGTCGGGGTTTTTCTTTTGCGGCATGATCGAGCTACCGGTGCAGAAGCGGTCTGGCAGGTCGATGAACTGGAACTGCGCACTGGTCCACAGCACCAGCTCTTCGGAGAAGCGCGACAGGTGCATCATGGCGATCGAGGCAGCGGCGCAGAATTCGATGGCGAAGTCGCGATCCGATACGCCGTCCAGGGAGTTGCCGCCCACGGCGTCGAAGCCGAGCAACTGGGCGGTGACGTCACGCTGGATCGGGTAGGTGGTACCGGCCAGTGCGGCGCTGCCTAGCGGCATGCGATTGGTGCGCTTGCGGCAATCGACCAGGCGCTCGTAATCGCGGCTGAGCATTTCGAACCAGGCCAGCATATGGTGGCCGAAGGTCACCGGTTGCGCGGTTTGCAGGTGGGTGAAGCCGGGCATGATGCTCGCCGCTTCACGCTCGGCCTGCTGCAACAGACCCTGCTGTAGGCGGGTGATTTCGGCCAGGATCAGATCAATCTCGTCGCGCAGCCACAGGCGGATGTCCGTGGCGACCTGGTCGTTGCGTGAACGCCCGGTGTGCAGCTTCTTGCCGGTCACGCCGATGCGGTCGGTGAGGCGCGCCTCGATGTTCATGTGTACGTCTTCGAGGTCGACGCGCCAGTCGAACTGGCCGGCTTCGATCTCGATCTGGATCTGGTTTAGGCCGTCGATGATGCTGTCACGTTCGGCATCGGTCAGCACGCCGACCTTGGCCAGCATGGTGGCGTGGGCGATGGAGCCCATGATGTCGTGGCGATACAGGCGCTTGTCGAATTCGACGGAGGCGGTGAAGCGGGCGACGAAGGCGTCGACGGGCTCGCTGAAGCGGCCGCCCCAGGATTGGTTGGTTTTTTCAGTGCTCATGGGCTTCGCTCGGCTGGTGCGCTAAAAACAGGCGGGCCGCAGGTGGCGGCCAGCGTGGCGGAAAAGTCGGCCGATAATAACAGGCTGGCAGGCAAAATCGCCGCGTCGGTTTGTCGGTCGCTGCCTGCGGGCACAGGTTGTACAGTGATGTGTGGCTCACAGTTTGCCGAGCCAGGGCGCATTTCAGCGTTTTATTTGCGCCGGCTGGCGCCGGCTCTCTTGCCGCCTGGCTGAGCCACGGGGAAACTGCGCGGATGCATACTCAATGGTTGAACAATAAAAAAACGGCCGCGCCCATCGACGACTTCTTCGTCCCGGAATTGTGCGAGCCAGAAGCGTTGCTGAGCATGGTCTTGCTGGCCGAGCTGCTGGTGCTGGTGCTGGTACTGGCCGAACCGATGCTGCCGGGATTCGACTGGGTGCGCCTGGCGCTGACCTCGCTGTTTGTGCAGTGGATCCTGCTGCTGTCGGCGGCGCTGCTGTGTCGTCTGCGGCCATTGCTGGCACGCTGGCGACCGGCATTGGCGGGTGTGCTGTGCTGCCTGATCGTGGTCGGGCTGACGCTCGCCTGCACTGCAGTGGCCGATTATTACGACCTTGGCGGGCCGCTTCCGCATGCCGGGGAGGTCAATCTTTACCTGCGGCATGCCTTGATCAGCATGATCATGTCTGCCCTGCTGCTACGCTATTTCTATCTGCAGAGCCAATGGCGACGGCAGGAGCAGGCCGAGTTGCGCGCGCGGATTGAATCCTTGCAAGCACGGATCCGCCCGCACTTTCTGTTCAACAGCCTGAACAGTATCGCCAGCCTGGTGGTGACCGATCCGTTCAAGGCCGAACAGGCAGTGCTGGACCTGTCTGACCTGTTTCGTGCCAGCCTGGCCAGGCCCGGCAGCCTGGTGCCCTGGAGTGATGAGCTGGAGCTGGCCAAACGATATTTATCGATTGAACACTATCGTCTTGGCGAACGACTACAGTTGCAGTGGGAGGTGATTAATGTGCCGGATGATCTGCCGATTCCGCAGTTGACGTTACAGCCATTGCTGGAGAACGCCTTGATCTATGGGATCCAGCCGCGTATCGAAGGTGGTTTGGTGAGGGTCGAAGCGAGCTATACCGAGGGAGTGTTCCAGTTATGTGTCAGCAACCCTTATGAAGAGCAACTCGAGCAGCCGCCTTCGCGTGGGACGCGCCAGGCCCTGGGTAACATCGATGCGCGTCTTGCGGCACTTTTCGGGCCGCGGGCCAGTCTCAGCGTGGAGCGCCGAGACGGCCGCCACTTCACCTGTCTACGCTATCCTTGTGCGAGACTTACGCAGGAAGCCCGTGCCCTATGAATGTCCTGATCGTCGATGATGAACCCCTGGCCCGTGAGCGCCTCAGCCGCATGGTCGGTGAGCTCGATGGCTACCGCGTCCTGGAGCCGGCCGCAAGCAATGGCGAAGAGGCTCTTGCCTTGATCGACAGCCTGAAGCCGGATGTCGTGTTGCTGGATATCCGCATGCCGGGCCTGGATGGTCTGCAGGTTGCCGCCAAACTGTGCGAGCGCGAAGCGCCGCCAGCGGTGATTTTCTGCACGGCCCATGATGAATTTGCCCTGGAGGCGTTCAAAGTCAGCGCGGTGGGCTATCTGGTCAAGCCAGTGCGTGCCGAGCACCTCAGCGAGGCGCTGAAAAAAGCCGAACGGCCAAACCGTGTGCAACTCGCCGCTCTCACCCGTCCTGCGGCAGAAAGCGGCGCTGGCCCGCGTACTCACATCAGTGCGCGCACCCGCAAAGGCATTGAGCTGATTCCCCTCGATCAAGTGATCTTTTTCATCGCCGACCATAAATACGTGACCTTGCGCCATGCCGGCGGCGAAGTGCTGCTGGACGAACCCCTCAAGGCGCTGGAAGACGAGTTTGGCGATCGTTTCGTGCGCATCCACCGCAATGCCCTGGTTGCCCGCGAGCGCATCGAACGCTTGCAGCGCACCCCGCTCGGGCATTTTCAGTTGTTTCTCAAGGGGCTCAATGGCGATGCGCTGATCGTCAGCCGTCGACATGTGGCTGGCGTGCGTAAGTTGATGCATCACCTTTAACCCTGGACCGGCTGGGCGGGTGGTTTTCAACCGCCTGCCAATAGCCGCTCAGCCACCCTGGCGGTCGGCCATGATCGGCGTGAATCGAGTGCTGTCCAGCCTGCAGCGTTAGCCTGTTATTATCCTCGGCAGTTCGTTTTCTGGAATTGCCTCATGCCCCGTGAAATCCGTATCGCCACCCGTAAAAGTGCCCTGGCCCTGTGGCAGGCTGAACACGTCAAAGCCCGCCTGGAACTGGCTCATCCGGGGCTGAACGTCAGCCTGGTGCCAATGGTCAGCCGCGGCGACAAATTGCTCGATGCACCGCTGGCGAAAATCGGCGGCAAGGGGTTGTTCGTCAAGGAACTGGAAACCGCCCTGCTCGAGAATGAGGCCGATATCGCCGTGCATTCGATGAAGGATGTGCCCATGGACTTCCCTGAAGGCCTGGGCCTGTACTGCATCTGCGAGCGTGAGGATCCGCGAGATGCCTTCGTCTCCAACACCTATGCCAGCCTTGATGCGCTGCCCGCTGGCAGCGTGGTAGGCACCTCCAGCCTGCGTCGCCAGGCGCAGCTGCTGGCACGTCGGCCCGATTTGAAAATCCAGTTCCTGCGCGGCAACGTCAATACTCGGCTGGCCAAGCTGGATGCGGGTGAGTACGACGCCATTATCCTCGCCGCCGCCGGCCTGATTCGCCTGGGGTTTGCCGAGCGCATTCGTGCCTCCATCAGTGTCGATGACAGTCTGCCCGCGGGCGGGCAGGGCGCAGTCGGCATCGAGTGTCGCAGCGCCGATGCGCAGATCCATGCCTTGCTGGCGCCGTTGAACCATCACGAGACCGCCTTGCGCGTCAGCGCCGAACGAGCGCTGAACAAGCACCTCAATGGCGGCTGTCAGGTGCCGATCGCCTGCTATGCGCTGCTCGAGGGCGAGCAATTATGGTTGCGTGGCCTGGTTGGTCAGCCCGATGGCGGCTTGCTGTTGCGCGCAGAAGGTCGTGCGCAGGCGGCGCAGGCGGCGCAGGCCGAGCAGCTCGGCGTGCAGGTTGCCGAGGCGCTGTTGGCGCAGGGCGCGGCGGGCATTTTGCAGGCCGTTTACGGCGAGGCCGATTCCGAGTGAGCAACTGGCGTCTGCTGCTGACCCGTCCGGCCGAGGAGTGCGCGGCGCTTGCCGCGACTCTGGCTGAGCAGGGGTTCTTCAGCAGCAGTCTGCCGTTGCTGACGATCGAGGCGCTGCCCGAAACGCCGGAGCAACGCGCGACCTTTCTAGGACTTGAGCGTTATTGCGCGGTCATAGCGGTGAGCAAGCCGGCCGCACGATGTGGTCTGCAATTGCTCGACCGCTATTGGCCGCAGCCGCCGGCTGAGCTGCCCTGGTTCAGTGTCGGTGCAGCCACTGCCGAAATCCTTAGCCATTCCGGCCTGAGCGTTTATTACCCAGAGCATGGCGATGACAGCGAGGCCTTGCTCGCACTGCCACAGTTGCAGCAGGTACTGGCTGCGGCGGTCACTCCAAGGGTACTGATTCTGCGCGGCGAGGGTGGCCGCGAGTTGCTCGCCGAGCGTTTGCGCGGTCAGGGAGTAGACGTCGACTATCTGGCGTTATATCGCCGCCTGTTGCCGCACTATCCGCCAGCAACACTTGTCGAACGGGTGCGCGATGAGCGCTTGAATGGCCTGGTGGTCAGCAGTGGGCAGGGATTTAGCCATTTGCTCGAGTTGGCTGGCGAGCATTGGGCTGCGCTGGCTCGACTACCCTTGTTCGTACCTAGTCCGCGCGTGGCTGAACAGGCGCGGGCTGCGGGCGCTAAAATTATTGTGGATTGCCGGGGCGCAAGCGCCACGGCGTTGCTGGCGGCGTTGCAGGCGCAACCTGCCCCTGACCTCTGATGCAAAGGATGGATACGTGAGCGAAGCGACTACCCCGAAAGAACCAGAACCACCGATAGCAGAGGTGCCCGCTGCAGCTCCAGCTCCAGCGGTAAAATCACAGTCGCGCGGGAGCAGTCTGATCGTGCTGGCGCTGTTGTTGGGCACCGCGGGCGCGGCAGCGGGTGGTTGGAGCCTGTGGCAAATGCGGAGCCTGGAGCTGCGTGACCAGCAGCAGCTCACTCAGCTGGACGCTGCGCGCAGTCAAGCCGAGGCCCTGGCCCGGAGCGCCCAGACGCTGGATGCGCGGCTACAGCAATTGCCCAATGCCGATGAGTTGGATGCCCGCCGTCGCCTGGTGGCGCAGTTGCAAGGTGATCAACAGCTGCTCAATCAGCGCTTGGCAACGGTTCTCGGCGCCAGTCGTCAGGATTGGCGTCTGGCCGAGGCTGAGCATTTGTTGCGGCTTGCCAGCCTGCGCCTGTCGGCCTTGCAGGACATAGACAGTGCCGAGGCGCTGGTGCAAGGCGCCGACGAGATTCTCCGCGGGCAGAACGATCCCGCCGCATTTGCGGCGCGCGAGCAACTGGCCAAGAGCCTTGAGGCATTGCGCACAACCGTCAATCCCGACCGTACCGGGCTGTTCCTCCAGCTCGCGGCATTGCGCGAGCAGGTGGCGCAGTTGCATGCGCTGACTCCGGCTTTTGTCAGTTCCGGCGGGGTGCTCAGTGATCTGGCCGCTGAGGGTGATGGCAGCAGTTGGTGGGCCAAGTGGCTCGAGACCCTGTCGCAGTATTTCCGGATCGACTTCAGCGCCGATGAGAATATTCGCCCCTTGCTCGCCGGGCAAAGCCTGACGCAAGTGCGCCTGGCTCTCAGCCTGGCTCTGGAGCAAGCGCAGTGGGCGGCGCTACACGGCCAGACGCCTGTTTACCGACAGTCGCTGCTGCAGGCGCGCGAGGTGCTGGATGCGCATTTTGACCTGGAGAACCCCAATAGCCGTGCCTTGCGCGCCCGCGTCGATGAATTGATCGAACAGCCCGTCGAGGTGGTCGCGCCGGATCTGAGCGGTTCGCTGAATGCGGTGCAGGCCTATATCCAGCGCAAGCAGTCAGCCCGGGAGCAAATCGAGACTGACGCCTCTGCAGAAGCCCTGCCGGATGTGGAGGAGGCCCGCCCATGAAGCGCGTCTATCTGCTGCTCGTCGTGCTCGCGGTCGTCGCGGGGCTGGCATTGCTCGGCCTGGCTGTAGCCGAGCACAAGGGCTATGTGTTGTTCGCCTACCAGGGTTTTCGCTACGAATCGAGTTTGTGGGCATTCCTGGCATTAGTCGCTGTGGCCTGGCTGTCGCTCTATCTGCTGCTTTTGTTGCTGCGCCTGGTAATTGCCTCGGGTGGACTGGTCAACCCATGGTCGCGCCTGCATGGTCGCCGTCGGGCACGCCTGGCCCGTGAACAGGGCTTTCTCGATTTGGCCGAGGGTCGCTGGGCGAATGCCTTGCGCCATTTGCGCCGAGCCGCTGAAGTCGAGAAGCAACCCTTGGCTTATTATTTGGGCGCCGCTCGCGCCGCGCATCAACTGGAACAGCACGAAGACGCAGAACAGTTGCTGGAGCAGGCGCTCAAGCGCCAGCCTCAAGCCGAGCTGGCCGTTGCCTTGACCCATGCCGAATTACAAATGGCACAGGGGCAGGTCGATGCGGCGCTGCAGACCTTGCAGGCGATGAACGAGCGTCACCCCTATCACCCGCTGGTCCTGCGTCAGTTGCAGGCGCTGTATGTGCAGCGCGGCGATTGGTCGGCGTTGCTCGGTTTGTTGCCGGAGTTGCGCAAGGGCAAGGCCCTCGCTGATGCGCCGCTAAACGAGCTTGAGCGCCAGGCCTGGTGTGGTCGGTTGGCGCATGCCGGGCAGGGCGATGAAGGCGACCAGGCAGACACCTTGGCGGTGCTGGCAAAGGCTTGGCAGCATTTGTCTGCGGCGCACCGGCAGGAGCCGGAACTGCTGGCTGTCTATGCAGAGCGGTTGCGCGTGCTGGGGGCAGAGCCCGAGGCCGAAGAGTTGCTGCATACGGCGCTCAAGCGCAGCTATGACAGCCGCCTGGCACGACTCTACGGCCTGCTGCGTGGGCGCGATCCCGCGCGCCAGTTGCACGCTGCCGAGGGCTGGTTGAAGCAGCACCCGAGTGATGCAAGCCTGCTGCTTACCCTGGGCAGGTTGTGTTTGCAGTGCCAATTGTGGGGCAAGGCCAAAGACTATCTGGACGCTAGCCTGGTGTTTCAGCGCCACCCGGAGACCTATGCTGAGTTGGCGCGTCTGCTGGCCCAGTTGGGTGAGACCGAGCAGAGTAATCGCCTGTTTCAGGAAGGCTTGGGGTTACTCGATCCGCGCCTGAACAGCCTGCCTCGCCTGCCTGCCCCATCTGCCACCTGACTTTACTGAGGGCCGGTCGGGGTAACCCGGCTGGCCTGTCGTTCGCCTGGCTCGATGGATTCCACTGCAGATTGATCGGACGCAGGTCACATGGCGCGTGTGGCCGTGCGCTTATTCGGTTGATGTCGATCATGGTCTAGGCGGATTAACCAACCCATACTGGGCAATGTGGCTTGCGTATGTTGTAGTGCAAGCAAGCGCAGTGTCGGGGTGGGCCGAGTTGTTCCGCGCCTGACAATATGTGTCACGTAGAATGTGTCACGTAGATTAAACGCTCGTATGAAATTTATCGGTTGAGCGCCTTGATGGTGCAGGTTCGCGGGCATAATCTGGCTCGCAGTACCGTCGAGAAGTTGCCGTTTCACGATTGCTTTTTCAAGGCTATGTGCCGATTGACAAAAAACCGTCTCGGATCGGCCGCATAACAGAAATACCGATAAGGAAAGTGAGGCCATCATGCTCGATAGTTGTCAGAACGCTCAGGAACGTTGGGGTGGTGTGCACCTGCTGATTGACCGCTGGCTGCAGGAACGCCGTGAACTGGTAGTGGCCTACACGGCTATCAGCAGTTCGCCACAAGCGCCGATTACCAATGAGCAAGCCTTGCAGAGGTTCTGCGAAATTCTCGTCGATTACGTGTCCGCCGGACATTTTGAGGTCTACGAACAGCTGACCAATGAGGCTAAAGCCTTTGGTGACAAGCGTGGTCTTGAGCTTGCCAGGCAAATCTATCCGCGTATCGAAGTGATCACCGAGGTGGCGCTGGCCTTCAACGATCGCTGCGACAACGGCGATTGCCACGACAGCGTGTCCCTGGCTGAGGAGCTCCAGCGATTGGGGCAATTGCTGCATGAGCGTTTCGAGCTGGAAGACTGTCTGATCGAAGTGTTGCACAACGCGCATCAGGAGCAGGTCCACGCTCCGGCCTCCGTTCTCTAGCCGACTACTCGCAACAGCCCCCGCTTGGCTTTCGGTCGATGTCGTCGAGCGGCTTCTGCTCGATTATCAAGCCCCGGCGCGACCCCGCGATCGCGTGTGCTTGGTGTCTGGTTTCAGCTCCCGGAGCAATTCGTTGGCCGGGGTGCCGGGCTTGCTTGCCTGGGGCGATGCCCGCATCGTGCCGCACATAGCTCATATACCCTCGTGCCTCAGGGCTCGGCACCGCGAGTGGCGGGCTGTGGTCCTGCTGAGCGATGTGGGTTTGTGCCAGGCATTCGCCTGGCTACCATGCAGACGCTAGCGACTGGCGAGTCAGGCGTCTAGTATGAGTCTCATCTACATCCGCCTGGAGGCGCGTCATGTCGGCCACAAAGAAGACCAAGAAGAAATCTGTAAGTACCCCACTGCATTTGCTCCATCAACTGTCCAGTAGCTTGCTCGAGCATCTTGAGGATGCCTGTTCACGAGCGCTAATCGATGCTGAAAAGCTGCTTGGTAAGCTTGAGAAGCAGCGCGGCAAGGCTCAGGAAAAGCTGCACAATGCCCGCGTCAGTCTGCAGGATGCTGCAGTGGCGGGCAAAGCCAAGGCGCAGGCCAAGGCCAAGGACGCAGTGGCCGAGCTGGAAGAGTTGCTTGATACCCTAAGGGACCGGCAGAGCGAGACCCGCAATTATATTGTTGGGCTCAAGCGTGACGCCCAGGAAAGCCTGAAACTCGCTCAAGGCGTGGGCAAGGTCAAGGAAGCGGTCAACAAGGTGCTGGGTAATCGTGAAGCCAAGCCCGTAGCTGCCAAGCTGGTCGCTCCGGCGGCCAAGCCTGTGGCGAGCAAGGCACCGGCCAAGGCACCGGCCAAGGTTGCGCCAAAATCTGCAGTCAAAGCGGCAGCCAAGCCGGCAGTCAGTAAAGCTGCTGCAAGCAAGCCGGTCAGCAAAGCGCCGGCCAAGCCGGCAGCGAAGAAGCCGCTTGCCAGCAGCGCAGCCAAGCCTGCAGCAGCCAAGGCTCCTGCCAAAACAGTGAGTAAGCCGGCGACGAAGCCCGCAGCTAAAGCGGTAGCCAAGCCGGTGGCGAAAAAACCAGTGGCTGCCAAGTCAGCAGCACCTGTTGCCAGCGCTCCAGCCATATCTGCCGCAAGCACCCCGCCTACAGCGTCCTAAGCGTGCCGGGCCGCGGCGCGCAACAAATCCAGTGCGTCGCGGTCGGCTGCCGTATTTGCGAGGGCCAGTGCATGCAACCAGTCTCGGCCATCCCCGCTCGTGTCGTTCAGCCAGGCGTGGCTGCATAGCGCCAGGCGCTGCAGCAGTTCGCGTTCAGCTGCCAGTTCAAGCTGTTTGATCTGCTCGCGCAGTGCCGCCAAGGCATTGTCGTGTTGCGAGGCTGCGCGCCATTGCAGGCGCAGGCGCCTGAGTTCACCGACGACCTCGCGTTGCCAGGGTTGCGTTATGGCGCGCAGGCAGTCGGCTCGTTTGGTATGGCAGGCCACGCCGCAGCATTCGAGCCAGGCGCCGCAGAGGAGCAGGCAGACATCGTTACCCTGGGCCTGCAGGTGCAAGCAGGCGGCTTCCACGCCTGGGCGGCGATAGAGTGTTTCGGCGAAACGCCACAAGTCAGTATCCATAGTGCTTTCCGAGTGTGCGGCGGATGACTCTGGTAGACTCCGCGGCCATTATGATCCGACTCCTGAACCTCACTTTACAGCGTGGCCCGCAACGTCTGCTAGAAGACGCCGAGCTGACCCTGCATCCCGGCCAAAAAGCCGGCCTGATCGGCGCCAATGGTGCCGGCAAATCCAGCCTGTTCGCTCTGCTGCGCGGCGACTTGAGCGCGGACGCGGGCGATTGCCTGATTCCCGCCGACTGGCGCATTGCCCATATGCGTCAGGAGATCGACGCCGTCGAGCGCCAGGCCGTGGACTATGTGCTCGATGGCGATGTGCAACTGCGCAAGGTGCAGGCCGAGCTGGTTGTGGCTGAGGCCGCGCACGATGGTGTGGCGATTGCGCGCCTGCACACCGAGTTGGATAACCTCGATGGTTATGCCGCCGACGCCCGCGCGCGCAAATTGCTTGCCGGCCTTGGGTTTGAAAACACGCAGATGGATCGCCGTGTCGGCGATTTTTCCGGTGGCTGGCGCATGCGCCTGAACCTGGCCCAGGCATTGATGTGCCCATCCGACCTGCTGCTGCTTGATGAACCGACCAACCACCTGGATCTGGATGCGATCCTCTGGCTGGAGGGCTGGCTGCAGAGTTACCCAGGCACCTTGCTGTTGATTTCCCACGACCGTGATTTTCTCGATGCCGTCGTCGATCACATTGCTCACGTCGAGCAGCGCAAGCTGACCCTCTACCGCGGCGGCTATTCTGCCTTCGAGCGCGCCCGCGCCGAGCGCCTGGCCCAGCAGCAGCAGGCGTACGACAAGCAGCAGGTGCAGCGTGCGCACATGGAAAAATACATCGCCCGCTTCAAGGCCCAGGCGACCAAGGCGCGCCAGGCGCAGAGTCGAATCAAGGCACTGGAGCGCATGGAAGAGCTGTCGGCGGCGCATGTCGACTCGCCGTTCGATTTCAGTTTCCGCGAGTCCGACAAGATTTCCAGCCCGCTGCTTGACCTGAGTGAAGGTCGTCTGGGCTACGGCGACAAGGTGATACTTGAGCGGGTCAAGTTACAGTTGGCGCCGGGTGCGCGCCTGGGTTTGCTTGGGCCCAACGGGGCTGGCAAATCGACCCTGATCAAGAACCTGGCAGGCGAGTTGCAGCCCATCAGTGGCCGTCTGCAGCTTGGCGAGAATCTGGTGGTTGGCTATTTTGCCCAGCACCAACTCGACGCTCTGGATGACAAGGCCAGTCCGCTCCTGCATTTCCAGCGTCTGGCGCCGACTGAACGCGAACAGACGCTGCGCGACTTTCTCGGTGGCTTCGACTTCCGTGGTCCGCGTTGCGACGAGCCAGTGCTGAATTTTTCCGGCGGTGAAAAGGCGCGCCTGGCCCTGGCTTTGATCGCCTGGGGCAAGCCCAACCTGTTGCTGCTCGATGAGCCAACCAACCACCTCGACCTGGAAATGCGCCTGGCGCTGACCATGGCCCTGCAAGAGTTCAGCGGCGCGGTGGTGGTGGTTTCGCATGATCGGCACCTGCTCAAGAGCACCACCGACGAGTTCCTCTTGGTCGCCGATGGTCAGGTGCAGCCGTTTGATGGTGATCTCGAGGACTATGCGCGCTGGTTGAGCGACTACCGGGTGCGGCAGGCGCCAGTCAGCACTAGCGAAGGCAACCTGGATAAAACCGACAAGCGCGCCCAGCGCCAGGCTGCCGCTGCGTTGCGTCAGCAGCTGGCGCCGCTCAAGCGCGAAGCCGATAAGCTGGAAAAAGAGCTTGGCCAGTTACATGTGAGCCTAGCTGCCGTCGAGGCCCGCCTGGGCGACAGCGCGATCTACGAGGCCGCGAGCAAGAACCTGTTGCGTGACGCGCTGGCCGAGCAAGCCACGTTGAAAAGCCGCGAAGCCGACCTGGAAGAGCGCTGGCTAGAGGCGCTGGAAACCCTCGAAGCCTTGCAGGCTGAGTTGGAAGCCGCCAGTTGAGCGTCGAGGTACTCGGCTGGGAATGGTTGAGCGCCTACCGCGAGCCGCTTCTGAGTGGTGGCCAGGTGTTGCTGATCGTGCTGCTGGCGTGGCTGTTGCAGCGCTTGCTGGTGCGCGGTCTGGGGCGCCTGGGTGCGCGCTACCCGCAATTGCCGCCGGGACTTTTGTTACCTCTGCGTGGCGGCCTGCGCTGGCTGATCGTCGGCAGTGCCTTGATGTTGGTGCTGGAGCGTTTGGGGGTTTCCGCGCAGGTGCTGTGGACGGCCCTCACCGGCTTTGTCGCAGTTGCGGCGCTGGCGTTCTTCGCCATTTGGAGCGTGCTGTCCAATATGTTCTGCGCGCTGTTGATCTTCGTCCTGACGCCGTTCCGGATCGGCGACTGCATCGAGGTGATTGAGAGTGCCGACAAGCCAGGGGTCAGGGGGCGGGTCCTGGAAATAAACCTGTTCTACACCACTCTCGAAGATCTCACCGGCGATGCGCCCGGAACCTGGGTGCAGGTTCCGAACAGTTTATTCTTCCAGAAAGCCGTGCGCCGCTGGCGCAATGGCGAACTTCCCAGCGCTCGTAAAGTCGAGCGTTGACGTCTGTTAATGACGGGTCGCTTTTCTGGCCCTGGCTGACCTGGCAATAGCCCTCAGTATCGACACCATCATCTTTATTTCGATCCTGCTTAGCCGGCTGCCCAAGGCCCAGCAACCCTGCGCAGGCTTTTCGCTCTTATCCCGGGTTCGCAGCTGCAGCTGTTGTTGATCCGCAGTGGGCACTCGAGCCGCGCTGTCATTCCTGATCGTGGTCACAAGGAAGCTATTGCCGCGGTGAAATTGCGCAAGCCAGGCTGATCCGCAGCCTGGGCGCGAGATCGGGCAAGGAGTAGGCTAGTGGCCTGTCCTTTGTTATGTACGTTGTTTTGCTATCGGAGCTTGATGCTATGGCCCTCGAAACCTGGCTTGCGTTCTTCGCTGCCTGTTGGGTAATCAGCCTGTCACCGGGTGCTGGGGCCATTGCCTCGATGTCCGCCGGGTTGCAATACGGCTTTTGGCGCGGCTACTGGAATGCCCTGGGGCTGCAGTTGGGCCTGGCGCTGCAGATCGTTATCGTCGCCGCCGGTGTCGGGGCGATTCTCGCTGCATCGGAGTTGGCGTTCAGCCTGATCAAGTGGTTCGGTGTGGTCTATCTGGTGTACCTCGGCTATCGCCAGTGGCAGGCTTTGCCCAGCGATATGGCAGCGCAGACCGAGCGGCCGATTGGTCGGCCGCTGACTCTGGTTCTGCGCGGCTTTCTGGTGAATTTCAGCAACCCCAAGGCCATCGTCTTCATCCTGGCGGTGCTGCCGCAATTTCTTGATCCGCAGGCGCCGTTGCTGGTGCAGCATCTGGTGATGGGGGTGACCATGATCTGCGTCGACCTGGTGGTCATGGCCGGCTACACCGGGCTGGCTGCGCGAGTGCTGGGCGCGCTGCGTTCGCCACGCCAGCAGCGGGTGATGAACCGCACCTTCGGTGCGTTGTTTGTCGGCGCGGCGGCGTTGCTGGCCAGTGTGCGTCGCGCGCCGGTTTGATTTAGCCGGTGATTGAATTACCAGGGAATCGGCTTGCCATCCCAGCCCCAGAAGGTGCCCGTTTGCGCTGGGCCGTGCTGTTCAATCTGCGCCAGCAGGCATTCGGCGGAGTAGCTCGGGGCAAACAGCTTGTCGGCAGGAACATTGGCCTGGAAGGGCTTCGACAGCTCGGTGTCGGTCGTGCCGGGATGCAGGCTCAGTACGCAGCTTTGTGGGTTGAGGCGCGTCAGTTCGATGCTGGCGGTGTGCAGCAGTTGGTTCAGGGCCGCCTTGCTGGCGCGATAGCTGTACCAGCCGCCGAGGCGGTTGTCGCCGATCGAACCCACCCGTGCCGAGAGTGCCGCGACGGTGCAGGGGTGGCGACCACGCAGCAGTGGCAAGAGATGTTTGAGCAGCAGGATCGGTGCGAAGGCGTTGCTCTTGAAGGTTGCCTGCAGGCCTGCCATGTCCAGTTGTGCCAAGCCTTTCTCGGCTTTGGCCGCGCCGCTGTGCAAGATACCGATACTGCACACCAGCAGGTGCAGGTGCGGGATGGCGTCGCGTAAGCGGCTGGCCAGTTCGGTTAGCGCGGTTTCATCGCAGACATCCACATCCAGGCGCTCTAGACGCTCGCCATGAGTCTTGGCCAGTAGCGCCAGACCCGTGGCGTGCCGGGCGTTGCGGGCTACCGCCCAGACGCGCGCTATATCTGCGCGGGCCAGCAGCTGTTCAGTCATGGCCAGGCCGATGCCACGGCTGGCGCCGCAGACGACTGCTTCGGCTGGCTCGGAGAGGCGTTGCCAGAAATTCAAATTGCAGTGCTCCTGCTTGGCTGGGGCGAAAAGGCTTGTGCGTTGCCTGCGTGATCACGGAACGGTTGGGTGAGTGGCATACTGATCCTCAAGAATCAAGGAAACAACGATTATGCGTGTCTGGATAGATGCCGATGCCTGCCCGCGTGCGGCACGCGATCAGCTGGTCAAGTTTGCCCTCAAGCGCAGCTTCGAGGTGGTGCTGGTGGCCGGTCAGGCGCAAACCAAGCCGGCTTATGCATGTGTGCGACTGATCGTGGTGCCGAGTGGCCCGGATGCAGCGGACGATTATCTGGTCGAGCACGCCGTGCCTGGCGAGCTGGTAATTTGCAGCGATGTACCGCTGGCCGACCGGCTGGTCAAGAAAGGCGTTGCGGCCCTTGATCCGCGCGGCAAGGAGTTCGATGAGGGCAACATGGGCGAACGTCTGGCGGTGCGCAATTTGTTTACCGACCTGCGTGAACAAGGCCAGGTCGGCGGTGGGCAGGGGCCCTATGGCGACCGCGAACGGCAGGCATTTGCCAACTCGCTGGATCGTATTTTGACCCGTTTGCAGCGTGCTTAGAGCTTTCTATGCGTGGGTCAGTTCGAGTACCCGGTCGACCAGCTTGTTGATGCCCGAGGCCGCCTCACTGATCGATTGGGCGAGCATGTAGGCGGGCGTGGTGACCAGCTTGCGGGCGTGATCCTCGATGATGTCGCTGACTTCGCACTCATGATGGATGGCGCCCATCTGCGTTAGCGCGGTGGCGGTGTCATGGTCATTGCCGATGGTGCATACCACGCCGCTGCCGAAGATCTTTGCCGCCAGAGCCGGAGCGATGCACATCAGGCCGACCGGCTTGCCGGCCTTGACGAAGGCCTGGGTGGCGTTCAATACGTCGACCTGTACCGTGCAGTTGGCGCCGCTGACGACGAAGTCGGAGAGGTTTTTGGCCACGCCAAATCCCCCCGGCATGATCAGGGCATCGAAATCATCTACATGCAGGTCGCGTACATTCTTGATTTTGCCACGCGCGATGCGGGCGGCCTCCACCAGAACGTTGCGCGTCTCGTCCATCTCGTCGCCGCTGTAATGATCGACCACGTGCAGTTGCTGCACGTCCGGTGCGAAGCATTGCACCTCGGCGCCGCGTTGGTCGAGGCGCAACAGGGTGATCACGCTTTCATGGATCTCGGCGCCATCGTAAACGCCGCAACCGGATAAAATCACCGCTACTTTTTTGTTCATTGAGCACTCCGGGTCACTGGGCTGAGTCAAGCTGGCTATGCAGATTATGGCTGGTCTGCGAGCGATCCTCGACGGGTCGGACGCAGCATCCTCGGCGTTGGCAGGCTGCCGTCATCTGCTGCCAAGGTTCGCCGTGAAAGGTTTGATTTGCCAAGGGGCAGAATCGTTCCGGTCATCCTAGCCTGTGGGCATTTGCAGCGATATGGGGCTGGGGTGAATTGCATCGCGCCAGGTGATGCCCGCGTGGCCTGGCGGCCGCTCGGCGGGTGGGGGTGGCTCAATGCGCCGAGCGACGTAAGCGCTTGCGTAGCCAGAAACCCAGGCCGATTAGCAGCAGCGCGCCCAGCACATACAGCTGGTAGCGTCGAAAGTCATTGAGGAGAGTATCCAGCGCTGCACCCAGGTGATACGCCGCCAGGCCCAGCCCGCTAGCCCAGATAGCCACGCCAATCGCATCCAGCAGCAGGTAGCGCCGCCATGAGTAGCCGGACAGGCCGATGGCCAGCGGCATCACCGTGCGCATGCCGTAGATGAAGCGAAACCCCAAAACCCATAGATCCGGATGTCGGCGCAGCAGGAGCAGGGCCTTGTCGCCCAGGCCCTGCCAGTGCGGCCGGCGTTCGAGGATGCGGCGGCCATGACGGCGGCCCAGGAAATACCACAGCTGGTCGCTGGCGTAGGTGCCGCAGAAGGCGAACAGTATCACCAGTTCGATGCTCAGGTAGCCGCGCAGAGCCAGGTAAGCCGCCAGCAGCAGCGACATTTCGCCCTCGACAAAGGTGCCAAGCAGCACCGCTGGATAGCCAAATTGCTGCAGGATATTCTCGAGCATGGTGGCGGCCTGATATGTGGTTGTTCAGCCTACTCGTTTGCAGTGCGCGGGAAAACGCTGCGTCACTCGACGAGCGCGGGTGTGTTGGTCAAACTGTCCGCAGGCTGTTGTGACACATTGGCGCAGTTTCGCCTGCGACCGTCATCATTTGGTCATAATGGCGGCCTATAACTGTCACGCTCGCCCGTCCGCACGGGCTATGGAGTCTGCTGTGAGCTTTACCCCTGCCAATCGCCTGTTTCCTGCTACGCGCCTGCGGCGCAATCGGTGCGATGACTTTTCCCGACGCCTGGTGCGCGAGAATCGTTTGAGCGTTGATGATCTGATTCTGCCGGTGTTTGTGCTTGATGGTGACAACCGTCGCGAGGCGATCGCCTCGATGCCCGGTGTAGAGCGCTTGTCCATCGACCTGCTGCTGCAGGAGGCCGAGAAGTGGGTGGCCTTGGGGATTCCGGCGCTGGCGCTGTTTCCGGTGACGCCGCTGGAGAAAAAGTCTCTGGATGGTAGTGAGGCGTGGAACCCCGAGGGCATCGCTCAGCGTGCGATTCGTGCCCTGCGTGCACGGTTTCCGGAGCTGGGCATCATCAGTGACGTGGCCCTGGACCCGTTCACTACCCACGGTCAGGACGGCATCCTCGACGAAGACGGCTACGTGCAGAACGACGTCACCGTCGACGCACTGGTCAAGCAGGCGCTGTCGCATGCTGAAGCCGGCGCCCAAGTGGTCGCCCCCTCGGACATGATGGACGGCCGAATCCAGGCCATCCGCGAGACCCTGGAGCTGGCCGATTTCCCCAACGTGCGGATCATGGCCTATTCGGCCAAGTACGCCAGTGCCTACTACGGCCCGTTCCGTGATGCCGTGGGCTCGGCAGCCAACCTGGGCAAGGCCAACAAGGCCAGCTACCAGATGGACCCGGCCAACGGCGACGAGGCGCTGCACGAAGTGGCCGCCGACCTGGCCGAGGGTGCCGACATGGTGATGGTCAAGCCGGGCATGCCCTATCTGGATATTCTCTGGCGGGTCAAACAGGAATTCCGGGTGCCAACTTTTGTCTATCAAGTCAGCGGCGAATACGCCATGCACATGGCCGCGATCCAGAATGGCTGGTTGAGCGAGGCGGTGATCCTTGAGTCACTGACCGCTTTCAAACGAGCCGGTGCCGATGGCATCCTTACCTATTTCGCCGTTCGCGCGGCAGAACTGTTACAGCCGGGGCACTAGTCCCGCCAGGACGATCCAATGACAACCGAAGGACTCACCCCAAGCGAATTGCAGACTGCCGAAGTGGTCGCTGCCGACCTGCCCGCGGAGATCTTGCCGCCGATCGAAGCGCCCGTGCCGGTGCCCACGCCGGCGCCGCCCATGGTGGTGCCAAGCCTGGACGACAGCAGTCTGTATATCCACCGTGAGTTGTCGCAGCTGCAATTCAATATCCGCGTGCTGGAGCAGGCGCTGGATGAGTCCTATCCGCTATTGGAGCGGTTGAAGTTTCTGCTGATTTTCTCCAGCAATCTCGACGAGTTCTTCGAGATTCGTGTCGCCGGCTTGAAGAAGCAGATCAACTTCGCCCGCGAGCAGGCGGGCGCTGACGGTTTGCAGCCGCATCAGGCGCTGGCACGCATTTCCGAGCTGGCGCACGAGCAGGTTGAGCGTCAGTACGCGATTCTCAATGACACCCTGCTACCGGCACTGGAAAAACACCAGGTACGCTTTATCCGTCGCCGTCACTGGAATACCAAGCTGAAGGCCTGGGTGCGGCGCTACTTCCGCGACGAAATCGCGCCGATCATCACACCTATCGGCCTGGATCCGACCCACCCGTTCCCCTTGCTGGTGAACAAGAGCCTGAACTTCATCGTCGAGCTGGAGGGCATTGACGCCTTCGGGCGCGACTCGGGGTTGGCGATTATCCCGGCGCCGCGCCTGTTGCCGCGGATCATCAAGGTGCCGGAAGACGTCGGCGGTCCTGGCGACAACTACGTGTTCCTCTCCTCGATGATTCACGCGCATGCCGATGACTTGTTCCAGGGCATGAAGGTCAAGGGTTGCTATCAGTTCCGCCTGACCCGCAACGCCGACCTGTCGGTTGACACCGAAGATGTCGAAGACCTGGCCCGCGCCTTGCGCGGCGAGTTGTTCTCGCGTCGTTACGGCGATGCGGTGCGCCTGGAAGTGGTCGACACCTGCCCGCGGCCGCTGCTCGATTACCTGCTCAAGCAGTTCAGCCTGAGTGAGAGCGAGTTGTACCGGGTCGGTGGCCCGGTCAACCTGACCCGGCTGTTCAGCATCACCGGTCTGGCCAGCCAGCCGGATCTGCAGTATCCGCCGTTCACCCCGGTGATCCCCAAGTTGTTGCAGAACAGCGACAACATTTTTAGCGTGATCAGCAAGCAGGACATCCTCCTGCTGCACCCGTTCGAGTCCTTCACTCCGGTAGTCGATCTGCTGCGTCAGGCGGCGAAAGACCCGCATGTGCTGGCGATCAAGCAGACCCTCTACCGCAGTGGCGCCAACTCGGAAATCGTCGATGCGCTGGTCGAGGCTGCGCGCAACGGCAAGGAAGTCACCGCGGTGATCGAGCTGCGTGCACGCTTCGATGAGGAGTCCAACCTGGCCCTGGCCAGTCGCCTGCAGGCAGCGGGAGCGGTGGTGATCTACGGGGTGGTCGGTTTCAAGACCCACGCCAAGATGATGCTGATTTTGCGCCGCGAGAGTGGCGAGATCGTTCGCTACGCGCACCTGGGAACGGGCAACTACCATGCCGGCAACGCCAAGCTGTACACCGACTACAGCCTGCTCACCGCCGATGTGGCGCTGGGTGAGGATGTGGCGAAGATGTTCAGTCAGCTGATCGGCATGGGCAAGACCCTGCGCATGAAGAAGCTGTTGCATGCACCCTTCACCCTGAAGAAAACCCTGCTCGACATGATCGCCAAGGAAACCGCCCAGGCCAGTGAGGGCAAGCCGGCGCACATCATCGCCAAGTTCAACTCGCTGACCGATCCGAAGATCATTCGCGCGCTGTACAAGGCCAGTCAGACCGGGGTGCGCATCGATCTGGTCATTCGCGGCATGTGCTGCCTGCGTCCGGGTATTCCTGGGGTTTCGCACAACATTCAGGTGCGCTCGATCATCGGCCGCTTCCTGGAGCACACGCGGGTGTTTTACTTCCTCAACGAAGGCGAGGAGAAGATCTACCTGTCCAGTGCCGACTGGATGGAGCGCAACCTGGACAAGCGTGTCGAGACCTGTTTCCCGGTGGAAGGCAAGAAGCTGATCATGCGGGTGAAAAAGGAACTGGAAACCTACCTGACCGACAACACCCAAAGCTGGGTGTTGCAGCCGGACGGGCGTTACCTGCGCAGTAGCCCAACAGGCAACCAGAACCCGCGCAGCGCGCAGGCCGGGTTGCTGGAGAAATTGACGGTGCCGCTGGTCAGCGCACGCTGAGTTCGATGCCGGTACGCTTGAGCCATTCCGCTTCCTGGGTGAAGTCTGCCTGGGTTAGCGGGTTGCTCGCCAGCCAGCCTTCCGGGAAGCAGACTTCGAGGCTTTGCGCCGCGGCCTGCAGCTTCACCTGGGGCATCTCTTGGGTGCCGCGGATGTGATGGAAGAGGATGGCGAAGCGCAGCAGTACGCACAGGCGAACCAGTTTGATGCCTTCTTCGCCGAACTCGCCTAGTTTGTCCTTGGGAATATTGCGCCTATGGCCACGCACCAGCAGTGCGAGCATTTGTTGATCCATGCGTGAGAAGCCGGCTAGGTCGGAGTGCTCGATCAGGTAGGCGCCGTGTTTGTGATACTGGTAGTGGGCGATGTCCAGGCCCAGCTCATGCACCCGCGCGGCCCAGATCAGCAGTTCGCGGTGCCATTCGTCGCCGAGCTCCCAGCTGTCTGCCACCTGATTGAGGGCTTCCAGCGCCTTGCTCTCAACCCGCGCTGCTTGTTCCAGGTCGACGTGATAACGCTCCATCAGCGCGCTCAGGGTGCGTTGGCGTACATCCTCATGGTGGTGGCGGCCGAGCAGGTCATAGAGCACACCTTCGCGCAGTGCGCCTTCGGAGTGCGACATGCGCTCGAGCTCGCAGGCATCGAAAATCGCTTCGAGAATGGCCAGGCCCGCTGGAAATATCCCGCGGCGGTCCGGTTTGATCCCGCCAAGGTCGAGTTTCTCCACGTCGCCGAGCTTGAATATCTTGCGCTTGAGCCAGGCCAGGCCGTCCGGGTTGATCTCGCCAGTGCCCAGCCCTGCGGCCTGGATCGCCAGGCCGATAGCCTTGATGGTGCCGGATGCCCCGACGGCATCCTGCCAGCCGAGCCTGCGCAGGGCATGCTCGATGCCCATGATCTCCAGGCGAGCTGCGGTATAAGCCTGGGCATAGCGGGCCGGGGTGATCTTGCCGTCCTTGAAGTAGCGCTGGGTGTAGCTCACGCAGCCCATTTGCAGGCTCTCGCGCAGCAACGGCTCGAAACGCTGGCCAATGATGAACTCGGTGCTGCCGCCGCCGATATCGGTAACCAGGCGCTTGCCGGGGGTGTCGGCGATGCTGTGGGAGACGCCGAGGTAGATCAGTCGCGCTTCTTCGCGGCCGGAGATGACTTCAACCGGATGGCCGAGGACTTCCTCGGCGCGGCGGATGAACTCGCCCCGGTTGTGTGCTTCGCGCAGGGCGTTGGTGCCGACAATCCGTACCGCGCCATCAGGCAGGCTGGCGGTCAGTTGCGCGAAGCGCCGCAGGCAGTCGAGGCCGCGCTGCATGGCGTCCTCATTGAGCAGGCGCAACTCGTCAATACCAGCAGCCAACTGAACCTTGTCGCCCAGGCGTTCAAGGATGCGCAGTTCGCCGTGATCGGTCTTGGCCAGCACCATGTGGAAGCTGTTGGAGCCCAAGTCGATGGCTGCGATCAAGGGAAATGACTCTGCAGGGGTATGCGGCATGATGGGGCTTTCTCGATACAGAACGCCGACATCCTGCCACGATAGGCAGGGTACGCCAACGCATACTGATGTCGCAGGTCGTTGATGACTACCTGGCAGGCCCGTGGTTTGCCAGGCTAGACAGTGGGCAGCTGAGCGGGTATCGCCGTGTCAGGCCGCATGGTTAAGTCTGTCGTTGCGGTATAGTTCCAGGGCGGGGTTGCGCAGACCTTGACCAAGGCCTATAGATAAGCGCTATGGCGTTCGCCTTCCTGTACCGGTAAAGGCGGGCTATGATGGCTGCCACTTTTTGCTTCCGAACACGGAGATTTTCCATGAGCGAATTCATCACCAATGTCAGCGACGCCAGCTTCGACCAGGACGTCATTCAGGCCGAGGGCCCGGTGCTGGTCGATTACTGGGCGGAGTGGTGCGGTCCATGCAAGATGATTGCCCCGGTTCTGGACGAGATTGCCCAGACCTATCAAGGCAAGTTGAAAGTCTGCAAATTGAACATCGATGAAAATCAGGAAACCCCGCCAAAATACGGCGTGCGCGGCATTCCGACCCTGATGTTGTTCAAGAATGGTAACGTCGAAGCCACCAAGGTTGGCGCACTGTCCAAGTCGCAGTTGGCAGCGTTTCTCGACAGCAACATCTAAGAGCCTGCGCAGGGTCTAGCTCGTGAGACCTTGAACAGATTCTGCTGATTGCCGAAAGCCCCGCAACTCGCGGGGCTTTTTCTGCATGAATGCTAGACGGATCGATAAAACCGGTGTTACATTCGGCCTCGCTGCATTTTCTATGCAGCCCCCTGCAAGCCGTCGCCGACGGATTCCTACGCGAATACCTTCGAAACACGCTGGCGATCCAATCGCCTTTTAGCGGCGCGGCCTCCCAAGCTGAATAGCTTATTTCCCCTCCTTCATGATTACGTCATTCCTATGAATCTGACCGAACTCAAGCAAAAGCCGATCACCGAACTGCTGGAACTCGCTGAACAACAGGGCCTGGAAAACATGGCTCGTTCGCGCAAGCAGGACGTGATTTTCTCGCTGTTGAAAAAACACGCTAAAAGCGGTGAGGAAATCTCCGGTGATGGCGTGCTGGAGATTCTCCAGGACGGTTTCGGCTTTCTCCGCTCCGCGGATGCCTCGTACCTTGCTGGCCCCGATGACATCTATGTCTCGCCGAGCCAGATCCGCCGCTTCAACTTGCGTACTGGCGATACGATTGTTGGCAAGATCCGCCCGCCGAAAGAAGGCGAGCGTTACTTCGCGCTGCTCAAGGTTGACACGATCAACTACGACCGCCCGGAAAATGCCAAGAACAAGATTCTGTTTGAAAACCTGACGCCGCTGTTCCCAACCAAGCGGCTGATCATGGAAGCCGGTAACGGCTCCACCGAAGACATCACTGGCCGCATCATTGATCTCTGTGCGCCAATCGGCAAAGGCCAGCGTGGCCTGATTGTGGCGCCGCCGAAAGCCGGCAAGACCATCATGCTGCAGAACATCGCGGCCAACATCGCGCGTAACAACC
The DNA here is from genome assembly GCA_030656145.1 of Pseudomonas sp. Taxonomy (GTDB): domain Bacteria; phylum Pseudomonadota; class Gammaproteobacteria; order Pseudomonadales; family Pseudomonadaceae; genus Aquipseudomonas. The sequence continues at coordinate 57,618 of JAUSOF010000069.1, forward strand.
CCGAGTGCCACCTGATCGTGTTGCTGATCGACGAGCGCCCGGAAGAAGTAACCGAGATGCAGCGCACCGTGCGCGGCGAAGTGGTTGCCTCGACGTTCGATGAACCGCCAACCCGCCACGTGCAGGTTGCTGAAATGGTGATCGAGAAGGCCAAGCGCCTGGTTGAGCACAAGAAGGATGTGGTCATCCTGCTCGACTCCATCACCCGTCTGGCGCGTGCCTACAACACCGTGATCCCTAGCTCCGGCAAGGTTCTCACTGGTGGTGTTGACGCCCATGCTCTGGAGAAGCCGAAACGTTTCTTCGGCGCCGCGCGTAATATCGAAGAAGGCGGCTCGCTGACCATCATCGCCACCGCGCTGGTAGAAACCGGTTCGAAGATGGACGAAGTGATCTACGAGGAGTTCAAGGGCACCGGCAACATGGAGCTGCCTCTGGACCGCCGGATCGCTGAGAAGCGCGTGTTCCCGGCGATCAACATCAACCGCTCCGGCACCCGCCGCGAAGAGTTGTTGACCGCCGAAGACGAGCTGCAGCGCATGTGGATTTTGCGCAAGCTGCTGCACCCGATGGATGAAATCGCCGCTATCGAGTTTCTTATCGACAAGCTTAAAGCGACCAAGACCAACGACGAGTTCTTCCAGTCGATGCGCCGTAAGTAAGTCTCGCAAGACACACAAAAGCCGGGGAAACCCGGCTTTTGTGTGTCTACGTACTGCCAATCCTTCTGAATAAACCGGTTCGGCGCTAAACTTTGCGCCCTGATTGGTCCGCCCGACACGAGGCTCGAACATGCAGTATCGCGACCTGCGCGACTTTATCCGCGGCCTGGAACAGCGCGGCGAACTCAAGCGCATCCAGACGCCGGTGTCCCCGGTATTGGAAATGACCGAAGTCTGTGACCGCACCCTGCGCAAGGGTGGCCCCGCGTTGCTGTTCGAAAACCCCACGGGCTTCGACATGCCGGTGCTCGGCAATCTGTTCGGCACGCCCAAGCGAGTCGCGCTGGGCATGGGGGCGGAAGAGGTCAGCGAGCTGCGTGAGATCGGCAAGCTGCTGGCTTTTCTCAAGGAGCCTGAGCCGCCGAAAGGCCTGAAGGACGCCTGGAACAAGCTGCCGATCTTCCGCAAGGTGCTGGCCATGGCGCCCAAGGTGCTGAAAGACGCGCCTTGCCAGGAAGTGATCGAGGAGGGCGACGACGTCGACCTCGGCAAGCTGCCAGTGCAGACCTGCTGGCCGGGTGATGTCGGCCCGCTGATCACCTGGGGCCTGACTATCACCAAGGGCCCCAACAAGGAGCGGCAGAACCTCGGGATCTATCGCCAGCAGGTGATCGGCCGCAACAAGCTGATCATGCGTTGGCTGAGTCACCGTGGTGGTGCGCTGGACTTCCGTGACTGGTGCCAGAAGTATCCCGATCGGCCGTACCCGGTGGCTGTGGCCTTGGGCGCCGATCCGGCGACTATCCTCGGAGCGGTTACCCCGGTCCCGGACAGTCTCTCCGAGTACGCCTTTGCCGGCCTGTTGCGCGGTCATCGTACTGAACTGATCAAATGCCGCGGCAGTGATTTACAGGTGCCGGCGAGTGCCGAGATCGTTCTCGAAGGGGTGATTCATCCCGGCGAAATGGCTGACGAAGGCCCCTATGGCGACCACACGGGCTACTACAACGAGGTGGATCGCTTCCCGGTGTTTACCGTCGAGCGCATTACCCGTCGGCAAAAACCGATCTACCACAGCACCTACACCGGTCGTCCGCCGGATGAGCCGGCGATTCTCGGCGTGGCGTTGAATGAAGTGTTTGTGCCGATCCTGCAGAAGCAGTTTCCCGAGATCACCGACTTCTATTTGCCGCCGGAAGGTTGCTCCTACCGCATGGCGGTGGTGACCATCAAGAAGCAGTACCCCGGCCACGCCAAACGCGTGATGCTTGGTGTCTGGTCGTTTTTGCGACAGTTTATGTACACCAAGTTCGTTATCGTCACGGATGACGATATCAATGCGCGCGACTGGAATGACGTGATCTGGGCCATCACCACACGCATGGACCCCAAGCGCGACACGGTGTTGATCGAAAACACGCCGATCGACTACCTGGATTTTGCTTCGCCGATCTCCGGGCTGGGTAGCAAGATGGGCCTCGACGCTACTCATAAGTGGCCGGGTGAGACCACCCGTGAGTGGGGGCGTGCGATCGTTCAGGATGAAGCGGTCAAGCGCCGGGTCGACGATCTCTGGGCGCAGTTGGGGATCGACTGATGTTGCGTGACCAGCTATACGAGCGACTTGGGTCGCGCTTACTGCAATGCGCGCAAAGCTCGGCCAAGGCCGTAGATTTGCGCTTTGGATTGAAGATGTCATGAAAGTTACTTTGCAACCCTCAGGTGCCGTACTCGACGTCGAACCAGGCGAGCGGATTCTCGATGCGGCGCGCCGACTCGGTTATGACTGCCCGCAGAGTTGCCTTAATGGCAACTGCCATATCTGCGCGGCCTTGCTGGTCAATGGTCGAGTGCGTCAGGCGGGGCAATCCCATGATCATGGCGAGGTATTCACTTGCCTGGCTGAGCCCGAGCAGGAGTGCGTGCTGCTCTGGGATGGGGTGTTGGCGCCAGGCGAGTTGCCGGTGCGCGAGCTGAACTGCCAACTGATCGAATGCCTTGATGCGGGTGGTGACGTATTCCGCGTGCGCCTGCGCGCCCCGGCCGGCAAGTTGCCGCGTTATCACGCTGGTCAGTACCTGCTGTTGCAACGGGCGGATGCCGAGTTCTCGGCCTTCTCCCTGGCCTCGGCGCCGCAGTCCGGACGTGAGTTGGAATTGCATATTCTGGCCCGTGACCCGTCCAGTATCGCGGTCATCGAGCACCTGCGCGGGCAAGGCTTCGCCCAGATTAAAATGCCGTTTGGCGACACCCATCTGGCCGAGCTGCCGGATGGCCCGCTGGTGCTGATTGCCGCCGGTACCGGGATGGCGCAGATGCACAGCTTGATCGAGCACTGTCGCGCCGCCGGTTTCCGTCACCCTGTGCACCTATATTGGGGGGCGCGCCGGCCAGAAGATTTCTATGCGCTGCCTTGCTGGGCCGAGTGGCAGTCGTTGCCCAACCTGTTTCTGCATCAGGTAGTCAGTGAGCAGTGCGACTGGCAGGGCCGTTACGGCCTGTTGCACGCGGCAGTGCGCGAGGACTTCGTCGACCTCAAGCCGCTGTATGTATATGCCAGCGGCTCGCCGGCGATGGTCTACGCAACCCTGGATGCTTTGGTGGAAGCTGGAATGGACGCCCGGCAGATGCGTGCCGACGTGTTCGCCTACGCGCCGCGGGGCTGATTGACGCCCGAGGGCGTCTTTTCCGCGCGCACCAGCGTTTCTGGGCCGGGCTGATGGTGCGCACGGCGCACCCTACCGGCGCACCGTTACTACCACCTTGCCCACTGCCTTGCGTTGGGCGAGGGTATTGATCGCCTGTGCGGCCTGCTCCAGCGGGAAGGTCTGCGACACCAGTGGTTTGATCTTGCCTTCGGCGTGCCAGGCGAACAGTTGCTGGAAGTTGGCGGCGTTGTCCTGGGGTTGACGCTGGGCGAACGCGCCCCAGAAGACCCCGACCACGGCGGCGCCCTTGAGCAGGGCCAGGTTGACTGGGAGCTCGGGGATGCGCCCACTGGCGAAGCCCACCACCAGCAGGCGGCCATTCCAGGCGATGCTGCGGATCGCTTGGTCGAACAGGTCGCCACCCACTGGATCGTAGATCACGTCGGCACCCTGTCCGCCGGTCAGGCGTTTGACTTCGTCTTTCAGGTTGCTGTCGTTGTAGTTGATCAGTTCATCTGCACCAGCGGCCTTGGCCACGGCCAGTTTCTCTGCGCTGCTCGCCGCCGCAATTACCTTGGCGCCCAGAGCCTTGCCGATTTCCACTGCTGCCAGGCCGACGCCACCGGAGGCGCCGAGGACCAGCAAGGTTTCGCCCGGCTGCAGGTTGGCGCGCTGCTTGAGTGCGTGCATCGAGGTGCCGTAGGTCATGCCAAAGGCGGCCGCGCTGTTGAAGTCCATGTCCGGCGGGATCGGTATTACGTTGTAGCCCGCTACTGCGACCTGTTCGGCAAAGCTGCCCCAGCCAGTCAGGGCCATCACCCGATCACCGACTTTCAGGTGGCTGACCTTCTCGCCCACCGCGCTCACCACGCCGGCAGCCTCGCCGCCCGGTGAAAACGGAAATGGCGGCTTGAACTGGTACTTGCCTTCGATAATCAAGGTGTCGGGGAAGTTGACTCCGGCGGCATGCACGTCGAGCAGAATTTCGTTTTTCTTCGCTTCTGGGCTGGCGATTTCTTCCAGTACCAGGGTTTCGGCGGGGCCGAAGGCTTTGCACAGCACAGCTTTCATCGGACTTTTCCTCTGCGGGTAATGGTTTTGCAGTGTAGAGGCGGGTGGCGCTCGGTCAACGAGCATGGCCGTGTCTGATGGCGCCGCATAAGCCTGGACGGTTTTCCGTCGCCGCGGGGCTTGGGCTGCGGGCCGGCTATGGCTATGCTAAGCGCCCCTGTGGAGGAATACCCCCTGTGAAAGTCTGGATCGCACTGTTGTTGGCCCTGTCCCTGCCCATGTCGGCATTTGCCGAGGACGCGGAGAAAAAGCCTGAAGAGGGCGCACCGAAAGCCGTTGCTTACGTGAGTCTGACACCGGCGCTGGTGGGCAATTTTGGAGAGGGCCCCAAGCTCAAGTATTACAAGGCGGATGTCGCCCTGCGGGTCAGCGGCCCTGCCGCTGAGGCGAAGGTCAAACACCACGAGCCGCTGATCCGCAATCAGCTGGTCATGCTGTTTTCCCAGCAGACCGAAGCGAGCATCGCGGCGCCCGGCGACAAAGAGGCCTTGCGCCAGGAGGCGCTCAAACAGGTGCAGGATGTCCTCACTCAGGAGGAAGGTCAGCCGCTGGTGGACGACCTGTTGTTCAATAACCTGATTATTCAGTAGGCGTGCGGATCACTGCCTGAGCCGCTCTCTCAGGCCATCTGCGCCAGGGCCTTGCGAAAGCGCGCCAGTGCACCGAGAAAGAACAGGCTGCCGATCGCTGCCAGGGCCAGCAACTGTGGCCAGATGATCGTCAGGTCGGCGCCGCGGAACAGGATGGCCTGTGCCAGCTCGACAAAGTGGGTGGTCGGCGCCACCAGCATTACCTGCTGCACCAGCTCCGGCATGCTCTCGCGAGGCGTCATGCCCCCCGAGAGGATCTGCAGCGGCATCAGCACCAGAATGATCAGCAGGCCCAGCTGCGGCATCGAGCGGGCTACGGTGCCGAAGAAGATGCCCATCGAGGTGGTGGCGAACAGGTGCAGCGCCGCGCCCAGCATGAACAGCAGCAGCGAACCCTGAATCGGGATCTGCAGCCAGCCTTCGACGATGAAGCGCAGGGCGAAGGCCGATGCCAGCAGCACCACCAGGCCCATCGCCCAGATTTTTGCCAGCATGATCTCGAATGGCGTCACCGGCATCACCAGCAGGTGCTCGATGGTGCCGTGCTCGCGCTCGCGGATCAGCGCTGCGCCGGTGAGGATTATCGAGAGCATGGTGATCTGGTTGATCACCTCGTTCACCGCGCCGAACCAGGAGCGGCTGAGGTTGGGGTTGAAGGCTGTGCGGATGACTGCTTCCACTGGCATCTCGGCAGCGCCTTGGTAGCGTTTGACGAAGGCGGCTACCTCGGTGCTGATGATTTGCTGGATATGCCCGGCGCCGGTGAAGGCCTGGCTGACCTGGGTAGCATCGACGTTGAGCTGGATGGTGGGGCTGCGCCCGGCCAGCAGGTCCTTCTGGAAGTTCGGTGGAATGTTCAGGGTGAACGTGTACAGGCCGGCGTCCATGCCGCTGTCCATTTGTCCCAGGGTAGTGGGCTCGGGGGGCAGGAAGTAGGGTAGCTGGAAGGCATTGAGGATGCGTTGCGAGGCCTGCGACTGATCTTCGTCGACCACTGCCATGGTCGCCCGGTGTGGCGCTTCGGGCAGGGCAGTCGCGCTGGTGTAGATGGCCAGGGTGAAGGCGTAGATGATCAGTACCAGCAACGCTGGGTCACGATACAGGCTACGCAATTCCTTGAGGCCCAGCTGGAAGATGTTACCGAGTGCGCGCATCTCATTTTTCCTGCTTGCGCAGGCCGGCGACACTGAGCAGGGTCAGCACCGGAATGGCCAGCAACATGGGAACGAAGTACCAATAGAGGTCGGCCATGCCCAGCGCTTTGGAGAACACCCCGCGGCTGATGGTCAGGAAGTGGCTGGTCGGGTAGATCTGGCCGAAGAAGGCGCTGGCGCCCTCGAGGGCCGATACCGGGTGGGTCAGCCCGGAGAACTGTACAGCCGGCAGCAGGGTGGCGATGGCCGTGCCGAAGATTGCCGCAATCTGGCTGTTGAGCACCGAGGACATCAACAGGCCCAGTCCGGTGGCGCAGGTGACATACAGCAGCGCGCCGAGCGTCAGTGTCAGCAGGCTGCCTTTGACCGGGATACCGAAAACCAACACGGCCAGCAGCACCAGGGTGACGAAGTTGATCATCCCCAGGCCGATATAGGGCAGTTGTTTGCCGAGCAGAAACTCCAGGCGAGTCACCGGGGTGACGTAGAAATTGGTTATCGAGCCCAGCTCTTTCTCGCGCACCACGCCAAGCGCGGTGAGCATCGCCGGGATCATCATCAACAGGATCGGGATCATCGCCGGCACCATGGCCGGAAGGCTCTGCACATCCGGGTTGTAGCGATAGCGCACGGCGACATTGACCTGGCTGCTGCTGTCGATGCCCGCGCTGCGGGCCAGGTTCTGCAGATAGCTGAGGTGCAGGCCCTGCGCATAGCCTTTGATGGTGTCGGCGCGCATCGGCATCGCGCCATCAACCCAGAACGCCACCTGGGGTCCGGCGCCGCGTTTGAGGTCGCGCCCGAAGTTCGGTGGTATTTCGATGGCCAGGCTGATTTCGCCGCTGCGCATGCGCCGCTCCATCTCGGCTGGGCTGGTCAGCGGCGCTTTCTCGATGAAATAGCGCGAGCCGCTGATGTTCAGCGTGTAGGCCTGGCTGGCGGTGGTTTGGTCGCGGTCGAGCACGGCGTAGGTCAAGTCCTCCACGTCCATGCTGATGCCGTAACCCATGATGAACATCAGCATCACGGTGCCGAGCATGGCGAGGGTGGCGCGGATCGGATCGCGGCGCAGTTCCATGGCCTCGCGCCGGGTGTAGCTGAGCAGGCGGCGCATGCTGAAGCGTGAGCGTAGCTCTACGCTGCTCGCGACCTTGGTCGGGCGCTTGCTGTCGCCGGTGGCCGAGGTCGTTTGCGGGTGGGACGCCGCATGTGCAGTCACGGCATCTTGCAGATAGGCGATGAAAGTGGCTTCCAGCGTTGGTAGGTCGCGCTTACTCATCAGGGCCTGGGGCGTATCGCTGTCCAATACCTTGCCGGCATGCATCAGCGAAATACGGTCGCAGCGCAGCGCCTCGTTCATGAAGTGGGTGGAGATGAAGATGGTTACGCCGTCCTCTCGCGACAGCTGTACCAGCATTGCCCAGAAGCCGTCGCGGGCAATCGGGTCGACGCCCGAAGTCGGTTCGTCGAGGATCAGGATTTCCGGTTTGTGGATCACCGCCACCGCCAGCGACAGGCGCTGGCGCACGCCCAGGGGCAGCGCCTCGGGCAGGCTATCTGCCTCGGCGAGCAGTTCGAAGCGGGTGAGCATTTCGTCGATGCGAGGCCCGCGCTGCTCGGCGGGCAGGTGGAATAGGCGGGCATGCAGATCGAGGTTCTGCCGCACCGTGAGCTCGTTGTAGAGCGAAAAGGCCTGGGACATGTAACCGACCCGCTGGCGGGTCTGCATGTCGTGCGGGTCGATCTTCTTGCCGAATAATAAGGCATCACCCTCGCTGGCCGGGAGCAGGCCGGTGAGCATTTTCATGGTGGTGCTCTTGCCGCAGCCGTTGGAGCCGAGAAAACCGAAAATTTCCCCGCGCTCGATACGGAAGTTCACCTGATCCACCGCCACGAAGTCGCCGAAGCGCATGGTCAGCCCGTGGGCCTCGATGGCAATTTTGTCGCTGGCCTGGCGCGGCGGGATCTGCAGGGCACGGTGATGGCGGGTTTTCTCTTCTGGCAGCAGGCGGATAAAAGCCTGCTCAAGGGTGTCACTTGCAGTGCGTGCGAGCAGATCGGCCGGGCTGCCAGTGGCGAGCACGCGTCCGGCATCCATGGCCACCAGATGATCGAAGCGCTGTGCTTCATCCATGTAGGCGGTGGCCACCAGCACGCTCATCTGCGGGCGTTCTTCGCGGATGCGCTCTATCAATTCCCAGAATTGGTTGCGCGACAGCGGATCGACGCCGGTGGTCGGCTCGTCGAGGATCAGCAGGTCAGGGTCATGGATCAACGCACAGCAAAGCCCGAGTTTTTGTTTCATGCCGCCCGAAAGCTTGCCTGCCGGTCGGTCGACGAATGCAGCCAGACCGGTGCTGCGGGTAAGCTCGGTGATGCGCCAGTGACGCTCGGCGGCGGCCTGGCCGAACAGCCGGCCGAAGAACTCGAGGTTCTCGAATACGGTTAGTGTCGGGTACAGGTTCTTGCCCAGGCCCTGCGGCATATAGGCAATGCGCGGGCAGACTTCGCGACGATGGCGGCGGTCGGCCATGTCGCCGTCGAGTACCTGCACCTGGCCGTGCTGGATCTTGCGGGCACCGGCGATCAGCGCCAGTAGACTGGATTTGCCGACGCCGTCCGGGCCGATCAGTCCGACCATGCAGCGTGCTGGCAGCGCCAGGGTCAGCGTGTCCAGCGCGCAGGTTTTGCCGTATTGCAGGCTGACCCCGTCAACCTGCACCACTGGAGCCGTTGGCTGGTTCATGGGGTGACGTTGATGTGCAGGTGAGCAGGCCATTCGGCGTCAGCGTCGAGCTTCAGATAGGCCATGCCGGGTAGGCCGGTCTTGACCTGCTCCCTATGTTTGCTCAGCAGTTCGGGGTCGATTCGCGCCTTGACCCTGAACATCAGTTTCTCGCGCTCGCTGGCGGTTTCGACGGTCTTTGGGGTGAACTGGGCGACGCTGGCGACATAGCTGATCTTGGCGGGGATCACGTACTGCGGGGCGGCATCCAGCACCAGGCGCACGTCGCTGCCAAGAGCAACCCGGCCAGCCTGGCGCTCGGGCAGAAAGAAGGTCATGTAGACGTCGCTGAGATCGACCAGGCTGAGAATCTTGCCGCCAGCGCCTAGTACTTCACCCGGCTGGGCCACGCGAAACTGTACGCGCCCGCCACGTGGGGCCTTGAGCTGGCTGTCGGCAATATCAACCTGCAGGCGTTCGACACTGGCTTGGGCGGCTTCCACGGCTGATTGCGCTTCGATGACCTGGGATTGCGCGGCAGTAATGCCTGCCTCAGCAGAGACCACCTGAGAGCGCGACGCGGCCAGGGCTGCCTCGGTGCTTTGCAGGTTTGCCAGGTCGTCATCTAGTTGTTGCAGGGGCAGGGCATTGCGCTTGACCAGGATGGCGCTGCGGGCATGACGTTTTTTCGCGGCGGAGACTTCCGCCTGGCGTTGGCGCACGATGGCTTCGGCGGTGATCTTCTCACTTTCGCGCAAGCTGACCTGGGCACGGGCGGTCAACTGGCTGTTCTGTGCCTGGCGCATGTGTGCTTTGGCTTGGGCCAGTTGCGCTTGCAGCACCTGGGTGTCCATGTGCGCGATTATTTGCCCAGGCTGAACAAAGTCGCCTTCATCGACCTCAATACTGGCAATGCGTCCGCCCAGTTTGGTGGCGACGTCCACTTCGGTGGCTTCGATGCGGCCGTTACCGCTGGTGAAGCCTTCGCCCAGGCCTTTAGGCTGCAGCTCGTACCATAGTAAACCGGCTATCGCGGCGATGCCCAGGGCTGCGGCTATGCGGATGATCCAGTTCTTGCTGCTCGGCATATTCATCCATGGGTACTCAACGGCACAAGGAGTGGGTGGCTGCGAAAGCACTCACGCTGGCTGCTGCTGTCTCCGAATCCCGGGACGCGCGACGGCGCTCGATTGTCCACAGCCTTGAGGCTTTGTTTGCGCTACAGAGGCGAGAGGCACCACCCGCGTCGGTAGAGCCAAAGTCCTGCAAAACAAGTCGTGCTTACTGTAGTGCAGTTTTTCAGTTAGCCCTTGACGCAGGTCAGCGGCGGCTCGCTTGGCCTGATCGAGGCGCAGCAATCTGCTTATGCCGGGTTGTCCTGCGAGATGCAGATGCGGTTGCGGCCCTCGTGCTTGGCGCGGTAGAGCGTCTGGTCGCAGCGCTCCATCAGGCGTTGCGGTGATTCGCCGCTGCCGGGCTCTGCCACTGCCAGGCCGATGCTCAGCGTCAGGCAGCCCAGGGGGCTGTCCGGGTGAGCGAGGTGCAGTGTCGCGAGTCGTTGCTGTAGCCGCGAGGCGACATGCAGGCCGCCCTCCAGGCCCGTGTCGGCGAGGATGATTGCGAATTCCTCGCCGCCGTAGCGGCAGGCACTGTCGCCCTCGCGCTTGAGGCTGGTACGCAAGATGTCTGCAACCTGGCGTAGTGCATCGTCACCGGCCAGATGGCCCAAATGATCGTTGTAGCGTTTGAAGTAATCGATATCGATCATCAGCAGGGTCAATGAGGCGCCCTGGCGGCGCAAGCGACGCCACTCGATGGCAAGTTGGCTGTCGAAAAAACGCCGGTTGTACAAGCCGGTCAAGCCGTCCTGCTGCGACAGGCGCTGCAGTTGTGCTTCGAGTTGCAGGCGTTGGCTGTTGTCGCGGGTTACCCCAATCAGGTATTCGCGGTTGTTGACCAAGACAAGCTGCGCGCTGATCTCCGCGGCTTGCTCGCTGCCGTCGCGACGGCGCATCTTCTGCTGAAAGATGCTCGATAGCTGGTCTTGCTGGGCTTGGCGCACGCCCTCCAGCCAGGCGTGATACCCCGGTAGCAGCTGTTCCGGATCCTGCTTGAGTAATTCGCGGAAGGCCTCTGCGCTGTAGCCCAGGCTGTTGTGGGTGGCCTGGTTCATGTGCAGGATGTCGCGGTTCTGCGGGTCGATGATGAACAGGCCGTCGTGGCTGGAGTCGGTCAGGTCGATGACCAGCTGCAGGCGTTCACGGCTGTCGCGCAGTACGTGCTCGATCTGCGCGCGTTGCTCGAGTTCATCGCTCAGGCGTCGATTACCGACTTGCAGGGCGTTGGCGCGACGGGCGTTGTCGAGTGCCAGGCCAATGGCTGCGACCAGCAGCAGGCTGATGGTCAGGCTGGCGCCGAGGGCGATCTGCGGTAGCAGCGTGGCCAGGCTTTGCACCAGTTGCGCGGTTGGCTTGAGGCGCAGGGTAAAGCTTTGATTGTTCAACAGATCCAGCGGCACCTCCTGTTGCAGGGTGTCGAGGGCGTCGGGTTGTTGGTGGCTGTAGATCGGCTGGCCGGCTTCCAGGAGGTAGGCGCTGAAGTTGTGGCTGTCGGGGTGGTTGAGCAGTTCATCCATCAGCCCCTCGACGCGAAACACCCCTTGCAGAAAGCCATCGAAGACTCGTTCGTTGTGCTCGTTGTGGATATACAGCGGGGTGTAGAGAATGAAACCGCTGCCGCCCTGGGCCAGGTCAAAGCTGTTGGAGAAGCGTGGTTCGCCCGCGTTTTTGGCCTGTATCGCCAGGTTGAAGTTAGGGTGCGCAGGGGTCAGGCGAAATTGCTGGGCCGCTTCGTTACCCTGCAGGGGTTCGATCCAGCGCATCCTGAGGTCGGCGTCGAGCCACTGGATGGCCAGGTAGCCCTTGAAGCGCTTGAGAGAGAAGCGGCTATCGAGCAGCCATTCATCCAGCGGAATGCGCCCGCGATGATTCCACTGCAGAGCAATACGGCGCAGGTCATCGACCTGCTTGTGCAGGCTGGTTTCCAGTTGCTGTGCAAGGCTGCGCGCCTGGTAGTCGACACGCTCGGCAACGCGCGCCTGTTCGGTGGTCAGCAGGCGCTGCCAGAGCAGCACGCTGACCAGGCATAGCCCCAAGAGCAATGCCGCGAGTGCCAAGCGTGTCGGCCAGGGGAGTGGAGAGCGCAGCATAGGCAGGATCCGCAGGGGGTCGGCTTATTTCATAGCACAGCGCCGGTTCACTGCGCCAGCACCCGTTCAGCGTAGCGCGAGGATGGTCGTCCACTGCTCGGCGCTGACCGGCATCACCGACAGGCGACTGCCTTTATGTACCAGGGGGAGTTCCTGCAAGGCGTTCAGCGTCTTCAATTCAGCCAGCGGAATGATCCGGCTGAAGGCTTCAACAAAGGCTACATCGACCGCGCTCCAGGGGTTTTTCTCGCTGCTGGCCTTGGCCGCGAAGTAATGGCTGTGTGGGTCGAGTGCCGTTGGGTCGGCATAGGCGGCTCTGCTGATGCTGGCGATGCCTGCGATGCCCGGCTCAGGGCAGCTTGAATGGTAAAAGAAGAAAAGATCACCGCTTTGCATGCCGCGCAAAAAATTGCGCGCCTGATAATTGCGTACGCCATCCCAGCGGGTTTGACCGAGACGCTGCAAGTCATGAATCGATAGTTCGTCGGGTTCCGACTTCATCAGCCAATAAGGCATGAACTTTGCTCCGTTAAGTCTGTCTTTGCTGCGTGCCGATGAGCGTACACGCAGCGGGCGACCGTATGGCGCTAGGAGTTGGCTGGTTGTCAGTGCAGGCAGAGCATGCCGGCCTTGGCTCCAGGCAGTTTGTAAGGCCGATAATAATAAAGCAGCCGGTCTACCGTGCGCAGCATGCCTTGAGGGAGGAGGCAGCCAATGAAACGCAAACCAGATTTACTGTGGGTATTAGTTATTTTGTTCAGTCTTGGGGTGGTTACTACCGGTTACACCCAGAGCCAATGGGAGCGCCAGGGCGATATGCCTGTCAACGTCCTCCAGCAACCTTGATCTGCGTGCTCGATACGCTGTGTGCCGCACGGCTCGCGGCGCCGCCAGCACGGCTCAGTACCACGCCCTGTCCGTCACCGTCGCCTTGAGCGGCACATCCCAGCTGGCCAGTGCCAGCCGATCCACCTGCTGACACTCATGCGCAAGGCCCAGTAACGTCGGGTTGTGCCACTTTTTGCGCACCCCGCGATACGCCAGGCTGCGGTCATAAAAGCCGCCGCCCATGCCGATGCGCCCACCATGGCGGTCGAAGCCGACCAGTGGCAGCAGCACCAGATCCAGTGCCCATACCTTGCGTTGCTGGGCGCGATTGTGGATTGGCTCGGGGATGCGGAAGCGATTGGGTTTCATGATTTCGTGCGGGCGCACGCGCTGAAACACCATCTTGGTGCGTGGCCAGGGGTTGAGTACCGGCAGGTAGGTGGCTTTGCCGCGGCGCTGAGCGGCGCGTAACAGTGGCCGAGGGTCGATCTCACCATCGTTTGGCAGGTACAGGGCAATGTGTCTGGCGCGGCGAAACAACGGGTGTTGCGCCAATTGCCGATACAGCTGCATGGCGGCGCGGTGTTGCGCCTGATTACTCAGGGCTCTGCGCTTTTGCCGCAGCAGGCGGCGTAGTTGCGGGCGGGTCAGGCGTGTGGAGTCGAGCATGATCAGACGTGAAGCCCGTTGTCGGCAAAGGACCGCAACCGCAGCTGTGAAAAAAAGACTCCCCGACGTGCCGCTGTCGGCTTAGCCCTTGAACCCGAAAGTTCAAGGTGGAGGTTGCAGGAGGCGTTAAGGCTTTCCGTCAGGCGGACATGCACACCGGCCCCGTCATGCAACCCCCAGGTTTGTGCGTATCGGCTCAGGGACATCACCAACTGGCGCACACTCCAGGGAGCGGTGGCCAGTATACCTGAATCCACAGCGCTGCAATCAGCGAGGTTGTTCATCGTCATCGTTGGCCAGCGCATGATCGACGCGTTCGAGCAAGTCGCGCATATGGTCCCGGGTCGAGGTTGTGTGCTGATCCAGGTTCTGCTGTTTGTGCAGCAGGTCATGGGTGATATTCAGTGCGGCCATTACGGCGATGCGGTCGGAGCCGATGACTTTGCCGCCGCTGCGGATCTCACGCATCTTGCCGTCCAGATAGCGTGCAGCGCTTTCCAGGTTGCTGTGTTCGTGTGGTGGACAGGCGATGCAATATTCTTTGTCCAGAATGTGCACGGTAACGGTATTCGACTGGGTCATGAGTCCTGCTCCAGGGCTTTGAGGCGCGAAATCATTGATTCGACCTTGTGCCGGGCCATTTCGTTCTTTTCGATTAGATGGGCGCGCTCCTCACGCCAGGCCTTTTCATTTGCCAGGAGAACCCGGTTCTGGGCCTTGAGCTGCTCGACGCGCTGGATCAGTTGGTCCAGCTTGGTCGTGAGGGCATGCAGGTCGACGTCTTCCATGGGGTCTCGCTAGGGCAAGGATTGACCGGACTGTATAGGCTTGTACCTGAGAGAGGTCAAACCGTGCGCCTGCCTTGGATGGTCTTGGCGCGCCTGCCGGTGCTAGGATACGAGGCCTTATTCTAGTGATTGCGCCGCTTGGCGCCTAGTGATCTATGCCAACTTCAAGTTCTCCTTACACCGCATTTGCCACGCTGCTCGCCAGCAGTGGACATCCCGTTTCCCCTGCCGAGTTGCATGGCCTGCTGCTGGGCCGCAGCTGTGCTGGCGCCGGCTTCGATCTCGACGCCTGGCTGGTGGACGCCGCCGAACTGCTCGGCGGTGCGCCGCAGGATAACGTGCGCCAGGCGCTGATCGGCTTGCAGGAGATGGTTAAGGGTGAGTTGTGCGGTGACGACGTTACGGTCGTACTGCTGCTGCCTTCTGATGAGGCACCGTTAGCCGAGCGGGCTGCAGCCATTGGTCAGTGGTGCCAGGGCTTTCTCGGTGGTTTTGGCTTGACTGCGCGTGACAGCGCGCTGAGTGCCGAGGCCATGGAAGTGTTGCAGGATCTATCGGCCATCGCCCAGGTGCAGAATGCCCTGGAAGAGTCGGAAGATGGCGAGAACGACTACATGGAAGTGATGGAGTACCTGCGGGTTGCTCCGTTGCTGCTCTTCAGTGAGTGCGCCAAACCTGTAGCGGCGGCTGCCAAACCGTCGCTGCACTGATTTTTTACGCAATAGAAATGGACCCAGTCTGCCCATGATCAGCATCCCCAAGTCGGAATACGCCCGTCGGCGCAAGGCGCTGATGGCGCAGATGGAACCCAACAGCATCGCCATTCTGCCGGCGGCGCAGGTGTACATCCGTAATCGCGATGTCGAGCACGTGTACCGCCAGGACAGCGACTTTCAGTACCTCTCCGGCTTTCCCGAGCCGCAGGCGGTGATCGCGTTGATTCCGGGTCGCGAGCATGGCGAGTACGTGCTGTTCTGCCGCGAGCGTGATCCTGAGCGCGAGCTGTGGGATGGCCTGCGTGCTGGTCAGGACGGCGCGATTAGCCAGTACGGCGCCGATGATGCCTTCCCGATTGGCGACATCGACGACATCCTTCCCGGGTTGATCGAGGGTCGCGAGCGGGTGTACTACGCCATGGGCACCAACCAGGAGTTCGATCGCCATCTGATGGACTGGATCAATGTGATTCGCTCCAAGGCGCGTCAGGGTGCGCAGCCGCCAAATGAGTTCGTCGCCCTCGACCATCTGTTGCATGACATGCGTCTGTATAAGTCGGCCGCCGAGGTCAAGGTGATGAAAGAGGCCGCGCAGATTTCCGCGCGCGCCCACATCCGCGCCATGCAGGCCAGCCGTGCCGGGTTGCATGAGTTTCATCTGGAAGCCGAGCTGGATTACGAGTTCCGCAAGGGCGGGGCGAAGATGCCGGCCTACGGCTCGATAGTGGCGGCCGGCAAAAATGCCTGCATCCTGCACTATCGCGAGAACGATGCGCCGCTCAAGGACGGCGATCTGGTGCTGATCGACGCTGGCTGTGAGATCGACTGCTATGCCAGCGATATCACGCGCTGCTTCCCGGTCAACGGCCGGTTTTCGCCGGAGCAGAAGGCTATTTACGAGCTGGTGCTGGCGGCCAACGAGGAAGCCTTCAAGCACATCGGTCCCGGCAAGCACTGGAACGAAGCCCATGAGGCTACGGTGCGGGTGATTACTGCCGGGCTGGTCGAGTTGGGTCTGCTGCAGGGCGAGGTCGATGAGCTGATCGCTGCTGAGGCCTACAAGCCTTTCTACATGCACCGCGCCGGCCACTGGCTGGGCATGGATGTGCACGATGTCGGCGACTATAAGGTCGGTGGTGAATGGCGGGTGTTGGAAGTCGGTATGGCCATGACTGTCGAGCCGGGCATTTACATCGCCGTGAACAATACCGACGTGGCGAAGAAATGGCGCGGCATCGGCGTGCGCATCGAAGATGACGTGGTCGTGACCAAAAACGGTTGTGAGGTGCTGACTCTGGGTGTGCCGAAATCCGTCGACGAGATCGAGGCGCTGATGGCTGCCGCGCCGACAGTGGCGGCCTGAGCCCATGCAACGAGTCGATCTGGCAATTATTGGTGGCGGCCTGGTCGGTGCCAGTTTGGCCTTGGCCCTGCAGGCAGAGGGCAAGGCGCGCGGCTGGCGGATCAGCCTGGTCGAGCCTTTCGCGCCAGGCGAAGGCTACCAGCCGAGCTACGATGCGCGCTCCACCGCACTGTCCTATGGCACCCGGCTGATTTATCAGCGTTTAGGTCTGTGGCAGGCCATCAGCGAGCGCGCCGAACCGATTCGGCAGATTCACGTTTCCGACCGTGGTCGCTTTGCCGCGGCGCGCTTGAGCGCCGAGGAGGAGGGCGTGCCCGCGCTGGGTTATGTGGTGGAAAACGCCTGGTTAGGTCAGTGCCTGTGGCGGGCCCTGGATCCGCAGGTAGTCAGTTGGCGCACCCCGGCGCAGGTCACGCGCCTGGACGCGCAGGAAAACGGTTATCGACTGACCCTGGATGATGAGTCCAGCCTTACGTGCGACCTGGCGATTCTGGCCGATGGTGGCCGCTCCGGTCTGCGTGAGCAGTTGAGTATCGGTGTCAGCCACAGGCCCTATGGCCAGAGTGCGCTGATTGCCAATATCAGTGCGCAGGACGATCACCGCGGCTTGGCTTTCGAGCGGTTTACCGAAGATGGACCGATGGCCATGCTGCCGCTGGCGGACAAACGTTGCGCCTTGGTCTGGACCCGCTCAACTGCCGACGCCGAGCGCTTGCTGCAGCTGGATGACGCACGTTTTCTCGACGAGTTGCAGCAGGCCTTTGGTTATCGCCTCGGCGCCTTGCACCAGGTTGGCGCGCGCCACCTTTACCCGCTGGCGTTGACTGCTGCCGAAGAGCAGGTGCGTTCCCATCTGGTGGTGCTCGGTAATGCCGCGCACAGCCTGCATCCGATTGCCGGCCAAGGCTACAACCTGTCCCTGCGCGATACCCTGGCGTTGGCCGAGGCGCTCCTGGCCAGTAGTGCGCCGTTGGGCGACCTGGCGACCTTGCAGGGCTATCTGCAACGGCAGTTGGCCGATCAGCAGTTGACCGTGGGCTTCTCTGATCAGGTCACCCGACTATTCAGCAGCGGCCAGCCGCTGCTGGCGGCCGGGCGCGGCCTTGGTCTAATGGGCCTGGATCTGCTGCCACCGGCCAAACGCTGGTTTGCGCGCCAGGCCATGGGCCTGGGCACCCGTATGGAGCGCTAGGCAATGACTGCTCGTCGATTGGCCCGCAAGGCGCGCTTGCTGCGCTGGGCGATGAATATCTATCCGCCCTATTTGGGTGCCGGCGTATGGGTGCGGCATATCAGCGCGGACTTCCGCCATGTGCAGGTCAAAATGGGCCTTGGCTGGTACAACCGAAATTACGTGGGCACCCAGTTCGGTGGCAGCCTGTACTCGATGACCGACCCGTTTTTCATGCTGATGCTGATGGAGAATCTCGGGCGCGATTATATCGTCTGGGACAAGGCCGCCAGCATCGACTTCATCGCGCCGGGCAAGGGCTCCGTGTACGCTGACTTCAGTGTTGGCTGCGAGTTGTTGCAGGAAATTCGTACGCAGACGGCCAGCGGTGAAAAGTACCTGCCCGAGTTGCAGGTCGAGGTGCGTGACGGCACCGGAACCCTGGTGGCGCGGGTACACAAGACGTTGTACGTGCGGCTCAAACCCCGCGCCCGACAGGCAGCTTAAGGAATCAACATGCGTGCGGATATGATCATCGTCGGTGCCGGTATGGTCGGCAGCGCCCTGGCTTTGGCCCTGCAGGAACAAGGTCTGGATATTCTGCTGATCGACGGTGGGCCGCTGAGTGTCAAGCCGTTTGCCCCGGCGGCACCCTTCGAACCGCGGGTCAGTGCACTGTCGATCGCCAGTCAGCGGGTGCTTGAGCGACTGGGTGCGTGGCCGGGCATCGCCAGTCGCCGCAGCAGCCCCTATGCCGAGATGCGGGTGTGGGACGGCTCCGGGACTGGACAGGTTCACTTCAGTGCGGCCAGTGTGCATGCCGAGGCGCTTGGTCACATCGTTGAGAATCGTGTGGTTCAGGATGCTTTGCTCGAATGCCTGCACGACGCTGCTGTGGGCCTGCTGAACAATGCGCGCCTGGAGCAATTGCGTCGCTCCGGCGACGAGTGGCTGCTGACCCTCACCGATGGCCGCCAGTTGCGTACCCCTTTGCTAATAGCCGCCGATGGCGCCAACTCGGCAGTGCGCCGCCTGGCCGGTTGCGCGACCCGCGAGTGGAATTACCTGCACCACTCCATCGTCACCAGTGTGCGCTGCGCCGAGGCGCACCAGGCCACCGCCTGGCAGCGCTTCACCGATGATGGGCCGCTGGCTTTTCTGCCCCTGGACGGGCCAGTCGGCGAGCACTGGTGTTCGATCGTCTGGTCGGTCGTGCCAAGCGAAGCCGAGCGCCTGATGGCGCTGGATGACGCCGGCTTCTGTGTCGAACTGGGCAAGGCTTTTGAGCATCGCCTGGGCGAGGTGCTGCAGGTAGAGCCGCGTCTGTGCATCCCCTTGCGTCAGCGCCACGCCAAACGCTATGTCGCAGAAGGGCTGGTGTTGATCGGCGACGCCGCGCACAGCATCCATCCGTTGGCTGGGCAGGGCGTCAACCTGGGCTTTCTCGACGCCGCCGTGCTGGCCGAGGTGTTGCAGCATGCCCATGCGCGCGGCGAGCGCCTGGCCGATGAGCGTGTGCTGAGTCGCTACGAGCGCCGGCGCATGCCACACAACCTGGCGATGATGGCGGCGATGGAGGGCTTCGAGCGCTTGTTCCAGGCCGATCCGCTGCCGTTGCGTTGGCTGCGGAATGCCGGGCTCAACTGGGTAGATGAGCTGCCCGAGGCCAAGGCGTTGTTCGTCCGTCAGGCGCTGGGTCTGTCGGGCGACCTGCCGGAGCTGGCGCGCGCCTGAATCCTCGGGCATGTCGCGTCAGGCTGTCCCGTTGTCCGCTTAGGCGTGGCCCATGCCTGCAAAAGGCATCGCGGGCATGCCCCGCTTCTTCGGGCTGGACGTCCCCCCTTCCCATTGAGTCTGGATGATATCTGGCGAGTATTGACCTGGATCATGGCGGACTACGTCTGAGAGGCGAAGAATGGTTGAGAAACTAAATAACATTCACTACTATTTAATCTTTCGATTCACCTTCGCTCAAGAGGCAGGATTCATGCAGGTAAGTAAGCGTTTGTTTGCCGCTCTCACCCTCACTGCGCTGGCTGGTGCCGTTCAGGCTGCCGATGAAGTGGTGGTCTACTCCGCCCGTATCGACGAGCTGATCAAGCCGGTCTTCGATGCCTACACCGCCAAGACCGGTGTCGCGGTGAAATTCATCACCGACAAGGAAGCGCCGCTGCTGGCTCGCCTGAAAGCCGAAGGCAAGAACACGCCGGCCGACATGTTGATCACCGTGGACGCCGGTAACCTCTGGCAGGCCGAGCAGGAAGGCGTGCTGAAGAAGCTGGACTCCAAGGTCATCGAGAGCAATATCCCTGCGCAATATCGCTCCAGCACTGGCGCCTGGACCGGCCTGTCGTTGCGCGCGCGGACTCTGGTGTACTCCACCGAGCGGGTTCAGCCGCAGGAGCTGTCGACCTATGAAGCGCTGGCCGACAAAAACTGGGAAGGTCGCCTGTGCCTGCGTACCAGCAAGAAAGTCTATAACCAGTCGTTGACTGCCACCCTGATCGAGACCCACGGTGCCGAGAAGACCGAGGCGCTGGTCAAGGGCTGGATCGCCAACCTGGCGACCGATGTGTTCGCGGACGATACCTCGCTGATCCAGGCCATCGACGCTGGCCAGTGCGATGTCGGCATCGTCAACACCTACTACTTCGGCCGACTGCATAAACAGAATCCAGACCTGAAAGCCAAGCTGTTCTGGCCGAACCAGTCCGACCGTGGCGTGCACGTCAACTTGTCCGGTGCGGGTGTTACCGCACACGCACCAAACGCCGAGGCCGCTCAGAAACTACTGGAGTGGATGACTACCGAGGAAGCGCAGAGCCTGTTCGCCGGTGTGAACCAGGAATTCCCGGCCAACCCGCAAATCGCACCGTCCGCAGAAGTGGCGACCTGGGGCAGCTTCAAGGCCGACAGCATCCCGCTGGAAGTGGCCGGCAAGCGTCAGGCCGAAGCAACCATGTTGATGGATCGCGCTGGCTGGAACTGATCCAGGTCAGTGTCTAAGCGCCAACGGCGGAATCGATTCGGTTTCCTGCTTTAGGCTGCAGTTATACTCGACGCCCCGGCATAGTCCGGGGCGTTGTGTTTTATGCCGTCGAGAACATAGTTTCGAGGATTCTGCGTGGCCCATCCTGCCCAGCGTCGCTGGTATCCCATTGTCTTTGCCGTTGCCCTGCTGGTAGTGCTGCCGTTGAGTGTACTGCTGCTCAGCTGGCATGAGGTGGATCGGCAAATCTGGGCGCACCTGTGGCAAACCCAACTGCCGCGCCTGATCGGTAATACCCTGATGCTGGTGACCGGGGTCGGGATCGGGGTCACCGTGCTTGGTGTCAGCCTCGCCTGGCTGACCAGCCTCTGCGAGTTTCCCGGGCGGCGCTGGCTGGATTGGGCCCTGATGCTGCCGTTTGCCATTCCGGCCTATGTGCTGGCGTTTGTGTTCGTCGGGTTGCTGGATTTCGCCGGGCCGGTGCAAACCCTGCTGCGCGACTGGTTTGGCGCCGGCCTGCGCCTGCCGCGGGTGCGTTCTACCGGTGGAGTGATCATCGTCCTGGTGCTGGTGTTCTACCCATACGTCTACCTGCTGGCGCGCAATGCCTTTCTGGCTCAGGGCAAGGGGTTGATGGAGGCGGCGCGGGTGCTTGGGCAGAGTCCCTGGCAGGCGTTCTGGCGAGTGGCCCTGCCAATGGCGCGGCCGGCCATCGGTGCCGGCCTGGCGCTGGCGATCATGGAGACTCTGGCCGATTTTGGTGCGGTCTCGGTGTTTAATTTCGATACCTTCACCACGGCCATCTACAAGACCTGGTACGGCTTTTACAGCCTGACCAGTGCCACCCAGCTGGCCAGCCTGCTATTGCTCGCGGTGATGCTGGTGCTGTATGGCGAGCGGCGCGCCCGAGGGGCAGTGCGGCCGGCCAACGAGCGCCCCCGGGTCAAGGCGCTCTATCACCTCAAGGGTGGCCAGGCACTGGCTGCCAGCGCCTGGTGCGGCCTGGTGTTCGCCTGTGGTTTCGTGATTCCCGTGCTGCAGCTGCTGGTGTGGTTCTGGCAGCGCGGCCGTTTCGATCTGGACGAACGCTACACCGCCTTGATTCTGCACACCGTCTACCTTGGCGGCATGGCGGCGTTGATTACGGTCAGCGTGGCCCTGCTACTGGCATTCGCCCGTCGCCAGGCCCCGACACGATTGATGCGCGGGGCGGTGAGTCTGGCCAATCTTGGCTATGCGCTACCCGGTTCGATGCTGGCAGTAACAATTATGCTGGCCTTCAGTTTCCTCGATCGCGAACTGGTCATCCCGCTGTCCACCTGGCTCGGCGGTGCCGGCAAGCCGATTCTGCTCGGTAGCCTGTCGGCGTTGCTGTTGGCGTATCTGATTCGCTTCATGGCGGTGGCCTTCGGGCCGTTGGAGAACAGCCTGGCGCGAATCCGCCCATCGTTGCCGGAAGCGTCGCGTAGCCTGGGGGTTGGCGGCATTGGCCTGTTCTTCCGGGTCTATCTGCCATTGTTGGTGCCGGGAGCGATGTCGGCTGCGCTGCTGGTGTTTGTCGATGTGCTCAAGGAAATGCCGGCGACCCTGCTGATGCGCCCCTTCGGCTGGGACACCCTGTCGGTGCGAGTGTTCGAGATGACCAGCGAGGGCGAATGGGCCCGCGCCGCGTTGCCGGCCCTGACCCTGGTGCTGGTCGGGTTGCTGCCGGTGATCTTGCTGATCCGCCGTTCGGCGCGGCGGATCGGCTAGGGCGAGTAAGCCTGTTAGCGGCGTAACTCAACACGCGAGGCGAAGGCCCGCCGC
The DNA here is from genome assembly GCA_030656145.1 of Pseudomonas sp. Taxonomy (GTDB): domain Bacteria; phylum Pseudomonadota; class Gammaproteobacteria; order Pseudomonadales; family Pseudomonadaceae; genus Aquipseudomonas. The sequence continues at coordinate 80,006 of JAUSOF010000069.1, forward strand.
CATATGACGGCAGGGATGAGGTTTACGGGTGCATACGTTCCTCAATCCTCAGCGGATGGCCAAGATGACCTGCCGCGGTGTTGCGGCTACAATGCGCGCCATTCGCTGCGGGCCGTCATTTAGACAGCCCGTGCCCTGCTGCAAATGGCTCAGCCGGGCGCAGTACCTGCCCGCAGCCCTGCCAAGCCCGGAAGGAGACACCCATGGGACAGCGCACCCCTCTCTATGACCTGCACCTCGCTTTGGGTGCCAAGATGGTCGACTTTGGTGGCTGGGACATGCCGCTGCACTATGGCTCGCAGGTCGAGGAGCACCATCAGGTACGGCGCGACTGCGGGGTCTTCGATGTTTCCCACATGTGCGTGGTTGACGTCGGCGGTAGCCAGGCCAAGGCTTATCTGCAGCACCTGCTGGCCAATGATGTGGAATGCTTGCATACCTCTGGCAAGGCCCTTTACAGCGCCATGCTCAATGAGCAGGGCGGGGTGGTCGACGATCTGATTGTCTACCTCACCGACTCTGCCGAAGGGCAGAGCGGCTATCGTCTGGTGGTCAATGCAGCTAACCGCGACAAGGACCTGGCCTGGCTACGTCAACAGAGCGGTGCCTTCGCCGTCGAACTGCATGAGCGCAGTGACCTGGCCATGCTCGCGATCCAGGGCCCGCATGCCCGCGCCAAGACCTGTGAGCTGGTGACCCAGGCTCGCGCTGCCCTTATCCATGAGCTCAAGTCGTTTCAGGGCCTGACGGAAGGCGACTGGTTTATCGCCCGTACCGGTTATACCGGCGAGGATGGTCTGGAAATCATATTGCCAGCCGATCAGGCTGTGGAGTTCTTCAATGACCTGGTTGGCGCCGGTATCTCGCCGATCGGACTGGGCGCGCGCGATACCTTGCGCCTGGAAGCGGGGATGAACCTGTACGGCCAGGACATGGACGAGAGCGTCACGCCACTGGTGGCCAACATGGCCTGGAGCATCGCCTGGGTTCCGGCCGGGCGGCAGTTTGTCGGGCGCAAGGTGCTGGAAGCGCTGAAGAGTACTGGTGTCCAGTCCAAACTGGTCGGTCTGGTGCTTGAGGAGCGTGGCGTGCTGCGTGCCCATCAGGTGGTGCGGGTTAGTGGCGTGGGCGAGGGCGAGATCACCAGCGGCAGCTTCTCGCCGACCCTTGGCAAGTCAATTGCCCTGGCGCGTGTGCCGACAGCCACTGGCGAACGTGCCGAGGTAGAAATTCGTGGCAAATGGTATCCGGTCAGGGTGGTCAAGCCGATGTTTGTCCGCCATGGCAAAGCCCTGATCTGAATACGCCTGCCGGTTGCCGCGTCAAGCCTGTCCCCCAGATGGACCTGGGGTGCGCCTTCACCCGCTGGTTGAGGTGCGCTATGTTGCAAATGACTTTCTTTCGCTTGGCCCAGTCCTGCTAAATTCTCCCGACGGCGCAGTCGCCGTCATGTCTTACGAGGAACGACACATGAGCACTATCCCCGCCGATCTGCGTTACGCCACCAGCCACGAATGGGCCCGCCTGGAAGCCGATGGCACGGTCACCGTGGGTATTTCCGATCACGCCCAGGAAGCCTTGGGTGACGTAGTCTTCATCGAACTACCGGAAGTCGGCAAGAGCCTGGCGGCCGGTCAGGAGGCTGGGGTAGTTGAGTCGGTCAAAGCGGCATCCGACATCTACACGCCGGTAGGTGGCGAAGTGATCGCGATCAACCAGGATCTGGCCGATAGCCCCGAGAGCGTCAACAGCGACCCCTATGGCAGCTGGTTCTTCAAGCTCAAGCCAAGCGATGCCGGCGAGCTGGATCAGCTGCTCGATGCAGCCGCTTACAAGGTAGCTACCGACGCCTGATTGAATCGTGGAAAATCGGCTCTGCCAGGCTGGTTTCGCGCGCAGGACCTGGTGTTATGCCCACGCTGATGGAGCCTCGCAATGTCGAGGCTTTGTCATTTAAAGGCGCGCTGTCATTTCGGTACTGTGCTCGCGGCGTCAGTGCCCGGTAGAGTCGCGAGCGCCTGGAGAGGGGCGATTTCCTGCTAAGGTAGAGCCTGCCAACCCCCGCCTGCCGATTGATTGCCCATGCCCGAACTACCCGAAGTCGAAACCACCCGCCGCGGTATCGCGCCCTTTCTCGAAGGGCAGCGGGTCAGCCAGGTCATCGTGCGTGAGCGGCGTCTGCGCTGGCCGATTCCTGAAGACCTGGATGTGCGCCTGTCCGGCCAGCGCATCGAGTGCGTCGAGCGCCGTGCCAAGTACCTGCTGATCAAGGCCGAGACCGGCAGCCTGATCAGTCACCTGGGTATGTCCGGCAGCCTGCGTCTGGTCGAGTGCGGCCTGCCAGCGGCCAAGCACGAGCATGTGGATATCGAGTTGGAGTCCGGTCTGGCCCTGCGTTACACCGACCCACGGCGCTTTGGCGCGTTGCTCTGGAGTGCTGACCCCCTGCATCACGTGCTGCTCAGCAAGCTGGGTCCGGAACCCTTGACCGAATCGTTCGATGGCGAGCGGCTGTATCAGCAGTCGCGTCGCCGCTCGATGGCGGTCAAGCCCTTTATCATGGACAACGCGGTGGTGGTCGGGGTCGGCAATATCTATGCGAGCGAGGCGTTGTTCGCTGCCGGTATCGATCCGCGCCGCGAGGCCAGCTCGATTTCCCGGGCGCGCTACATGACCCTGGCCGAGCAGATCAAACGCATCCTTGCCCATGCCATCGAGCGCGGCGGTACTACCCTGCGTGATTTCGTCGGCGGCGATGGCCAGCCGGGTTATTTTCAGCAGGAGTTGTTCGTCTACGGGCGCGGCGGCGAATTTTGCAAAAACTGCGGCACTACCCTGCGTGAAATCAAGCTGGGGCAACGTGCCAGCGTCTACTGTCCGCGTTGTCAGCGCTGACGGTTGTCTGAGCAGGCTGGCGCGCTCGGGGATCGGCCTGAAAAATCCACAACGCATTTCATGGCGATTGACGGGCGTCACGCTGACAATTTCCAGAGCGCTGTTATAGTTACCGGTACTGCCTCCGAATAGCTGAAGGATCGCCCGATGAAACTGTTTCGCTCAACCGCTGTTGCCTTGGTGCTGACTACTGGCTTGTTGGCGCTGCCGGCACAGGCGGAGGTGGTTCAACAGAATGCCAGCGGTGACCCGCTGTACAGCGTTAAGGCACCTGACGCCTTCTCTATGGTGGCGGATCTGCTGATTGCCCGTCCCTTGCTGATTGCGGCCACCGTGATCGGTGCCGGTGTATTTGTCGTCGCGCTGCCGTTCGCCGCTACCGGTGGCGGCATCGGTGATGCCGGTCGGGCCTTGGTTGTGGAACCGGGCAAGGCGGCCTTCGTGCGCTGCCTGGGGTGTACGGGCGACGGCTATAACAAACGCCAGTGACCGCACATTGAATGCCTGACGCCGAACGCAGTTTGCTGCCGCGATTACGGTCGTTCAGCTGGATCTTCCTGTTTGTCCTGCTGGCCCTGAGCTTCTGGTTCAGCGCTGGCTGGCTTGGTTTGTGCTCAGGCTTGGCGCTATTCCTGTTCGGCATGCAATGCCTCGAGGAGGGGCTGCGTCAACTGGCCGGCGGCAAACTGGAACGCCTGCTGGCGCTGAGTACCGCCACGCCCTTCAAAAGCCTGATGTTCGGCGTGAGCGCCACCATGCTGGTGCAGTCCAGTTCGTTGGTGTCGCTGCTGACTATCGCCTTCATCAGCACCGGCTTGATCCAATTGGCGGCGGGGATCGCCATCTTGTTCGGTGCCAACCTGGGCACCACCAGCGGTATCTGGCTGCTGGCCCTGGCGGGGCAAAATGTCAGCCTCGGCCCTCTGGCTTTGCCCCTGCTGGTGTTTGGTGTGCTCGGCAGTTTCACCGGTCCGCGAGGATCTGCCGTCGGCCGGGTCGTGCTGGGGGTGGCATTCCTGTTCCTCGGCATTGACCAGATGAAGACCGGTTTTTCCAGCGTAGCCGGCGACTTCGACCCGCTGCACTACCAGTTACCCGGTATTGCCGGTCATTTGCTGTTTACCGGCGTGGGCATGCTGATCACGGTATTGCTGCAGTCCAGCCATGCCACCTTGATGCTCACCTTGACCGCCCTGGCCGGCGGCCAATTGGCGTTAGAGCAGGGCTTGGCAATTGCCATCGGCTCCAATTTAGGCAGCACAGTAACGGCGGTAATCGGTGCCTTGGGTGGCTCCCGCGCCGGGCAGCGGTTGGCACTGGCGCATGTGCTATTCAATCTGACTACCGGCGCCCTGGCGCTGGCCCTGCTGGTGCCATTGGCCATTTTGGTGCAGTGGCTGACGGAGCCTATGGGCCTGGGCGGCAACCTGCTGATTCAGCTGGCGTTGTTTCATACCCTGTTCAATGCCATGGGCGTGAGCCTGTTCTGGCCGTGGCAGGGTTGGTTGGCGAGTCTGCTGGAGCGCTGGTTGCCCGATCGCGAAGAACCCCGGGTGCTGATTGCCGAGGTGGCCGCGCCTGCGACCGGGCAGACGCGCGCCCGTTACCTGGATGACAGCGCCCTGGCCGGTGCCGACAGTGCGGCCCAGGCAGTGGTGCTGGAGTTGCAGCACTTGGCGCGTCTTAGCCTGGAGGTGATTTGCCATGCGCTCTACGTGCCGGTAGATCAGCTTGAGCGCAGCCGTCAGGACGACCGCCTGCTGAGCGCGCGGCCCGACTCGCGGGCATTGGATGCCGAGCAGCTCTACCAGCGGCACATCAAGGGGGTATACAGCGACCTGCTGAGTTTTATGAGCCGCCTGGAGGTCAGCCTCGATGAGGCGCATCAGCACTTCTGGGTCAGTTGCCAGCTGGCAGCGCTGCAACTGGTGGATGCGGTCAAAGATGGCAAGCACCTGCAGAAGAACCTTGGTCGCTTCCTGCGCCAGGACGACAGCAGCGCCCGCCAGACGTATGTCGAGCTGCGTCGGCACCTGCTCGGCGTGCTTCATGAAGTGCGCGAACTGGGCCGCCTTGAACTCCCTGAGACGCTATGGAGCGAGCGCCTGCGTCAGTTCGACGAGGCGGCGGCAGCCTTCGACAGTGCCTTCCGCCAGCGTCTGTTCGCGGCGGTGCGCGAGCGCCGGTTGGATGGCCAGCAGGCCAGCTCGCTGATGAATGATCTGGGCTATGTCAGCCGAATCACCCAGAGCCTGCGCAACGTGCTGTTGCTCGGTCAGGGTGAGGGCAATGAGCTGTTCCGGCCGCTGCGCCAACTGGTAGCCGAGGATGGCCCGCTGATCCAGCTGGATTGAGTGGGCGGATGCCAGCGCCATGTCGGGTTACGCGGCGCCCAGAAGCGGCGGCTGCGGTTGAGATGTATACGCGGCTAACCCGACCTACGGGGTGTGGTTTGGCCGAGACAAGGGCGCGCCGCTAGCCTCTGCGACCCGGCCCGACTTACGGGCTGCGGTGCAGTTGACTCGGTGCAAGCACTGCGCTGGTGCCTACGCCGCGGGGGTCGCTGGCGGCTTCGACCCGGTTGTCTGACTTGTTCCAGAGCAGCACCTGCTGGTTGCCGTAACTGCGTTCCAGGGCCTTGAGTTGATGACCGCGGGCTTGCAGGGCGGCGATTTGCGCCGGGTTGAAGGTGTTCGGTTCGTGTTCGATCAAGTCCGGTCGGTATTGATGATGAAAGCGTGCGACGCTCGGCCAGCGGGCAATCGGCTGGCCGTCGAGGTACTCAAGCATCGCCAGCAGCACCATGCTCGGGATGCGGCTGCCGCCGGGGGTGCCAAAACTGGCGAATTGCTCGGCGCTTTCGATAAAACTCGGGCTCATGCTCGACAGCGGGCGTTTGCCTGCAGCGATGGCATTCGCCTGGCTGCCGGCCAGGCCGTAGGCGTTGGCACCCTGGATGTCGGCGGCAAAGTCGTCCATTTCGTCGTTGAGCAGCACGCCGGTGCCGGGCACGGTGAAGGCGGCGCCGAACGGCAGGTTGATCGACAGGGTCGCGGCCACCGCATTGCCGTCGGTATCGAGCACCGAGAAGTGCGTTGTGTGGTCGCCCTCGTGCCAGTCTCCGGCGGGCGGCAAGCTGTCGCTTGGCGTGGCTTTGTCGAGTTCGATACTGCCAGCCAATTGCGTCATGTAGGCGGGTGCGAGTAATTGCTTGAGTGGGTTGGCGACAAAGTCCGGGTCGCCGAGCAGGCCGCGGTCGCGGTAGGCGCGGCGTAGCGTTTCGACAACCAGGTGGGTGCGTTGCACCGGATCGGCCTGGCGCCAGGGCAGTTGCTGCAGGATCAGCAGGCTCTGGGCCAGGGCCAGGCCACCCGCCGAAGGCGGCGGTGCGCTGATCAGTTCACGACCGTCAGCCAGCAGTACCCGCAAGGGTTGGCGCTCGACGATCCGGTACTCCGTCAGGTCGTGCAGGGTCCAGATGCCACCGGCGGCGCGCACGCCACTGACCAGCCTCTCGGCGACCTCACCGGCGTAGAAGCCGGCATGGCCATCACGGGCCAGGCGTTCCAGGGTGGTGGCCAGTTCGGGCTGGCGTAACAGGTCGAACTCTGCGGGAATTTCGCCGGCAGTATCGAGGAAGATTCGCGCGCTTTCCGGATCGTCGCGCAGGGCGGCCAAGCGCCAGGTCGCCCGCTCGCGGTAGACCCGGTCGATGCCAACGCCGTCACGGGCCAGGCGAATCGCCGGGGCCAGCGAGTCGCGCAGTGGCAGTTGGCCGAAGCGTTCGGCCAGCAGCACCAGTGCGGCGGGCAGGCCGGGAATGGCGGCGGCCAGTGGTCCGTTGAGCGATAACTGTTTCTGGATCTCGCCGTCACGCCGGTAGAGGTCGACATGGGCGGCCAGTGGGGCCCGCTCGCGGGCGTCGAGAAAGCGGTAGGTGGGCTGTTCCCCTGCCTCGCGCAGCAGGAAGAAACCGCCACCGCCCAGGCCCGAACTGTAAGGCTCAGCCACCGCCAGTGCAGCGCTGATGGCGACCGCCGCATCGAAGGCATTGCCGCCGATGGCCAGGGTTTCCTGGCCGGCAACGGTGGCGGCAGGGTGGGCGCTGGCGATGGCGGCCTGGTTGGGGGCTGCTTGGGCCAGCAGGCTGCAGATCAGCAGCAGGGTGGTGAGGACAGTTCTCTGCAACATGGTGGCAATCTTACCGTGCGTCGGGGAGACCGAAGCTTAGCAGCGATTGACCGGCTGGTCCGGTTAAGGCGTTCAGGCAGGCGCATGGCCTGGCGGACTGTTCGCTGCGCTCCTGAGACCGCCCTGTGCATTGGATCCCAGTCCGCCCCTACGGACAGGTCGCGCAGCAGGGGAGCGGTTTTTACAGTCTCTTCAAGCCTTGCCGGTGATGATCCGGTACTTTTCCATCAGCTCGTCTTTGCTCTCGACGTGAGTCTCGTCGAGCGGGATGCAATCCACGGGACAGACTTGTTGGCACTGCGGTTCGTCATAATGACCGACGCATTCGGTGCACAGGTTGGGGTCGATCACATAGATCTCCTCGCCCTGGGAGATCGCGCCGTTCGGGCACTCGGGCTCGCAGACGTCGCAGTTGATGCAGTCGTCGGTGATGATCAGTGACATGAAATAAACGCTCCTGTCGCAGCCAGTGGACACGACATTCTCAAACAACAGTAGGCAGGTAACGATTAGCGAATTGTGCCGGATTGTTGGAGCGGGCGCCATGTGTGGGCGCCCGGTCAGGTGGAATGTCGGCTCAGTGCTTGAAGCGCTCGTGCAGGGCGTCGGCGACGGCAGGATGGACGAATTTGCAGATGTCACCGCCAAGCGCGGCGATCTCGCGCACCAGGGTCGAGGAGATATAGGAGTATTTTTCCGATGGCGTGAGAAACAGGCTTTCCACGTCCGGCGCCAGTTGCCGGTTCATGTTGGCCAGTTGGAACTCGTACTCGAAGTCCGAGACTGCGCGCAGGCCGCGCAGAAATACATTGGCGCCTTGCTCCTGAGCGAAGTGCGCAAGCAAGGTAGAGAAGCCCACAACCTCGACATTCGGCAGGTGTTTGGTTACTTCTCGGGCCAGTGCGACCCGTTGTTCGAGGGGGAACAGCGGATTTTTCTTCGGGCTGGCGGCCACCGCGATGATCACGCTGTCGAACAGTCGCGCTGCGCGCTCGACCAGGTCGCCATGGCCCTTGGTGATGGGGTCGAAGGTGCCCGGGTATAACACTCGATTCATCGTGACGTCCTGGCGGGTCCGTTGGGGAAGCGGATGGTAGCGCAGCGATGAACTGCGGCCAAGTCAGGCGTGCAGCTCACGAAACTGGCCTGGCCGCGAATACCCTGCCATCAGACACGTTTCAAGCGCTCGACCAGTTGGCTCGACAGTTTGGCGGTCAGGCCGTAGATCGACAGTTGTGGGTTGGCACCGATGCTGGTGGGGAACAATGAGCCGTCGTGAATCGACAGGTTGCTCAGGTGGTGGTGGCGGCCGAGGCTGTCGGTGACCGCCTGGCGCGAATCCTCGCCCATGGCGCAACCGCCCATCACATGGGCACTGCCCAGGCGGGTGCGATACAGCTCCAGGCTGAGGTTGTCGATCAGGCGTTTCGCCTCGGCCAGGGTCTTCACGTAGTCGGCGTCGGCATGCAGCGGCAGCACGGCTTTGGCGCCGGCGGCGAACTGGACTTCGGCCATGCTGTGGAAGGCGCGGCGTACGCCGTCCCAGGTGTAGTCGGTCATCTGGTAGTCGAGCACCGGGCTGCCGTCACCGCGCAACTCGACGCGGCCTTCGGCGCTGTCCGGGTGGAAACCGTCGCGCAGCAGGGCGAGCATGACGTTGGTGTTGGGCAGTTGCTCCATGCGCATGGCGTTGTCGATGCCGAAGCGGCCGAGCATGGTCGAGGTCAGGGCAGGCTGCAGCGGCGGCACTTCGAGCTTGTAAGAGAGTCGCCCGGCGGTGCCGTCATCCCACTGGAAGTGGTCGGAGTAAACCGACTGTGGGGCGCCGTAGAAGGGGTTGATCACCTGTTCGAAGAGCGCGGCGGAGAAGTTCACCAGGTGCAAATAGGTGCGTTTGCCGGTGCGCTTATGCGGGTCGGGGGCGTTTGAGCGCAGCAAAATCCCTGGTGTGTTGATGCCGCCGCCAGCCAGCACGTAATGCTTGGCCTTGACCCGGATGGTGCGGCCGGTGGGCGCGACGCTGCGCTCGTCCATGCCCAGGCACTCGATGCCGGTGACTTGGTCGCCCTCGATCAGCAGGCGTTCGGCGCGGGCGAGGTACAGCAGTTCGCCACCTTTATCCAGGGTGGCCGGGATGGTCGTGACCAGCATCGATTGCTTGGCGTTGGTCGGGCAGCCCATGCCGCAGTAACCGAGGTTCCAACAGCCGCGCACGTTGCGCGGGATCACCTGCCAGTCGTAACCGAGCTTGTCGCAACCTTGACTGATCACGGCATTGTTGGCGTTGGGTGGCACGGCCCAGGGCGCGACGCCCAGGCGCTGTTCCATGTGCTCGAACCAGGGCGCCATCTCTTCAGGGCTATGGCCTTCTACGCCATGTTCGCGGGACCAGTGTTCCAGGGTTGGGTCGGGCGTGCGAAAGCTTGAGGTCCAGTTGATCAGGGTGGTGCCGCCGACTGCACGGCCTTGCATGATGGTAATGGCGCCGTCCTTGCTCATGCGCCCGATACCCTCCTGATAGAGCTCGGCGTAGGCCTTGTCCTCAAGCATCTTGAAGTCGTCGCTGGTCTTCAGCGGGCCTTCCTCGATCAGCAGCACCTTGAAGCCGGCGGCGCTGAGGATTTCTGCCGTGGTGCCGCCGCCGGCGCCGCTGCCGACGATGGCTACATCGACTTCCAGGGTCAGGTCGTTGTCCAGGCGCGAGCCGTTATAGGTTTTCCAACCGCTGGCCAGGCCTTGTTTGAACAAATCGGGTACGGGCATTTCAGGCTCTCTTGTTGTAATGCACGCAGCGAGCGAGGCTGGGCGGGCTATGTGGGGGTGCGCCGTGCGCACCGAGGCGCCTCTGGTTTGCGGTGCGCACGGCGCACGCCTACGGTTAGGCGTCCGTTAGACCGTCGGTGGGCCGGGGTAGCCGCAATGGGCCCAGGACTCGGGCCGGCTGTACCAGGCCATCATGACCAGTTGCAGCAGCGAGGCATGCCCCATGCGCAACAAGCTGATGGAGCTGTTCTGCCAGCGCTGCAGAAAAAGCTGAACATCTACCTGGGAGGCGTTCTGCCAGCTGCCCCAGACCCCGGTCAGCGGGCCGCGGGTAATGGGCATAGCCAATACATCGAACAGTTGCACGGTCAGCTTGAGCATTTCCGGCGAGAGATGATCAAGGCTGTAGTCCAAGTTCTCGAGGGTGGCCCTGACCGCCGACGGCATCTGCGCGGGCTTGACCGCGCCTTCCAGCAGCACCGGAATCAGCGCCTGGAGAAACGGCAGGTCGGATTCGCGCAGCACGGAAAAACCGGCCTTGGGTGTGCTCGCCGAGCAGCCACTGAGGGTGGCAGTCAGCCCGGCTGTGCCCAGTAGCGCACTGCCCAGCAGCCCCACCTTGAGCAGGCTGCGCCGTGACAGCTGGGGTGAATCAAGCGTGGTGCTGTGCATTATTGTTATCACCAGTACGGGTTTTTGTAGGAGCAAGGACTAGGCGTCCCCCTGGCTCCTACAGATCATGGGCTTAACGCACGAATAGCTTGTACACCAGCTTCTGCAGCGCCTTGCCGTAGGGTGGGTAGATCAGTTTGGCGGCGTTGAAACGCTGCTTGATAAACACGCCCTTGGCCTTGCTGAAGGTCAAAAAGCCTTCATGGCCATGGTAGTGGCCCATGCCGGAGGGGCCGACGCCACCGAACGGCATGTCGTCTTGAGCCACGTGCAGCAAGGTGTCATTGATGCACACGCCGCCGGAGTGGGTTTCGTGCAGCACGCGCTGCTGCTCGCCCTTGTCGTAGCCGAAGTAGTACAGCGCCAGCGGCCGGTCGCGCTCATTGATAAAGGCGAAGGCGTCTTCCAGCTTGTCGTAGGCAATAATCGGCAGCAGTGGGCCGAAGATCTCCTCCTGCATGATTTTCATGTCGTCCGTCACGTTCAGCAGTACCGCCTGGGGCATGCGTCGGCCCTGGGCTTCGGGGTACAGCGCGATGATGGTTGCGCCCTTGCTCTCGGCGTCCTGCAGATAGCCATTGAGGCGTTGCTGCTGACGCTCGTTGATGATCGCGGTGTAATCCGGGTTGTCCTTGAGTTGCGGGTAGAAGCTCTGCACCGCATTGCGGTAGGCCTCAACAAAACCGTCGACGCGGTCTTTGGGCACCAGCACGTAGTCCGGGGCGACGCAGGTCTGCCCGGCGTTCATGGTCTTGCCGAAGGCGATGCGCTCGGCGGCGTCACTCAAGGGCACGCTGGCCGAGACGATGGCCGGCGACTTGCCGCCCAGCTCCAGGGTCACCGGGGTCAGGTTCTCGGCGGCGGCGCGCATCACATGCTTGCCGATGCTGGTGGCGCCGGTGAACAGCAGGTGGTCGAACGGCAGTTTGGAGAAGGCCATGCCAACTTCCGCCTCGCCCAGCACCACGCTCACCAAGTCCTCCGGGAATACCTTGGCCAGCAAATCCTTGATCAGTTGCGAGGTGGCTGGAGTCGATTCGCTCATCTTGATCATAACCCGGTTGCCGGCCGCCAGTGCGCCGACCAGCGGGCCGATGGCCAGAAACAGCGGGTAGTTCCACGGCACGATCACCCCGACCACCCCCATCGGCTGGTAAATCACCTTGGCTGCGGCCGGCATGAACTGCATGCCGACGCTGCGCCGCGAGGGTTTCATCCACTTCTTGATCCGTTTGCTCGCGTAGTGGATGCCATGCAGGCTGGGCATCAGCTCGGCGAGCAGGGTTTCGTCGGCGCTGCGGTTGCTGAAATCCTCGGAAATCGCCTTGATCAGCGCCTCGCGCTCATTGCTCAGCATGTCGCGCAGGGCATTCAGCCACTGCAGGCGTTGTTCGGCCGAAGGCATGGGGTTGCCACGAAATGCCTGGCGCTGCAGGTCCATGGTGGTTTCCAGCTGGCTGATCTGGTCCTGGTGCTGTTGCAGGCTCTGTTCCAGGTAGGCGATGTCAGCGGCCATGGTTATTTCCTCGACGTTCCAGTGTGCAGTCCCGTCTACTCGAGCAGCGCGAGTGGGGAAAGATGATGTTCTGGATTTTTAGAGCAATTACTCTAATCTGTCAAATGGCAGGCTGTCGCCACGCGCACGCGTGGCCCGGTAAACAGTGGATGGATCAGGCATGAAGCGCTCACAGGTAACACTCCGCGTCCTTCTGCGTGTACCTTTGCCGGGCTTTTCGCGTCGAGACCAAACCTTATGCAAGCCCCTCTGAAAACCCGCGAACGTATCATTCAGGCCAGCCTCGAGCTGTTCAATGCCCAGGGTGAGCGCAGCGTCAGCACCAACCACATCGCCGCGCACCTGGAGATTTCGCCGGGTAACCTGTACTACCACTTCCGCAACAAGCAGGCGATCATCGCCGAGCTATTCGGCGAATACGAAGGCCGCGTCGACAGCTTTCTGCGTCTGCCGCCAGCCCGGGCCCTGACCATAGACGACAAGACCTTTTACCTGGAGGCCTTGCTCGCGGCCATGTGGCACTACCGCTTCCTGCACCGTGATCTGGAGCACCTGCTCGACAGTGATGCCGCGCTGGCCGAGCGTTATCGGCTGTTCGCCCAGCGTTGTCTGCAGGGCGCGCAAGGTATCTACCAGGGCTTCGTCGGCGCCGGCATCCTGCTGATGAATCCGCCGCAGATCGAGGCGCTGGCGCTGAATGCCTGGATCATCATGACCTCCTGGGTGCGCTTCCTCTGCACCACCAGCGGCAAGCCTGGTGACCTCAGCGAAGCGATGCTGCGTCGCGGCATCTATCAGGTGCTGGCGCTGGAGGACGGCTATATCGCCCCGCCGGTGCGCGAGTCGGTGGAAGCTTTGTATCGGAAATTCCATGTGCCGCTGGAGCAGGTGATCTGATTCGATAAGGCCGTAGGGTGGAAAACCGCGAAGCGTTTTCTACCGCTCGGTGCCTGGGTCGGGTCTGTGACGAACCACTACGCACCCGCTTAATGGTGGACCAGCTGGGCGTCATCCCCCTACGGTTACGGGTGTTAGTCGGCGGCCTGCGTTGCCAGCCACTGCGCAATGCGCCGCTCCAGGTAATAGCCCGGTTTACCCAGGCTACCCTCGACAAAGCCGACATGGCCGCCGTGGGCGTGCAGTTCGAATTCGATGCTCGGTGACAGCTCATGCGCTTCGGGCAGGCTGTGGGGGAAGACGAAGGGGTCGTCGGCGGCCTGGATGATCAGGGTCGGGGTCTCGATGCGGGCGAGGAAGTAGCGGCTCGATGAGTGGGTGTAGTAGTCCTGGGCGCCGCTGAAACCATGCAGTGGCGCGGTGATGCGATCATCGAAGTCCCAGAAGGTGCGCATGCCGTCCAGTGTGCCGAGTTGATCCAGGGCAGACAGGCGGTCGGCCATGCCTTTGTGGGCGAACAGGCGCTGCTTGGTTTTCACATAGGCCACCATCTGTTTCATGAAATGCGCCTGGTAGACCCGTGAGAAACCCAGGTCGAGGCGGTCCGCGCACTGATCCAGGCGAAACGGTACGGATACTGCCGCGGCGCCTTGTACCTGGCTGTCAGCGCCGGTTTCGCCGAGGTATTTGAGCAACACATTGCCACCCAGGGAATAACCGACGACATACAACGGCGCCAGCGGGCGTTGTGCACGCAGATGGCGCACCGTTTCGGCCAGGTCGTCACTGGCGCCCGAGTGGTAACCGCGCGCCAGCAGATTGGGTTCGCCGGAGCAGCCGCGCCAGTTCAGCGCCACGCTGGCCCAGCCCTGGGTGGCCAGCTTCTGTTGCAGGCCTAGCACATACAATGAGTCGGATGAGCCGGTCAGGCCGTGCAGCACCAGCACCAGCGGTGCCTCGGCTTCGTGTGGGCCGTGCCAGTCCAGATCAAGAAAATCGCCATCGGCAAGCCACAACCGCTCGCGCGTGCGCTCAAGTTTCGCCGGTTGGCGGCACATGGGATTCCACAGCGTTTGCAGGTGCGGGCCGGGCAGCCACCAGGCGGGGCGGAAGTCAGTGTTCATGCAGTTCCGTAGGTTGGATTAGCGAAGAGTAATCCGGCATGGAGCGCGCAGCGCCCCGCTCGGCGATCTTGGCCCAGTGATCTTTCGGCGTTGTACGTGTCGCTGCCGAAGTGGGGTGATCCCGCGGCACCCGGATTACGCCTGCGGCTAATCCAGGCTACAGGCTCTGACCCGTGCGCTGCCACAGCGCGTAATACACCTGGCCTGCCTTCTGTTCGCGGTGCAGGCGCCAGTTGCCGGGCAGGCCGAGAGTGGAGGGCGGGTTTTCGCTTTCGGTGTAGACCCAGGCATCCGCGGCCAGCCAGCCGTGTTGCTCGAGCAGGTTGCAGGCCGGCAGCAGTAGGTTCTGGCTGAACGGCGGGTCGAGAAACACCAGGTCAAAGGGCGTGGCGGCCGGGCTCTGCAAGTAGATCAGGGCATCGCTTTGCAGCAATTGGCCATTCTCGCAGTTCAGGGTCAGCAGGTGACCGCGCAGGCTGGCGACGGCGCCGGGGTTGAGGTCCAGCGCCAGGGCGCTGCCGGCCCCGCGCGACAGCGCTTCAAGGAACAATGCGCCGCTGCCGGCAAACAGGTCGAGCACCTTGGCGCCCTCGACATGGGGCGCCAGCCAGTTGAACAGGGTTTCGCGCACCCGGTTGGGCGTGGGGCGCAGGCCAGCGGCCATCGGGAAGTTGAACTGGCGCGAACGCCATTGCCCACCGATGATCCGCAGTTGGCCATCGCCGCTGTGGGCCGTGGCCGCTTTGTTTGGCTTGCGCATCAGTGCTCCGGTACGGCAGAAGGTTGTTCGATGGGTTGGTCGCTGGGCGGCGGCAGCTCTTTTTGCTCCACCGTCGGTCCGGCGCTGACGATGATCAGGGCGTCCGGGTCGAGGTGCTTGGCCATGGCGGCCTTGACTTGCTCGACGCTGAGGGCCTGGACTTCACCCATGAAGTCTTCCAGGTGGCTCAGCGGCAGGTCGTAAAAGCCCATGGAGCCGAGTTGGCCGACGATGGCGGCGTTGCTCGCGGTGGACAGCGGGAAGCTGCCAGCCAGCTCACGCTTGGCGTTGTCCAGTTCTTCCTGGCTCGGACCGCTGGCCAGGTAGTCGCGCAGCATGTCCTTGATCAGTTGCAGGGTGCCAGCGCTGAGGTCGGCGCGGGTTTGCAGGTTGATCATGAATGGTCCGCGGGCCTGCATGGCGCTGAAACCGGAGTAGACGCCGTAGGTCAGGCCGCGTTTTTCGCGCACCTCGGTCATCAGCCGGGTGCCGAAACCGCCGCCGCCGAAGATCTGGTTACCCAAATAAAGAGCGGCGTAGTCCGGGTCGCGCCGGTCGATGCCGAGCTGGGCGATCATCAGGTGGGTCTGGTTGGACGGGAACTCGATATGGCTGGCGCCGGCTTGCGGCGCGTCCGGCTGAGCAATGATGGGCAGGGCCGGGCCCTGCGGCAATGCGGCGGAGACCTCGGCCGTCAGGGCTTCGGCTTCGGCCCGCGAAAGGTCGCCGACCAGGGCAATCACCGCGTTGCCGGCGGCATAGGCCTTGGCATGGAAGGCCTGCAGTTGCTCACCGCTGATCACCGGGACAGACTGCTCGTTGCCTTCGCTGGGGTGGGCGTAGGGGTGGTCGCCGTAGAGCCGCTCGAACACCTGCAAGCTGGCGAGCTTGCCGGGGTTCTGCTTCTGGTATTCGAAGCCGGCCAGCAGTTGGTTCTTGATCCGCGCCAGAGCGTCTTCGGGGAAAGTCGGCTGGCCGATTACCTGATTGAACAGCTGCAGTGCCGGCTCGCGTTTGTCCGCGGCGCTCAGGCTGCGCAGGCTGGCCACCGCCATGTCGCGGTAGGCGCCATTGCCGAACACTGCGCCGAGGTTTTCAAAGCCGGCGGCGATGGCGCCGACGTCCTTGCCCGGTACGCCCTCGTTGAGCATGGCGTTGGTCAGCATGGCCACCCCGTGCACGCCGTCATCCTGGCTACTACCAGCGGCGAAGGTCAGACGCAGGTCGAGCATTGGCAACTCGCGCGCTTCGACAAACAACACCTTGGCGCCCTCTGCGGTTTGCCAGGTCTGGATTTCCAGGTTGCGCCGGCTCGGCGCCTGGCCATTGAGTTCGGCGAGGGACTCGATCGTCGTCGACACGACGGCTTCGGGCTGGCTGTCAGCTTGCTCGGGACGATTGATCACCAGGGCGAGAATCGCCAACAACGCCAGTATCGCCAGGCCGAGCAGGCCGTAGCGCAAACCATTGCGCTCACTCATCATGCGTCTCCTCGGGTAGGACATGGGCGACGCTCAGGCGGTCGCGGGTAAAGAAGGTTTGCGCGGCGCTCTGGATATCGGCCGGGGTAACTGCTTCCAGGTCGGCCAGCTCTTGATCCATCAGTTTCCAGGACAGGCCGACGGTTTCCAGTTGGCCGATAGCCGTGGCCTGGCTGGTGATCGAGTCGCGCTCATAGACCAGTCCGGCAATAACCTGGGCGCGCACCCGGGCCAGTTCCTCGGCGGACGGCGGGTTCTGCTGCAGATCTTGCAGTTCGCGCCACAGGCCGGCTTCGGCTTGCGCCAGGGTCTTGCCGGTTTGCACGTTGGGCGTGGCAGACAGCACGAACAGGCTGTCGCCGCGTGGGTGGGCGTTGTACCAGGCGGAGGCCCCGGAGACCAATTCTTCGCCACGCTCCAGGCGCGTCGGCAGGCGGGCGCTGTAGCCGCCATCGAGCAGGGTGGCGATCAGGCGCAAGGCATGCACCTGGCGCGGGTTCTCGGCGGTGGCCAGGCCAGGCACGTTGAAGCCCAGCATCAGGCTCGGTAATTGGGTTTTCAGGTACAGGGTGATCCGTCGCTCGCCGGGTGCGGCCAGCTCGCGGGGGATTTTTGCCGGGGGCACCGTGCGGCTGGGAATGTCGCCGAAATAGCGTTCGGCCAGCACCTTGACCTCGCTGGCGCTGACATCGCCGACCACCACCAGGGTGGCGTTGTTCGGTGCGTACCAGGCTTCATACCAGGCGCGCAGCTCCTCGACGGTCATGCGCTCGAGGTCGGCCATCCAGCCGATGGTCGGGGTGTGGTAACCGCTGGCGGGGTAGGCCATGGCCTTGAAGCGCTCGTAGGCCAGGCTCGAGGGTTTGTCGTCGGTGCGCAGGCGCCGCTCTTCCTTGATTACCTCGATCTCGCGGGCGAACTCTTCGGCTGGCAGCTTAAGGCTGGCCAGGCGATCGGCTTCCAGTTCCAGGGCCACGCTCAGGCGATCACGCGCCAATACCTGGTAATAGGCGGTGTAATCGTCGCTGGTGAAGGCGTTCTCTTGGGCACCCAGCTCGCGCAGGATGCGTGAGGCTTCGCCAGGGCCGAGCTTGCGGCTGCCCTTGAACATCATGTGCTCGAGGGCATGGGACAGGCCGGTCTGGCCGGGCGTCTCGTAGCTGGAGCCGACCTTGTACCAGAGCTGGGAGACCACCACCGGCGCGCGGTGATCCTCGCGGACAATGACCTTGAGGCCATTGTCCAGGCTGAATTCATGGGTCGGTTGCGGTTCTGCGGCCAAGACCGCCAGCGGCATGCAGAGCGCGCCGAGGAATAAGGCGGCGGCGCGTTGGGCTGTCATCTTCATCAATTGTCGACCTGTCGGACGGACCCGCTTGGACTTAGCGTCGGCGGGCGCGGAGGTGCTAGGATACGCATCCGTTTTACTGGCGGCCACGTCTGGTATGTGGTCTGAATATTACTGCGCGGTTTCTTCAGCGTTTAGCCCGCTGCGCAGGCAATGTACTAGACCCGCCTACTGGCGCGTCGCACCTTTGAGATAGCCGTCCTCCATGTTTGGTTCCAACGACGACAAGAAGACCCCCGCACCCGGCCCCGCGCCCGCTGCGTCGCCATCTGCCGAGAAAGCCGCGGAGAAGAAAGACCTGTTCGGCTGGCTGCGCAAGAAGCCGCAGGAGCCCACCCGCACGCCTGACGTGCCCGTGCCCGTGCCCGAGTCCGTGGGCGTGCCTGCGCCAGAGCCGCAAGTGCCCGTACCAGAGCCAGCCCCGATGCTGCCGCCAGCCGACAAGGTTGTTGCCCCAGTGGTCGCGCCGGCGGCGTCGGTTGCTCCGAGCGTGCCGTCGGCAGAGCCCGCACCCGCAGAGGCACCTGCTCCCGCACCAGCCCCCGAGGCTATGGCCGAGCCGGTGCAGGCGCCGCGGCCTTCGCGCTTTCGCATCAATGCCGGCAGCGAAGTGCTGCATCCGGTCATTCATGTGCCGGAGCCCGAGCCGCCTGTGCCGGTCGTGCCAATCGTACCGGAGGCCCCGCTGGCCGAGGTGCAGGTCGAGCAGAACAAGCCGGGCGATAACCAGGGTGGCTGGTTCGCTCGCCTCAAGCTGGGGCTGTCGAAGACCAGTGCCAGCCTGGGCGAGGGCATGGCCAGCCTGTTCCTCGGCAAGAAGGCGATCGACGACGAGTTGCTTGAGGAAATCGAAACCCGTCTGCTGACCGCCGACGTCGGCGTCGAGGCCACCAACCTGATCATCCAGAGCCTGACCCAGAAAGTCGCGCGCAAGCAGCTGACCGACAGCGGCGCGCTGTACCAGGCGTTGCAGGACGAACTGACCGCGCTGCTCAAGCCGGTCGAGCAGCCGATGCGCATCGACACCACCAAGCAGCCTTATGTGATTTTGGTGGTGGGCGTGAATGGCGCCGGCAAGACCACCACCATCGGCAAACTGGCGAAGAAGCTGCAGCAGGACGGCAAGAAAGTCATGCTGGCTGCTGGCGACACCTTCCGCGCCGCCGCCGTCGAGCAGTTACAGGTGTGGGGCGAGCGCAACCAGATTGCGGTGATCGCGCAGCACACCGGTGCCGACTCGGCGTCGGTGATCTTCGATGCGGTGCAGGCCGCCAAGGCGCGCGGCATGGATGTGCTGATCGCCGACACGGCCGGGCGCCTGCACACCAAAGACAACTTGATGGAAGAGCTGAAGAAGGTGCGTCGGGTGATCGGCAAACTGGATGACACGGCGCCGCATGAGGTGCTGTTGGTGCTGGACGCCGGCACTGGACAGAATGCGATCAATCAGGCCAAGCAGTTCCATCAGACGGTTAACCTGACCGGCCTGGTCCTGACCAAGCTGGACGGTACCGCCAAGGGCGGGGTGATCTTCGCCCTGGCCAAGCAGTTCGGCCTGCCGATTCGCTATATTGGCGTCGGCGAAGGGATCGACGATCTGCGGACCTTCGAGGCCAACTCGTTTGTCCAGGCGCTGTTCCAGTCGCGGGAATCGTAATGATCAAGTTCGAGCAGGTCGGTAAGCGTTACCCCAATGGTCACGTCGGGCTGCACGAGTTGAGCTTTCGCGTGCGTCGTGGCGAGTTTCTGTTCGTCACCGGGCACTCGGGTGCGGGTAAGAGCACCCTGTTGCGTCTGTTGTTGGCGATGGAGCGGCCGACCAGCGGCAAGCTGCTGCTGGCCGGGCAAGACCTGGGTCAGATCACCAACGCCCAGATTCCCTACCTGCGCCGGCAGATCGGCGTGGTGTTCCAGAACCACCAGCTGCTGTTCGACCGCAGTGTGTTCGACAACGTCGCCTTGCCGCTGCAAATTCTCGGCCTGTCCAAGGTGGAGATCGGCAAGCGTGTCGGCTCCGCCCTTGACCGCGTGTCGCTGGCGGACAAAGCCGAGCAGTTTCCCAGCGAGCTGTCCACCGGCCAGCAGCAGCGCGTCGGCATCGCGCGTGCAGTGGTGCACCGCCCGGCGCTGTTACTCGCGGATGAACCGACCGGCAACCTCGATCCGCGCCTCGCGGCAGAGATCATGGGGGTGTTCGAGGACATCAATCGCCTCGGCACCAGCGTATTGATCGCCAGTCACGACCTGGCACTGATCGCGCGTATGCGCCACCGCATGCTGACCCTGCAGCGTGGCCGCTTGATTGGCGATGGGGAGGCGGTCTGATGAGCGCTACCCGCATGCCACCACCGCAGCCGGCGCAACGCGTCGGCGCTGCACCGAAAAAGCACGATCCGAAAATCCCGGATGACGGCCCGGACTTGCGCAGCCAGTTCGACGCCTGGCTGGAAAGCCACCGCGCCAGCCTGGTCGACAGCCTGCGCCGCCTGGCCAAGCAGCCCATTGGCAGCTTTTTCACCTGCCTGGTGATGGCCGTCGCCCTGAGTCTGCCGATGGGCCTGGCCCTGCTGCTGGACAACGTCGAGCGCCTCGGCGGCTCCTGGCAGCGTGCCGCGCAGATTTCCCTGTTCCTGCAGATCGACGCCAGCGAGGTCGAAGGCCAGGCTCTGCGCGAGCAGATCGCCGCGATGGACGATGTCGCCGAGGCCGAGTGGATAAGTCGCGAGCAGGCCCTGCTGGAATTCCAGCAACAGTCCGGGCTGGGCGAGGCACTCAAGGAATTGCCGGATAATCCATTGCCTGGCGTGGTACTGGTAACGCCCATGGAAGTCGACAAGGTCACTCTGGAAGCCCTGCGCCTGCGCTTGGCCGAGTTGCCCAAGGTGCAGCAGGCACAGCTCGACCTGGTGTGGGTCGAGCGGCTGACGGCGATTCTCAACCTGGGTGATCGCTTTGTTTTCGGCCTGACCCTGTTGCTGGTGATGGCCTTGCTGTTGGTGATTGGCAACACCATTCGCCTGCATATCGAGAATCGCCGCACCGAGATCGAGGTGATCAAGCTGGTCGGCGGTACCGACAGCTACGTGCGCCGGCCCTTCCTTTATATGGGCGCGCTCTATGGGTTGGGTGCCGGGCTGCTGGCCTGGCTGGTGCTGGCCTATGGCTTGGGCTGGCTGAACGACGCGGTGATGCGTCTGGCCGGGCTATACGGCAGCGACTTCGCCCTGGCGGGTGTGCCGGCAGGCGATGGCCTGTCCTTGCTGCTCGGTGCCGTGCTGCTAGGCTATATCGGCGCTTGGCTGGCCGTGGCCCGGCACTTGAACGAATTACAGCCAAGATAGCTAAGGTATTGTTTTTATTGATGTTGACTATGCGTAAGGGAACTTGTATGAGCGTTCCTAGTCGTATTGCTCAGTGTTACACTGCGCTCGATTCGTGAGTCGGAGGATTCAAATGTCCACTTCTTTGCAACCTGTTCATGCGTTAGTCCCAGGCGCCAACCTTGAGGCTTATGTGCATGCGGTCAACTGCATACCGCTGTTGACCCCTGAGCAGGAGCGCGAGCTGGCCGAGAACCTGTACTACAACCAGGATCTTGAAGCCGCTCGGCAAATGGTGCTCGCCCACCTGCGTTTTGTCGTGCATATCGCCCGCAGCTATTCCGGCTATGGCCTGGCCCAGGCTGATTTGGTTCAGGAAGGCAACGTCGGCCTGATGAAGGCGGTCAAGCGCTTCAATCCGGAAATGGGTGTGCGTTTGGTGTCGTTCGCCGTGCACTGGATTCGCGCCGAGATCCATGAGTTCATCTTGCGCAACTGGCGTATCGTCAAGGTCGCGACCACCAAGGCGCAGCGTAAATTGTTCTTCAATCTGCGCAGTCAGAAGAAACGTCTGGCCTGGTTGAACAATGAGGAAGTGCACGCTGTAGCGCAAAGTCTGGGTGTCGAACCGCGTGAAGTGCGCGAGATGGAAAGCCGTCTGACCGGCCACGATATGGCCTTCGACCCGGCCACCGAAGCCGACGATGAAAGCGCATTCCAGTCGCCGGCCCAGTACCTGGAAGACCACCGCTACGACCCGGCGCGTCAGCTCGAGGCATCGGACTGGACAGACAGTTCTACTGCCAACCTGCACGAGGCGCTGGAAGGACTCGATGAGCGCAGTCGCGACATCCTTTACCAGCGCTGGCTAGCCGAGGAAAAAGCCACGCTGCACGAACTGGCTGCCAAGTACAACGTGTCCGCTGAGCGCATTCGCCAGCTGGAGAAAAATGCGATGAACAAGCTCAAGGGCTCGATCGCCGCCTAGTTAATCCCCTACCCGAACAAGAAGCCGCACCCAGGTGCGGCTTTTTTCTGTCTGGAAACTATTCATGAAGCTACCGCCCCTGCGCTTGCAGCATAGTTTGATCTTTGTTGGCGTCGCTCTGCTGTTCTTCGCCTGGGGCGCCTGGTTAATGCGTCCGCAACCTGCTGCTGCGCCGCTGCCCTGGTTGGCCGAGTGGCAGGCCGCCGTGCTCGTGCCCCTGGCCGATAACCGTTTGAGCCTGGCCATGTTGCGGGGCCAGGCGGAGGGCGAACTTTGGTTGCAGCCACGTCTGGACGGGGCGCGCTTGCTCTACCGCGCGCACTGGCAGGCCAGTGACGAGCCCTGGACGCTGGAAGCCGAGGTCGAGTTGGGCGAGGCTGCGCGCGCCAGCCTGATGGCCGCGGCCGGACTGGGTGCGCGCGATGATGCGCAACCGCTCAGCAAGCAGTTGCTGGCGGAGTTGGGCACCCATGCCATCATCGCCCTGACCCTCAAGCCACGCCAGGCCGTAGCCGCGGAGCGTCTGGCCAGCACTATCGGCCAGCCGCGCCTGCGCCTGGAGTTGGACGAAGGCCAGGCCTGGGTCTATCCCGAGGCAGGGCTGACTGCGCACACCGCAGACGAGCAGTTGCTGCTGTTGCAGGTGGTGCCGCGCAATGCGCTGCGTCGGGGCGCTCGGTAACCTTTATGGATGTGCCCATTCGCCGAAGTGCCCCGAGCAGGGTGCTTTTGCTGGGCGCGATGGCGGTCTAATGTCGGGTCGGTGCCAGTTCAGCCGCGAATGCTCTGTAGCCCAGCAAAAGCTTCGCGGCAGAAGACCGTAGATGGGTCGGGCCGCATAGGTTAGGCGCCCGCAAATTGACCTGCTGTCAGCAGAACAAATGCGCCGTAACCCACCATGCAGGTACAGGCCTAAACCACTCGATGGGTATCGCTGCGCTCAACGCCACCCTACAAACTCGCGAGCTATGCGCTCGTTCTCGATTGGCTGGGTCGCCCGGGGCCTTGTCAGGCCCTGAGCCCGCTCGGCCACTGCTTACAGGCGGTTGAGGTAGTGGCTGCCGCCGAGTTGGCGCATCTGCTGGCGGATCCAGCTGGCGCGGCGGTTGACGTGGGCGCTGGGCTGGCCAGCATCCCACTGGCGCGGGTTTGGCAATACGGCAGCCAGCAGACTGGCCTGCTGATTCGACAGGTAGGGCGCGCCGATATTGAAGTGATGCCGCGCCGCTGCTTCGGCGCCGAATACGCCGTCACCCCACTCAACGCTGTTGAGGTACACCTCAAGAATCCGCTGTTTTGGCCAAAGCAGTTCGACCAGGCCGGTGAACCAGAACTCGATACCCTTGCGCAGCCAGCTGCGGCCCGACCAGAGGAACAGGTTTTTCGCCACCTGCTGGCTCAGCGTGCTGGCACCGCGCAGCGAGCCGCCTTGCTGGTTGTGCGCCAGGGCCGCACGAATCGCTGCGACATCAAAGCCCCAGTGCTCGGCGAACTTCTGGTCTTCTGCGGCGATCACGGCAAGTTTCAAGTCGTCCGGCAGCTCGCTCCAGGGCCGCCAGCTGCGCTGCAGGTCGATCGGCTTGCCGTCGACCCAGGATTCGATCTTACGTTCGACCATCAGGGCCGTGCCGGGTGGCGGCACCCAGCGCAAGACCAGCACCAGCAGCGCCGATCCGGCTATGAGGCAGAACAGCAGTTTGAACAGGAGGCGGCGGATGGAGCGAAACATGCGGGCTTGGCCAGGCTGAGTTTGCCGGCCATTATAGCGGCCAGTTTGCCCTTGTCTGGAGTGAAGCATGGCGCGTCTATGGTTGTTGCTGTCCGCCTTGGCCGGTTTTACCGGCGTGGCCCTCGGCGCTTTCGCCGCCCATGGCCTGAAAAGTCGGCTCAGCCCCGAGCACCTGGCGGTGTTTCAGACGGGTAGCCACTACCAGTTGATCCACGCCCTGGCGCTACTCGGTGTTGCCCTGCTGGCGCTGCATGCGCCTGGCCGCCTGGTGAATCTGGCCGGTAGCTGTTTCGCCCTGGGCATTCTGCTGTTTTCCGGCAGCTTGTATCTGCTGACCCTCAGTGGCATCGGCGGGCTCGGCATCATCACGCCGTTCGGCGGGTTGGCCTTTCTGGGCGGCTGGCTGTGCCTCGGCCTGGCAGGCTGGCGGCATACTGGGCGCTGACTATGGAGGCCGACATTGGCCTGACCGGAAAGTCAGAATGCTGGACAAATGGCGCCCTTTAGTCTTGGTCATCGTCCGTGATCGGGCTAGAATGCCTGCCCTTCCCAAGTTGTGACTGCCTCGTTATGCGTATTCAGTTGAACGGTGAATCATTCGAACTGACCGATGGTGCCACCGTTGCCGACCTGATCGTCCGTCTGGACCTGACTGAACGGCGGGTAGCGGTCGAGCTCAACCTGGATATAGTGCCGCGCAGCCAGCATGCTGCCACTGCGTTGCGCGACGGGGACCAGGTCGAGGTGGTGCACGCGATTGGTGGCGGCTAACCGGCCGTTGAGAACTGCTGCGCTCGGCCTGGCCGTGTTGGCTCAGTCTCGAATGCGAGTCCTGCCAGGCGCTGCGGCCCAGTAATCGCTCGCTACATTTTCAAAGGCCTGTCATCAGGCGCCCAGCTAGGAGTTTGCAATGAGCCAAGTACGTAGCGACAAACCGTTTACCCTGGCCGGCCGGACCTATCAGTCGCGTCTGCTGGTCGGCACCGGCAAGTACAAAGATCTCGATGAGACCCGCGCGGCCATCGAAGCCTCGGGGGCGGAGATCGTCACAGTCGCCGTGCGCCGCACCAATATTGGCCAGAATCCGGGTGAGCCCAATCTGCTCGACGTGATTTCGCCGTCGCGCTACACCATCCTGCCCAATACCGCCGGCTGCTACGACGCCGACGAGGCGGTGCGCACCTGCCGTCTGGCCCGTGAGCTGCTCGACGGCCACAAGCTGGTCAAGCTGGAAGTACTGGCCGACCAGAAGACCCTATTCCCCAACGTGATCGAAACCCTCAAGGCCGCCGAAGTGCTGGTCAGGGACGGTTTCGACGTGATGGTCTACACCAGCGACGACCCGATCATCGCCCGCCGCCTGGCCGAGATGGGCTGCATCGCGGTGATGCCGCTGGCCGGCCTGATCGGCACCGGGCTGGGCATTTGCAACCCGTATAACCTGCGCATCATCCTCGAGGAGGCGACCGTGCCGGTGCTGGTCGATGCCGGTGTCGGCACTGCGTCCGATGCCACCATCGCCATGGAGCTGGGCTGTGAGGCGGTGCTGATGAACAGCGCCATCGCTCATGCGCAGAACCCGGTGATGATGGCCGAAGCCATGAAGTACGCGATCGAAGCCGGCCGTCTGGCCTACCTGGCCGGACGCATGCCGAAAAAACTCTATGCCAGCGCCTCTTCGCCGCTGGATGGCCTTATCAAGTAACGAGCACAGCATGACTGATTTGCAGCAACAGCCCGAGCCGGCTGAAGACACCTCCAAGCATCGCGCAATCAAGAGTTTCGTAATGCGCGCTGGGCGCATGACCGAAGGCCAGCAGCGCGGCCTCGATCAAGGCTTGGCCAAATTTGGTTTGCAGCTGGATGCCGGCGCCCCGGATTTCGATGCAGTATTCGGCCGCAGTGCCCCGCGTACCCTGGAAATCGGTTTCGGCATGGGCCAGTCCCTGCTGGAGATGGCGGCGGCGGCGCCCGAGCAGGACTTCATCGGCGTCGAGGTACACCGGCCAGGTGTCGGCGCCTTGCTCAACGGCCTGATGACGCAAAACCTCGACAATGTGCGGGTCTACAGCTGCGATGCCATGGAAGTGCTGCGCAACTGCGTGGCCGATGCCAGCCTCGACCGCTTGCTGCTGTTCTTTCCCGACCCTTGGCACAAGTCGCGTCATCACAAGCGCCGGATCGTCCAGCCGGCGTTTGTTGAACTGGTGCGGCAGAAACTCAAGGTTGGTGGCGTGCTGCACATGGCGACTGATTGGGCGGCATATGCAGAGCAGATGTTGGAGGTGCTTTCGATTGCACCCGGTTATCATAATGTCGCCACCGAAGGTGGCTATGTGCCGCGTCCAGCGGAACGCCCGGTAACCAAGTTCGAGCGCCGCGGCGAGCGTTTGGGGCACGGGGTCTGGGACCTGAAGTTTAAACGCACCGAATGATTGATCTGTTGTAGGGCGGCCAGGCATGCTCCGGCCGGGATTTCAGGGCGCGAGGATGGGGTTCTCCTTAACGCGCAGCCCCCCCTGTAAAGCTCGACCTTAACTGGCGGTAAGCATCAGAAAAGCGGCGCATTCCCTGTGTGACTTGAGGAGAATCCCGTGTTGAAACACGCTGCATGCTTGCTGCTAGCCACCTTCGCGCTGCAGGCCCAGGCCAAGGTCGATCCCGCCCAAGCGGCTCGCCTGGGCAGTGACCTCACCCCGCTGGGTGCCGAGCGCGCCGGTAATGCCGCCGGCACCATTCCGGCCTGGACCGGTGGGCTGGTGAGGCCCCCGGCCGGTTATCAGGCGGGTATGCACCACCCTGATCCCTATGCCGGCGACGCCCAGTCGTACGTCGTAAACAGCAAGAACCTGGCGCAGTATCAGGCGCTGCTGCCGGCTGGTACCAGGGCCCTGCTCGAGCAGTATCCCGACTACTACTTGCAGGTTTTCCCAACCCGCCGCAGCGCCGCGTTACCGCAGCGCATCTACGACGCGACACGCAACAACGCCTCGAAAGCCGAGTTGATCTCTGGCGGTAACGGGGTGGCCGGTGTCTCAGCCGGGATTCCCTTTCCGATTCCACAGCTCGGACAGGAAGCGATCTGGAACCACATCATGCGCTACCGTGGCGAACAGGTGCAGACGATCAGCAATCAGGCGGCAGTGCTGGCTAACGGTAGCTATACCCTGCTCAAGCTGAAGCGCGAAGTCTATTTCCATTACGGCCGTGAAGGCGTGACCCCTGAGGATCTGGATAACACCCTGTTCTATTACAAGTATCTGGTGACGGCGCCGTCCAGGCTGGCGGGCACATCTCTGGTGGTCCAGGAGACCCTGGATCAGGTTCTGGCTATCCGCAAGGCCTGGCGGTTCAACAAGGGCGAGCGCCGCGTGCGCCGACTGCCGAAACTGGCGCACAACGCTGTGCAGCCCGACACCAACGGCATGGTCACCTCGGATATGGTGGACGGCTATAACGGCGCACCTGACTGGTACGACTGGAAGCTGGTCGGCAAGCAGGAAATGCTGGTGCCCTACAACAGTTATGCCTTGCACAAGCAGGGTATTCCCTACGAGAACATCCTGAAGAGCAATTTCGTCAATCCCGAACTGCTGCGTTACGAGCTGCACCGGGTCTGGATCGTCGAGGCGACGCTGCGCAAGGGCTTCAACCACCATTCCAAGCGCCGCTTCTACCTGGACGAGGACAGCTGGCAGATTCTGGCAGTCGACCTGTATGACAAAAACGGCAGCTTGAGCGGCCTGCAGGAAGCCCACCCGATCAATTACTACGACGTTCCGGTGTTCAGCAGTACTCTGGAGGCGTTCTACGATCTGGCCGGTAAGCGCTATTTCGTCGATGGCCTGGACAACAACGAGCCGATGTATGACTTCAATGTGCAGCTCCGCCCAGCGGACTTCACCGCCCAGGCGCTGCGTCGCGAGGGGAACTGAGGCCGGATTTCCAGCATAAAAAAACCGCCTGTAGAGGCGGTTTTTTTATGGGTAAACGTTTTGAGCCGCGCACCGCTCAGCTGCGGTCCGCCAGCACGCCGATCAAAAAGAACACCAGCAGCAACACCGGCGCCAGGGTGTAGTTGTTGAAGTGGCCGAGGCCCTGGGCCAGCCAGGGGGTGATGAACACCATCGCCAGGCCGTAACCGACTGCGCAGATCAGGACGAAGATCAGGGTGCGGAAGATGAAGTTGAGACCACCGATGCTGCGTTGCACCCAGGCGTTGATGCCGGGGCCGAACAGCACCAGCAGGGTAGCCATGATGGCCAGGGCGATCTCGTGCAGGTGACCGCGGCTCCAGCGCGACAGGGTAGCGATCAGGTCGAGTAGCAGGTCCAAGGAGGGTCCTTAGCGCCGTGTGGCGCACAGCAGGTCAGGGCAAGTCAGGGTAGAAAATGTTGCAGCAGGTCGTTGAGAAACAGCTGACCTTCGCGGGTGGCGACCAGGCGTGTCGGGTCGCCGTGCAACAGGCCGCGCTGCATGGCTTCCTCGCGAGCAGCGGCCAGTAGCGTCAGCGGCATCCCGGTGCGCTGGGTAAACAGCGTACTGGCGACGCCGTCCGTGAGGCGCAGCACATTCATCAGGAATTCGAAGGGCAGTTCGTCCGGGCCGAGCAGGCGTTCGCCAGCGCTGAAGGCTTTGCCTGGATCCAGGTAATCCTTGGGCAGGCGGGTTTTCCAGCCACGCGTGATCACGCCCTGCGGGCTGCTCAGCTTGGCGTGGGCGCCGGCGCCGATGCCGAGGAAGTCGCCGAAGCTCCAGTAGTTGAGGTTGTGCCGCGCCGCCTTGCCGGGCTGGGCGTAGGCGGACACTTCATACTGGGCGTAGCCGTGCGCGGCCAGCAGCGCCTGACCGGCTTCCTGGATGTCCCAGAGGATATCGTCCTCGGGCATCACGGGTGGCTGGTTCCAGAACACCGTATTCGGTTCCACCGTCAGCTGGTACCAGGACAGGTGGGTTGGCGTCTGGGCGATGGCGATCCGCAAATCGCTCAGGGCATCCTCGATGGACTGATCCGGCAGGCCGTGCATCAGGTCCAGGTTGAAGTTATCGAAGCCGGCGGCGCGCGCCATGTCGGCGGCGCGAATCGCCTCGTCACCGTCGTGGATGCGCCCCAGTGCCTTGAGCTTGGCGGCCTGGAAACTCTGCACGCCGATCGACAGGCGATTGATGCCCAGCGCACGGTAGTCGCGGAACTTGGCCTGCTCGAAGGTGCCGGGGTTGGCTTCCAGGGTGATTTCGATATCGGCGGCGAAGGGCACGCGGCGCTCCACACCCTCGAGCAAACGACCCAGGGCCTTGGCCGAGAACAGGCTGGGGGTGCCGCCGCCGAAGAAAATCGAGGTCAGCGGCCGGCCATGTACCTGGCGCAAGTCCTGGTCGAGGTCGGCGAGCAGGGCGTCGACGTACTCCTGTTCCGGCAGGGTCGGCCCGGCGGCGTGGGAGTTGAAGTCGCAGTACGGGCACTTCTTCACGCACCAGGGGATGTGGATATACAGCGCCAGCGGCGGCAGCTCGAAGCCGCTTTGGCTCCCCTCGCCCTCTGGGAGGGGGGCTGGGGGTGAGGGTGTTGGACTCATGCCAGGCCCAACCGCTGCTTGAGCAGTGCCATGGCGCGGGCGCGATGGCTCAGTTGGTTCTTCTCGGTCGGTGCCAGCTCGGCGCTGGAGCAGTCGCGTTCTGCGACCCAGAACAGCGGGTCATAGCCGAAGCCGTGCTCGCCACGCGCGGCATGCAGGATGTGCCCGTACCAGAGGCCTTCGCAGATGATCGGCAGCGGGTCTTCGGCGTGCCGCACCAGAGCCAGGCAGCAGACGAACTGGGCGCCGCGCTGGGCGTCCGGCACATCGTTGAGTACCTCAAGCAGTTTGGCGTTGTTCGCCGCGTCACCCCGGCCATCGGCATAGCGTGCCGAATAGATGCCCGGTGCGCCGCCGAGAAAATCCACCGCCAGGCCAGAGTCATCGGCCAGCGCCGGCAAGCCGGACACCCGCGCGGCATGGCGTGCCTTGAGAATGGCGTTTTCAATGAACGACAGGCCGGTCTCTTCGGGCTCAACGGCACTGAACTCGCCGATTGAGCGGACCTTTACGGCGGCGCCGAGCATGGCCTGGAGTTCTTTGAGTTTGCCGGCGTTATGGCTGGCAAGTACGAGTTCGCTTAGCTGGATCATCAGTCGGGGAACAGTTCCTGGTTGAAGTCGAGGCTGTGCGTGGTACCGCCGGTGGCCTGGATTTTGAGGCTGAAGCGCAGAAGCTCCTGCTGCTCAATAGGGAACTGGGCCAGGTAGTAGATGGCTTCGCCCTCGCTCACCTGCTTGAACCTCAGGCTGTGGATCTGGCCGAGCAGGTTGCGCATCTCGCCGCTGACTACGGCTGCGGTCGGTTGGCCAGCCTTGAGCACCGAAATATTCAGCACCCCCTGCTTCTTGCCGCGGTTCAGGCCCGCTGCAGCGGCGATATCCGGTTGCAGGAAGCTGGAGTTGAAGGCGATGTAGTGCACATCCAGGTCGCCGAAGCTTTGCTTGCGTTCGGCAAGTGCCGGGAGGCTCAGGCACAGGGCGATAAACAGTAGGGCGATGCGGCGCATGGTGGTTCTCCTCAATATTGCCTGGTTGCCAGTTAATCAGTTGGTGCTCGGTCCGCTGATCCGGTAGATGCCGATCTCACCTAACAGATTAGGCCAAATGCGGCTGGCCCAACCGTGGCGATGGTCGCGATCCACCGCGAGGCGATCAAGCACCCGAGCCTGCTGCGCGAGGCATAGACGCTCGAAGTCGGCGAAGGTGCAGAAGTGAATGTTCGGCGTGTTGTACCACGTGTACGGCAGGAAGTCGGATACCGGCATGCGACCCTTGCTCGCCAGGTACCAGCGGCAACGCCAGTGAGCGAAGTTGGGGAAGGTGATGATGCAGGTTTTGCCGATGCGCAGCATTTCCGCCAGTACCTTGTCCGGGAAGTGCAGGGCCTGCAGCGACTGGGTCATCACCACCACGTCGAAGCTGTTGCTGGCAAAGTTACCCAGGCCCTTGTCGAGGTTCTGCTCGATGACGTTGACGCCCTTGGCGACGCATTGAGCGATGTTGTCCGGGTCGATTTCCAGGCCATAACCGCTGACCCCCTTGTGCTCGGCCAGCCAGGCGAGCAGTTCGCCATTGCCGCAGCCGAGGTCGAGTACCCGGCTGCCGGCGGGGATCCAGTCTTGGATGATGTCCAGGTCGGCTCTCATGGGCGCCTCATACTGCGATTCGGTTCATATAACTGCTGAAAGCCTGCAAATAACGCGGGATCGGGATCAGGAAGGCGTCGTGCCCCTGCGGCGCGTCGATTTCCAGGTAGCAGACGTTCTTGCGGGCGGCGATCAGGGCGTCGACGATCTCCCGCGAGCGCGCCGGCGAGAAGCGCCAGTCGGTGGTGAAGGACATCACGCAGAAGTCCGCCTTTACCGCGGACAGGGTCTGGGCGAGGTTGCCGTCGAACGCCGCCGCCGGATCGAAGTAATCCAGCGCCTTGGTCATTAGCAGGTAGGTGTTGGCGTCGAAACGTCCGGAAAACTCCTCACCCTGGTAGCGCAGGTAACTTTCGACCTGGAACTCGACGCTGTGGAAGTCGTAGTTGAGCTTTTCGCTCTTCAGGCCGCGGCCGAATTTCTCGCCCATGGCGTCATCCGACAGGTAGGTGATGTGGCCGACCATGCGCGCCAGCATCAGGCCGCGCTTGGGAATCACGCCCTGTTCCTGGAAGTGCCCGCCATGGAACTGCGGGTCAGTGAGGATCGCCTGGCGCGCCACTTCG
>JAUSOF010000070.1 GCA_030656145.1 Pseudomonas sp.
TAGCAGCTTGGAATCTGAGGTCAAAATGCAAAACCAACAAATCCGTATTCGGTTGAAGGCTTTTGACCATCGCCTGATCGATCAATCAACCCAGGAAATCGTGGAAACCGCGAAACGTACTGGTGCTCAGGTGCGTGGTCCGATTCCTCTGCCTACCCGCAAAGAGCGGTTTACCGTTCTGACTTCACCGCACGTTAACAAAGACGCGCGTGATCAGTTCGAAATCCGTACTCATAAGCGCGTACTGGACATTGTCCAGCCAACGGATAAAACCGTTGATGCGTTGATGAAGCTTGATCTTGCGGCTGGCGTGGAAGTGCAGATCAGCCTCGGCTAAGACCGTTTAGGTTTTAGTCGTGTAACGCTCTGAAATGGGCGGCCATAGCGGGTGAAAGCCCCGTACACTCATGAGGTTACAACATGACTATTGGTGTAGTCGGTCGTAAGTGCGGTATGACCCGCATTTTTACCGAAGAAGGTGTCTCCATTCCGGTTACGGTCATTGAGATCGAGCCGAATCGCGTCACTCAGTTTAAAACCGAAGAATCCGATGGCTATCGTGCAGTGCAAGTCACTGTCGGCGAGCGTCGTGCTTCCCGTGTTACCAAGGCGCAAGCCGGCCATTTCGCCAAGGCGAATGTCGCGGCAGGTCGTGGTGTTTGGGAGTTCCGCCTTGAAGAGGGCGACTACCAGGCTGGCGATCTGATCAACGCTGAAATTTTCCAAGCTGGTCAACTGGTGGATGTCACTGGTCAGTCCAAGGGTAAAGGCTTTGCCGGTACCATCAAGCGTTGGAATTTTCGCGGCCAAGACAACACTCACGGTAACTCCGTGTCCCACCGTGTTCCGGGTTCTATTGGCCAGTGCCAAACTCCGGGTCGCGTCTTCAAGGGCAAGAAAATGTCCGGTCACATGGGTGCTGAGCGCGTGACTGTGCAGTCCCTGGAAGTAGTGCGCGTCGATGCTGAACGCAACCTGCTGTTGGTCAAGGGTGCCGTTCCTGGCGCTACTGGCGGCAACCTGGTTGTTCGTCCAGCAGCCAAGGCTCGCGGTTAAGGGGAAGCTGACATGCAATTAAATGTAAATGGCGCTCAAGCGATCGAAGTGTCCGAAGCGACTTTCGGTGGCGATTACAATGAGACCCTGGTTCACCAAGCAGTCGTGGCCTACATGGCCGGCGGCCGTCAGGGTAGCAAGCAGCAGAAAACTCGTTCCGACGTATCTGGTGGCGGTAAGCGCCCATGGCGTCAGAAGGGTACCGGTCGTGCTCGTGCGGGTACCACTCGTGGTCCGATCTGGCGTGGCGGTGGTGTGACTTTCGCGGCCCGTCCGCAGAATCACGACCAGAAGTTGAACAAGAAGATGTATCGCGCTGCATTGCGGTCGATTCTTGCTGAGCTGGTACGCACCGATCGTCTGGTTGTAGTTGAGGACTTCAGTGTTGAAGCACCGAAAACTAAAGACCTGCTGAACAAACTGAATGGCATGGGTCTGACCGACGTTTTGATCGTGTCCGATGCCATTGACGAAAATCTGTACCTGGCTGCCCGTAACCTGCCACACGTCGATGTTCGTGACGTGCAGGGTTCCGATCCGGTCAGTCTGATCGCGTACGAAAAGGTGCTTGTCACCGTTTCTGCCGTGAAGAAATTCGAGGAGCTGCTGGGATGAACCAGGAACGCGTATTTAAAGTGCTGCTTGGCCCGCACGTCTCCGAGAAGGCAACACTTCTGGCTGATAAGAAAAGCCAATTCGTATTCAAGGTTGCAACTGATGCAACCAAGCTGGAAATCAAGAAGGCCGTCGAAAGCCTGTTCAGCGTGAATGTTGCTGCTGTTAATACCGTGAATGTTCTCGGTAAGAGCAAGCGCACCGCTCGCGGTCTGGGCAAGCGTAACGACTGGAAGAAGGCAGTTATTACCCTTCAGCCAGGCCAAGATCTCGATTTCGCCAGCAGTGCAGAGTAAGGGAGGGGAGCATCATGGCAATCGTTAAATGCAAACCGACTTCCCCTGGCCGCCGTTTTGTGGTCAAGGTGGTCAACCAGGAGCTGCATAAAGGCGCTCCTTACGCTCCGCTGCTCGAGAAGAAGTCGAAGACTGGCGGTCGTAACAACAACGGTCGGATCACTACCCGTCATATCGGTGGTGGCCACAAGCAGCATTACCGTCTGGTCGATTTCCGTCGCAACGACAAAGATGGCATTCCAGCCACTGTCGAGCGCATTGAATATGACCCGAACCGTACTGCGCACATTGCTCTGCTGTTGTACGCAGACGGTGAGCGTCGCTACATCATTGCCCCTAAAGGCGTGAGTGCTGGCGATCAGCTGATAGCTGGCATTATGGCTCCGATCAAGCCAGGCAACAGTCTGCAACTGCGCAACATTCCAGTTGGTAGCACTGTTCACGGTATCGAACTGAAGCCGGGTAAAGGTGCCCAGATCGCTCGTTCCGCTGGTGCTTCGGCTCAGCTGATTGCGCGTGAAGGTGTCTACGTGACCTTGCGTCTGCGTTCCGGTGAAATGCGTAAAGTACTGGCTGAGTGCCGTGCGACCCTGGGCGAAGTCTCGAACTCCGAGCATAGCCTGCGTTCGCTGGGTAAAGCTGGTGCCAAACGCTGGCGTGGCGTTCGCCCAACCGTTCGTGGTGTTGCCATGAACCCGGTTGACCACCCACATGGTGGTGGTGAAGGTCGTACCTCTGGTGGTCGTCATCCGGTGTCTCCATGGGGCTTCCCGACCAAGGGCGCGAAGACCCGTGGTAACAAGCGCACCGATAAAATGATCGTCCGTCGTCGCAAGTAAATAGAGGGATACGACAGTGCCACGTTCTCTGAAAAAAGGTCCTTTTAT
>JAUSOF010000074.1 GCA_030656145.1 Pseudomonas sp.
GCGCTTGAGCATTTGCCAATTTAAGAGGCCCGCTATGACCGCTCCTATCGCTATCCGCCGACTCAATGCCGCTGACCAGGACTTTGCCCAGCATCTGGATCATCTGCTGAGCTGGGAAAGTGTCTCGGATGATGCGGTCAATCATCGTGTGCTGGAGATCATCAAGGCGGTGCGCGAGCGCGGTGATGCGGCACTGGTCGAGTTCACCAAGCAGTTTGACGGCCTGGAAGTGGCCTCGATGGCGGATCTGATTCTGCCGCGCGAGCGTCTGGAGCTGGCCCTGACCCGCATCACCCCGGAGCAGCGCAGTGCCCTGGAAAGAGCCGCAGAGCGCGTGCGCAGCTACCACGAGCGGCAGAAACAGGATTCCTGGACCTACACCGAGGCCGACGGCACGGTGCTGGGGCAGAAAGTCACGCCGCTGGACCGTGCTGGCCTGTATGTGCCGGGCGGTAAGGCCTCGTACCCATCCTCGGTGCTGATGAACGCGATTCCGGCCAAGGTCGCTGGCGTGCCGGAAGTCGTGATGGTGGTACCGACCCCGCGTGGCGAGCTCAATGAGCTGGTGCTGGCGGCTGCCTGCATCGCCGGCGTCGACCGGGTGTTTACCATCGGTGGTGCCCAGGCCGTGGCAGCCTTGGCCTATGGCACCGAGAGCGTGCCGCCGGTGGACAAGATAGTCGGCCCTGGCAACATCTATGTAGCGACCGCCAAGCGCCACGTGTTTGGCAAGGTCGGTATCGACATGATTGCCGGGCCCTCGGAAATTCTGGTGGTCTGCGACGGTCAGACCGACCCGGACTGGATCGCCATGGACCTGTTCTCTCAGGCTGAGCATGACGAGGATGCTCAATCAATCCTGGTTAGCCCGGATGCGGCTTTTCTCGATCGGGTTGCCGAGAGCATCGCCAGGCTGTTACCAACCATGGAGCGCGCCGCGATCATTCGCGCGTCCCTCGAGGCTCGTGGCGCGCTGATCCTGGTCGCTGACATGGACCAGGCAATTGACGTGGCCAATCGTATCGCCCCGGAACACCTGGAATTGTCGGTGGCAAACCCCGATCAGTACTTGCCGCTGATTCGCCATGCGGGTGCGATCTTTATGGGCCGTTACACCGCCGAGGCGCTGGGGGATTACTGTGCCGGTCCCAATCATGTGCTGCCGACTTCTGGCACCGCGCGCTATTCCTCGCCGCTGGGGGTGTATGACTTCCAGAAGCGTTCGTCGATCATCCATTGCTCGGCCGAAGGTGCGTCCGAGTTGGGCAAGGTCGCCAGCGTGCTGGCTCGTGGCGAGTCGCTGACTGCCCACGCCCGCAGCGCCGAGTATCGAATAAAGTCATAAGCCAATCCGAACGTGTAGGAGCCAGCTTGCTGGCGATCCGGGCCTAAAAGCATTGCCGGATTGCCGGATCAAAGCCAGCTGGCTCCTACACACAGCAGATCGAATATCGTCGAGGAGAGAAGGGCAGATGAGCAAATTCTGGAGCCCCTTCGTCAAGAACCTGGTGCCTTATGTGCCGGGCGAACAGCCGAAACTGGCCAAGCTGGTCAAGCTCAATACCAATGAAAACCCTTATGGCCCGTCGCCCAAGGCGATTGCCGCCATGCAGGCCGAGGTCAATGACAGCCTGCGCCTGTATCCGGACCCTAATAGCGACCGCTTAAAGCAGGCGGTGGCGGATTATTACGGCGTGCAGACGGCTCAGGTATTTGTCGGCAATGGCTCCGACGAGGTGCTGGCGCACGCTTTCCACGGCCTGTTCCAGCACGGCCAGCCGCTGCTGTTCCCGGACATCAGTTACAGCTTCTATCCGGTTTACTGCAGGCTGTATGGCATCGCCAACGAGCAGGTTCCGCTGGATGAGCAGTTCCAGATTCGCGTGGAAGATTATGCGCGCCCGAAC
Organism: Pseudomonas sp.; assembly: GCA_030656145.1. Lineage (GTDB taxonomy): Bacteria > Pseudomonadota > Gammaproteobacteria > Pseudomonadales > Pseudomonadaceae > Aquipseudomonas. The sequence goes on from JAUSOF010000074.1 coordinate 1,908, forward strand.
GGTGGCATTATTTTCCCCAATCCGAATGCGCCAACCGGTTGCGCTCTTGGGCTGGAGGCGATTGAGCGTCTGCTCAAGGCCAACCCGGACACCGTGGTATTGGTGGACGAAGCCTATGTCGATTTCGGCGGTGAGACGGCCATCAGTCTGGTGGATAAATACCCCAATCTGCTGGTCAGCCAGACGCTATCCAAGTCGCGTTCGCTCGCCGGGCTGCGGGTCGGTATCGCGGTCGGCCACCCGGACTTGATCGAAGCGCTGGAGCGGATCAAAAACAGCTTCAACTCCTACCCACTGGACCGCATAGCCATTGCCGGCGCGGCGGCGGCGTTCGAGGACAAGGCGTACTTCGAACAGACGTGCAAGCGGGTGATCGACAGTCGTGAGGCCGTAGTGGCTGGATTGGAAAAACTCGGGTTTGAGGTGCTGCCGTCTACTGCCAACTTCGTGTTTGCCCGTCATCCCGGCAAGGATGCGGCGACTCTGGCCGCCGGTTTGCGTGAGCAGGGCGTAATCGTGCGCCACTTCAAGCAACAGCGCATTGCCCAGTTCCTGCGCATCACCATCGGCACGCCGGAGCAGAACCAGGCGCTGCTGGATGCCTTGAGCAGCCTGTAAGCGCCAGGTCATAAAAAAGCCGGAGCAGGGCTCCGGCTTTTTTATGCGCGCGGTACAGGTTATTCGCGGTGCTCTTCGCCGATAAAGCTCAGCGAGGTGAACAGGCCGCGGGTTTCGATATCGGCATTGTTCGCCACCGGCAGGCTGACTTCGGCGGCGATGATATTCAGGCCTTCGTTGCGAACCAGCACCTGGGCGCGGCCCTCGCTATCGGTGGTGGCGCTGACCTGGTGCGGTGCGCCACGGTAGTCGCCGATCAGCTTGATGCCCGCTGCCGGCTTGCCGTCGACCAGCACGCGTACTGGCAGTGGTTTACCAGGGCCGACCTTGAGCGGGTCAACTTCCGGCAGGATAACCATCTTCAGCTGCTCAAGCTTCGGCAGCCTGGCGCCTTCCTGATTGATCGCCAAGCTGTATTTGAAGGTGTGCAGGGACTGGGTCGACGTGGGCACCTGGCTGCGGCCCTGGTTGATCCATTGCTTGTCCGGGGTCAGTGACCAGGCGCCGTTATCCAGTGCTACTGCCACAACCGCGGGCGATTTCAGGGGCTCCAGGCGGGCGTGGCCGTCGAGGCGTTTGACTGTGACCGGAATCATCCGGCCGTGGCTGTCGTAGGCCCATGCGCCGCTGATTTTTTCGGCCTTGAAGGCCTTATCCTCTGCGCCATGGCCGTAGATGGTCTCGAGATTACCTCGGCGTTCCTCTAGCCACAGGCCGTGGGCGCTGGCCTGGCCGATAACGAATAGGGTACTCAGGAGCAGGAGTGTGCGTTGCATAAGGGTTCCTTGTGGGTGAGCTGGCGAGGCCTATCCCCGCCAGGCGATCAGAGGTATTTCAGCCAGGTGATATCGCGGCGGCGCGCCTTCAGTTCGGCGAACCAGCGCACGGCAGGGAACAGCACCAGCGCCAGTAGTGATGTGCATAGCCACACCGAAGCGAAGTTGTCGAAACCGAAAAAGAGGCCCTGGTTCAGTCCCCAGATGGAAACGGCTGCCAGGTACAGGAGCTTGAGCACATACAGATGCAGCAGGTAGAAGAACATCGGTGCACCACCGAAGGCGCTCAGGGGGCGAATCCAGGCCTGCGTCTGGCAACGTTCGAGGGCACGCAGCAGTAGAAGGCCCAGGCCCATGGTGAGCGCCAGGAATAGCAGGGACGGCGGGTATTTGGTGATATTGAAGAAACTCATCAGCGTCTGCAGGCTGTTGTCACCCAGGCGCCAGGGTTTTTCCCCATAGCTGTTGAGCAGGCGCAGGGCGATAAAGCCGGCCAGGGCTGCCAGACCGCTGATCAGCAGGTAGCTCTGGCGCTGCGTTACCGTGCTGGCGCGGCCGAACCAGGGGCCAGCGGCATAGCCCAGGGCAATTACGCCGATCCAGGGCAGTAGCGGGTAGGACGTGCGCAGGCGCAGGTTCTCCGAGATATCGATCCAGCCACGGTCATGCAGGATCGCCCAGGGAATGTGCAGGGTCGACTCAGGCCCGAAGTGCAGGCTGTCGAGCAGGTTGTGCCCGCCGATTATGACCAGGCCGAGAATCACCAGGGCCATGCGCGGTAGCCAGATCAGGGCAGAGAGGGCCAGCATGCTCAGGCCGATGGCCCAGATTACCTGCAGGTAGATCACGCCCGGCGGGAACTGGAAGGTCCAGGCAAAATTGACCAGGGTGAACTCCAGGACCACCAGAAACAAACCGCGCTTGAATAGAAACGAGGCGACTGCCGCCTTGCCTTGATGTTTTTCGCCATAGAGAAAGGCCGAAAGGCCGCTGAGGAAGATAAACATGGGCGCACAGAGGTGCGCCAGGCTGCGACTGATAAAGAGTGCCGGCTCGACCGTGCCGAGATCCATGGGGTCCGCCACTTGCAGGTGCAGAAAGAAGGTTTCGCGCACATGGTCGAGCAGCATCAGCAGGATGATCAGGCCGCGCAGGGCGTCGATTGATAGCAGGCGGGTGTTGAGAGTGGCGGGTGGAAGGTGTGTTGAGTTCATGGTGTGTCACGTTCAGGGTGGTACGAGGGGGGCTGCGTGCGTGCCTTTGGCCTGGCAGTCAGGCACCCCTGCTCCTCGCCGATTGGCGGGGGGCAGGGGCGTTTATTGCGTGGGCGCGGCCAGGCTCAGAGATCGACGGTCAGGTTGACGCTCAGGTTGCGCGGCTCGCCGGGCATGACCCAGAGATTGCTGTAGGAGCGCTCGTAGTACTTTTCATCGAGCAGGTTGTTGAGGTTGGCGCCGATTTTTATCCGTGGGCTGAATGCGTAATGGGCGAGCAGATCAACGGTGTGATAAGCCGGCAAGGTGAAGTCGTTGCCGGCCTGCCCCGAGCGGTCACCGACATAGTTGAAGGCGGCGCCAATGTCCGAGCCGCGCAGCCAGCCGTCCTGGAATTCGTAGACGCCCAGCAGGCTACCGCTTTGCCTTGCCACACCGAGCAGGCGGCTACCGGCCGGCAGTGCTTTGTCGCCTTTGGTGACCTCGGCATCGATAAAGGCAAAGGCGCCGATTACCCGCAGGGCATCCGTTAGCTGGCCGCTGATCTGCAAGTCGAAGCCCTGGCTGCGGGCCTCGCCGGCGGAGGTCTGGAAACTGGCGTCGACTGGGTCGGCGGTCAGCACGTTCTCCTTGGTCAGGTGAAAGGCGGCCAGGGTCGCACTGAGGCGGTTATCCAGCAGCTCCAGTTTCACGCCGGTCTCGTAACCGATCCCCTCTTCGGGATCGAAAGCGCGGCTGTTGCGGTCCAGGCCGTTGTTCGGCTTGAACGAGGTCGAGGCATTGGCGAACAGGCCGACCTCGGGCGTCAGCTGATAGAGCAGGCCGGCGCGCTGGGTGATCGCATCGTGGCTCTGCTCGCTGCGTGCACCATTGACTCGGTTGTCGATCGACTGGTCGAAGCGTTCGACCCGCACGCCGACCAGGCCGCGTAGGCGTTCGCTGAAAACGATCTGGTCCTGCAGGTTGAGCGCGTGGCTGGTCACCTGCTCATGGTTGTCGCTGCCGGAGCGCGTGCCATTGGGGCGCGGACGTCCGTAGACCGGGTCGTAGATGTCGATGTTGCTGCGCGGGCGAACCTCGGTGACTCGCTCGTTCTTGCGGTAGTTCTCGTATTCACCGCCGACCAGTAACTGGTGCTGCAGGCCGCCCAGCTGCACATCGCCGCGCAGTTCGACCTGGGTGATGCTGTCGTGCCAGCTGGTTTCGCGCTCGCGAAAGCGTCGCGTCAGGGTGCGCTCATCGGCTGCCAGTGCCTGGTTTTCCGAGGCATAGCCGGCTAGCTCGCCTTCCTTGAAATGGCTGGCCAGGCGCAGCTGCCACTGGTCGTTGAGAGCATGCTCGAGGCTGGCCTGGAGCAGATTGTTGTCATTCTCGATGTCGCCGTCGCTGGGCTCGCCAAGAAAGGTCGAGCGCGACACGCTGCCCAGTCGGTTGTTGGGAGCGACTATGCCGCGGTCGAACACCGAGCGGTGGCGCACTACCTCCGCCTCCAGCAGTACACGCGTATCGGGGCTGAGCTGCCAGCTGAGCGAGGGTGCCGCGAACAGGCGCTCGCTGGCTACGTGATCGCGGAAACTGTTGTTGTCTTCGACGGCCAGGTTGAGACGTGCCAGCAGATCGCCTTGTTCGTCCAGTGGGCTGTTTATATCCAGGCTGGTGCGGTAGCGATCCCAGCTGCCGGCGCTGGCGGTCAAGCGGGTGAAGGTGTCGGCCTGGGGCTTCTTGGTGACAATATTCACCGTGCCACCAGGGTCACCGCGACCGTAGAGGCTGGCAGCCGGACCCTTGAGCACTTCGATGCGTTCGATATTGGCTGCGTCCGGTGTGCTCGGGTAGCCGCGGTTGGCGCTGAAGCCGTCCTTGTAGAACTCGGACGAGGTGAAACCGCGCACGCTGTATTCGTAGAGGGTCAGGCCGCCGAAATTATTCTGTTTCGATACGCCGCCGGCAAAGTCCAGGGCGCGCTCGACGCTGTGGCTGCCGAGGTCGTCCAGCACCGCGCTGGGGATCACGCTGATGGCCTGGGGGATTTCACGCAGCGGTGTATCCGTCTTGGTGGCGCTGGCCGAGCGAGTGGCGCGGTAGCCCCGCACCGGGCCGTCGGCGAGTTCCGGGCTGGCGCTGATGATGCTGTCGCTCAGCTGGGCAGGCGAGGAAGGCGCCGCGGCGAATATGGCCGGGCTAAGCAGGCTGAGTGGCAGGCTGACGAGTAGGGCAAAGGGCGGGCGCAAGCGGATACTCTCTCTTCACAATTAATGTAATAACATAACAGTAATCGCGATGAGAAGCATTGCCTGCTAGGCGTCGAGGTGATCAGCCCCCGTTCGCCGGCGGCCTTACGCCGATTTCAGCGGTCAGTTGCAGCGGTTGACCGTTACGCAGGATCTCGATGCGGATTTTTTCGCTCGGTTTGGTGCGCGCCACCTGGTTCATCGAGCGGCGGCCATCACCGGCGGCCTCACCGTCGATGCTAAGAATCAAGTCGCCAGGCTGCAGGCCCGCTTTCTGTGCTGGGCCGTCGCGGTAGATGCCGGCAACAACGATGCCGGGGCGGCCTTCAAGGCCGAAGGACTCGGCCAGTTCCGGGGTCAGTGGCTGCACCTCGATGCCCAGCCAGCCGCGAATCACCTGGCCGTGCTCGATAATCGCCTGCATCACCTCCAGCGCCAGCTTCGCCGGGATGGCGAAGCCGATGCCTTGCGAGCCGCCGGACTTGGAAAAGATCGCGGTGTTGATGCCCACCAGGTTGCCATAGGCGTCGACCAGTGCGCCGCCGGAGTTGCCGGGGTTGATCGCCGCATCGGTCTGGATAAAGTCCTCGTAGGTATTGAGGCCCAGTTGGTTGCGCCCGGTGGCACTGATGATGCCCATGGTTACGGTCTGGCCAACGCCGAAGGGGTTGCCGATGGCGAGCGTGACGTCACCGATCCTGATGTTGTCCGAACGGCCGAGGGTGATCGAGGGCAGGTCGGTCAGGTCTATTTTCAGCACTGCCAGGTCGGTTTCCGGGTCGCTGCCGATGATCCGGGCTAGGGTTTCACGACCATCGCGCAAGGCCACCACTATTTGGTCGGCGCCCGCGACTACATGGTTATTGGTCAGCAGGTAGCCTTGCGGGCTCATGATTACGGCCGAGCCGAGACTCGACTCCATGCGCCGCTGCTTGGGCAGGTTGTCGCCAAAGAACTTGCGAAACTGCTCATCCTCGAACATGGGATGAGCCGGTTTATTGATGAATTTGGTGGTGTACAGGTTGGCCACCGCGGGTGAGGCGGTGCCCACTGCGGCGGCGTATGACACCGGGCCTTCCTGCATGCGGCTGTAGATGGGGGCTTGGCGCAGCTGGATATCCTGGCGAGGCAGGCCTACCCACTGTGGGTAGTACTGCATGATCAAAAGTGCCAGCAGCACACCGACCAGAAGGGGCCAGCCAAGAAAACGCAGGGCCTTGAGCATCAATGAAATCCTGAGGGTTGCTAGAGGCCGGTGCGCCCCTTAATGTGCGCCATTATAGAGGGCCGATTGCCAATAAGGCAGTGGCCTGTAACGGCAGGTGAGGAAACCACATGGCTATCGCCCTGACCACCTTGGTGGAAGAAGCACAGCGCTACTTGAACGCCACTCGCATCAGTGATTACTGCCCGAATGGTTTGCAAATCGAAGGGCGGCCCCAGGTGCGGAGTATCGTCAGTGGGGTCACCGCGAGTCAGGCGTTGGTCGACGCTGCGGTCGACGCTGAGGCCGATGTGCTGCTGGTTCACCATGGCTATTTCTGGAAGGGCGAGAATCCCTGTATCACCGGGATGAAGCAGCGCCGCCTGAAAACCCTGCTCAGTAACGATATCAGTCTGCTCGCGTATCACCTGCCGCTGGATCTGCACCCGGAGGTTGGCAATAACGTGCAATTAGCCGCTCAACTCGACATTACCGTGGAGGGCCCGCTGGACCCGGATGACCCGCGTACCGTTGGTTTACTTGGTTCTTTGCGCGAGCCCATGAGCCCGCGCGATTTCGCCCGGCGGGTGCAGGAGGTGCTCGGCCGCGAGCCCTTGTTGGTTGAGGGCGCGGGTGTGGTTCGCCGGATCGGTTGGTGCACCGGCGGCGGCCAGGGCTATATCGACCAGGCCATCGCGGCCGGCGTTGACCTCTACCTGACCGGCGAGGCGTCCGAGCAGACCTTTCACAGTGCCCGTGAAAACGGCATCAGCTTTATCGCGGCAGGCCACCATGCCACCGAGCGCTATGGCGTGCAGGCGCTGGGTGATTACCTGGCGCGTCGGTTTGCCATTGAGCACCTGTTTATCGACTGTCCCAATCCTATCTGACGGCGCGTGAGTGGCTGAATCGGTGGGTATAAAGCTAGATCGTTTCGATCTAGCTGGCCCCCTGATTAGAAGCTAGCGCTGTGCTAGAGTGCGCCATCGTCCACGGCCCGCCGGCCCAATCACACTGCAAATCGTGAGTAACCATGCTCGATAAACTGACCCACCTGAAACAGCTGGAGGCGGAGAGTATCCACATCATTCGTGAAGTGGCCGCCGAATTCGACAACCCGGTAATGCTCTATTCCATCGGTAAAGACTCCGCCGTGATGCTGCATTTGGCACGCAAGGCGTTCTTTCCCGGCAAGCTGCCATTCCCAGTGATGCACATCGATACGCGCTGGAAATTTCAGGAGATGTACCGCTTTCGCGAGAAGATGGTCAACGAATATGGCCTTGATCTGATTACCCACACCAATCCGGACGGTGTGGCACAGGACATGAACCCCTTCACTTACGGCAGTGCCAAGCACACCGACGTGATGAAGACCGAGGGGCTCAAACAGGCGCTGGACAAGTATGGTTTCGACGCTGCTTTCGGTGGTGCGCGCCGCGACGAGGAGAAATCCCGTGCCAAGGAGCGGGTGTACTCGTTCCGTGATAGCAAACACCGCTGGGACCCGAAGAATCAGCGTCCCGAGCTGTGGAACGTCTACAACGGCAAGGTCAAGAAGGGCGAGTCGATCCGTGTGTTCCCGCTATCCAACTGGACCGAGCTGGATATCTGGCAGTACATCTACCTGGAACAGATCCCGATCGTGCCGCTGTACTTCGCCGCTGAGCGTGAGGTTATCGAGAAGAACGGCACGCTGATCATGATCGACGACGAGCGCATTCTCGAGCACCTCTCGGATGAAGATAAGGCCAGTATCACCAAGAAGATGGTGCGCTTCCGTACCCTCGGCTGCTACCCGCTGACCGGCGCGGTGGAGTCCACGGCAACCAGCCTGACCGACATTATTCAGGAAATGCTCCTGACTCGAACGTCTGAGCGTCAGGGGCGTGTCATCGACCACGATGCCGCAGGTTCCATGGAAGAGAAAAAACGTCAGGGGTATTTTTAAGATGTCGCACCAATCCGATCTGATCAGCGAAGACATCCTCGCTTACCTGGCCCAGCACGAGCGCAAGGAACTGCTGCGCT
>JAUSOF010000077.1 GCA_030656145.1 Pseudomonas sp.
GGCGCACCCTACGATGGCCTCGGGCGCATGGATGCCACACCTTCTGGCGAGATAGTCGGGAAAGAACCTGTGTAAATGTGCGGTAAATCCATCGTTTTAGAAAGATAATGCAACTGCTTCTCAAATAGAATCGCGCCGCAGTGACAACCGCGGTGGCCGTCACGACTGTCAGGTAGCTCCTCGTGTTCAAGAAAATCCTTTTCCAGCTGCATTGGCTGCTCGGCATTAGCGCCGGTCTGGTGCTGGCGCTGATGGGCCTGACCGGCGCGGCCTATTCGTTTCAGGACGAATTGCTGCGTGCGCTCAATCCCGAGGTGCTGCAGGTCGAGGTGCGCGCCGGCGGCGTGCTGACACCTGACGTGCTGGTGCCGCGTATCGAGGCCGCCAGCCAGCAGCGCGTGGTGCGCCTGAATGTGGAAGCGGATGTCGAGCTCGCCGGGCGGGTAGGTTTCGCGCCGCCCGCGGGCGAGCGGCGTGGTGGGTCGCGTTACTTCGATCCCTACACCGGTGAGCTGCTGGGCGAGCCGCGTGGCCAGGGCTTTTTCGATCTGATGGTGGATTTACACCGCTCTCTTGCCATGGGCGAGTACGGCAAGCAGATCACCGCTGCCAGCACTCTGGCGTTGGTCTTCTTCTGCCTCTCCGGCCTCTATCTGCGTTGGCCGCGCCAGGCCTTGAACTGGCGCGCCTGGCTAAGCCTGGATTGGGCCAAGCGTGGCCGTGCGTTCAACTGGGACTTGCACGCGGTGGCCGGTACCTGGTGCCTGGTGTTCTATCTGTGTGCGGCGCTGACCGGGCTGTATTGGTCCTACGACTGGTACCGCGAAGGCCTGACTGGCCTGCTCAGCAGCGAGCCCGCCGGTGAGCAGCGCAAGCGCGGCGACCGGCCAGCCGCCGGAGCCGTGCCAGCAGTGAACTACCCGGCACTCTGGGCCGGTCTGCAGCAAGCTGCCGGGCCGCAGTTGAGTGGCTACAGTTTGCGCCTGCCGGCCACGGTTGAGCAGCCGGTAACAGTGTTCTATATGCGTGACGACGCACCTCATGAGCGCGCGTTCAACCAGTTGGCGCTCGATCCGTTGAGCGGCGCGCCGGGCCGGCACAAGCGCTATGACCAGCAGGCGTTTGGCGATCAGCTGCTGACCAGCCTCTATGCCCTGCATGTGGGCAGCTACTTCGGCCTGCCCGGACGCATCCTGATGTTCCTGGCCAGCCTGGCGATGCCGCTGTTCGCCATCACCGGCTGGTTGCTCTACCTCGGCCGCCGGCGCAACAAGCGCGCGATGTTGCAGGCGCGTGGCGCTTTGCAGCCGAGCGCGGGGCAGGGCGATGGCTGGCTGATCGGCTTTGCCAGCCAGAGCGGCTTCGCCGAGCAGCTGGCCTGGCAAACCGCCGGGCAATTACAGGCTGCGGGTCATGGCGTCAGGGTGGAATCGCTGGCGCGTCTTGATCGGCAGGCCTTGAGTGAGGCGCAGCACGCGCTGTTCGTGGTCAGCACCTTCGGCGACGGCGAGGCGCCGGACAGCGCCCGTGGCTTCGAGCGCCAGATACTCGCTCGAACGCTGGATCTACCGCACTTGCGTTACGCCATGCTCGCCCTGGGTGACCGCCAGTATCAGCACTTCTGCGGCTTTGCCCTGCGGGTACAGGATTGGCTCGGCCGGCAGGGCGCCCAGTCCTTGTTCGAGCCGGTGCAGGTGGATGCCGGCGACGTGCTGGCGCTGGCCGATTGGCAGCGCCAACTCAGTGAACTGACGGGCGCTCAGCCGCTGCACCAGGGCGAAACGCCCTACGGCCTGTGGACGCTGACGCGCCGAGAGCTGCTCAACCCCGGCAGCCAGGGCGCGCCGACCTATTTGCTGGGGCTGCGCGCCGAACGGCCGGCCGACTGGAGTGCCGGCGATATTCTTGAAGTGCTACCGCGCCAGGCCGTTAGCGGCATGCGGACCTGGATGCAGCGCTTCGGCCTGGATGGCTACCAGGCGGTCCATCTCGAGGGCATGCAGCAATCGTTGCACCAGACGCTGGCGACCCGGCAACTGCCGGACAGTTTCGCCCACCTGATCGGTTTGCAGCCACAGGCCGTGGTGGATGCGCTGGTGCCGCTGGCAGCGCGCGAATACTCCATCGCTTCCTTGCCCAGCGACGGCGAGCTGCAGCTGATCGTGCGCCAGCAGCGGCATGCCGATGGCTCTCTGGGGCTGGGTTCCGGCTGGCTGACGGAGCACCTGCCGCTGCACGGTCAATTGCTCGCGCGGGTGCGCCGTAACAGCGCCTTCCATGCGCCTGAGGATGACCGACCGCTGATTCTGATCGGTAATGGCACCGGTCTTGCCGGGCTGCGCAGTCTGCTCAAGGCGCGCATTGCTGCCGGTCACAGGCGCAACTGGCTGCTGTTCGGCGAGCGCAATGCGGCGCATGACTTCTATTGCCGGGATGAGTTGCAGGGGTGGCTGGCCTCCGGCGACTTGGCGCGCCTGGATCTGGCCTTCTCCCGCGACCAGGCGCACAAGGCCTATGTACAAGATCGCCTGGGCGAAGCCGCCGAGCTGCTGCGCGAATGGTT
>JAUSOF010000012.1 GCA_030656145.1 Pseudomonas sp.
CCGTTCTGGCTTCAAGTACCACGGCCGCGTCAAGGCGCTGGCTGATGCTGCTCGTGAAGGCGGGCTGGAGTTCTAAGTTATGGCAAATAACGACCAAAAGCGCGACGAAGGCTATATCGAGAAGCTGGTACAGGTTAACCGTGTAGCTAAAACCGTCAAAGGCGGCCGTATCTTCACTTTCACTGCGTTGACCGTAGTGGGTGATGGTAAGGGTCGTGTCGGTTTCGGCCGCGGCAAATCCCGTGAAGTGCCAGCTGCTATCCAGAAAGCGATGGAAGCTGCTCGTCGCAACATGATCCAGGTGGACCTGAATGGCACCACTCTGCAGTACGCAATGAAGTCAGCCCATGGCGCCTCCAAGGTGTACATGCAGCCGGCTTCCGAGGGTACCGGCATTATTGCTGGTGGCGCTATGCGTGCTGTTCTTGAAGTGGCTGGTGTGCAGAACGTTCTGGCCAAGTGCTACGGCTCGACTAACCCGGTGAACGTGGTTCATGCCACTTTTAAAGGTTTGAAAGCTATGCAGTCGCCTGATTCTGTTGCGGCCAAGCGTGGCAAGAGCGTCGAGGAGATTCTCTAATCATGGCTAATACCGTAAAAGTCACGCTGATCAAAAGCATGACCGGCCGCATCCCTAACCATAAGCTTTGCGTTAAGGGTTTGGGTCTGCGTCGCATCGGTCACACCGTAGAAGTGCTGGATACTCCCGCTAATCGCGGGATGATCAACAAGGCTTACTACATGCTGCGAGTCGAGGGTTAATACATGTACCTGAACGATCTGAGTCCTGCGCCGGGTTCCCGTCGCGAGAAGCACCGTCCGGGCCGTGGTATCGGCAGCGGGTTGGGTAAGACTGGTGGCCGTGGCCACAAAGGTCAATCCTCTCGCTCCGGTGGTTCCATTGCTCCGGGTTTTGAAGGCGGCCAGCAGCCTCTGCACCGCCGTTTGCCTAAGTTCGGCTTCGTTTCCTTGAAGGCTATGGATCGTGCGCAAGTGCGTACCTCCGAGCTGAATAAGGTCGAAGGCGGCGTTATTACTCTGCAAGCGCTAAAAGATGCCAACCTGATTAACCAACATGTACGGCGTGTGAAAGTCATGCTGTCCGGTGAGGTTACTCAAGCGGTCACTCTTAAAGGTATCGCTGCCACCAAAGGTGCGCGTGCGGCTATTGAAGCAGCTGGCGGTAAGTTCGAGGAATAAATGGCTAAGCAAGGTGCTCTCTCAGCGCTCAGCAATGGCGGGTTATCCGAGCTCTGGGCTCGTCTGCGCTTTCTGTTCATGGCGATTATCGTCTATCGGATTGGCGCACACATTCCAGTTCCAGGCATCAACCCGGACCGGCTGGCAGACCTGTTTCGACAGAATGAGGGGACCATTCTTAGCTTGTTCAACATGTTTTCCGGTGGTGCGCTGGAGCGCATGAGTATTTTTGCATTGGGGATCATGCCGTATATTTCGGCGTCGATCATCATGCAGCTCATGACCGCTGTCAGCCCACAGCTGGAGCAGTTGAAGAAGGAAGGTGAGGCTGGTCGTCGCAAGATCAGCCAATACACCCGCTACGGCACCCTCGTCCTGGCGTTCGTTCAAGCAATCGGCATGTCCGTTGGCTTGGCGAGTCAGGGCGTCGCGTTTTCGGGCGATTTCGGCTTCCACTTCGTTGCAGTCACCACGTTTGTGGCGGGTGCGATGTTTATGATGTGGCTAGGCGAGCAAATCACCGAGCGTGGTGTTGGCAACGGTATTTCGATGCTGATTTTTGCAGGCATCGTAGCCGGTCTGCCGTCGGCAATTGGGCAGTCTTTCGAGTCTGCTCGCCAGGGTGATATCAATATCTTTGCCCTGATTGCCATCGGTTTGCTGGCAGTAGCGATCATCGGTTTTGTGGTGTTCATTGAGCGTGGGCAGCGTCGTATTGCTGTGCACTACGCCAAGCGTCAGCAGGGCCGCAAGGTTTTTGCTGCGCAGACCAGCCACTTGCCGTTGAAGGTGAATATGGCAGGGGTAATCCCGGCTATCTTCGCCAGCAGCCTTCTGTTGTTCCCGGCCTCGCTGGGTGCCTGGTTTGGTCAGTCTGAAGGTATGGGCTGGCTGCAGGATATTTCACAGGCTATCGCTCCTGGTCAGCCGTTGAACATTTTGCTGTTTAGTGCAGGGATTGTTTTCTTCTGCTTCTTCTACACAGCGTTGATGTTCAATCCGAAAGACGTAGCGGAAAACCTGAAGAAGTCCGGTGCCTTTATTCCGGGTATCCGTCCAGGTGAGCAGTCGGCGCGCTATATCGATGGCGTGTTGACCCGCTTGACCATGTTCGGTGCTCTGTACATGACGGCCGTGTGTCTGTTGCCCCAGTTTCTGGTGGTGGCTGCTAACGTACCGTTCTATCTTGGCGGGACCTCGTTGCTGATCGTGGTAGTGGTTGTGATGGACTTTATGTCGCAAGTACAATCGCACCTCGTTTCGCACCAGTACGAATCCCTGATGAAGAAAGCCAACCTGAAGGGCTACGGC
>JAUSOF010000015.1 GCA_030656145.1 Pseudomonas sp.
AGCGAGCGATTTGAATGCTGTAATGGACTCTCCCCGCGCCACCGTTCTATACCGAGAGTGGTGGTGACTGATCATTGGGAGAGGCGTTATGAAGCGAATTGCGGTTGATCTGGCCAAGTCCGTTTACCAAGTTGCCGAGAGTGTCCGTTCCGGCCAGGTGGTGCAGCGTAAGCGGCTGAACCGAGAGGCGTTTAGGCGATATATACAGGAGCAGGCCGAGCCGGTCGAGTGGGTGATGGAGGCCTGTGGTACGGCCCACTACTGGGGCCGTGTGGCGCAGTCTCTGGGCCATTCGGTAAAGCTGATCCATCCCCGCTATGTGCGGCCCTATCGCCGGCGCAACAAGACCGACCGTAACGACTGCGACGCAATGCTGGAGGCGGCGCGCTGCAAGGATATTTATCCGGTGCCAGTGAAAACCCATGAGCAGCAACAGCTGCAGCAACTGCATGGGCTGCGCGAGACCTGGAAGAAAAGCCGCACTCAACGCATCAACCTGTTGCGCGGCATCCTGCGCGAGGCGGGCATCGAAGCCCCGGCGTCCACCGCCGCGTTTCTCCGCGCCGCCCATGAGTTGGTTGACCGCCCAGAGCTCGCCCCCTTGAGTCATCAACTGCATATCGTGTTGGCGGAAATCAACCTGCACGAACAATGCATGGCCGAGTGCGAGCAGCAGCTAAAACGTTGGCACGCTAACGATGAAATAGTGCGCAAACTCGATGAAGTCAGCGGTATTGGCCTGCTAACGGCCAGCGCCCTGACCGCGGCTGTCGGCAAGCCTGAACGCTTTGCCAATGGTCGGCAGCTCAGTGCCTGGCTGGGCATGACACCGCGTGAGTTCAGCAGCGGCGACCACCGCAAGCTCGGTCATATCAGCCGACAGGGCAACGTCTATGTGCGCACCCTGTTAATCCATGGCTCCCGAGCAGCCCTGCTGGCCGCACAACGCTGTCAGGCCCGCACGCCAGAAAAACTAACCCAGTTACAACGCTGGGCCGTCGAGACAGCAGCCCGTATCGGCCACAACAAAGCGGCTGTGGCGTTGGCCAACAAATTGGCCAGGATCTGTTGGGCGGTGTGGTGCCATGAGCGGCGTTTCAGCGGTAACTGGCAAAGCGTAAAGCCCGCCTGACGGCGGGGGTAATCAGTAAGGCGTGATGGTTTTCTTGTGGTTGTGGTGATCAGCAGCACTGTCGGAACAGGCGAGTCCTGCAGCGGAACAAGGCCGATAACAATGATGATCCCAGGGATCGATTGAACGCTTGGCCCCCGCTGCGCGAACTACAGAATGGCCAGGGCGGAAAAGCCCAAAACAGGCCGGAT